>NZ_JAIZRQ010000019.1:0-933 GCF_020419685.1 Burkholderia sp. AU33545 | reverse complement strand
ACAGTTTTCTGAGATTTTTAAGTGGAGCGGCCGAGGCAATCATGCTGCCGATTTGATCGCAGGCAGCGTCGCGAAGTATGCCTCATCCGGCGTCTGATCCGCCAGGCTCGAATGGGGCCTTTTCCAGTTGTACAGCTCGATGTAGTCGCCGATGGAGCGCCGGGCATGGCTGACCGACTCGTAGGCCCGCAGATAAATCTCTTCGTACTTGATGCTGCGCCATACGCGCTCGACGAACACGTTGTCACGCCAAGCCCCTTTGCCGTCCATCGACAGCCGCACGCCTCGACCCAGTACGGCCTCGGTGAACGCGCCCGCCGTGAACTGGCTGCCTTGATCGGTGTTCACGATGTCGGGCAGCCCGTAGCGGGCGAACGCTTCTTCCAGTGCCTCGACGGCATGCGTGGCTTCCAGCGTGATGGCAACCCGGTGCGCGAGAATCTTGCGGCTCGCCCAGTCCACCACCGCCGTCAGGTACACGAAGCCTCGCGCCATCGGAATGTAGGTCGTGTCGAGGGCGAACACCTGGTTGGCCCGCGCGATCTTCATGCCGCGCAGCAAGTACGGCCAGATCTTGTGCTGCGCGTTGCGGCGGCTTGTGTTCGGCTTGCAGTACAGCACCTCCACGCCCATGCGCTTCATCAACGTGCGTACGCGACGGCGGCCGACTTCATGGCCCTCCCGACGCAACAGGCGCGCCAGCATCCGTGCCCCGGCAAACGGGAACTCCATGTGCAGTTCGTCGATTCGCCGCATCAACAACAAATCGGTTTCGCTGACCGGCTGCGGCCGCTAATACGCACTCGATCTCGCGATGCCGACCAGTCGCGTCTGTTGCGAAACCGGCAGCGCATGCGTACGGTCGATCATCGTTTTGCGCTCAGCAATCCCGCCTTGGTGAGCGCACCTTCTAAAAAATCATTCTCCAGTGTC
>NZ_JAIZRQ010000018.1:0-1316 GCF_020419685.1 Burkholderia sp. AU33545 | reverse complement strand
AAGTGGCTAGTCTAACCGCAAGGAGGACGGTCACCACGGTAGGATTCATGACTGGGGTGAAGTCGTAACAAGGTAGCCGTATCGGAAGGTGCGGCTGGATCACCTCCTTTCCAGAGCTTCTCGCAAAGTTGAGCGCTCACGCTTATCGGCTGTAAATTTAAAGACAGACTCAGGGGTCTGTAGCTCAGTCGGTTAGAGCACCGTCTTGATAAGGCGGGGGTCGTTGGTTCGAATCCAACCAGACCCACCATTGTCTGGCGGTAACACCTGAGGCAAATCTGTACTCATGGGGGCATAGCTCAGCTGGGAGAGCACCTGCTTTGCAAGCAGGGGGTCGTCGGTTCGATCCCGTCTGCCTCCACCAATCACCAACGCTAAGGGCTTGGTTCAGACACTGAACCGAGAATTTTGCATTGGCGATTGAGCCAGTCAGAGGATACGTAGTATGTATCGGCTGTCGTTCTTTAACAATCTGGAAGAAGTAAGTAATTTGGATAGCGGAAGCGTCTTGAGATGGACGTGGAAACTATCCGGGTTGTGATTGTATCGATGTATCTCAAGATGATTCGAACTCTATGTTCGACTCGATTTTGGAATACGGCACAACGCGAGAACTCAACCTGTAACGAGACAGACTCGTTATAGGGTCAAGCGAACAAGTGCATGTGGTGGATGCCTTGGCGATCACAGGCGATGAAGGACGCGGTAGCCTGCGAAAAGCTACGGGGAGCTGGCAAACGAGCTTTGATCCGTAGATGTCCGAATGGGGAAACCCACTCCTTTTGGAGTATCCATGGCTGAATACATAGGCCATGTGAAGCGAACGCGGTGAACTGAAACATCTAAGTAACCGCAGGAAAAGAAATCAACCGAGATTCCCAAAGTAGTGGCGAGCGAAATGGGATGAGCCTTGCACTCTTTATTTGTATTGTTAGCCGAACGCTCTGGAAAGTGCGGCCATAGCAGGTGATAGCCCTGTAGGCGAAAACAGTATGAAAGAACTAGGTGTGCGACAAGTAGGGCGGGACACGTGAAATCCTGTCTGAAGATGGGGGGACCATCCTCCAAGGCTAAATACTCGTGATCGACCGATAGTGAACCAGTACCGTGAGGGAAAGGCGAAAAGAACCCCGGGAGGGGAGTGAAATAGATCCTGAAACCGCATGCATACAAACAGTCGGAGCCTCGAAAGGGGTGACGGCGTACCTTTTGTATAATGGGTCAGCGACTTACGTTCAGTAGCAAGCTTAACCGTATAGGGCAGGCGTAGCGAAAGCGAGTCCGAATAGGGCGTTCAGTTGCTGGGCGTAGACCCG
>NZ_JAIZRQ010000017.1:0-1362 GCF_020419685.1 Burkholderia sp. AU33545 | reverse complement strand
TCGACGTGGACAGCGACGAAATCGAGCTGGTTGCCGACGAGAGGCCGGTCGACGTGGAGGTCGACAGCGACGCCACCGAGCTGTCGGTCGAGCTCAGACCCGTGGACAACGAGTTAATGCCGGTCGAGGTCGACGTCGAGAGCGAGCTGATCGAGCTGGTTGCCGACGACAGGCCGGTCGAGGTCGACGTCGAGAGCGACGAGATCGAGCTAGTTGCCGACGAGAGGCCCGTCGACGTGGAGGTCGAGAGCGAAGCCACCGAGCTGTCGGTCGAGCTGAGGCCCGTGGACAGCGAGTTGATACCCGTCGAGGTCGACGTGGACAGCGACGAAATCGAGCTGGTTGCCGACGACAGGCCGGTCGACGTGGAGGTCGACAGCGATGCCACCGAGCTGTCGGTCGAGCTGAGACCCGTGGACAGCGAGTTGATGCCGGTCGAGGTCGACGTGGACAGCGACGAAATCGAGCTGGTTGCCGACGAGAGGCCGGTCGACGTGGAGGTCGACAGCGACGCCACCGAGCTGTCGGTCGAGCTCAGACCCGTGGACAACGAGTTAATGCCGGTCGAAGTCGACGTGGACAGCGACGAGATCGAGCTGGTTGCCGACGACAGGCCGGTCGAGGTCGACGTCGAGAGCGACGAGATCGAGCTAGTTGCCGACGAGAGGCCCGTCGACGTGGAGGTCGACAGCGAAGCCACCGAGCTATCGGTCGAGCTGAGGCCCGTGGACAACGAGCTGATACCGGTCGAGGTCGACGTGGACAGCGAGCTGATCGAGCTGGTTGCTGACGAGAGGCCGGTCGACGTGGAGGTCGAGAGCGAAGCCACCGAACTATCGGTCGAGCTGAGGCCCGTGGACAACGAGCTGATGCCGGTCGAAGTCGAGGTGGACAGCGAGCTGATGGAGCTGGTTGCCGACGAGAGGCCCGTCGACGTGGAAGTCGACAGCGAAGCCACCGAGCTGTCGGTCGAGCTGAGGCCCGTGGACAACGAGCTGATGCCGGTCGAAGTCGACGTGGAGAGCGAGCTGATCGAGCTGGTTGCCGACGACAGGCCGGTCGACGTGGAGGTCGAGAGCGAAGCCACCGAGCTGTCGGTCGAGCTCAGACCCGTGGACAACGAGCTGATGCCGGTCGAGGTCGACGTCGAGAGCGACGAAATCGAGCTGGTTGCCGACGAGAGACCGGTCGATGTGGAGGTCGAGAGCGATGCCACCGAGCTATCGGTCGAGCTGAGCCCCGTCGACAACGAAGTGATGCCGGTCGACAGCGACGAGATCGCGCTGCTGGACGACGACACCGTCGTCGACAGCGAATCCACGATGGAATTGGTCGCGAAGAGTTGGGAGCCGTTGATCGCGT
>NZ_JAIZRQ010000016.1:0-2359 GCF_020419685.1 Burkholderia sp. AU33545 | reverse complement strand
AGCGCGAGACAGACTTGTTATAGGATCAAGCCTTACGGGCAATTAGTATCAGTTAGCTGAACGCATTACTGCGCTTACACACCTGACCTATCAACGTCCTGGTCTCGAACGACCCTTCAAGGGGATCTAGTCCCCAGGGATATCTCATCTTAAGGCGAGTTTCCCGCTTAGATGCTTTCAGCGGTTATCTCTTCCGAACATAGCTACCCGGCGATGCCACTGGCGTGACAACCGGTACACCAGAGGTTCGTCCACTCCGGTCCTCTCGTACTAGGAGCAGCCCCCTTCAAATATCCAACGCCCACGGCAGATAGGGACCAAACTGTCTCACGACGTTTTAAACCCAGCTCACGTACCTCTTTAAATGGCGAACAGCCATACCCTTGGGACCGGCTACAGCCCCAGGATGAGATGAGCCGACATCGAGGTGCCAAACACCGCCGTCGATATGAACTCTTGGGCGGTATCAGCCTGTTATCCCCAGAGTACCTTTTATCCGTTGAGCGATGGCCCTTCCATACAGAACCACCGGATCACTATGACCTGCTTTCGCACCTGCTCGACTTGTCGGTCTCGCAGTTAAGCACGCTTATGCCATTGCACTATCAGCACGATTTCCGACCGTACCTAGCGTACCTTCGTACTCCTCCGTTACGCTTTGGGAGGAGACCGCCCCAGTCAAACTGCCTACCATGCACTGTCCCCGACCCGGATCACGGGCCAAGGTTAGAACCTCAAACAAACCAGGGTGGTATTTCAAGGACGGCTCCACCGAAACTAGCGTTCCGGTTTCATAGCCTCCCACCTATCCTACACAGATCGGTTCAAAGTCCAATGCAAAGCTACAGTAAAGGTTCATGGGGTCTTTCCGTCTAGCCGCGGGTAGATTGCATCATCACAAACACTTCAACTTCGCTGAGTCTCGGGAGGAGACAGTGTGGCCATCGTTACGCCATTCGTGCAGGTCGGAACTTACCCGACAAGGAATTTCGCTACCTTAGGACCGTTATAGTTACGGCCGCCGTTTACCGGGACTTCAATCAAGAGCTTGCACCCCATCATTTAATCTTCCGGCACCGGGCAGGCGTCACACCCTATACGTCCACTTTCGTGTTTGCAGAGTGCTGTGTTTTTATTAAACAGTCGCAGCCACCAGTTTATTGCAACCCCTTCACCCTCCTGGCGCAGGCCAGTCAAGCTACAAGGGCGTACCTTATCCCGAAGTTACGGTACCAATTTGCCGAGTTCCTTCTCCCGAGTTCTCTCAAGCGCCTTAGAATACTCATCTCGCCCACCTGTGTCGGTTTGCGGTACGGTCATCGTTAGACTGAAGCTTAGAGGCTTTTCTTGGAACCACTTCCAATTGCTTCGCTTCCGAAGAAGCTCGCGCCACACCCTTGAATTACGCACCCGGATTTGCCTAAGTGCCTTCTCCAATGCAGCGACCGGGACTTCCAACACCCGGACAACCTTCCGCGATCCGTCCCCCCATCGCATCTAACAATGGTGCAGGAATATTGACCTGCTTCCCATCAGCTACGCATTTCTGCCTCGCCTTAGGGGCCGACTCACCCTACGCCGATGAACGTTGCGTAGGAAACCTTGGGCTTACGGCGAGGGGGCCTTTCACCCCCTTTATCGCTACTCATGTCAGCATTCGCACTTCCGATACCTCCAGCACCCTTTACAAGGCACCTTCGCAGGCTTACGGAACGCTCTCCTACCATGCGTGCAAAGCACGCATCCGCAGCTTCGGTATATAGCTTAGCCCCGTTACATCTTCCGCGCAGGACGACTCGATCAGTGAGCTATTACGCTTTCTTTAAAGGGTGGCTGCTTCTAAGCCAACCTCCTGACTGTTTTAGCCTTCCCACTTCGTTTCCCACTTAGCTATATTTGGGGACCTTAGCTGGCGGTCTGGGTTGTTTCCCTCTTGACACCGGACGTTAGCACCCGATGTCTGTCTCCCGTGATTGCACTCTTCGGTATTCGGAGTTTGCTATGGCGGGGTAATCTGCAATAGACCCCCCAACCATGACAGTGCTCTACCCCCGAAGGTGAGACACGAGGCACTACCTAAATAGTTTTCGGAGAGAACCAGCTATTTCCAAGTTTGTTTAGCCTTTCACCCCTATCCACAGCTCATCCCCTAACTTTTCAACGTTAGTGGGTTCGGACCTCCAGTACGTGTTACCGCACCTTCATCCTGGCCATGGATAGATCACTTGGTTTCGGGTCTACGCCCAGCAACTGAACGCCCTATTCGGACTCGCTTTCGCTACGCCTGCCCTATACGGTTAAGCTTGCTACTGAACGTAAGTCGCTGACCCATTATACAAAAGGTACGCCGTCACCCCTT
>NZ_JAIZRQ010000015.1:0-24388 GCF_020419685.1 Burkholderia sp. AU33545 | reverse complement strand
CTGGAAAAGGCCCCATTCGAGCCTGGCGGATCAGACGCCGGATGAGGCATACTTCGCGACGCTGCCTGCGATCAAATCGGCAGCATGATTGCCTCGGCCGCTCCACTTAAAAATCTCAGAAAACTGTTCGAACGAGTGAGGCCACCTCTGTGCCGGTCTATGGGTTGAATCGCCTGATCGCCACCAAACTGCAGCAGCGCCGGGACCGGAAAGGAATCGCCGCAAAAAAGCGGTCGGCGGCGAAATCCACGTTGCCTGAATGGCTTGAACGCGGTGTCACGCGCGTGTTGATGATCGCCATGGGGGCGGCGTTTAGCGTGATTGCCTTTCTCCTGTTGCAGGTATACGCGGAGTCGAATGGCGTGGATGCTGCGCGGGAGCAGCGCCAGGCGATGACGTCGTGTGATCCGGCGCAGTTGCCGGTTCCAAAGTACAAGCCGGTATTGATCGAACGCGCGATCGGTAGCGCGACCATGCGCTACGCTGGCTTTTCGATTACGTGCGCCAGCACCGGATGTGCGGTTTTCGACCCAGCCCGCCAGGTCGCCCAATTTGTACCCCGAGAGGGCGTGGTTCGGTTCGAAACGACAACCGTCAATCAAGTCTGCCATCCGGCATCCGCCAACCCGGCGTCGACTGATTCAGCACCGGCGGCCCCGCACTAAACCACTTCGCCGGAACCGGTACAACGGAAGGACATTTACACGTAGCAAGTAGTCCGCGCTCGAGCCGGAGAATCAGCAAAACTCCCGCGACGTCGTCGGCAGCGCACAGAGCAACTCGGTCCTGTCGACGAGCTTGCTCGCAATCAGATGCCGGACCTTTCCCTCTGCCTGTCATACGCCGTAGACGGCGAGTAGCGCGGCGCCGAGCGCCCTCCCTCCGGAACTTCTCCAGCAGGCCGTTGGCCGTGCCCGGGCGTTGACGCACCGTCGCCAGGCCGCATGGGCGAGCGAGCTGCCCGCTACGCAGCGTCACCAACTGGTCGGCGGGTTGCAGGCGATCGCGCAGCAGCGCAATCGGGTGCCGGCCGAGCGTGAAGCCCATGGCGTTGTAGTCCGTCACGATCTCCTTGCCTTCGGACGCCTGCGGCAGCGCCGGCACCGCGTCGTCGCGCTCGGTGCCGCGCAGGAGATCGCGATCGGGCACGGCCGCGGCCGCCAGCCAGAGCGCGGCACGCCGGTTGCCGCCGGCGAGCGAGCGCAGCGCGTTCGCGCGCGCGAGCACCTGCAGGTCGTGCCGGTCGAGCTGCGCCCGCCGCGCGAGATCCGCGACGTCGACGAACTGGCGCACCGCGCGCGCGAGCTCGATGCGGCCGGCCAGCCGAGCAGCTGGCCGCGAACCCTGCCCTCCGCTGATTGAGGGGTGCCTCGGGATCCAGACCGGCCTCTGCAAAACGCTGCAGCAGGTCCGCGTGTGAATCGAACCAGTGGTGTTGCTTCGCCACGCGGTCGACGATCGCCGGATCGACGCCTAGCGCCTTGCCGGCCTCGCGCAACGCGCTGCGCGGCCTGTACGTGGTGACGGCCGCCGTCAGCGCAGCGCGATCGCGCCCGTACTTGCGGTAGATGTACTGCATCACCTCTTCGCGCCGCGGATGCTCGAAATCGACGTCGATATGGTACCCGTTCCCGTTCTACCGATTTTCGCTCCGACAGTCCGCTGGTACCCAGGAGGTTACGCCGTCGTCGATACCTGGCGGCAAGCGGGTCGGCGTTCGACACACGAAATGCTGCAGCCACGACCAGCCAAGTCTCCTCCACGATTACCAGTACGGCCAGCGCGCTTGTTCAAGCGTGTGTCGCGAGGATCCCGGTCAAAAAATCCGGTTCCGTCCACGACGGGCTCCCGGGCCAAGGCGGTCACCCAAGAAAACCGAGCGTAACGCGGCGCCCCGAAAGCTTACAAGCTCCGTCGACCTCATCGCACCAAGACGGTTTGTTCTCGCCTACGCGGGAGGGGAGACTTTTGTACATGTCGATGGGATGAGTCAGGTCGGACTGTCAGATTCTGTCAAATCTAAGACCTTTCCTATTCGGAGCCTTCGCGATCAAGCGTTCGTCCCATATTCAGATCCGGAAGCAATTTGTAAAATATGCTTCAGGTAATCTATTTTTTCGTTCGCCACCGTGAAATCTAGGTTTTAGTGTTCGAGGTAAATCGCGGTACTTCGAGAGTAGGTGTCCATTTATAATGAAAGAATTCGGAGTAAGGACAATCTTTGCCAACGATAGGCCATTGACTCTGGCGGGCATGGAGTGTCTCGCTAGAAATACAAACGCTATCGAACTCGTCAAGGTATGCAGAACCCCAGATTGTCTAATCGAGTCATTGTCCCGTATGCAGTGTGATGTTGCTCTGGTGGATTATGCGATGCGCGGCGAGGGGAAAATGGAAGGGCTCGCATTACTCGGGTATTTACGGCGCAACTTTTCGAAGGTTGGGGTTGTTGCACTGGTCTCCCATGAGAATCCGGTGATAATCCGATCGATTGTCGATTGCGGTGTCGCGTGCATCGTCAGCAAGTTCGACGACGTTGGCCATATTGTCACTGCTATTCATTCTTGCTTCGGTTGCGGGAACTATTTGTCGCCTTTGATCAAGCGTTCGCTTGAATTTGTCGAAAGCGACGGAAACAATCGTGCGTCGACATTATCGCCACGCGAGATTGAGGTTATCCGGCTATATCTGTCCGGGTTGACAATCACGCAGATGGCACAGAAATTGCAAAAAAGCAAGAAGACGATCAGTGCGCAGAGGATCAACGCGATGAAGAAGTTGGGTGTGGAAAGCGACGTCGAGCTGATCCGGTGTGCGACGTGTCTTGATCTGATCGATGACGGAAGCGCGAACCGATTCAAACTTCAGTGATTCAGATTTTGACCTGCCGGAGGTCCATGTTCGATCTTCATATCCCTAGAACCAATGACTGGACGGAATTCTAATCGGGAAATGCGTTGCGATAGCCGGCCGTCCTGAAGCGGCGGCTCTCGCCTCGGGCCAGTGAAAACGCTCAGTCGAGCAGTCTACGTGTTCCGTTTGCCGTGCCGGATTCGCAGCGCGGGAGATGCGGGCGCGCCGCGAAAGCCTGTGAATCCGCCTGATAAACCTTGAATTAATACGTAATGCAAAATATAGGTGAATGGAAACGCCGTACGTATGCGAAATGTCTGATTGCTGCCTCCATGTCGGTCGCCGCGTCGGTCGCCAGCGCGAATATGCTCGTCTATCCGATGGCTGCGTCGATCGGGGCGGCAACCGGGTTGGCTGCAGAGTTGCGCATTTATTCTAAATCCGATCAGACGCAGTACGTGAAGGTGATCGCGAAGCACGTGATCGATCCGGCGACTGACCACGAGCGCGAAGAAAGCAGCATGAGCTCTGGCGAAGACGCGATCGTGATCTCGCCGGCCAAGTTCGCGTTGCCGGCGGGTGGCACGCGGCTCGTGCGAGTAATCCCGCTGGGCGTGCCGCAGAAGGAGGTGCTGTATCGCGTCTACTTGCAGCCGGTGGCGGCGCCATCCGACGACGACTCCGAGGTGAAGGGTGATGTGTCCGGCAAGGTGGACTTCAGCCTCGTCTGGGCACCGCTCATTCGTGTTTTACCGAAGACCCCCGTGCCTGATTTCGACGTGTCGAATGGCACGCTGACGAATACCGGCAACGTCCGCATCGGTTTGCTCGAAGCTGGTGCATGCCAGTCCGAGAAGAACGATGCTGCTTGCCAGTGGACGAAATTTGACCGCAGCGTCTACCCGGACCAGCAGTACAGGCTAGAAGGGCTGCATTCCGCACCGTATGTGCGAATCCGATATCGAGTTGAGGGAGTGGCGGATGTACAGCAGAAGGTTGTGCCCTCGCATTCCGTCGACGCGATGAACGCGCCGAGCGCGCATAACCAGACCCGAACGGGTCTTATCATTGCTTTAATTAATCAATAGGACTAACCCATGCTGAAATACGTTCCGATCGCTGCCGCGGCGCTGATGTCGGTGTCGGCCTACGCCGTCCAGAAAGACATTACGGTCACCGCCAACGTGGACACGACGCTCGAAATGCTGTCGGCGGATGGCTCAACACTGCCGACGACCATGCAGATGCAATATCTGCCGGGCACGGGTCTGCAGGCCGCTGTAGTGAACACGAAGATCTTCACGAACGACAAGGCGAAGGATTTGCAGATCCGTCTCGCGACCGCTCCGTCGCTGAAGAACCAGACGAGCCCGGGTGCGGCGGAAATCCCGCTTGCGGTCAAGCTGGGCGACACCGAGTTGAGCACTACGGCGGCGACGCTGAAGACCGCGGATCTGTTCCCGGGCGAACTGGCGCAGGGCTCTAACGTGCTGCCGCTGTCGATCGGCCAGAAGACCGTCGCAGCCGTCACGGCTTCGGGCAGCTACCAGGGGCTTGTCAGCGTGATCGTCACGCAGAGTGCGGCATCGGGCAGCTAAGCCTTCGTTGTATCGACTGGCGCGCCCGAACGGCGCACCAGTTATTCAATAGTAGTCCTTAGCAATTAATCCGTGTTCCCGCATGATCCCATTTAATCTTAAGAAGACCGTCGTCGCATGCCTGAGCGTTCTGTGCGTGACGGACATCGTGTCCGTCGCACAGGCCGCTTCGGCCGTGCCGCCGGGATTCGAGGACATCATTGCGGGACACGACGAACGCGTCAACGTCAGTTTTCTCGGCAAGTCGCTCGGCTTGTTCCGCGTCTTTGTGACGCTGGATACGGTGCGTTTCGACGATCCCGGGCGCGTGTTGCAGGCGCTCGGCTCGCAGGTGAAGCCGGTGGCGGACATGTCGACGATCGGCGACGCGCTGTCGAAGCCGATGGCGCGCAACGGCAACCTCGCCTGCGCGGGGCAGGCGGGCGTGAATGGCTGCGGGTACGTCGACACGGACAGTGCGGCCGTGATCTACGACGAAAGCGACGGCAACATCGAGCTGTTCCTGTCACGCGAATGGGTGAGCACCGAAGCGCGCGACCAGCGGTTTCGCGAGCCGTCGCCGCTGACGGAAAACGCGCTCATCCATCAGCAGACGATCAACCTGTCGGGCGGGCGCGGCTACGAAAGCGTGTCCGTATCCGGCACGGGTGCGCTCGGCATCACGCCGAAGAGCTTCATCGGCGGCAACTGGAGTTTTTCCCATACGGGCTATTCGAGGGGATCGGAGAGCCACGTCCAGCTTCAGGATCTCTATTACCGTCACGATCTCGGCACCGAGCACTACGCGCAGGCCGGCCGGATGGACAACCGCAACCTCGCGAGCGCGCTCGGCGGCAACTTCGGGTTCACGATGCTGCCGGTCGGCACGCTCGACGGCGTGCGCGTGGGCACGACGCTCGCCTATGTGAATCCGGAAGTCGCGCAGCAAGGCACGCCGGTCACGCTGCTGTTGCCGCGCGATTCGCGTATCGATGCGTATCGCGGGCAGGAGCTGCTGGGTACGATCTACATGAAGGCCGGCGTCAATGCACTCGATACGTCGCGCTTTCCGGAAGGCACCTATCCGCTGACGCTGCGCGTGTTCGAGAACGGCGTGCAGGTGCGCACGCAGACGACGCCGTTCACGAAGACCGGCGGCGGCATCAATTCGCGCACCGCGCAATGGTTCGCGCAGGCAGGCCGACCGTCCGACCGGGATGCACCCGACGGCATGGCCGCGGCAGCCGGTGTGCGGATTCCGCTGTTGCGGGAAATGGCGCTGACGAGCGGCATCGCGACTGTCGGCCAGCACGTGTACAACGAAACGGCGCTGGAGTGGCGCCATGCGTTTCCGCTGGGCGTGCTCTCCGCCGGCGGTTCGTTTTTCGTCGGCAACGACGGTTCGCGCGGCAACACGCAGCAGATTTCGTTCGCCGACGGCGTGTCGTGGAGCGTGTACCGCTACCAGATGCGCGGCGCGGCGTGCAATGGCCCGGCCGTGTCGTATCGCGACATTGGCTGTTATGACATGCTGAACGCGACCGTGTCGTTTCCGCTCGGAAGCTGGTCGGCAATGCTCGGCTACACGTACAACAAGAGCGTCGGGCGGTCGCGGGACTGGCAGTCGGACACGCCGGACCGTCCATGGTCAACGCCCGTGTTCCGTCAGGGAGACCAGGTGTCGCGCGCGCTGCAGGCATCGCTGTCGCGATCCGTCACGTGGCGCAAGATCAGCGCGAACCTGCGCATCGGCGCGTACGCGAACCGCAACACCGGTGCTCGCAGCGAGTACGGCGGCTATGTCGGCGTGACGCTGTCGATGGCGGAGCCCGCGATGCGACCCGGGAGCGCGTCCGCTTACACGTCGGCGGGCGTCGACGTGCGCACGGATCGCAACAGTACGACGACGAACTACACGCTCGACCGCAACTGGAACTGGCAGGGCGACACCTACCGGGAACTCGCGCTCGGCCTGTCGGGATACGGAACCGACAGCCTGACGGGCACCGCGCAAGGCCGCTGGAAGGGGCGCTACGGCGACGTTGCCGGGTCGGTCGCGAACAGCTACAGCCGCGACAGCGGCGGCAACAATCCGTCGGTGACGGCGAGCTATTCGTCGTCGTTCGCGGTGGCGCGACAGGGCGTATTCCTCGGCGCGTCCGCTTCACAGTCGGATCCGCTCGCGGGATTCGCTGTCAGGGTTGGCAAGCGCGACGATGCGAACGGCATGGCGGCCGAGGTGCGCAGCGATTCGAGCGCGCGGATCAAGGTCGGGTTCGGTCAGCGCGCGCTGCTGCCGGTGTCCGCCTTCACGCCCGTGACGACCGAAGTGAACGACGCCGGCGCGCAGGCGGCCGCGGGCGCGACGAGCGTGACCGAGGGACTCGGCAAGCGCACGCTGTTCATGGTGCCGGGGCAGCTCGCGCTGCGAGACGTCGACGCGAAGGTGACTTACACCTATGTCGGCCAGGCATTCTCGAAAGGCGGCATGCCGCTGTCGGACGGCGTGATTCTCAACGGCGCGATGCCGTTGATCGACAGTCAGGGCGGTTTTATTGCTGAACTGGACAATAAGGAAAGCGAACTGTTCGTCGTGGATGGTCCGACGCTGATGCGGTGCCCACTGCACGTGAAGCGTCAGCAGGACGTGCTGATGATGGTGGGCAAGGTGCGCTGCGAAGTGGCCGGGCCGGATGCGTTGCCGGAGTCGCTGCGCAAGCAGGCCCGCGTGCGCAAGCTGCTGGAGCATCGATACGTGATGTCGATGCGGGAGCGGGCCTCGGGCGTGGCCGACTCGTCGCAGTGACGCGCAGGGCGGGCGCCGGAAGGCGCAGTGCCTTGTCGCCCGCAACTCCGAAACCATAAGGAACAGCCATTCAAATGCTTCATATCAATCGAACTCGCCACCGGGCAATCGTCCTGGCGGCCATGCTGGGCGTGCTGTCGGTCGACGCATCAGCGGTCATGCAGCAGCCGGCAGGGCGTGACGATACGGCACAAGCCGATCGCGACCGTGGTATGCCGGTGGGCGACGTCGTGATCTTCGATGCGGCATCTGGGGGGTACGATTCGAGCGCCCCCGAAAAATGGGGGAGTAATTCGTGGACTTGCCAATCTTCCACTGACACGGCGACCGGTGCATGTCCGACCGCTCCGGTATGGGAAACGGCGGGTACGTCGACCGACATCAAGCTTTCGTTCAAGGAAGAGAAAACCGGGGCGACGGCTGTGCTGACCCTGCAGGGCGAAAAAGCATTCATACGTCAGCGGGATTGCAGCGGCAACATCGTCCCCACGGTCGTGTCGACTGGCCGAAGGCCGATTGAAATGGCGCGGGCCGCCGCCGTCGCGACTTGCAACGACATCATGTGGGACGGGCGTGCACTCTTCGTCAAGATTCCCGCCGCAGAGCTGAAGAAGCTCCCGTCCGGCGGAACGTGGAAGGGGAATCTGCGGCTGAACCTGAGACAGTGGAGCACGAGTGCGACCCCGACGCTCGGCATCTTCAGGGCGGCGATCACGCTGAACATCACCGACAAGAACAACATCCAGGTTTATCTGCCGGAGTTCACGAGCACGACGCCCACAGTCGACCTCAAGCTGCGGAAGCTGCCGAACGGCAGCCGGATGTCGGGCACTTCGAACGTCGACATGTGCCTGTATGATGGGTACAACTCGCAGAGCACGTGGTTCGACGTATCGGCGAGCGACGGTCTCACGATTGACCGCCGCGACAACGGCCAGTATTCAGTCCTGCTAGCATCCGACAAGAGCGGCGCGTACGAATCGCGCCTCGACTATACCGTGAGCCTGACGTACGCAGGGAAGAAGATCGCGCTACCGAACAACGAGACGGTGCGGCTCCAGGGGGTGAACAACAGCGCCGGCCGCTCGGTATCGTTGCCGGGCATTTCGGTGCCGGTCGTCTGCACCCCAACGCCGCTGACACTCGAGACGCCGGCATTCCAGTCAGTGTGGAAGCGTCCGGGCACATATAGCAACAAGCTGACGATCACCTTCACGCCGTCGTCGGCGAGTCTCTAAGCTTGCCCTGCGCTCAAAATATTACGTGCGAAACGTGCAAACCAAAGTCGAACATCGAAATGCCGCCAACATTATCGCCTCCATGGGAGCACGCGCACTTTGCAATGCATGACCCGGAGCAAAGCAAATCGGCGCGTGCCATCGGCCGTGTAGCCCGAACCGTTGTCGCTCAGCCACTCGATTTCGGACGCGGTATGCAGTTCGTTGCCAAACCGATTTTCCACTGCAGCCAGCATCACTCTCGCAGATGTCGCCGCTGTGGCCAGCTGTCGTAGCGGCCCAGCTCATCGCTTCGCGGTCGCAGCAGTCCAGCGCAAACGTCACTCGCAACGGTTCGACGTTGTCGCAGCGGAACTCGAAGCCATCCGAACACCATCGCTGGTTGCTGCGCGCCACGGCAACTTTGCCATCGTGCCGACGTTGCGGCCGAGGCGGAGTTGGACGACGTTGCATCATCAGACCATGAGTTCGCATGATGCGATAGACGCCCTTCGCATTGAACGGCACCAAGTCCGGCAGCAATGCGTTCATTGCGCAGCGAGCCCCAAGCCCGGCGATAGCCGTAGCTGGGCAAATCGCCGACGACCCGGCGGATTTCCTCAACCACGCTCACATCGTCGGTCTGCCGCGATTGACGGCCATCGCGCCACGTCGTCGGACGCGACAGTCGTGCCGATACGTTCGAGCGCGACACGCCGAGAACTTCACAAACCAGCTTCACTGGTCGTCTATATGAACGTCTCCCGTTTGTGCAGGTTTTCTTGTGCGTTGACGGACAGGATGGGTTGCAGCTCTATATCTGGCCTTTTTGCAGCCGGTACTGCCTCTGCGGGCCCCGATGAAATCCGCTGACTCGTGCCTCATTCCTCCGACGAGCTCAAGACTCTACGACCAGTTCAGGCTTGGCGAGTCACGGTCCTACCTGGTTCGTCATCACATGCAAAACGCCCGCGCAACCTCTCGACGGTTCTTCCCCTAAAAACGTTGATCTTCTACGCGGTGCGGCCAGTCATGCCGGCTTGACGCTGACGTGGGCCTTCTCGTACTGCCTCTCGTGTGCAAGCACTGCCCAAATCGTTCGTGCCATTTTGTTGGCCAACGCAACGATCACGACATTCGGCGGCTGCCGCTTTCTGATCTGGTCAATCCATAGACCGGGATCTTTTTCGTTTGCCAACACACTGCGTGCACCGTGAATCATCAGCGTACGCAGATATCGGTCACCTCTCTTGCTGATGCCGAGCAGCCGGACCTTGACGCCAGTTCCGAACTGCGCGGGAACGAGGCCCAGCCATGCCGCGAATTCTCGGCCGGACCGAAACGCTTTGGGATCGCCCATCGATGCCACGGCAGCAGTAGCGGTCAGAAACCCAACGCCGGGGATTTCGGCAATCGTTCTACAGGCTGGGTTTTCATGCAGCCACGCGCGGAGTCGCTGCTCGATGAGGGTAATCTGTTTGTCGATATCGACAAGGCGTTGCCATTGTTCCCGCAGGGAATCGATCAAGACCCGCGGCAGACGCAATTCGATGCGTAGCAGCAGGTCGGGCATAGCGCGATTCATTGCTGCGCGTCCGACGCCCATGACCTCTCCGTACTCGCCGAGCAAGCCTCTCAGACAGTTAGATTGAGAGCGCCGAAATATAACAAGTTGCTGTCGAATACCATGCAGCGCCAGAACCGCTTGCTGGGCCTCGGTCTTCACCGGGACGGTTTTCACGCCTGGATGTCGTGCTGCCGCCCAGATTGCGCGAGCGTCGGCGACATCGTCTTTGTTTCCTGTCACGAACGCTTTGACCAGTTTGCCTGGCATCAATTTGACCTGGTGGCCGGGCTCCGTGAGACGGCGTGCCCAGTTCTGTGAGCCGCCGCATGCCTCCATGCCAATGAGACGGGGCTCGCGATTGGCGAAGTGCTCGAGAAAATCGCTGCGGCGTAGTTGCTTGTCGAACACCTCGCCGGTGCCCGCAGCGATCCAGTGCAGTTGGAAGACCCGCTTGGCGATGTCGACGCCTACGACTGTCGGTTCCATTTGCGTTCTCCTGGTTGAACGACGCCTCATTAAGCGATGAGGAGGCGTCCATACCATTTTTGCCGAGCATCCGCTGCAGCTCGCGGATCTGTTTGGGTGCGTCGGCAAGCTCCGATGCCGGGACCACTTCCTCTCCAGCCTTGACCGCCGACAGACTCCCGTCCCGGTACAGCTTTGGCCAATTGAACAACTGGTTCGGGTTCACGCCGTGCTGGCGCGCGACCTCTCTGGAGCGGACTCTACATCGTCACCGTTCCGGGGTAAGGAAAGTTATTGAGATATACTGCTTGAGTAATACATCTCGAATCAACCCAATATGGCGTGAACGCGCGCCTCATTCCTGAACGCGGCTGCAAGATGGACGAATTTTCGGTTCGAGTAATTGTCGCGGACGACCATCCGGTGTCGGGGTATGGCATCGCACAGGGATTGACAGGTATGCCGACGATCGAAGTCGTCGCTGTCGTGTCGGACACAACCGCACTGATCGACCGGCTGGACGCGACGTCGTGTGACGTGCTCGTGCTCGACTACGTGATGCCGGTCGGGCAATTTGGCGACGGCCAGTCGCTGATCGCTTTCCTGATGCGACGCCACCCGCAATTGCGAATCGTGACGGTGACTATGCTCAATTCCGCCGCGGTCTTTCGCGCGCTGCAGCAACTCGGCGTCCACTGCATTGCAAGCAAATCCGACGCGATCTCGCACATGGTCGCCGCCGTGCACGCTGCTTACTCGAACGGCCACTATTTGTCGCCGACGATCGCGTCGCTTCTCGAACACACGGCTACCGGCGCCGTGGCCACACTAACGAAACGGGAGTCGGAGATCGTCCGGCTGTTCCGCGAAGGCTATAAGGTTACCGAAATCGCTGACAGGCTCCGTCGAAGCAAGAAGACCATCAGCGCACAGAAACTAGCCGCTATGCGCAAGCTCGGCATCACGCGCGATGCCGACCTGATCAAGTACGAGGGCACGCTCGATTCGTCGGAAAGCGACGATCGTCGGTCGACCGACTGAGCCACACCGGAATGCCCGGGCTCCGCGAATGGTTGTACCGTCCGAATCGTCCTGCGATGCGCAGACAATTCGATCCGCACTGGATGCGCGGGTATCAGCGCCGGCTGCTGTACGGCGGCGGGGCGGTGCTCGGCATTTTCATGCTGGCGTGCGCAGGCGCGGTTGCGCGTAGCGAATTCGGCGATTATCAGGCCGCGCTGCGCGCGCACTTCCTCACAGTCAAGTCGCAACTGCTGGTGCGCATGTCGGAAAACAGCGCGGTGCTGAAGCAACAAGTGGCAACGGTGCAAGGTGGATGGAACGAGCGCGCGCGCCCGACTCCACAGATCGAGCGAGCGTTTGCCGAGCAACGCGGCTTGCTGATGCACGATGAGTACGAATTGAACCGTGCCTATGCATTGAAGGCCATCGTCGATCCCGCGCATCACGCGAGCGATTATGGGCCGTTGCTCGCGTTGAGCGAACGGGTGTTCGAGAGCAGCAGGTGGATGATGAGAACGCAACCGCTGACGAACGCCGTGTACATGATCGGTGCCGACGGTCGCTTCGTCACATTGTCGCTGTACGTCACGTCCCGTTCGGCGCTGCCGCCGGCGCAGGCTGCGCAACTGCCGTTGCAGCTGCCGCAGGCGTGGCCAGACGTTGCGGCAATGGTGCGCGCAGCGGCAGCTTACCCGGCGCATGTGCCCGATGGCGTACTCTGGATGCCACCGCGCGCGGGTGTCATCACGGGGGAGCAGCGGCTGCGCATTGCATCCTGGGCGTTCGATGGCCGTGGCAGGCCAATCGTGCTGATCGTCCAGACGCTACCTCCCGAACGCCTTATGAACGATCTTGACGACGATTCGCATGGTGGTGCATTCGCGATCGTCGATCGCGCCGGGAATATCATCCTGTCGGCGGCAGGGCACGCCGACGTGACGCGCCTCGCGCAGGCACCGTCCGGCGATTACGTGAAAGACATCGAGCACCTGTTTCGCGACGGGCGTTTCGTGATCCGCGATGCTATTCCGGGGACGCACTGGGCGCTGGTCTACGTCTATTCGATACAGACCATGTTGCGTGGCGTCGAGGCCCGCCTGTTCAAGATTGCCGGTGTGGCGCTGCTTGGTCTGGCGTTGCTGTGGTGCGGGATCGTGCTGGTCAACCGGCGCATTCTCGCGCCGGCCTACCGCAGCGCCGCGCGGCTAAAGGAAAGCGAGCAGCTCAACCGCACGCTGATCCGCGCGGCACCGATCGGTCTTTCGCTGCTCGGCGAGGGGGATGGCGCGGTTCTGCTGCGCAACCAAGCGATGGCTCGCTACGAGACCGGCGTGGCTGGCGAGCCGCTGTCGCTGCGGATCTGGCGAACGTTCATGCAATCGCACGATGCGCAGTCGCCGGCGCGGCGGCGAGCGATTGCGGGCTACGAGGTCGCCCTCACGGATGTGACGGGCGGCGCTGATGAGACGCATCTGCTCGTCAACGTCGCGCGCGTCAGATATCGCGGAGCGAATGTATTGCTCGCGACCGTCAACGACATCACCGCGCGCAAGCTGGCCGAGCAGTCGCTCGTCGAAGCCCAACAAGCGGCTGACCAGGCGAACCGGGCAAAGTCGGTTTTCCTCGCGACGATGAGCCACGAAATCCGCACGCCGCTCAATGCGGTGATAGGTAATCTTGAACTGATGAAGCGCGGCCCGCTTGCCGATACGCAGCGCAGACGCCTGCAGATTGTGGATTCGTCCTCGTCTGCGCTGCTGCATATCCTCAACGACGTGCTGGACCTTTCGAAAGTCGAGGCCGGGCAACTGCGCATCGATGCGGTGCCGTTCGATTGCGCGACACTGCTGGGCGAAGTCGCAGAATCGTTCCGGCCCCTAGCAACGGCGAGGGGGCTGCGCCTCGGTTGTGATATCGCCCCGGACATGGAGCGTTACCGGACCGGCGATCCGATCCGGATCCGCCAGGTCGTCGCGAATCTGATCGGCAATGCGATCAAGTTTACGGAGACGGGCAGCGTGACGCTTTGCGCGGGCGGCCGCGATGTCGTCGAAATACGAGTAATCGATACGGGGATCGGTATCCCATTGTCGGCGCAGTCGGCGATCTTCGAACTTTACCAGCAGGCCGACGACTCGATCCGTCGGCAATATGGCGGCACGGGCATTGGTCTTGCACTTTGCCGGAGGCTCGTCGCGGCGATGGGGGGCGAAATTGCGGTGCGCAGTACGCCGGGCGAGGGTAGCGAGTTCTGCGTTCGCATCCCGTTGCCGATGACCGACGACGTGGTGGCCTGCGATCTCCATGGCGATGCGGACCACGATCCGCTCGACCCGGCCCCGCTCACGGGGGACGGCGACGTGCCGTTGCGCGTGCTTGCCGTCGAGGATCATTCGGCGAGCCAACTTCTGCTCGCAGACCAGCTCCGCGAGCTGGGCACTGATGCGACGATCGTCGAAAGCGGCGGGCAGGCGTTGGCATCGCTCGCTGGAGGCCGCTTCGACGTGGTGCTGACCGATCTCGGTTTGCCCGACACGGACGGCTGGAGACTCGCGGCCGCGATTCGTGAACGCGACGCGCAATTGCCCATCATAGCGATGACGGCGCATGCGGGGCCGGGCGACAAAAAGCGCTGCATGGATGTCGGAATACGTGCGCTGCTGCCGAAGCCCGTGTTGATGCAGGCACTGGCGCGCGCGCTTCGCGTACAAGTTGGCGGCGGATTTGAGAGTGCTGCTGGCGATCGGTTCACGATGCCGAAAACCGTGGTGGCTGCGATGCGTCGGGTTACGCTGGCGTCATTCGAGTCGATCGATCGCGCGCTGGCCGGACGCGATACGGAGACGGTCGCGCGCGAGCTGCATGCGCTGAGTGGTGGCTTCCTGGCGGTCGGGCACGGCGTTCTCGCGGAGCTGTCCAACGGGTTGCAACAGGTTGTGCGCGACGAGGGCCTCGACGTGTTCGCCGAATTGTGGCCCGCGCTGCATGCCGAGTTTACCGATACGCTCGACGCACTGAGGGCGGACGACGTGCCGGCCCCCTGAGGACACTATTTGGCGCGCCTCTGCACCTAACGAATGTGGCAGGGTATCGCCTCAGGGAGGAAAGCTTACTATATGCACTGCGGATCAATGGGAGCTCTGCAGTACTTGAGGTATCCCCACCCGTGGCAGAGCTGCTTACGTTCTATGTCGTTCGATACCTATGCAAACGATCGATCGCCGTTGACGCGCTCCCCGCGTTTAGTACGGTGATGGTGTAGAGTCCGTTCCAGAGAGGAATGACCTGCCCCCTACAAACAGGGCCAGCCGGAGTCTAGTAAAGTTCGTCTTTGAACGGTCCCGGTTTTCAGTGCCAAAGGCAATGTTAGTCTTCGGCGTTCTGTTGGTCCGTCAGTTGGGCCTGCAGGCCCAACTGACGGACGTATTCGGCAGGCGGCACTTCACCGAGAGCCCTGTGAGGCCGACTCTCGTTGTATTCGACCCGCCATCGTTCAATCTGCTCCCTGGCATCGGCCAGCGATGTGAACCAGTGCACGTTCAGGCATTCATCGCGTAGCGTGCCGTTGAACGACTCTACGAATGCGTTATCCGTTGGCTTGCCGGGCCGGCTGAAGGCAATCTCAACCTTGTGATGGTAAGCCCACAGGTCCATCACCTGACTCGTAAATTCCGAGCCGTTGTCACAAAACAGCGTGCGGGGCGCTCCGCGTTTGCTCCTCAGTTCATCCAGTGCACGCACGACATCTGAAGCGCTCAATCGCTGACCAACATCGATGGCTAGTGCTTCGCGCGTAAAGACGTCGATGATGGTCAGCGCGCGGAACCTCTGGCCGTTCGAAAGCTGGTCGGCGACGAAGTCCAAGCTCCACGCCTGATTTGCCGCCGTCGACTTTGCACGTGCCGGGCGGCTCATCTGCGCACGTCGCTTGCGATTTGGTCTGTAGCGCAGCGACAGCCCTTCCTCACGATACAGACGGTACAGCCGATTTTTGCTGACCTGATAGCCCTCCCGTAGCAGCAGCACGCGTATCTTGCGGTAACCATAGCGCACCCGCGTCGCCGCGATTTCACACATGCGCTGCCGCAATGCAGTCTGCGGGTCGCGGTGGCTGCGATACTGGTACACCGAGCGCGATATGGCCACCAGGCGGCAGGCACGCCGCTCTGCTACTCCATAGGCGGACTTTAGATAATCCACGACGTGGCGCCTTGGCGAGGACTTCACCACTTTTTTTTCAATACGTCGGTCAGCATCGCCTTGTCCAACGTCAGCTCCGCGACCACCTTCTTCAGTTGGGCGTTCTCGTCTTGAAGCTGCTTGAACTGTCGCACCTGGTCCGTCTGCAAACCGGCATACACCTTCTTCCAGCGATAGAAGGTTTGCTCCGAAATGCCCACGTGACGAGTCAGTTCCGCTACCGGCATGCCTGCTTCGGCCTGTTTCAACACCGCCACAATCTGCTCGACACTGAAGCGCTTGCGTTTCATCGTACGGCTCCTTTCATACTGAAAAAGTCCGCCGAAAACTCGCTTACATCATGGCACTGTTTACTGGGGGCCGCTCAGGTTTGGCCCAGTTCTTGGCCCGCCCCAACGGCGCGAATCGATGATGAATCGACAGCGGCTCGCTAGAAGTCGATCTGGTCCGCTGCTCGCAGCTTCGCCAGCTGCAGTTCGTGCAAGCGGTCCCACACGCCTGCTGCCTGCCAATCGCGTAGCCGTCGCCAACACGTCACGCCCGAGCCGCACCCCATCTCGGCGGGCAGGTCGCGCCAGCGCAGTCCCGTCTAGAGAACGAACAGGAGGCCAGTCAGCGCGGTGCGATTCGAAACAGGCAGGCGGCCCGGATTCTTCTCGCGCCGCGGCTTGGCTGGCGGCAGTAACGGCTCGATCAGTGTCCACAATTCATCGTCGATGATCGGCTTGCCCATCTCCTCGGCCTCGGTTGTTCCGATGCCTGAGGCTAACAGCTCGCCGCACAAGTTAACAGCACCAAACAGCCTTTTTCAAACCGTCTCTAAAGCTTCAAGTGAAATGTCAAAGCTGGTTAGATATGAGATTGCCTTATGGAGGTAGGTCGATAGTCAAGACAAGTCTCATAGATATAGATCGTCGCGATCACGATAATGTGCGGGCCTTTTCAAGAAAGGTAAATATAGGAATCGCATGAAGTACGAGTCCTTATATTTCAAAAGCACGGGGTGTCGGAACCCCGCGATTCGTGGTGTCGTGCATAACGGCACAACGAAAACCGCGGGCGGAAATGTGCTTCGTAAAATCAATTTGTCCGCTCAGAAATTCAACTATGAAAATTGCAACGCGCATGAAAATCCTCTCCATGATGCTCGCCTCCATTGGCATCGCTGCGGCGTCAGCGGCCTATGCTTCCGATGGCACGATCACGATCAACGGCAGCGTGGTCGCCTCGACCTGCACAATCAACGGTGGCCAAGGTGACGTGACAGTGAATTTGCCCACCGTCGCTACTACTGCGCTCGCCTCGCCTGGCACAGTGGCAGGCCGTACCCCGTTCACGCTGGCGCTGACGAACTGTACAACCGGGAACGGTAGTCCGACCAAGGTCGGCGTGGCGTTCGAAGCGGGCGCAAACGTTGATCTCACCACGGGCAGGCTTAAGCTGAATGCTGGCTCGGAAGCCGCGCCGGCAGCCTCCAATGTGCAGATCAATGTCCTGAACGATCAGCAACAGCCGATCAAGGTCGGCTTCCAAGGCGATCAAGGTTCCCAGATGGTCGCGATTGGCAACGACGGCAGCGCGACGCTTAACTATTTTGCCGAGTACTACGCGACCGGCGCTGTGACGGCGGGTGCCGCGAACTCGAAGGTTCAGTACTCGCTGACCTACCAATAAGGCATTACGGAGGTCTTTCATCGAAAGGCCTCCTTGTGGACTCGCCCGCTGACCTTCGTTTTTTGTCGCAGGGCGCGTCGAATCCAGTAATTGTCATCGATTCCCACACGCCATGAACATACTGAAAACGCTTAAGGCATTTGCCTTGATTGGCGCGGTGCTTGCCGCACACGCACACGCCAGTGTCGTGATCTCGGGAACCCGCGTAATTTTCCCGGCTCATGAACGTGAAGTGACGATTAAGATAACAAACGAAGGTAAGAAACCCGTACTTATCCAGTCCTGGCTCGACAAGGGCAACGAAAGAGAATCGCCGGACAATATTGATGTGCCATTCACGCTGACTCCGACAATGTTCCGAATGGAACCCGGCAAGGGACAGACATTGCGCCTGATCTACACGAAAGAGCCGTTGCCGATGGACAGGGAAAGCCTGTTCTGGCTCAACGTGCTCGAAATTCCTCCGAAGGCAACCGCGAGCAACGATGGCAACAAGGTCCAGGTGGCCTTTCGTTCGCGTATCAAGGTAATGTTCCGCCCCGATGAATTGCCGGGCAGCGCCGCCGCCGCGCACACGCAGGTGAGGTGGGAGGCGGTGCGAGAAAAGGGCAAATTCGCGTTGAAGGCGACCAACCCGACGGCCTATGTCGTGAACTACGGCAGCGTTGCACTTATGTCGGGCGACCGGAAATACGATGCACGAATGGGTTTTGTCCTGCCAGGCAGTACGCAATTGTTTCCGCTGGATGGCCTGACGTCGGCTCCCTCAGCTGACGCCACGATTGAATATTCCACCATCGACGATTGGGGCGCTAGCCACGACGGGCATAAGCCTCTCTCCCTTCACGAATAGCGAGTCGCGCGAACGGACAGCGCAATACGGTCACTACCGCTGTATTCGCACCCGGCCATGCAGCTCCGGCCGAGCGTGCCACCTCTGCATTCGCTTTTCCAACTGGATATGCCTCGCCGCTTGTGGGGCTTGGATGTGCTTTGTCACTTACTTTTTGCCGCTTTCGGCATTCGATCTCAACGAAGGAGTATTCGGGAATGACCGCGACCACGCGCCTGCATAGGGATGTCAGCGATGGGTTGCGCCTAAGGCAGCTGTGCGTGCTCGTGGCGTCGTCCCTCGGTGTGTGGCAAGGTGACGCGAACGCGCACGGCGTTGCCGCGCTCAACATGGCGCAGGTCGACTTCGACAGCGGCTTTCTCAGTAGCGGCAGTTCGCAGCAAGTCGACCTTTCGCGGTTTCGGCGCGGCAACGCCGTTTCGCCGGGCACATACAACATCGACCTCTACGTCGGTCAGGACTGGATCGGCCGTGTTGACGTGCCCTTCAATGCCGCCCCCGGAATGGCGGATGCGCAAGCTTGTTTCGACGAACAACTGTTGCGGCGCATCGGTTTCGACTTCACGAAGTTGCCCGCCGAAGTCGTTAAGCAGATTGTTATCGACCATGCGTGCCTGCGCATAGAGCAGGTTGTGCCGGAGGCGAGTGGGGCCTTCGATTTCACCGAACAACGGATGACGCTCAGCATCCCGCAGGCCTCGCTGAAACGCACTGCGCGCGGCTACGTGCCGCCCGATCAGTGGAGTGCCGGCGTCCCGGTCGCGATGATCGGCTACAACGCCAATCTCTATACGTTCAAGTCGCGCGGCACTCAGGCACAGACGCAAGGCTATGTTGGTCTAAATACCGGCTTCAACCTCGGAAATTGGCATTTCCGACACGACGGTACATACACGTGGGATGCGCGCGGCCGCAGTCAGTATCAGGATATCTCGACCTATGTGCAGCGAGACCTGCCATCGCTGTCATCGCAACTTGTCGTCGGTGAGACGTTTACGTCGGGCGAGCTGTTCGATTCGATCCAGTTTCGTGGCGTTCGGCTGTCCAGCGACGACAGGATGTTGCCTGAGTCGCTCCGCGGCTACGCGCCGGTTGTCCGCGGCGTTGCGAATAGCAACGCAAAGGTAACGATCAAGCAAAACGGTGTCACACTCTACGAAACCACCGTCGCGTCTGGTGCGTTCGAGATAAACGACCTGTATCCGACTGGATACGGTGGCGACCTGAAGGTCTATGTGACCGAGGCGGACGGTTCGGTCCACTCGTTCTCGATTCCCTATGCAGCGGTTCCTCTGTCACTGCGCCCCGGTATCAATCGCTACAGCTTTGTCGCGGGTGCCTTGCGCACGGAGGGGAGTTCGAGCAATCCGTTGTTCGCACAGGCTACCTGGCAGCGCGGCCTGACCAACTTGGTGACCGGGTACGGCGGCGTCACGATCGCGCAAGGCTATGCATCGGTAATGCTCGGTGCCGCTTTTAATACAGGTATCGGTGCATTCGGTGCCGACATCACGCAGGCGAGCACTGCGATTCCGGGAATGAAGCGCTTCAACGGTTCGAGCATGCGAGTAAGCTACTCCGAGTCGTTGCAGGCGACCGGAACGGATGTTGCACTTGCGGCGTACCGCTATTCGACGAGTGGCTTTTTTGGTCTAAACGATGCGATGCTCGCACGGGATGCTGCGCGCGAATATGGCACGATCTCGAACGTCTGGCACCAGCGGAACCGCGCATCGCTGACGCTCGGCCAGCAGCTGGGTGACAAGCGCGGCCAACTCAGCATAACTGCGTCGGCCGCCGATTACTGGAATAGGTCGGGGTCGGACATCAACTACTCCGCAGGCTACAGCAACAGCTTCCGCAATATTACGTACAACCTCTCGGCCACCCGGCAGCGCAGCATCGGAGGCCGGATGAGCACATTGGTTTACGCGAGCGTCTCAATCCCGCTTGACAAGGTTCGACCTATGACGTTGTCGGGGAACATCACCCACGATACGGATGGGAATACTCAGTTCCAGTCCACATTGTCCGGTTCACTAGGCGTGGACAACCAGTTGTCGTACAGCCTAACCGCGGATCGATCGTTTGGTCAGAACAATTCGACCACCAATGGAAGCGCCGCAGCGACATATCGCGGCTCGTTTGCCGAACTGAGCGCAAGCGTCGGGGGAAATGCAGGCAACCAGCAAGCGTCGCTCGGTGCGCGCGGTGCCATCGTCGTCCATCCTGGGGGTGTCACGCTGTCACAACCGTTGTCGGAAACGTTCGGGATCATCAAGGCGCCTGGCGCGGATGGCGCACGTGTCACGAACGCGTCGGGTGTGCGGGTGGACGAACGTGGTTATGCAATCGTGCCTTATCTGACACCGTACACCCTGAATACGATCGAACTCGATCCGAAAGGTCTGTCAACCGACGTCGAGCTAAAGGAAACCAGCCAGCAGGTCGCACCACTGGCCGGGGCGGTGCCGCTCCTGGAGTTCGCGACTGACACCGGCCGCTCCGCATTGATACAGGCCCGACGTAGCGACGGGACGCCGCTGCCGTTCGGCGCGGCGGTATTCGACGAGAATGGCAAAGATATCGGCGTAGTGGGCCAGGCAAGCAAAATCATTGCGCGTGGCCTGAACGAGAAAGGAGCGTTGACTGTGAAATGGGACGACGACAGCAACTCGATCTGTCAGATCGCCTATGAACTCCCGGTACGGAAGAAGGGCGATCGATCAAACGGCTACCAACAGTTCAAGGGTGTATGCAAGACCTCAGTGGTGTCGCGGGGCGCGGCTCGGTGAGACTTCCCATTGTGCCCAATGTGTGGCGGAAGCTGCGATTCGAAGATACTTAAGATATAGAGAGGGAAATTTGAAAGCATACGAGACTCTATCAACGAAACTGCTAATTGGCGTGGCGTGCATTTTTGCGATTCTGCCAGCTTCGGCATGGTCGGTTTGCAAAGTAGATACCAACGATGGATTGAGCTACTACACTGCGACAATGTCGGGATTCAACCCTCCTCCGTTTGATCCTAATTCGGTTCCAATTGGTGGTGTAATTTATTCGGCGACACTTACCAGTCGACAAATTACTAATAATAGGCTGTCTGGTGCGAGCGCCATTTGCCAGCCGACTATGGCCCATTGGTTGATAGGAAGCGGCACGCCGAACGGAAACATCTATCCGACTTCAGTAAAAAATATAGGAATAAGGCTCACTAATGCCGGTCACGTATTTCCATATAAAACATCAGTCAGTTTTGCCAACAGCGTGTTCTCTGAAAGTTTCAGTTTGAAACTCGAACTTATCAAGACTGGCGACATCACGGCTGGTGGTACGCTGAGCGGTTCTATTATGCAGGATCGCGCAGGCAGCGCGGACGGACAACTCATGCTTGACACAAGGTTCGCGTCCCCTGTCATCATCCAACCCCAGGTGCCGACCTGCAAGGTTGCGACACCGGACGTGATTGTGCCGATGGGCGCGGTTCTCGCATCGTCGTTTAAGGGCGTCGGTACGACATCGGTCCAGCGCCCATTCAACATCGCGCTAACTTGCTCGGGTGGGAAGGCCGGAACGTCAACTAACGCTTACGTGACACTCACCGATGCGACAGCGTCAGCCAATAGCTCGACGACGCTATCCCTGTCGAAGGACTCGACCGCGTCTGGGATCGGCGTCCAAATCATGAAGGACGGCGCGCCACTGGGCTTCGGACCAGATTCCACTGCCGTCGGCAACACGAATCAATGGTATGCAGGAAATATCGCGCAGGGCCAAGCGAATCTGACGATTCCGTTGAGCGCGCGCTATGTACAAACTGGGGCAACCGTTTCGCCGGGCAGCGCCAACGCACGGGCGACATTTACGTTCAGTTACCAGTAGGTGCGCGTCAATTTACGATTGCTCGCGTGGCCACAACGCTAAGAAACGGTTTCAAAGACGCTACGAGGTGCGCCGGAGGGTATTGCAGCAGATCAGGTAACAACCGAGTTTGAGGAACGCGCCGTGAATGTCAGCGCGGCGCTCGAAACGAAAGGCACGTGGTTATCTGTGGTTGAGTGAGGCTGGCCCAATTTCCGTCCCGGTCTTAGTTGGAAAATTCCGGCTCTTCGGGGCGGGCCAAATCGGCCCGATCGGTGCACTGGCGGGCGAATTCCGCCGGTGTCATCCGCTGCAGCGCAGAGTGAGGACGCGCCTCGTTATAGTACTCGCGCCAGACCTCGATTTTGCGTCTGGCGTCCTCGAGCGACAAGAACCAGTGTGCATTGAGGCATTCCAGTTGCCATCCATATTTGGCTGAATCTGTTTATTGGTTCTTGGTGACCTCCAATTCTTATATCTGCGGTACGTAGTCCGCAAATGAAGGTCTGCACCAGTGGGTGCGGGCCGATTCTGCAACTCATGACCGGGAAACTAGTAATGTCGCTTCGAATGGGTATTACATCGATCATCGCCGCGCTAACTTTGATGCTTCTCGCCGTCACAAACGCGTTCGCCCAATCCTCGAGCTTTGCGATCAATGGGTGGCCCAGCACGGGCACGATCTTGCAGGGCGGTAGTACCACGTACACAGCGGTTAACGTCGGCTCAAACGGGTTTTCTGGTTCCGTGCAGCTCAGCGTGTCTGGTCTTCCCACGGGTGCTACGGCTTCATTTTCTCCCCGATTGGTCAGCGGAGCATGGGCGGTCTCCGTTCTCACCGTGAATACCAGCGGAACGACGCCGGCGGGCGTTTATCCGCTGACGATCACCGGCGTCAGCGGTAACAACGTACAGACGGCCACCGTGCAGCTGGACGTACGCTCGGGCGTTAGCTTCACCCATCCTGGCATCCTGTTGGACACCTCCCACCTTCAGTCGATGGCGTCGAACGTGAATGCGAGCTATTCCCCATGGCAAAGCGCGTTCGTCAATGCCAGCAGGAGCCAGCTCGGGGCGCTAACTTACACGCCTTCGCCTCAAACCTCGGTCGATACTGGCAACAGCACGCAGACAGACGCGCTCATTAGCGATTCTCAAGCGGCATACACACAGGCACTGCTTTGGTATATCACGCGCAATACGGTTTATGCCGACAACGCTATCAAGATCATGAATGCGTGGGCATCCACGTTTGCCGGCGGTTTCAGTGGTAGCAACGCCATGAATGTTGCTTCGTGGACGGGCGACGTCTGGCCACGGGCGGCAGAGATCATCCGATACACGTATGTTGATGCGAATGGGAACAGCGTATGGGCTGCATCGGATATCAGCACCTTCAAGAATTTCCTGGCCACTTGGTATGTGCCGCTTGTCACGCCGGGCAGGTCGTTCGGATACTACGGCGGGAACCTGAACAGTTCCAGTGCCGCGGCGTCGATCAATATAGGCGTGTTCAACGATGATGCCCAAACCTTCCTTCGCGGAATCTGGATGTGGCGGAATACGCTCCCAGCGTACATCTACATGACCAATGATGGGCCGACGCCGGTGCCACCGATCAATTGGTCAACCGCCAACCGTACCGCCTCGAACCTCGGGACGCTGTGGTACAACCAAAGCCCGCTCGTTAACGGGCTGAGCCAGGAAACCTGCCGCGATCTGGGGCACGTTCGATGGGGTTTTGCCGCTCTTGCAAATGGCGCGGAGACCGCCTTTTTGCAGGGCTTCAACGTCTCCTCCGAAAGTACACTGGGCACGCCCAATACGTCTCGCCTGCAGGCGGGCCTCGAATTCAACGCCACGTATCTGAATGGTGCATCAGTACCGACCTGGCTTTGCTCCGGGAAAATCTCGCTCGGCAGCTCTGTAGCCACGGGAGAACTTGCCTATAACAATCTGGTGAATCGTTGGGGGCTGAGCTTGCCGCAGATGAATAAGTACCTGTCCGCCAATCGGCCTGCGGGGGCGAGCTATTTCATGAATTGGGAGACGCTCACGCATTTCAGCAACCCGTAGCTGATCTTACCGATCCAGACAGAGGTGGCCTCGCAAAATCGGACAGCCAGATAAGTGGAACGGCCGGGGCCTGAGCCAGCGATAATGCCGGCAAAGGAACCGAGGAAATGACGAAGAGAACCCGACGCACGCACTCAGCGGCGTTCAAAGCGAAGGTGGCGCTGGCAGCGGTCAAGGGCGAGCGCACGCTGGCCGAGCTGGCGCAGCAGTTCGATG
>NZ_JAIZRQ010000014.1:0-72553 GCF_020419685.1 Burkholderia sp. AU33545 | reverse complement strand
ATAAACCTGACTTACTTTAGTGTGAGACTCTTGATACTTTCGCTATCTGATCCGAAGATCAGCTCGCTTCCATCAAGCGCCCACACTTATCGGCTGTTAATTTTTAAAGAGCATTTCTGCGAGAAACTTGGAGTTTCTCAGCAGCGCTGCGTTTTCAGCAGCAGAGAAGCGAAATTATGAACCGTGTTTCTCAGTCAGTCAACAACTTTTTGAACTGCTTCGTTGCGACGACTGGGTTCAACTTCGTGCGCGCCGGGGCTCGACAACCGACCCTCCATCACACCGCTTCCCTTCTTCCTCCGCGCCGCGTTTCCGTTAGCGCGAAAGAGGCGTGATTCTAAGCACCTGCCCCGGTCTGCGCAACCCCCTTTGTGAAAATATTTTGAAAAAGCCCCCGTGCGCTGCCGCGCACGGGGGCTTGGGGGGCTCGAGGGACCGAGCGCCGCCCACAATCTCGAGGAAGCCGGCGGTTCTTCGCTCTATATATAAGGCGATGTCACTTGCCGCCAACTGCGGCCTGCAGCCGCTCCATCGGCACTGCATCGGCCATGGCCGTGTAACCCGCGTCACTCGGATGAATGCCGTCGCCACTGTCATACCGGCGCTGCAGCACATTCGGGCGAGCCGGGTCGCGCAGCACCGCGTCGAAGTCCACCACGCCGTCGAACCCGCCGCCGCTCCGGATCCACCGGTTCACCTCGAGTCGGACCGCCTCGCGCCCGGCCGGCAACGCCGCAGGCGTGAGCGTCGCGCCAAAGACCTTCACGCCCTGGTGATGTGCTGCCTCGATCAACCGGCGATAGCCGTCGATCAACGAAGCGGCCGTGACCTGCGTATGCGGGTGGTCGCAATCGAGCCCCGCACGCGACGGCATCGCCGCAAAGTTGATGTCGTTGATGCCGATCAGCACGATCGCCGCCTTCACCCCTGCACGCGAAAGCGCATCGCGCTCGAACCGTGACGCCAGCGACGTGCCGTAGCATGCCGAATCGCTCAGCAGCCGATTGCCGCTGATCCCGAGATTCACGACGCCGAGCGAATCCGAACCTGCCGCGGCCAGCCGGCGCGCCAGCGCATCCGGCCAACGACGGTTGCGGTTCAGGCTCGAGCGTAGCCCGTCGGTGATCGAGTCCCCGATCGCGGCGACACTCGCCCGCGCGGCGCCCGCCTCGACGGCCAGTTCGGTCACCCACGCATACTGAGTAAAGCGCGTGCGGAATGCGCTGGCGCCCGGATCGTTCACATGATCGCCCGGCGCCGATACGTAATTGAGCTGGTTCGACACACGGTGCCACACCGTCATCCGCTGGTTTGCCCCCATCCGCAGACTGATTGCATACGGCTGCCCGGCCGTCACGTCGATCGCCACCGGGTCGCTTTCAAGCTCCTGGCCGGGGGCGAGCGTCACCGACGTCTTGCCGCCGAAGCGGACGGAAGCACCCGCCGCGTCGGCAAGCGCCGCGCCGTCACCGGCGCGCGCGAGACTGGCAGCCTCGATCAACAGCGGCGCGCGAGCGTAGGCGTTGCTGATACGAATCCGCGCGGCATGCCCGGAAACCGTCGGGTAGACGATCTGCCGAACGGTTCGCCCGGCCACGTCGGGCGCGCGGTAGAGCGGCGGCGGCGCAGTCAGGTCGGGAATCGGCTGCAACGCGGTCGCCCACGCGGCGACCCACCCGGCCGGTGCGGCCGAGACCGCGAGCGGCGACATGAAAACGGACGCGCCCAGCACGGTCGCGACGAAACTGCTTCGAAATGACATCGGCGAAATCCTCATCGGAAAGCAGGCATTGTGCCGCAGAAGCCACCCGTCTCACGCGCCACCGCCCTCCCGACCGGCGATCGCGCCCATCGCCCCACGTTTACCCGAGTCCCACTGCAAATCCGCAAGAAATTTATTAACCGACCGGTCGGTTGGTTTATACTTCGCACACATTCAACCGGACGAGATCCTCCGCCATGTACACGCAATCCCTCGACATCCCCGGCAACGTCGCACCGCTCGACGCCGCAGCCGAGTCGCCCGAGCAGGCGCGGTTCGACGCGGTCATGGCCGCGGACGGCAAGATCGAGCCGCAGGACTGGATGCCCGATGCCTATCGCAAGACGCTGGTCCGCCAGATTTCGCAGCACGCGCACTCGGAAGTCGTCGGCATGCTGCCGGAAGGCAACTGGATCTCGCGCGCACCGAGCCTGAAGCGCAAGGCGATCCTGCTCGCGAAAGTCCAGGACGAAGCCGGTCACGGCCTCTATCTATATAGCGCGGCCGAAACGCTCGGCGTATCGCGCGATTCGCTGATCGACGCGCTGCACGCCGGCAAGGCGAAATACTCGAGCATCTTCAACTACCCGACGCCGACCTGGGCCGACGTCGGCGTGATCGGCTGGCTCGTCGACGGCGCCGCGATCATGAATCAGATCCCGCTGTGCCGCTGCACGTACGGCCCGTATGCGCGCGCGATGATCCGCGTGTGCAAGGAAGAGTCGTTCCACCAGCGCCAGGGCTTCGATGCACTGCTGTCGATGATGAAGGGGACCGACGCGCAGCGCGCGATGGTCCAGCAGGCGGTGAACCGCTGGTGGTGGCCGGTGCTGATGATGTTCGGCCCGAGCGACGCCGATTCGGTCCACAGCAACCAGTCCGCGAAATGGGGCATCAAGCGGATCTCGAACGACGACCTGCGGCAGAAGTTCGTCGACGCGACGGTCGATCAGGCGAAGGTGCTCGGCGTGACGCTGCCCGACCCTGACCTGAGATGGAACGAGGCGCGCGGCCACTACGACTACGGCGCGATCGACTGGGATGAATTCTGGCGCGTCGTCAACGGCGACGGCCCGTGCAACAAGGAACGCCTCGCGACGCGCGTGAAGGCGCACGACGACGGTGCGTGGGTGCGCGAAGCCGCGCTCGCGCACGAAGCAAAGCGCCGCGCCCGCGCCAAGCAGCAAGCCGCCTGAGCGGCAACTATCGAATACAGGATTCAGGAGAGAGTGATGAACAAGGAATGGCCGATCTGGGAAGTGTTCGTACGCAGCAAGCAGGGCCTCGACCACAAGCATTGCGGCAGCCTGCACGCGGCCGACGCGTCGATGGCGCTGCGCATGGCGCGCGACGTCTACACGCGCCGCCAGGAAGGCGTGAGCATCTGGGTGGTGCCGTCGTCGGCGATCACCGCGTCGGATCCGGCCGAGAAGGCCGAGTTGTTCGAACCGGCGGGCGACAAGATCTACCGTCACCCGACGTTCTACACGCTGCCCGACGAAGTCAACCACATGTAACGCCCGCGCCATGACGATCACGCCCGAACACCTCTCCTACGTGCTGCGCCTCGCGGACAACGCGCTGATCCTCGGTCAGCGCAACGCCGAATGGTGCGGCCACGGCCCGATCCTCGAGGAAGACATCGCGCTCACCAACATGAGCCTCGACCTCATCGGCCAGGCCCGCATGCTGTATACGCACGCAGCCGACCTCGACCGCCAACTGAACGGCGCGGCGAAGACGGAAGACGACTACGCGTACTTCCGCACCGAGCGCGAGTTCGCGAACTTCACGCTCGCCGAGCTGCCGCACTACGGCCCGATTGCCGGCACCGCGCACGCCGACAAAGACTATGCGGTGACCATCGTGCGCAATTTCCTCTACGCGACGCTGATGCTGCACGTGTGGACGGCGCTCGAGACGTCGACGGACGCGCAACTCGCCGCGATCGCCGCGAAATCGGTGAAGGAAACCCGCTATCACGTGCAGCATGCCCGCGAATGGCTGCTGCGCCTCGGCGACGGCACCGACGAATCGCATCGCCGCGCGCAGGCCGCGCTCGACTACCTGATTCCGTACACGCGCGAATTCTTCGCCGCCGACGCGGTCGACGACGCGATCGCCGCATCCGGCATCGGCCCGGCAGCGGCCACGCTCGAAGCCGCATGGCGCGCGGACGTGGACGATGCGCTCGCGGAAGCGACGCTCACCCTGCCCGCGCCCGTGCAGCATGTGACGACCGGCAAGCAGGGCGAGCACTCGGAGCACATGGGCTACCTGCTCGCGGAAATGCAGAGCCTCGCGCGCCAGCACCCCGGCGCGACCTGGTAACCGGCCGACCCAACGGAGCCCGACGATGTCCGTCCAGACTGCCGCCCCCGCCGACACCGCACCCGCCGCGCACCGCAACGATCCGTTGCTCGCGCGCGCGTGGGACGTGCTCGAAGCCGTGCCCGATCCCGAGATTCCAGTCGTGTCGATCCGTGAGCTCGGCATCCTGCGCGACGTCCGTCGCGCAGACGACGGCCTGCTCGAAGTCGTGATCACGCCGACCTACTCCGGCTGTCCGGCGATGTCGCAGATCGCCGAGGACATCGCCGCGGCGATGCACGCCGCCGACCTGCCGCCGCACCGGATCGAGACGGTGCTCGCGCCCGCATGGACGACCGACTGGATCACGCAGGAAGCGCGCGACAAGCTGCGCGCGTACGGCATCGCGCCGCCCGTCGGCCAGTGCGCCGGCGCCGCGCCGCGGGAAAACGTCGTGCGTTTCGTGCCGCGCCCCGTCGCGGCGCCCGTCTGCCCGCGCTGCGGCTCCGCCCGCACCGAGCGTCTCGCGCAATTCGCGTCCACGGCCTGCAAGGCGTTGTATCGCTGTGTCGACTGCCGCGAACCCTTCGACTACTTCAAACCTTATTGATCATGGCGACCCCGCAATTTCACCCGCTGCGTATCCGCGATGTGCGCCCCGAGACCGCCGACGCCGTTACCGTCTCCTTCGACGTGCCGCCCGAATTGCGCGACGCGTACCGCTTCACGCAGGGCCAGTTCGTCACGCTGAAGACTCACATCGACGGCGAGGAAACGCGCCGCTCGTACTCGATCTGCGTCGGTACGACCGACTACGACCGTGACGGCGAGCTGCGCATCGGCATCAAGCGCGTGCGCGGCGGCCGGTTTTCGAACTTCGCGTTCGATACGCTGAAGCCCGGCCACACCATCGACGTGATGACACCGGACGGTCGCTTCTTCACGCACCTGAACGCCGACCACGGCAAACAGTACGTCGCGTTCTCCGGCGGATCGGGCATCACACCGGTGCTCGCGATCGTGAAGACGACGCTCGAGCTCGAGCCGCGCAGCACGTTCACACTGATCTACGGCAACCGCAGTGTCGACGCGATCATGTTCGCCGAGGAGCTCGAGGACCTGAAGAACCGCTACATGAACCGCTTCGTCCTGTACCACGTGCTGTCGGACGACCAGCAGGACGTCGAGCTGTTCAACGGCGTGCTCGACCAGGCGAAATGCGCGGAATTCCTTGCCACGCTGACGCCGGCCGACGCGATCGACGAAGCATTCATCTGCGGCCCGGCGCCGATGATGGACGCAGCCGAAGCCGCGTTGAAGGCAGCCGGCGTGCCGCCGGCGAAGGTACATGTCGAGCGCTTCGGCACGCCGCTGCCGCAGGCCGGCGCGCCCGTCGTCGAGATCACCGACCAGACGCCGGCCGCCGATCTCGAAATCGTGCTCGACGGCAAGAAGCGCAAGCTGCGCCTGCCGTACGAGGGCGTGAGCCTGCTCGACGTCGGCCTGCGCGCGGGCCTCGCGCTGCCCTATGCGTGCAAGGGCGGCGTGTGCTGCACATGCCGCGCGAAGGTGGTCGAAGGCGAAGTCCGGATGGAGAAGAACTACACGCTCGAGGAACACGAAGTGAAGGACGGCTTCGTGCTCACGTGCCAGTGCCACCCGGTCAGCGACAAGGTCGTCGTGAGCTTCGACGAGCGTTGAGCGGCGTCGCACCGGCGCGGCGCGCCGGTTTCTCGTCGTCACACATCTCGCTTACACTAGGGGCCGCCGGCCGGCTGGACGTCGCAACGTCCGCCCGGCCGGCGGTTTTCTTTTGTTGATGACAGGCCGATGAGTACCATTCACGTGATTCAGGGCGGCACCGCCGCCGCGTCGCTGCGCGAGGCGCTCACGCAAGCCGGACGCGACGAGCGCGTCGTCGGATTGCTCGACGATCTCGCGGTCGGGCCGCTGAAGGGCGCCGACGAGACGCCCGACACGCGCGCCGCCTTCTGGCAGCGCGTGCTCGGTGACCAGATTCCCGACTGGAACGCGGAGATCGAAGGTGAATTCACCCGCCTCGACCAGCTCGCGATGGATACGGACCAGGTGGTCGTCTGGCACGCACCGAGCGTCGGCGACAAGCTGCTGTTGCGCCGCGTCGCCTATCACCTGCGCAACGCGCCGCAGCGGCTGAACGAGGTGCGGTTGTCGGCCGCGGACCTCGACGCCCCGCAGCGCGCGGCGCTGACCCGCACCGACCAGGCCTGCTCGACCGGGATGTTCTCGCCCGCGGCACTCGCTCGCAAACGGCCGGTGGCCGCGCCGATCTCGGTACTGCGCATCGGTCGCCTCGCGCTCGAATGGCAAGAGGCGAAGCACCTGAATGCCGAGCTGCGCTACTGGGTCAGCAACACGATCGAGAGCGGCCATTACGCGGACCTCGACGCGCTGATCGTCGCGCACGCGGAACCCGGCTGGCTGCCCGCGCGACGCGTCGTCGGCGACATCATGGCCAACGCCGACCGCGGCGGGCTGTTCGTCAGCGATTCGATCGCCTGGTGGCGCTGCCGCGAACTCGCGGCTGCCGGCCGGCTCGAGCTGCAGGACGACGCGCCGGCCGCCCTTTCTTCCACGCAGGTGCGCGCGGCAGCCGCGCCTCGCTAACGCTACAACTTTCGCATTCGACCATGGCCCGTACCCGAGCGCCCGACCACGAATCCCAGCGCGAGCAGATCCTCGATCTCGCCGCCGAGAAATTCGCGCAGACGAGCTATCCGAGCACGTCGATGTCCGATCTCGCGACCGCGAGCGGCACGTCGAAGGCACGTCTCTATCACTATTACGAGAGCAAGGAAGCGATCCTGTTCGACCTGCTCGACCGCTACACGAAGCGGTTGATGCTGATCATCGCCGAGGTGGAAGGCGCGAGCCAGCGGCGCGGCCTCAGCGAGCGCGACGCGTTCGCCGAGCTGGTGCGCGCGTTTCTCGCCGAGTACGAGACGTCGCACAGCCGCCATGTCGCGCTGCTCAACGACGTGAAGTATCTCGAGGACGCGCAGCGCGAAATCGTGCTCGACCGCCAGCGCGACATCGTCGCGGCATTCGCGCGTCAGCTCGCGCGCGCCTACCCGGACCGGATCTCGAAGGAAAACCAGACGTCGGTCACGATGATGGTGTTCGGGATGATCAACTGGACGTTCACATGGCTCAAGCCGGGTGGCCGCCTCGGCTACCGCGACTTCGCCGAACAGGTGATCGACCTGATGGAACGCGGGCTGTCGCCCGGTGCGTGATTGCCGCGCAGCAGCATGCGTTGCGCGGCGGGCACACTGCGACAGGCCGCCGCGCATTTCATGTGATGAATTTTAAATCCGTTAAAAATCAAATAGATAGAGAATGAACTAAGTGGATTTAGAATTCCCCCTCAGCACAAATAACGTCAAATACGGGTTTTCCCCAACCCCGCTCAGGTAAAATGCGCTGCATTGCACAAGTTGCTCGTGCAGCTACACACTGAGGAACCCACGATGAACACGCAACTCGACCGCCGTGCCGATGCAGTCGGCCACGCCGGTACTGCGCCGGTTCTCGTCAGGGAACTGGCTTCCAAAGACCGTGAGCAAATGCTCACCCACTTTCTCTCGCTCAACGAAGAGGACCGCCTGCTGCGCTTCGGCCAGATGGTGCCTGACCACGTGATCGAGAACTATGTCCGTACGATCGACTTCGGTCGCGACACGGTGTTCGGCGTGTTCGACCATGCGCTCGAGCTGATCGGCGTCGGCCACCTGGCGTATCTGCCCGCCGAAGGCGACAAGCGTACGGCCGAATTCGGCGTGTCGGTGCTCGAAAGCGCCCGCGGCTGCGGCGTCGGCTCGAAACTGTTCGAGCGCGCTGCGATCCGCAGCCGCAACACCCGCGTGACGATGCTGTACATGCATTGCCTGTCGCGCAACGCGACGATGATGCACATCGCGAAGAAGTCCGGGATGCGCATCGAGTACGCATACGGCGAGGCCGATGCGTACCTGTCGCTGCCACCGGCCGACCACTCGACGATCCTCGCCGAGATGCTGCAGGAGCAGGCCGCGGTATTCGACTACGCGCTCAAGCGCCAGGCGCACCGCACGTCGAAGTTCATCGAATCGCTGATGCCCGCCGCGCTGACGGCATAACATCGGCCGACCGGGCTGCCTCGCGGGGCGCCCGGCTCATCCTTCTTTCTCCCCTTCTCGCACCGCGCTCTAGCGCACCGACCGGATCGGCAACGCCGTCGTCTCCTTGAAGCACTCGAGCGAGAAGCTCGTCTTCACGTCGATCACCGACGGATGGTGCAGCAAATGCTCCTGCACGAAGCGGGAGAAGTGCGCCATGTCCTCGACCTGCACCCGCAGCAGGTAATCCATGTCGCCCGTCATCGCGTGGCACGCCACCACTTCCGGCCAGGTCTGCACGGCCGCGCGGAACAGTTCCGCGTGGGTCGCGCCCGCGCGCGCCGACGTCTCGTCGGCACGGGCCGGCGCCAGGCCGCCGCGCTTCTCGAGCCGCACGCTCACGTATGCGAGCAGGTCGAGCCCCAGCTTCTGCGGATCGAGCAACGCGACGTAGCCGGTGATCACACCGATCTCCTCGAGCCGCCGGATCCGTCGCAGACACGGGCTCGGCGACAGGTTCACGCGCTCGGCGATCTCCTGGTTCGACAAGCGGCCGTTCTCCTGAAGAATCGCGAGAATCCGTCGGTCGATGGCATCCAATTCGGCTTGCGCCATTTTCTGCCCTCCAATGATGGTTCAGAGACTGGAAATTGCGCCATCGTAGGCATGGACGATTAAATTCGCAAGTTTACGCTCGCGGCCGCCCGCTACACTTTGTCGCACGTACCGATTCGTTGCGCACGCCGACGCGTGCGCCGCGTTCGACATCGAACCGGGCCGCGCGCGCACGTCGCGCCGGCCGATCGCCCCGCACAGGAGACACGACATGCAGATCCCCCAATGGGACAACCCCGTCGGCACCGACGGCTTCGAATTCATCGAATACACCGCTCCGGATCCGAAAGCGCTCGGACAACTGTTCGAACGGATGGGTTTCACCGCGATCGCGCGCCATCGCCACAAGGACGTGACGGTCTACCGCCAGGGCGACATCAACTTCATCATCAACGCCGAACCCGATTCGTTCGCGCAACGCTTCGCACGCCTGCACGGCCCGTCGATCTGCGCGATCGCGTTCCGCGTGCAGGACGCCGCGAAGGCGTACAAGCACGCGCTCGAGCTCGGCGCGTGGGGCTTCGACAACAAGACGGGCCCGATGGAGCTGAACATCCCGGCGATCAAGGGCATCGGCGATTCGCTGATCTACTTCGTCGACCGCTGGCGCGGCAAGAACGGCGCGCAGCCGGGCGCGATCGGTGACATCAGCATCTACGACGTCGACTTCGAGCCGATCGCCGGCGCGAACCCGAACCCCGTCGGCCACGGCCTCACCTACATCGACCACCTGACGCACAACGTGCATCGCGGCCGCATGCAGGAATGGGCCGAGTTCTACGAGCGCCTGTTCAACTTCCGCGAAGTGCGGTATTTCGACATCGAAGGCAAGGTGACCGGCGTGAAGTCGAAGGCGATGACGTCGCCGTGCGGCAAGATCCGGATCCCGATCAACGAGGAAGGCTCGGACACGGCCGGCCAGATTCAGGAATACCTCGACGCGTACCACGGCGAAGGCATCCAGCACATCGCGCTCGGCACGAACGACATCTACGGCGCGGTCGACGGCCTGCGCGGCAAGGGCGTGAAGTTGCTCGACACGATCGACACGTATTACGAGCTGGTCGACCGCCGCGTGCCGAACCACGGCGAATCGCTGGACGAACTGAAGAAGCGCAAGATCCTGATCGACGGTGCCCGCGACGACCTGCTGCTGCAGATCTTCACCGAGAACCAGATCGGCCCGATCTTCTTCGAGATCATCCAGCGCAAGGGCAATCAGGGCTTCGGCGAAGGCAACTTCAAGGCGCTGTTCGAATCGATCGAACTCGACCAGATCCGCCGCGGCGTGGTCCAGGACAAGGCCTGACGCAGCCGGCCGCCCGGCACCCGACAGCCGGGCGCCGAGCGAGCCTCGGCGGCACATGAAAAAAGGGCGGGAATCCTGCGATTCCCGCCCTTTCGTCTTTTGCATGGTTTCGGCGCGGCCCGGCGCCGCGCGAACAGATCAACGCACGTTCGCCTTCGACACGACGCGCGCGGCTGCCGGTTGCGCGTCGGCAGCCTGCGCCGGCGCGATCTGACGCATCTGCGCGCCGGCTGCCGCCAGTGCGCTCGCGCCTTGCGCGTGCACCGGGCCGGTCATCGCGAAAAACGCGGCGGACACGATCAGGAAACTCTGGATATGACGTGTGTTCATTGCACCTCCTTTAAAACTGCCGGCGCCTCCCCGGTTGCGTCGAGACAGGCCGACGCGGCCGGGCACCTCCGGCAGGCCGACAAGATTAACGGCATTTGTACGAAGATGGGACCGGCTTTACATGCTTTTACATGATGTAACGCATTGCGGCGCGCCGTTTCGTCGATGCGCCGAGGCCAACCGGCCGGTGAGCGACGGGTTTATCCCAGTGCTACCATCGCTTAAAACCGGCCAATATGCCGGCCACTGCCGAGACGTTCACAAGACGTCGACGCAATTGAAGCTTTGGTGATCCCAAACTGGGTGGAGGAGACAGTTCAATGAATGCCCCGCTAGACGCAGGCCAACGCGCGTCGCTTGAAGCCGCGCTGAAGTCCGTCACGCTTGACGACAAATACACGCTCGAACGCGGCCGCGCGTACATGAGCGGCATTCAGGCGCTCGTGCGCCTGCCGATGCTCCAGCAGGAACGCGACCGCGCCGCCGGCCTCAACACGGCCGGCTTCATCTCCGGTTATCGCGGCTCGCCGCTCGGCGGCCTCGATCTCTCGCTCTGGAAGGCCAAGCAGCACCTCGCGGCCCACCAGATCGTCTTTCAGCCCGGTCTCAACGAAGATCTCGCCGCCACCGCCGTGTGGGGCTCGCAGCAGGTGAACCTGTATCCCGGCGCGAAGCACGACGGCGTGTTCGGCATGTGGTACGGCAAGGGCCCGGGCGTCGACCGCACCGGCGACGTCTTCAAGCACGCGAACTCGGCCGGCTCGTCGCAGCACGGCGGCGTGCTGGTGTTGGCCGGCGACGACCACGCGGCGAAATCGTCGACGCTCGCTCACCAGTCCGAACACATCTTCAAGGCCTGCGGGCTGCCGGTGCTGTTTCCGTCCAATGTGCAGGAATATCTCGACTTCGGCCTGCACGGCTGGGCGATGAGCCGCTACTCGGGCCTGTGGGTCGCGCTCAAGTGCGTGACGGACGTGGTCGAATCGTCGGCATCGGTCGACATCGACCCGCATCGCACCGAGATCGTGCTGCCGACCGACTTCATCCTGCCGGAAGGCGGCCTGAACATCCGCTGGCCGGACCCGCCGCTCGTCCAGGAAGCGCGGCTGCTCGACTACAAGTGGTACGCGGCGCTCGCGTACGTGCGCGCGAACAAGCTCGACCGCATCGAGATCGACTCGCCGAATGCGCGCTTCGGGATCATGACGGGCGGCAAGGCGTACCTCGACGTGCGCCAGGCGCTGACGGACCTCGGCCTCGACGACGAAACCTGCGCGCGGATCGGCATCCGCCTGTACAAGGTCGGCTGCGTGTGGCCGCTAGAGGCCCAGGGCGCGCAGGCGTTCGCGCGCGGCCTCGACGAAATCCTCGTCGTCGAGGAAAAGCGCCAGATCCTCGAATACGCGATCAAGGAAGAACTGTACAACTGGCCCGATGCGCAGCGCCCGCGCGTGTTCGGCAAGTTCGACGAGAAGGACGGCGCCGGCGGGGAATGGTCGGTACCGATGGGCAACTGGCTGCTGCCCGCGCACTACGAACTGTCGCCCGCGATCATCGCGAAGGCGATCGCGACGCGCCTCGAGAAGTTCGAGCTGCCGTCCGACGTGCGCGCGCGCATCGCCGCGCGGCTCGCGGTGATCAACGCGAAGGAAATGGCGCTCGCGAAGCCGCACGTGCAGACCGAGCGCAAGCCGTGGTTCTGCTCGGGCTGCCCGCACAACACGTCGACCAACGTGCCGGAAGGCTCGCGCGCGATCGCCGGGATCGGCTGCCACTACATGACGGTCTGGATGGACCGCAACACGAGCACCTTCAGCCAGATGGGCGGCGAAGGCGTGCCGTGGATCGGCCAGGCGCCGTTCACGGACGAGAAGCACGTATTCGCGAACCTCGGCGACGGCACCTATTTCCACTCGGGCCTGCTCGCGGTGCGCGCGGCGATCTCGTCGAAGGCGAACATCACCTACAAGATCCTCTACAACGACGCGGTCGCGATGACGGGCGGCCAGCCGGTCGACGGCGTGCTGACGGTGCCGCAGATCACGCACCAGCTCGCGTCCGAGGGCGCGAAGAAGATCGTGATCGTCACCGATGAACCGGAGAAGTACGACAGCCAGAAGGCGCTCCTAGCGCCAGGCGTGACGATCCATCACCGCGACCAGCTCGACGACGTGCAGCGCGAGCTGCGCGAGATCGAAGGCACGACGATTCTGATCTACGACCAGACCTGCGCGACCGAGAAGCGCCGCCGACGCAAGCGCGGCACGTATCCGGATCTGGCGAAGCGCGTCGTGATCAACGACGCTGTGTGCGAAGGCTGCGGCGACTGCTCGGTGCAGTCGAACTGCCTGTCGGTCGAGCCGCTTGAAACCGAATTCGGCACGAAGCGCCAGATCAACCAGTCGAGCTGCAACAAGGACTTCTCGTGCGTGAAGGGCTTCTGCCCGAGCTTCGTCACGGTCGAAGGCGGCCAGCTGAAGAAGCCCAAGGCCGTGTCGGTGGACGGCGGTGCGCTGCCGCCGATTCCGGAGCCGACGCTGCCGGCGATCGACCGTGCCTACGGCGTGCTCGTCACGGGTGTGGGCGGCACGGGCGTCGTCACGATCGGCGCGCTGCTCGGGATGGCCGCGCACCTGGAGAACAAGGGCGTGACCGTGCTCGACGTCACGGGCCTCGCGCAGAAGGGCGGCGCCGTGATGAGCCACGTGCAGATCTCGCACGCGCCGACCGACATCCACGCGACGCGGATCGCGATGGGCGAAGCCGACCTCGTGATCGGCTGCGACGCGATCGTCACGGCTGGCGACGAATGCACGTCGCGCATGCGGCACGACACGACGCGCGTGGTCGTCAACAGTGCGCAGACGCCGACCGCCGAGTTCATCAAGAATCCGAACTGGGCGTTCCCGGGCCTGTCCGCGGAAAACGACATCCGCGCGGCGGCGGGTGAAGCCGTCGACTTCATCGACGCGAACCGCTTCGCGGTCGCGCTGCTCGGCGACGCGATCTACACGAACCCGTTCGTGCTCGGCTACGCATGGCAGAAAGGCTGGCTGCCGCTCACGCTTGCGTCGCTCGTCCGTGCGATCGAGCTGAATGCGGTATCGGTCGAGAAGAACCGTGCGGCATTCGACTGGGGCCGCCGCGCCGCCCACGACCTCGCGAGCGTGAAGCAGGCCGCGGCCGGCGACGCACGCCCGGCGCAAGGCGCCACGGTGATCGCGTTGCACACGAAGAAGGCGGTCGACGCCCTGATCGCGAAGCGCGTGGAATTCCTCACCGCGTACCAGAACGCCGCATACGCAGCACGCTATGCGGCCTTCGTCGACAAGGTGCGGGCAGCCGAGCGTGCGCTGGCAGACGGCGACACGATGCAGGAGCAACTGACCGAAGCGGTCGCGCGCAACCTGTTCAAGCTGATGGCGTACAAGGATGAATACGAAGTCGCGCGGCTGCAGTCCGATCCGGCGTTCCTCGCGCGCCTGTCGTCGCAGTTCGAAGGCGACTGGAAACTGAAGTTCCATCTCGCGCCGCCGCTGTTCGCGAAGACGGACACGCACGGCCATCTCGTGAAGAAGGCGTACGGCCCGTGGATGCTGTCGGCGTTCCGGTTGCTCGCGAAGGCAAAGTTCCTGCGCGGCACGGGCCTCGACCCGTTCGGCCGCACCGAGGAGCGCCGCACCGAGCGCGCACTGATCGGCGAGTACGAAGCGCTGATCGACGAAGTGCTGGCCAGGCTGAACGCGGCCAACCACCCGCTCGCGCTCGAGCTGGCGGCACTGCCGGACGGCATTCGCGGCTACGGCCACGTGAAGGAGAACAACCTGCGCGCGGTACGCCAGAAGTGGAACGCGTTGCTCGCGAAGTGGCGTTCGCCGACGGGCGGGCAGTCGCGCCAGCAGGTCGCGTAACGGCGCGAGGCGGACGTTCGCGGTCGGGACGTCCGCCTCCGCGCGGTGGGCGGTTCACAAAAAAAACGCCACGGAACGCAGGTTCCGTGGCGTTTTTCATTGCGCCGCGCGCGATGCGCGGCACACGCGGGCGCGAACTTACTTCGTGTTCGCGTTCGCGGCGGCCACTGCCGTCATGTTGATGATCCGGCGCACGGTCGCGGCCGGCGTCAGGATGTGGACCGGCTTCGCCGCGCCGAGCAGGAGCGGGCCGACCGTCACGCCTTCGCCGCCGACCATCTTCAGCAGGTTGTACGCGATGTTCGCCGCTTCGACGTTCGGCATGATCAGCAGGTTCGCTTCGCCCGACAGCGTCGTGCCCGGGAATGCGGCCTTGCGGACCGCTTCCGACAGCGCCGCGTCGCCGTGCATTTCGCCGTCGACCTCGAGGTTCGGCGCACGCTCGCTGATCAGCTTGCGGGCTTCGGCCATGCGGCGCGACGACGCCGACGGCGCGCTGCCGAAGTTCGAGTTCGACAGCAGCGCGGCCTTCGGCACGATGCCGAAGCGCTCGATCTCGGCGGCCGCCTGGATTGTCATGTCGGCGAGCTGTTCGGCGCTCGGCAGTTCGTTTACGTACGTGTCGCACAGGAACAGGTTGCGGCCCGGCAGCATCAGCAGGTTCATCGCCGCAAAGTGCTCGGCGCCCTTCGCGCGGCCCAGCACCTGCTCGATGAACTTCAGGTGCGTGTGGTACGTATCGATCATCCCGCAGATCATCCCGTCCGCGTCGCCCAGATGCACGAGCATTGCGCCGATCAGCGTGTTGAACTTGCGCATCGCGGCCTTCGCGACTTCCGGCGTGACGCCGTCGCGCGCGCCGATCTCGTGGTAGGCCTGCCAGTAGCGGTGGTAACGCGTGTCGTCTTCCGGATTCACGATCTCGAAATCGACGCCGGCCTTGAGCTTCGAGCCGATCTTCTGCAATCGCATCTCGATGACCGACGGACGGCCGACGATGATCGGCTTCGCGATCTTTTCCTGCAGCACGAACTGCGCGGCGCGCAGCACGCGCTCGTCCTCGCCCTCGGCGAACACGATGCGCGCCTGCTTCTTCTTCGCGGTCGCGAACACCGGACGCATCACCATGCCGGTGCGGTAGACGGTCGCGCCGAGCTGCTCGCGGTATGCGTCCATGTCCTGGATCGGACGCGTGGCGACGCCCGAATCCATCGCGGCTTGCGCGACGGCCGGCGCGATCTTGATGATCAGGCGCGGATCGAACGGCTTCGGAATCAGGTATTCCGGCCCGAACTCGAGCGAGTGGCCTTCATACGCCTTTGCGACTTCCTCGCTCTGGTCGGTCTCCTCGGCCAGCTCGGCGATCGCGCGCACGCACGCGAGCTTCATTTCTTCCGTGATCGTCGTCGCACCGACGTCGAGCGCGCCGCGGAAGATGAACGGGAAGCACAGCACGTTGTTGACCTGGTTCGGATAGTCCGAACGGCCGGTCGCGACGATCGCGTCCGGGCGCACGGCCTTCGCGTCTTCCGGGCGGATTTCCGGTTCCGGGTTCGCGAGCGCCAGGATCAGCGGGCGGTCGCCCATCGTCTTGACCATGTCCTGCTTCAGCACGCCCGCGCTTGAGCAGCCGAGGAACACGTCGGCGCCGACGATCGCGTCGGCGAGCGTGCGCGCGTCGGTCGCAGCCGCATAGCGCTGCTTCGACGGGTCGAGGTTGCCGCGCCCTTCGTAGATCACGCCCTTCGAGTCGGCGACGAGGATGTTCGACTTCGTGAGACCCAGGTTCACCAGCAGGTCCAGACACGCGATCGCCGCCGCGCCCGCGCCCGAGCACACGAGCTTCACTTCGGACAACTTCTTGCCGACCACCTTCAGGCCGTTCAGGATCGCGGCCGACGCGATGATCGCGGTGCCATGCTGGTCGTCGTGGAAGACGGGAATCTTCATGCGCTCGCGCAGCTTCTGCTCGATGTAGAAGCATTCCGGCGCCTTGATGTCCTCGAGGTTGATGCCGCCGAGCGTCGGCTCGAGCATCGCGATCGCCTCGACGAGCTTGTCGGGGTCGGATTCCGACAGTTCGATGTCGAACACGTCGATGCCCGCGAACTTCTTGAACAGGCAGCCCTTGCCTTCCATCACCGGCTTCGCGGCCAGCGGGCCGATGTTGCCGAGGCCCAGCACGGCCGTGCCGTTCGTGATGACGCCGACGAGGTTGCCGCGCGACGTGTACTTCTGCGCGTCGAGCGGATCGGCGTGGATCGCCTCGCACGCGGCGGCGACGCCCGGCGAATACGCGAGCGACAGATCGAGCTGGTTCGACAGCGGCTTGGTCGGGGTGACCGAAATCTTGCCGGGTTTCGGGTTCAGGTGATAAGCGAGAGCGGCCTGCTTCAGTTGTTCGTCCATGATTGACCTGCGAGAGACATGCGAAATTTTTGACGGTTCAGTACACAGCACCTTGGGCCGCGTCTACTTGAATCGAAGGGGTGGTCGACTGCGAGACGGCACGCAGCGCGCCGGGTCGGCACGCCATCGAACCTTGGCGGGTGGCAAGAGGAAAGTACAAAGTACTGAACGATTTCTAAGGGTCGCCTAGTGTACACCCCGCGCATGACGCATGTTGGTGCAGCGCCGCATCCTTTGCATCAGCGCGCGAGCGGTCCGGCCCCGTTTGTTTCGCCGGTGGTGAGCCAAGCGGCGAACCCGCGCGAATTCCGCCGAAAACCGGCCTGATTCGGGTAAAATAGCCGGCTACGCGCGCAGCGATGCGATTGGCCCTCCGATCGCGCCCCGGCCCCTCGGGCAGGTTCCCCTTGCTGCGCCATGGGGCCCGCGCCCGCTCTTCGCTCATCACCCAAGGAATGCCCATGACAGGCTACGATCGTCAGTCGATCTCGGATACGACCGCCAAAATCCTGCTCGAAGTACAGGCAGTGCACTTCAATGCAGAAAAACCGTTCATCTTCACGTCCGGCTGGGCAAGCCCCGTCTACATCGACTGCCGCAAGCTGATCTCGTATCCGCGCGTGCGCCGTGCGCTGATGGAAATGGCGGAAACGACGATCATGCGCGACGTCGGCTTCGAGCAGATCGACTCGGTGGCGGGCGGCGAGACGGCCGGCATCCCGTTCGCGGCATGGCTCGCGGACCGGATGATGGTGCCGATGCAGTACGTTCGCAAGAAGCCGAAGGGTTTCGGCCGCAACGCGCAGATCGAAGGCCATCTGGAAGAAGGCTCGCGCGTCCTGCTCGTGGAAGACCTGACGACCGACAGCCGCAGCAAGATCAACTTCGTCAACGCGCTGCGCACCGCGGGCGCGACGGTGAATCACTGCTTCGTGCTGTTCCACTACAACATCTTCAAGGAAAGCGTGTCGGTCCTGAAGGACATCGACGTCGACCTGCACGCGCTGGCGACCTGGTGGGACGTGCTGCGCGTCGCGAAGGCCTCGGGCTACTTCGAGACCAAGACGCTCGACGAAGTCGAGAAGTTCCTGCACGCGCCGGCCGAATGGTCGGCCGCGCACGGCGGCGCGACGGCGCCGAAGGAGTAATGCCGGGCCGGCACGCAGCCGGCACCCTGGCCGAACGAGCCGCTCGCCTGATCGCGAGCGGCTTTTTTTTCGTCCACCGATCCGCACCGAGGCCGGCCCGCATCGCGCATCGAACCCTAATGCTAGACTTGATCCATCGTCGCCATCAGCTGCGCGGGCAACGCACAACGCCAACAATGCCGGGAGCATCGGTCCGGCCCACGTGACGGGAGAAGCGCCATATGCGTGTGGATCGCCGGATCACTTCGCCTGCGTCCCCGGGTCGTCCTTCGCCGTTCATCGCCGCCCTTGCCTGCGCCGCCGCGTGCGTCGCGTTCGCCGTCCTGCCCGCGCGGGCGGAAGGCCCGTTCACCGTGTCGAGCAACGACCTGACGGCCGGCGGCCGCGTCGGCGCCGCGAACGTGTTCGACCGAGGCGACTGCAAGGGCGCCAATCGTTCGCCGCAACTGAGCTGGCGCAACCCGCCCCCCGGCACGCAGGGCTACGCGATCACGATCTTCGATCCGGATGCGCCGGGGCACGGCTGGTGGCACTGGGCCGTCGCCGGCATCCCGGCAAGCGTCACGAGCCTGCCGGCCGACGCGAGCGCGTCGGGCCTCCTGCGCCGCATCGGCGCGAGCGAGGCGCGCAACGACTTCGGGATCGACGGCTACGGCGGCCCGTGCCCGCCCCCCGGCAAGCCGCACCGCTACGTCATCACCGTCTATGCGCTGAAGGGCACGGACCTGCGCGTCGCGCAAGGACGCCCCGCACCGATGTTCGAGCACGAGATCGGCACGCTGACGATCGGCACCGCGCGGCTCACGGTCACTTACGGCCAGTGAGCGCTCACGCGCCGCCGCCTGCCCCGTTGCGCGTGTCTCCGGCCTCCCTCTCCCGCGCCCGCGAATTTCCCCGCCTCGCCTGCGCGCTTTTCCCCCGTCATTTCGACTTGCTAGACTCGGCGTCACCGGTCGCGGCATCCCGCCGCGCATCCGTCGCGCCGCCCGACCGCGGCGCGTGACGCGGCAGGCCGCGACGCCCGCCGTTTCGTCCCCTTCCGGAGAACGCTTCATGTCGAACATCGTCATCGTCTATCACAGCGGCTACGGTCACACACAGAAACTGGCCGACGCCGTCCACGCAGGCGCGCAGGACGCCGGCGCCACCGCACGCCTGATCGCCGTCGGCGAACTCGACGACGCGGGCTGGGCCGCGCTCGACGCGGCGGACGCGATCGTCTTCGGCGCGCCGACCTACATGGGCGGCCCGTCCGCGCAGTTCAAGCAGTTCGCCGATGCCACGTCGAAACCGTGGTTCACGCAGAAATGGAAGGACAAGATCGCCGCGGGCTTCACGAACTCCGCGACGATGAACGGCGACAAGTTCTCGACCATTCAGTATTTCGTCACACTGGCGATGCAGCATGGGATGGTGTGGGTCGGCACGGGCATGATGCCGGCCAACTCGAAGGCGGCCACCCGCAACGACATCAACTACGTCGGCGGCTTCACGGGCCTGCTCGCGCAGTCGCCAGCGGACGCGACGCCCGACGAGGGCCCGCTGCCGGGCGATCTCGAGACCGCGAAGGCGTTCGGCCGGCGCGTCGCCGAGGCGACCGCCCGCTGGCTGGCCGGCGGACGCTGAACGCGGCGGCACGCACGCCCGGTCGCGCCGCCGGTGACGCGGCAATGCCGCGCAGGCGCGCGAGAGCGGTACAAGACGGCCCGCGGGCCGTCTTTTTTTCGCCCCGTGCGGTGCAGGCCCGCCGGATGAGGTCTTAAAATGGCGGTTTCAGGGCGCCGCGGCTCCCGTTTCATTCAGCGAGAACGAAATGAGCACCAAAGTTTTTGTCGACGGCCAGGAAGGTACGACCGGCCTCAAGATCTTCGAATACCTGTCGGCGCGCAACGACATCGAGATCCTGCGCATCGATGAAGCGAAGCGCAAGGACGTCGACGAGCGCCGCCGCCTGATCAACGCATCGGACGTCACGTTCCTGTGCCTGCCGGACGTCGCGTCGCGCGAATCGGCATCGCTGGTCGAGAACCCGAACACGACGCTGATCGACGCGAGCACCGCGTTCCGCACGAACGCCGACTGGGCGTACGGCCTGCCGGAACTGACGCGCGCGCAGCGCGAGAAGATTCGCACGTCGAAGCGCATCGCCGTGCCGGGCTGCCATGCATCGGCGTTCGTGCTCGCGATGCGTCCGCTCGTGGACGCCGGCATCGTCGCGCCGACCTTCGCCGCGCACAGCTACTCGATCACCGGCTACAGCGGCGGCGGCAAGTCGATGATTGCCGAATACGAGAACGCGGCGCCGGGCGGCAAGCTCGCGAGCCCGCGTCCGTACGCGCTCGCGCTTGCGCACAAGCACCTGCCGGAAATGGCCGCGCACACGGGCCTCGCGCACGCACCGATCTTCACGCCGATCGTCGGCCCGTTCCTGAAGGGCCTTGCCGTGACGACCTACTTCTCGCCCGAACAGCTCGCGAAGCGCGCGACGCCGCAGGACGTGCAGCGCGTGTTCGCCGAGTACTACGCGGACGAACCGTTCGTGCGCGTCGCGCCGTTCAACGCGGATGCGAACCTCGACAGCGGCTTCTTTGACGTGCAGGCGAACAACGACACGAACCGCGTCGACCTGTTCGTGTTCGGCAACGAAGAGCGCTTCGTCACGGTCGCGCGCCTCGACAACCTGGGCAAGGGCGCATCGGGCGCCGCGATCCAGTGCATGAACCTCAACATCGGCGCCGCCGAGGATGCAGGCCTCAAACGCTGATTGCGCTTGCATGCGATGCAAAGCCGGCCGCTGGCCGGCTTTTTATTTTCCCGTATCAGGCAATCAATAAAATCCGGTTCGCGCATTTACAAATATTTACAAGCTTTCCATTGCGCGATTACCGATGAATTAATTACCCCAATTTTCTCCAGTCAATCCCGAATAGGGATAAACCGGATACCGCCGCTTTAAACGCTGCCGTTATACGCGTGAGGGCCTCGAGAGCCCTGCGTGCGTGGCAGCCACCCCACTTCGGCAGCACTCTAGCACCCTTCACGCGTTTTAATTCTTACTGAAATCCCGATCCTGCAAGGATTCATCGCGCGCACGCTGTTTCAATCGTCTTTTTTAGACGAGTTCATCAATTGACAGCAAAAATCCAGACAGCGACATTAGCTCGCACAATTAAACGATTGGAGACAGCGGCATGTCGCACGCCTTATCGAAGGGGGTGGCAACGGCCTTTGCCATCGCCCCTTTCCTGATTGCCTGTGGTGGAGGGGACGGCGGCGCGCCCGCGCCGATCGAGGCACCCCAATGTTCCGGATCGAGTTGCGGCACGCAAGGGCCGCCGCCGTCGCAGCCCATAAACGGCGCGCTGTGCCCGGCCGACGCCGACATCGTCAAGAGCACGTACCTCGGCGGCGCCGGTAGCGGCGAGATCGTCAGCGTCAACATCGACGCGGTCGCGATGACCTACACGCTCAAGTGGCTCGAGTCGCCGATTCCGCTCGCGACCGGCACGGTCACGCCGAGCCGCGCCGGCACCACGATCACCGGCAAGGTCGTCCACCCGCCGACCGGCACGCTGCCGACCGCGGAACAGACGCGCTGCGCGTTCGTGCTCACGCCGGGTTCGGGCACGGCACCGAACGGCTCGACCTACTCGACGGCCGCCGACTTCAACCAGGCGAACCCGCCGATGCTGCTGGTCGGCATGGGCGTGGCCGGCGGCGGCATCCCCGGCGCGACGGTTCAGTACGACGGGCTGACGATCATCCCGGGCGTGATCCAGAACGTCGGCCAGGTGCCGAACCGCCACTTCGACTTCTATCCGTTCCTCGGCTTCGCGAACACGACGACCGACCTCACGAAGCTGCCGGGCACGTACAACGCGCTGATCTACCACCTCGTGCCGTCGAGCAACTACGCGACGAAGGGCACGAATTCGAGCGAGACGTTCGACGCGAATGGCGCATGCACGTCGACGAATGCCGGCGGCTGCCAGACGACCGGCGATCCATGGACAGTGAACGCGACCGGCGGCTACCTCAACAGCGCGAAGGCGCCGCAGATCCTGCCGCAAACGCAGCTGCCGCTGATCGGCGCAACCGGCAAGTCGGCCACCGCGCACATGGTGATCGGCCAGCTCAACGGCGCGACCGTGCCGGTGGTCGTGCGCACGGGCAACGTGAACCTCGGCACGCCGCCGCTGCATGCCGACGCGCAGGTCGACGACGAATCGGGCATCGCGGTGCTCGGCGCGGCGAGCGCGATCCAGTCGGGCGCGATCGACGGCGGCTACGCGGGCGCCGATTCGAACTTCAAGTACACGGCCGCACTGATCCGCGGCAGCAACGCGTCGTTCATCAACCCGACCACGCAGGCAGAGGAAGACGCCTTCACGCTCGACTACGGCCAGGGAACGCCGGGCCTGCTCAACACGACGACGACGCCGGCAAGCGGCGCGACCTATCCGTCCGCATCGGGCGTGGTGATCGCGACGGGCGGCCTGTACGCGGCGCTCATCCAGGGCGCGGTGAATGGCGGCGTCACGTCGACGTCGGCGAACTCGAGCACGTCGTCGACACCGTACTTCGGCGTGGGCGCACAGATCAGCAAGTAACGATCGGGGACGCGGCGGCGCTCGATACGCCGCCGCGGGATGCAGGGAAGGCACGAAACGACGGCGCCCGGCACGGCGCAGGCAGCACGAGCACAAGCACAAGCAACAGAAGCGGTCGACAGGGAGCCGGCCGCCTGACAAGACAAATCTGGAGGAGCAACATGAAGCGCAACCTCGTTCTGGCGGCGGCCCTTGCCGCCCCCCTTCTTTCCGCGTGCGGTGGCGGCAGCGACAATCCGCCTCCGCTCGTCGAAGACCGGCTCTGCCCCGCGACGCTCGACTACAGCACCGTGTTTACCGGCGGCGCGGGCAGCGGCGAACTGGCCAAGGTCCAGCTCGATACGACCAAGATGACCTGGCAGGTCACCTATGTCGAATCGGCGGTTCCGCAGAAGACCGGCACCGTCACGCCGACCCGCGCGGGCACCGTCGACAGCGGCACGCTCACGCAGGAAACGCTGCTGCCGACCAACAAGCTGAACCAGTGCGCGTTCCGGCTGAATGGCGCGAGCCTCGATGCGTCGCGCCCGGCGCGCATCTTCGTCGGCTTCGGCGTGGCGGGCGGCACGATTCCCGGCAAGGAGATCCAGTTCGACGGCGTGCTCGGCCAGGCCGCGGTGCCCGACACGAAATTCCCGTACTACCCGTTCATCGGCTTCTCGTCGATCGAAACCGACATCACGAAGGTCGCGGGCACGTACAGCCATATCGGCTTCGGCGAAGTGCCGTCGCAGAAATTCGCGCCGGCGTCGATCGACGCCAAGGTGACGATCAACGCGGACGGCACGTGGACCAAGTGCGACACGACCGGCCAGTTCGCCGGCGGCGCGTGCATGCAGCAGGGCACGAACTTCGTGCAGTCGGCCGACGGCAGCGGCGCGTTCCAGAGCAACAACTACCAGAGCCAGCTGAAGCCGACGCTGTCGGCGACGCCGCAGGGCAAGGGCTTCATGATCGTCGGCAAGCTGCGCAACCAGCTGGTGCCGATCCTCGTGCGCACGGGCGTCGCGAACCCGAACCCGACGCCCGACAGCAACGGCGTGCCCGGCCTGACCGCCGACGACGAATCGAGCATCTCGATCCTCTCGCCGCAGACCGCGATCGCGGCCGGCTCGCAGAACGGCGAATACATCGGCGTCGACAGCCAGTTCGACTACCGGACCACCGCGCTGATCAACAACCAGGCCACGCTGCTCGATCCGTTCCAGCCGTCGCAGGCATCGCTCGCGACCGCGCTCGACCTGGACTACACGCAGAAGGTGCCTGGCACGGTCACGACGATCCACACGGGTTCGGGCAGCACGTCGCCGACCGGCAAGTTCATCTTCACGGGTGGCGTGTTCGGTTTCCTCGACAACGCGGGTTCGACGCCGTATTTCACGATCGGCGCGTTCGTCCAGTAAGCGGAGGCAAGCCGTGATGAAGAGGACCCTTCTTTGCGCGGCGGCCGGCGCCGCCGCGCTGGCGCCGCTCGCGGCGCACGCGCAGAGCGCCGGCAGCAACGTCGTCACGCTGGGCTGGTTCCACGTGATGCCGCAGCAAAGCAGCACGCCGATGACGACCAACGTCGCGCCGACGCCGATCAATACGCCGCTGCGGCTGCCGCCGTCGTTCACGTCGCCGGGCACCGGGCTGCGTACGAGCGGTGCCGATACGGTCGGCCTGACGGTCAGCCACTTCCTGACCGACCACATCGCGGTCACGTCGGTGGCAGGCGTGCCGCCGGTGTTCAAGGTGTCGGGCCAGGGCACGATCAAGCCGCCCGGCCCGGCCGGCGCGCTCGGCACGCAGAACATCGGGCTGGCGTCGGTGAACCCGATCGTGAAGAGCGTGCGGCAGTGGAGCCCGGCCGTGCTGCTGCAGTACTACTTCGGACAGGCGACCGCGAAGTTCCGGCCGTTCCTCGGCCTCGGCGTGTCGTACAACTGGTTCAGCGACCTGCAGCTCAACACGAACTTCATCAAGCAGACGCAGGACAACCTCGGCGCGATTCTCGCGGCGGGCGCGGGCAAGCCGGGTACGACATCGGTGGAGGCGAAGGCGTCGTCGTCGTGGCAGCCGGTGTTCAACGCGGGCCTGCAGTACAACATGACGGAGCATTTCGGGCTGATCGCGTCGGTGACGTACATCCCGCTGAAGACGACGTCGACGGTGACGATCAAGGCGGCCGACGGCACGGTGCTCGCCGAGTCGAAATCGGACCTGAAAGCCGACCCGATCATCAGCTATGTCGGGATGACCTACAAGTTCTGACGCCGACAACGGAGGACGGACAGAGGACGAATGGATGGCCCGCGCAAAAAACGCGGGCAAAAAAAAGCCCGCCTAAGAGGCGGGCTGAATCCATATCAGAGGAGACATGGAGGAGACAGGTGTAACTATAGCGAATTGATTTCCGCATTGCAACATTTCCGTAGAGAAAATCAGGATTTTCCCTCGAATGCGCACTCTAGCGCGCTAGTTAGCATCCGACCCCTTCTCGTTCTCCCGGTCGAGCACCGCTCCCAGCGCATCGCGCAGCAGCGCGACCGGCCGTGTCAGGCGGCCCGGCAACGCACCGTGCACGATCCACACGTTGATCCGCGTCTCCAGTCCCGCCGTTTCCACCACCCTCAGTGCATCGCGATGCGCACTGCGCGCCAGCGCATTTGGCGACGCGATCCCGATGCCCGCACCGCGCGCGACGAGCGACAACTGCAACTCCGAACCGAACGCCTCGACCGCGACGTCGAACGGCAGCCCGGCCGCGCCGAGCGCACGGCTCAGCGCCGAACGCATCCCGCAGCCGTCCTGGCTCAGCACCCACGGAAAACCCGACAGCACGTCGAGCGACAGCGGGCCGTCCGGCAGCGGGAAGTCGCGCGCGGCGACGAGCACGGTCGGCTGCGTGCCGAGCAGCGTAGCCGTCAGCGTGTCGGGTAGCGCCGCGCTGGTCGGCACCATGACCGTCGCGACATCGAGCGTGCCGCGTTCGATGCCCTGCACCAGCGCCGGCGACCAGCCTGCCGTCACGCGCAGCGTCAGTCGCGGAAACGTGTCGCGCAGCTGGTCGATCGGCCGCTCGAGCGCCAGCTCGGACAGGAACGGCGGCACGCCGATGCGCAGTTCGCCTGACGGCTCGCTGTCGGGTGCGCCAGCCGCCATCAATTCGTCGACCGCACCCAGCACGTTGCGCGCGAGCGCATAGACGTCGCGCCCGGCGGCCGTGGGCTTCAGCGGCTTGCTCTGCCGCTCGAGCAGCGGCATGCCCAGCAGCGTCTCGAGGTTCTGCACGCGTCGCGTGAGGCCCGGTTGCGTCAGATGGAGCTTCGCGGCGGCGGCGACCATCGACCCGCTGTCGACCACCGCGACGAACGCCTGGAGATCACGCGTATTCAAAGCAAACTCGCATAATCATGTTAGACATATTTCAATTGTCGCATAAACATCGGGCGCCTACGATGGGACTTCCTTCGCTCAAGACCCGAGGCCTTCGATGAACTGCCCTGCCGATTCCTGCCCGCCCGCCGGTCACCCCGCGCGCGGCGCACCGCCCGCGCTCAGTGCAGGCATGACGCTCTTCTTCGCCGCGACGGTCGGCGTGATCGTGATGGACCTGTTCGCCGCGCAGCCGCTGACCGGCCCGATCAGCGCTGACCTGCAGCTGCCGCCCGGCCTCACGGGCCTCGTCGCGATGCTGCCGCAGCTCGGGTACGCAGCGGGCCTCGTGCTGCTGGTGCCGCTCGTCGACCTGCTCGAGAACCGCCGTCTGATCGTGGCGACGCTCGTCGCGTGCGCGACCGCGCTCGCGCTGCCGGCGTTCACGCGGTCCGGCACCGTCTTCCTGCTCGCGACGCTGGCCGCGGGCGCCGCGTCGAGCGTGATCCAGATGCTGGTGCCGATGGCCGCGTCGATGGCGCCCGAAGCGCAGCGCGGGCGGGCAGTCGGCAACGTGATGAGCGGATTGATGCTCGGCATCCTGCTGTCGCGGCCACTCGCCAGCCTGATCGCGGGCACGGCCGGCTGGCGCGCGTTCTACGCGCTGGCCGCGCTCGCGAACGCGGCGATCGCGGCGGTGCTCGCGCGGCGCCTGCCGCCGCGCGTGCCGCCGGTGACGGCCGGCTATCGCGCGCTGCTCGCGTCGATGGGCCGCCTGCTGGCCGACGAACCGGTGCTGCGCCGACATGCGCTGTCGGCCGCGCTCGCGATGGCCGCGTTCAGCGCGTTCTGGACCGCCGTCGGGCTGCGGCTCGCGCAGCCGCCATTCGGCCTCGACCTGCATGGAATCGCGCTGTTCGCGTTCGCCGGCGCAAGCGGTGCGATCGTCACGCCGTTGGCCGGCCGCGCCGGCGATCGCGGCCACGGCCCGGCCGCGCAGCGCATCGCGCACGTGACGATGCTCGCCGCGCTCACCGTGCTCGGCATCGCCGGCGCCGGCTGGTTCGGCTTCGATGCGCACGCGCACCGCGGGCTCGCGCTGGCGCTGCTGGCCAGCGGCGCGGCGCTGCTCGACGCGGGCGTGATCGTCGACCAGACGATCGGCCGCCGGGAAATCAACCTGCTGAATCCGGCCGCGCGCGGGCGTCTGAACGGGCTGTTCGTCGGGTTGTTCTTCGTCGGCGGGGCGCTCGGCGCGGCGCTCGCGGGCAGCGCATGGGCGTGGGGCGGGTGGAGCGCCGTGTGCGGCGTCGGCTTCGCATTCGCAGGCGCGGCCGCGGCATTCGGCTTGTCGGCGAGCCGCCGGGCCGGCGCCGCCGCATGGCCGCGCGCTTGACGCGGGCCCGGACAGGAAAACGCCCCGCCCTCTGACGAGGTGCGGGGCGTCCGGCGGACCGCGCAGGCTTGATTCAGTGACGGACCAGCGCCATCATCGCGCCGAAGCCGACGAAGATGCCGCCCGTCAGCCGGTTGAAGACCTTCGCGACGCTCTGGCTCTTCAGCGTCGCGCCGATGCGCGTGCCGAACGACGCGTAGACGAGATACCAGCTGACCTCGATCACCGCGAACGTGACGACGAGGATGCCGAACTGCGGCAGCGTCGGCTCGGATGCGTTGATGAACTGCGGCAGCAGCGCGGCCGCGAACAGGATCGCCTTCGGGTTGCTTCCCGCGACCAGGAAACCGTTGCGGAACAGCGCCGAGCGCGATGCCGACGCGACCTGGCGCGACACCGTTTCGACGTCGGCGGCAGGCTGCTCGTCGTCGACGCGCGCACGCCACGCCTTCACGCCGAGGTAGATCAGGTAGGCCGCGCCCGCAAAGCGCAACGTGTTGAACATCGCCGGCCAGGCCTCGAGCACGGCACCGAGGCCCGCCGCCGACACCGACAGCATCAGCACCAGCGCGGTGAGACAGCCGGCCATCGTCCACGCCGAACGCCGCAGCCCGTGCCGCGCGCCGTGCGTCATCACGAGCAGCATGTTCGGACCCGGAATCGCCGACACGACGAACACCGTCGCCACGAAAAGCCACCACGTATGCAGGTTCATGACCACCCCGACCGAAAGAGAAACGAAACGTCGATTATGCCGCGCACGCGGCGTGTCTGTCCCGCGCCGGCTCAGCGGCCCGCGCGGCGCAGCGCGACTTCGCCGAGCACCGCGAAGTCCTGTTCGCCGCCGCCGTGCGCGAGCGCATCGAGCAGACTGTCGCGCACGACGCTCGCCACCGGCAGCGGGACCGACGCGGCGTCGCCGGCCTGCAGCGCGAGCCGCACGTCCTTCAGCCCGAGGCGCGCCTTGAAACGCGCGGGCTCGTAGCTGCGCTCGGCGATCATCCCGCCATAGCCTTCGTAGACCGGCCCCGGAAACACGCTGTTCGTGATGACGTCGAGGAAGTCGCGCATCGCGACGCCGTGCGCGCCGAGCAGCGCGGACGCCTCGCCGAGCGTCTCGATCGCCGACGCGAGCGTGAAATTCGCGGCGATCTTCGCGACGTTCGCGTGCTGCGGCAGCGAGCCGAAGCGCCAGGTCTTCTGGCCGATCGCGTCGAACAGCGGCTGCACGCGGTCGATTGCCTCGGCCGGGCCGCCGGCCATGATCGTCAGGCGCGCGGCGGCCGCGACGTCCGGACGCCCCATCACGGGCGCGGCGACGTAGGCGAGGCCGCGCGACGCATGCGCGTGCGCGAGCGACTCGGCGAGCGCAACCGACACCGTGGCCATGTTCACGTGGATCAGGCCGCGCGGCGCCTGCGCGAGCAGCGCGTCGTCGAATACTTCGCGCGCCGCGGCATCGTCGGCGAGCATCGAGAAAACGGCATCGCCGCGAAACGCGTCGGCAGGCGTCGCGACGATCTGTGCGCCGAGCGCGGCGAGCGGCTCGGCGCGCTCGCGCGACCGGTTCCAGACCCGCACGTCATGCCCCGCCTTCAGCAGGTTCGTCGCGATCGCCTGCCCCATTTCGCCCAGCCCGATAAATCCGAGATCCATTTCCCCGCTCCTTCGCTCGTGAAGCGTGGAGTTAAACACAGATGGCGGTGACCTGCAGCCCCGGCGACCGGCTGCACGCGGTGCGATACTGCCCGGATGGCGACCGCGATCTTCCGCTTCCACGGTGAACTGAACGCATTTCTCGCTCGCGCCCAGCGCGAGCGCGCGTTCGCGCACGCGTTTTCCCGCGACGCGACGGTCAAACATGCGATCGAGGCGCTCGGCGTGCCGCATACGGAAATCGGCCGGCTCTGCGTGAACGGCGCACCGTCCGCCCTCGACCGGCCGCTCGGCGACGGCGACCGCGTCGACATCCATCCGGAGCGCGCGCAGCCGTCGGCCGCATCCCCGCAGCCGCAACCGGACCGCTGGCGCTTCGTCGCCGACGCGCACCTCGGCGGCCTTGCGCAGCTGCTGCGCCTCGCCGGCTTCGACACCTGCTACGACAACCACTACCGCGACGACGAACTCGTCGCGCTCGCCTCGCGCGAAGGCCGGATCGTGCTGACGCGCGACCGCGAGCTGCTCAAGCGCCGCGCGGTCGCACGCGGCTGCTACCTGCACGCGCAGCAGCCGGACGCGCAGTTGCGCGAGCTGTTCGCGCGGCTCGACCTCGCGCCGCACATGTGGCCGTTCCGGCTGTGCCTGCGCTGCAACGCGCCGCTGCACGCGCTCGACGCGGCGGACGCCGCGCCGCGCGTGCCGGCCGGCGTCCGGCAGCGGCACCGGCGCTTTGCCGCGTGCGACGTGTGCCAGCGGGTGTTCTGGGAAGGATCGCACTGGCGCCGGATGCGCGCGGTGGTCGACGCGATGCGCGCGCCGCCGCCCGGTGCCCTCGACGTTCCGGACGCGGCGGACGCCTGAAAAAACAAAACCCCGCATGCCGAAGCGTGCGGGGTTTCGCGACGGATGGCTGGCAGCGCCAGCGCCGGGGAAGCGCGCTTAGTTCGCTGCGCCCGCGTCGTTCGTGCCGGCGGCCGAAGCGGCTGCGGCCTTTGCCTTGCCCTTTGCCGAACCGTGCTGCTTCAGCTGGTGCTTCGGCTTGCTGTGATCCTTCTTCATCGGTGCGGAAGCGGGTGCCATCGCGCCTGCCGGAGCCGACGCCGACTCCTGTGCGAATGCCGAAACCGATGCGAGAGCGAATGCTGCGGTCATGATCGAAGCGAGCGTCTTCTTCATTGTTCTTCCTTTAGCGGAGAAAAAATCAAACGTACCGGTAAGTGATGCGAGGCATCCGCATCGGAACATCAGTCGCGCCGGATCGCCGGTCGCCGCCGGGCGGCCCGGCTCATGCCTTTCCGCCTCGACAAATACTGATGCACTGGCTCCATAACGCATCGCCCGCGCGACGAGTTGACATGCGGCTTGCATCCTTCGGGTTTCCCCGGGGGGAGCCGGTTTCGGGCCCGCGCGACGCGCCGCGGGACGTGCATCAATCGTCCGACAAACCGTCTCTCGCGCCCGCCGCGGCGACGCTATACTGGCCTCCTTCCGTCCCAACCGGACGCGGCCGGTCACAGACCGCCGCCGTCGCGAGGCGCCCAAATTGCCCGATCACAATCTGGACAAACTGAAAATCGACCGGCGTCCCGTCGCAACCGCGCCACGCCGGCGCCGGTGGGTCCGCTATGCGGTCGCCGCCGCGCTCGTCATCGTCGCGATCGTTGCCGTGCTGGCGCTCACCGGCCGCCCGACGGTCGACACGACCGCCGTCACGTCCGCCTACCCGTACCAGAACGACACCCAGCTCAACGCGACCGGCTACGTCGTGCCGCAGCGCAAGGCCGCGGTCGCGTCGAAAGGCCAGGGGCGCGTCGAATGGCTCGGCGTGCTCGAAGGCACGCGCGTGAAAAAGGACGAGATCATCGCGCGGCTCGAAAGCCGCGACGTGGAAGCGTCGCTGGCGCAGGCACGCGCACAGGCGCAAGTCTCCCGCGCCAACCTCGGCGTCGCTCAGGCGGAGCTGAAGGACGCGGAGATCGCGCTGCGCCGCACCGCCGTGCTCGCGCCGAAGGGCGCGGTGCCGGCCGCACAGCTCGACATCGACACGGCCCGCGTGAACAAGGCGCGCGCATCGGTCAACAGCGACGAGGCCGCGATCGCGTCCGCCGAGGCCAATGCGCAGGCCGCGCAGGTCGCGGTCGATCAGACGGTGATCCGCGCGCCGTTCGACGGCATCGTGCTGGCAAAGCACGCGAACGTCGGCGACAACATCACGCCGTTCTCGTCCGCGTCGGACAGCAAGGGCGCGGTCGTGACGATTGCCGACATGGAGACGCTCGAGGTCGAGGCCGACGTCGCCGAATCGAACATCGCGAAGATCCGCGCCGAGCAGCCGTGCGAGATCCAGCTCGACGCGCTGCCCGACATGCGCTTCGCGGGCCGCGTGTCGCGCATCGTGCCGACCGTCGACCGCTCGAAGGCGACGGTGCTCGTGAAGGTGCGTTTCGTCGACCGCGACGAGCGCGTGCTGCCCGACATGAGCGCGAAGATCGCGTTCCTGTCGAAGCCTGCTTCGCCGCAGGACCGGCAGCCGGTGACCGCCGTGCAGGCGAGCGCGGTGGTCGAGCGCGACGGCCGGCCGGTCGTGTTCGTCGTGAAGGACGACACCGTGCATGCAACGGCGGTGACCAAGGGCGCGCGGATCGGCGAACTCGTCGCGATCCGCGGCGTGAAGCCCGGCGACACGGTCGTGCTCGCGCCGGGCGCGAAGCTGAAGGACGGCGCGAAAGTGACCGTCGCGAAGAAGTAGCGTGGCGCGCGTGAACGACGCCTCGCCGCCGCTCGTCGAGATCAGCCACGTCGCGAAGTCGTACCGGCGCGGCCACCAGATCGTGCCGGTGCTGACCGACATCACGCTCGACATCGGCGAAGGCGACTTCGTCGCGCTGATGGGGCCGTCGGGTTCCGGCAAGAGCACGCTGCTCAATCTCATCGCCGGCATCGACCGGCCCGACAGCGGCGAGCTGCGCGTGGGCGGCCTCGACATCTCGCGGCTCGAGGAGGCGCAACTCGCCGAATGGCGCGCGGCGAACGTCGGCTTCATCTTCCAGTTCTACAACCTGATGCCCGTGCTCACCGCGTTCGAGAACGTCGAGCTGCCGCTGATGCTCACGCACCTGTCGCGCCGCGAACGGCGCGAGCACGTCGAGATGGTGCTCGACATGGTGAATCTCGGCGACCGGAAAACCCATTACCCGTCCGAGCTGTCGGGCGGCCAGCAGCAGCGCGTCGCGATCGCGCGCGCGTTGATCACCGATCCGGTGCTGATCGTCGCCGACGAGCCGACCGGCGACCTCGACCGCGCATCGGCCACCGACGTGCTCGCGATGCTGCAGCGGATGAACGCCGAGCTCGGCAAGACGATCATCATGGTGACCCACGATGCGCACGCGGCCGCCGCCGCGCGCTCGGTCGTGCATCTGGAAAAAGGGGAGCTGATCGATGGGCACGCCGTCTGACGGACGGGAGCGCGCGCGATGTACGTGCTGAAGCTGATCGCGCGCAATGCGCTGCGGCACCGGCTGCGCACGCTGCTGACCGTGCTCGGGCTGACCATCGCGGTGCTGGCGTTCGGGCTACTGCACACCGTCGTCGACGCGTGGTACGCAGGCGCGGCCGCCGCGTCCAGCGGCCGGCTCGTCACGCGCAACGCGATCTCGCTCGTGTTCCCGCTGCCGGTCAGCTACGAGAACCGGATCCGCGGTGTCGACGGCGTGACGGCCGTGGTCCGCTCGAACTGGTTCGGCGGCATCTACCGCGACCCCAAGAACTTCTTCGCGAGCTTCGCGGTGTCGGAGAACTATCTCGACCTGTATCCGGAATTCATCCTCCCGGCGCAGCAGCGCGCGGACTACGACCGCGACCGCCGCGGCTGCCTCGTCGGGCGCCAGCTCGCGACGCAGTTCGGCTTCAAGATCGGTGACGTGATTCCGCTGAAAGGCACGATCTACCCGGGCACGTGGGACTTCGTCGTGCGCGGCATTCTCGACGGCCGCGACGATTCGACGATCACGCGCCAGCTGGTGTTCCACTGGGATTACCTGAACGAGACGGTGCGCAAGCGAACGCCGAAGCAGGCCGACCAGGTCGGCGTGTTCGTGCTCGGGGTCGCGAACCCGGACGACGGCGCCGCGATCGCGCGAAACGTCGACGCGGTGTTCAAGAACTCGCTCGCCGAAACGCTGACCGAGACCGAGCAGGCGTTCCAGCTCGGCTTCGTCGCGATGTCGAACCAGATCATCGCGGCGATCCGCGTCGTGTCGTACGTGGTGATCCTGATCATCATGGCCGTGATGGCGAACGCGATGGCGATGAGCGCGCGCGAACGCACCGCCGAATACGCGACGCTGAAGGCGCTCGGCTTCGGCCCCGGCTTTCTCGCGATGATCGTGTTCGGCGAATCGGTCGTGATCGCGGTGGTCGGCGGCGGGCTCGCGATGCTCGCGACACCGCCGGCCGCGAGCCTCTTCAAGCAGGCCGCGGGCGGCATCTTCCCGGTATTCAAGGTGTCGGCCGAAACGATGGCGCTGCAGGCCGCATGCTCGGTCGCGGTCGGCCTCGCGGCCGCGCTCGTGCCGGCGTGGCAGGCGGCGCGCGTGCGCGTGGTCGAAGGCCTGCGGGCGATCGGATAGGCGCATGGCCATTCCACTCACCTACATCGCGCGCAACCTGTGGACCCGCCGGCTCACCACCGCACTCACCGCGGGCGGGATGGCACTGGTGATCTTCGTGTTCGCGACGGTGCAGATGCTCGACGCGGGGCTCACGCAGACGCTCGTGTCGACCGGCGAACCGGACAACGCGGTGGTGATCCGCAAGGGCGCCGAAACTGAGATTCAGAGTGCGATCGACCACCAGCAGGCCAACGCGCTCGAGATGCACCCGGCTGTCGCGCTCGGCCCCGACGGCCGGCCGCTCGTGTCGAAGGAAGCGGTCGTGCTGATTTCGCTGGTAAAGACGTCGTCCGGCAAGCCGTCGAACGTCGTGATCCGCGGCGTGTCGCCGGCCGGCCTCGCGCTGCGCCCGCACGTGAAGCTCGTCGCCGGCCGCATGTTCACGCCCGGCTCGTCGGAGATCATCGTCGGCAGCGCGATCGCGAAGGGGTTCAGCGGCACGCAGCTCGGCGACAGCCTGCATTTCGCGCAGCGCGACTGGACCATCGTCGGCATCTTCGACGCGGGCGGCAGCGGCTTCGACTCGGAGATCTGGGGCGACGTCGACCAGTTGATGCAGTCGTTCCGGCGCACCAGCTATTCGTCGATGGTGCTGCGCATCCCGAGCGCCGACGGCTTCGCGCGCTTCAAGGCCGACATCGACGTCGACCCGCGCCTGACGGATGAAGCGAAACGCGAGCAGACGTTTTACGGCGACCAGTCGAAGGCGTTGTCGACCTTCATCAACATCCTGGGCATCACGCTGTCGACGATCTTCTCGATCGCCGCGATGATCGGCGCGATGATCACCATGTATGCGTCGGTCGCGAACCGCACCGCCGAAATCGGCACGCTGCGCGCGCTCGGCTTCAAGCGCATGAACGTGCTCGCCGCGTTCCTGCTGGAGGCGCTGCTGCTCGGCTTCGTCGGCGGTGTCGCGGGGCTCGCATCCGCATCGCTGATGGAGTTCGCGTCGTTCTCGACGACCAACTTCCAGACCTTCTCCGACCTGTCGTTCCGCTTCGTGCTGACGCCCGCGATCGTCGTGAAGACGCTGCTGTTCTCGCTCGTGATGGGGCTCGTCGGCGGCTTCCTGCCGGCGATGCGCGCCGCGCGGCTGAACATCGTCGACGCGTTGCGCGCGCAGTGACGCGCGCGGCCCCTCACGCCCGACGCTCGCGCGGCACCCACGCGCCGTGGAACCCGGCCGGCACGCGGCGCGGCAGGTGCACCGTCGCGACCGGCGCCGCGTCGATCGCGCGCGCATCGAGGATCACGACATCGCTCGTATCCGTCGCCGCGCGGTAGACCACCACCAGCAGCCAGCCGTCGTCCTCGTCGGTGCCGCCCGGGCGCGGCACGAACACCGGCTCACCGTTCTGGTCGCCGGCCGGCACCGCGTAGCGGGTCGTCGTGCCGCGCACATGGTCGAAACGCATCACGCCGCGCATCTCGGCGTTGTTCGGCTGCTCGACCACATACAGGTAGCGGTAGCGGCGCCCCGTCCGGCTTTCGTTGATGCGCGGCAGCTCGATGCCGCCGTCGGCCAGCGGCCCTTCGTCGATCAGCCCGTTCGCGGTATCGATCACGTAACGCCACAGCTCGCCGACCGGGTTGTCCGCGAAGCGGCCCGTGCGCGCGTCGAGCCGCAGGAACCACGGATAGCGCACCGCGTCGAGCACGATGCACGACGCATCGCAGTCGTACGCATTCACGACGTGCTGGATGAAGCACGGCTCGATGCCGAACCAGCGCACGTCTCCGCCGTGGCGCGGCATCACGCCGATCCGCGCGTCGCGGTCGTCGTGCCAGCGCAGCGGCATCCGGTGCCCCTGCTTCAGCATCGCGAAGTCGTAGCCGACGTTCAGGTCGAGCAGCAGGCTGCGGGTTTCGGTGATCGCGAGGTCGTGCATCATCGACGGCGCACGCACGTCGACGGCGAGGTCGACGCGCTGCACGCCCTGCGCATCCGCGACACCGTAGCGCAGCCACGGCGCGCGCCAGTCCGCGCGAAACAGGATCAGTTCGCCCGTCACCGGATCGACTTTCGGATGCGCCGTCATCGCGCCGCCGAACGCCGTGTGCCGCGCGGGCGCACCGAGCGTATCGAGCGCGGCCGTGATCGCGAGCGGCGCGCCGCCTTCCGCCAGCGCGAGCAATTCGCCGGCGTGCTGCAGCACGTTCACGTTCGGATTCGTGTCGGGCAGGTGCGGCGCCTGCTCCGGCGCGTGCACATCGGCCCAGCGGCGCGTGCGCGCCCAGCGGTTCCGGTAGCCGGCCGCGCGGCCGCGTTCGAACGCGATCGCGTGCAGCATCGCCGCTTCCGGCCACCACGACAGCACGTCGTTGCCCTCGAAACGGCCGCCCGGCGGATTCGGGCCGTTGCGCAGCAGCGTGCCGTCGAGTTCGGGCGGGATCGTGCCGGTCACGGGCAGGTCGACGAGGTCGACTTCGTCGGCGACCGGCGCGATCGCGCCGCGGTTCAGATCGAACGTCGTCATCGCGTCGTCTGCTCCGTCAGCAGTCTTCGGTCGACGGCGGCAAATCGCCGCGCGCCAGTGCGAGCGCATGGTCGCGCACCTCGTCCGGCCAGCCGGCAATCAGTTCGGTCATGCGCTCGAGGTCGTTCGCATACAGCGCACGCGCGGCCTCCTCGAATCCGGGCAGGTCGCCCGCGATCGCCGACATGAAGTGGTATGCGCGCGTCTGCGCGTCGCGGCGCCGGTCGGCCGCCGCGTGCGTGCGCCGCGCGTCCTCGACCAGCTTGCGCAGCGCGACGGACGCGCCGCCCGGCTGCGCGGCGAGCCAGTCCCAGTGACGCGGCAGCAACGTGACCTCGCGCGAGACGACGCCGAGCTTCGGACGGCCGCGGCCGCGTTGTTCGGCCGCGCCGGCGGGCTCGGCGGGCGCGGATGCCTCGCCCGGCACTGGCGCGTAACGCGCACGGATATCGTCCGCCGTGCCGCGCAGGTCGAGGTCGATCGAGCGGCCGGTCGCGTCGTCGAAGATTACGATGGTGCCGGACATCGCATTGCCGGCCGCCTGACGGACCGCCACCGCCACCGTCACGAGCGGGCCCGACGCGACGCGCCGGTGGCCATCGAACGCCGTGTAGGAAGGGAGAAGCATGGAGAGAGTCATCATGGTTGCCCGTGGGCAGGAATCGGAATGACGCCATTTTTATCCGGGTATAAATCATTGTCAATATCACCCGGGTAAAAAAGAGACATGCCGATGCCACGGATCGATCCAATTCCTGAATCGATCAAGTCAGCAATTGGCATGAAAGCGCAATTTTCGCCATGACAGAATGATCCGGACGCCCCGCCTCCGGGCATCGGCGTCCGGCCCCCGGCCGGCAAGACCACCACGAAAAAACGCGCGCACCGACGCGCAGCCGCACGACGGCACCTTCCGCCCTTCGGAGGAGACAGTCATGAATCCGCTTCACGCATTGCCGGCGTCCGCGTCGGCAACGGCCCGGCGCACCCGCGTGCGCTGGCTCGTGCTGACCGTGCTGTTCGCGGTCACGACGATCAACTACGCGGATCGCGCGGCGATCGCGATCGCGGGCCCGGCGCTCGCCCGCACGATGCACCTGAGCCATGTGCAGATGGGCTTCATCTTCTCGGCGTTCGGCTGGTCGTACGTGATCGCGCAACTGCCGGGCGGCTGGCTGCTCGACCGCTTCGGCTCGCGCATCGTCTATGCGTTCAGCATCTTCTTCTGGTCGCTGTTCACGCTGCTTCAGGGCGGCATCGGCTTCGTCGGCGGCGCGGCCGCGTTCGCGCTGCTGTTCGGATTGCGCTTCCTCGTCGGCGCGGCCGAGGCGCCGTCGTTCCCGGCCAACAGCCGGATCGTGTCCACGTGGTTTCCGGCCGCGGAGCGCGGCACCGCGTCGGCGATCTTCAACGCCGCTCAGTACGCGGCGACCGTCGTGTTCGCGCCGCTGATGGGCTGGCTCGTGCACGCGTACGGCTGGCAGTCGGTGTTCGCGGTGATGGGCGTGCTCGGCTTCGCGTTCGTGCTGGTGTGGAACCGCACGATGTACGACCCGAAGGTGCACCCGCGCATCAACGGCGCGGAGCTCGACTACCTCACCGAAGGCGGTGCGCTCGTGAACATCGACCAGGCGACCGGCGCGCGCGACGGCGGCCCGTCGATGCGTCACGTGAAGGCGCTGCTGAGGAACCGGATGCTCGTCGGCGTGTACGTCGCGCAGTATTGCATCAACGCCCTCACCTACTTCTTCATCACGTGGTTTCCCGTCTATCTCGTGCAGGCGCGCGGGATGTCGATCCTCAACGCGGGGCTCGTCGCGTCCATCCCGGCCGTGTGCGGGTTCCTCGGCGGGATTCTCGGCGGCATCGTGTCCGACGCGCTGCTCAAGCAGGGGCAGTCACTGTCGGTCGCGCGCAAGGTGCCGATCGTGATCGGCATGCTGTTGTCGATGTCGATGATCGTCTGCAACTACACCGATTCACACGTGCTCGTGGTGCTGTTCATGGCGCTGTCGTTCTTCGGCAAAGGGCTCGGCGCGCTCGGCTGGGCTGTCAACGCCGATACCGCGCCGCGCCAGATCGCCGGCCTGAGCGGCGCGCTGCTCAATACGTGCGGCAATCTTTCCAGCATTACGACGCCGATCGCGATCGGCTACATCGTCGACCGCAGCGGCTCGTTCAACGGCGCGCTCGTGTATGTCGTCGCGCACGCGCTCGTTGCCGTGATCTGCTACCTGTTCGTCGTCGGCGAAATTCGCCGCGTCGAGCTTCAATGATGAACGGCGTGGGCTGCGCCAGTGCACCCAGCGGCCCGCACGCCACCGGAACCAGGAGCGAACCGATGTCCGAACCCAGCCGTTCCGGCACCCCGCGCGTCACGCGCATGCAAGTGATTCCCGTCGCCGGCCGCGACAGCATGCTGTTGAACCTGTGCGGCGCGCACGCGCCGTATTTCACGCGCAACCTCGTGATCCTCGACGACAGCAGCGGCCACACGGGTGTCGGCGAAGTGCCCGGCGGCGAAGGCATCCGACAGGCGCTCGAACGGATGACCGATCTCGTGGTCGGCCAGTCGATCGGGCGTTACCAGGCGACGCTCAACGCGGTGCGCGCGGCGCTGTCCGGCACCGCTGCGGGGGCAGGACGCACGATCCGGCACGAGGTGACGTCGGCCGGCGAGGCGGCCGTGCTGCGCCAGCCGCACGAGATCAACCTGCGGCTCGACAACGTGATCACCGCGATCGAGGCCGCGCTGCTGGACCTGCTCGGCCAGCATCTCGACGTGCCCGTCGCCGCGCTGCTCGGCGAAGGCCAGCAGCGCGACGCAGTGCCGATGCTCGCGTACCTGTTCTACATCGGCGAGCGGCGCCGCACCGACCTGCCGTATCGCGACGAGATGCACGCGGCCGATCCGTGGTTCCGTCTGCGCAACGAAGCCGCGCTCACGCCGGCCGCGATCGCGCGGCAGGCCGAGGCTGCGGTCGAGCGCTACGGCTTCGTCGATTTCAAGCTGAAGGGCGGTGTGATGGCCGGCGCGGACGAGATGGAGGCGATCGCGGCGATCAAGGCGCGCTTTCCCGACGCGCGCGCGACGCTCGACCCGAACGGCGCGTGGTCACTCGACGAAGCGGTCGCTCTGTGCCGCGGGCAAGGTCACCTGCTCGCGTATGCGGAGGACCCGTGCGGGCCGGAAGCCGGCTACTCGGGCCGCGAGGTGATGGCCGAATTCCGGCGCGCCACCGGCATCCCGACCGCGACCAACATGATCGCGACGGACTGGCGGCAGATGGATCACGCGGTGCGGCTGCAGGCGGTCGACATTCCGCTCGCCGATCCGCACTTCTGGACGATGCAGGGTTCGGTGCGGCTCGCGCAGCTGTGCCGCGACTGGGGGCTCACGTGGGGTTCGCACTCGAACAACCACTTCGACGTTTCGCTGGCGATGTTCACGCACGCGGCCGCGGCGGCGCCCGGCACGATCACCGCGATCGACACGCACTGGATCTGGCAGGAAGGCGACGCGCGGCTCACGCGCGAGCCGCTCGAGATCGTCGGCGGCCAGGTGGCCGTGCCCGAGCGGCCGGGGCTCGGGATCGAACTCGACATGGCGCGGGTCGAGGCTGCCCATGCGCTGTACGTGCAAGTCGGCGGCACGGCGCGCGACGATGCGATGGCGATGCGGTATCTGGTGCCGGGGTGGACGTACGATCCGAAGCGGTCGAGTTTCGGGCGCGGGTGACGGCGGCGGGGCGGACATGCGAAAAAACAAAAAGGGTTCGGCCTTGCGACCGAACCCTTCGAATTCCGTTGGTGGAGCGGAGGAGGATCGAACTCCCGACCTTCGCATTGCGAACGCGACGCTCTCCCAGCTGAGCTACCGCCCCAACAGTCTTCAATCATACACACGCATTTCCGCGCTTGGCAATAGGGGTTCCGTCACCCCGGCGCGTCACTTTGACGGCGCGCCGGCCAGCACCCATTCGACCACGGAACGCAGCTCCGCGTCGCTCATGCGCGGATGCGCCGGCATCGGAATCGCGCCCCAGACGCCGGAGCCACCGTCCTTCACCTTCTTCGACAGCTTCGCGACGGCCTGCGGATCGGACTTGTAGCGGGCGGCGATGTCCTTGAACGACGGACCGACGAGCTTGCGGTCCACTGCGTGGCAACCCATGCACGCGTTGCCTCGCGCGACCTTGAGGCCGTCGCCGACGTCCGCCTGCGCCGTGCCGAGCGCACCGGCTGCGAGCGCCGCGGCTGCGGCGCCCTGCACCATCCATTGCCTGATCTTCATTTGCGTCGACTTCATTGCGGCGTTGTCTTCGGGTTGCCCGGGTGCACACTCGATGAATTCGAGATCGGTGCCGGCGGTTGCAGCGGCGTGGACTGGACCGACGCATCGGGCACCGCGCCGACCGTCGCGGCATCCGCAGGCGCGGCGGCGGCCTGCGCGCCGGACGCCCCGCTCGGCGACGCGGCCTGCAATGCCTGCGCGTCCTGCGGCTGGATGTACTGGAACACCTTCACGACCTTCTCGACGCCCGGCACCTGGCTGGCTGCATCGGCGCCGCGATTGCCTTCGTCGACCGTCACGAGCCCCATCAGGTAGACGTTGCCGCGCTCGCTGACGACCTTGTAGTAGTTCGCCGACAGCCCCTTCGTCGCGATCAGCTCGGACTTCACGCGCCCTTCGAGGTACGAGTCGTTCGCGCGCGACGACAGCGACGACGATGGCTCGACCGACAGCTCGTTGACGATGCCGTTCACGTTGTTGATGCCGCGCACGATTTCCTCGGCGCGCTGCTTCGACGCATTGTTCGGCACTTCGCCCGTCAGCAGCACGCGGCGGTTGAACACCGTCACGTTCACGTGCGACTGATCCGGCAGCCCGTTGTTGATTTGCGAGAGCGACTTGACCTGGATCTCGCGATCCTCCGTCTGCGCGCCGAGCGTACGGCGATCGGTCGCGATCAGCGCGCCGCCGCCGGCCGCCGCCCCAAGCACGCCGAGCACGCAGCCCTGCAGGGACATCGCGAGGCCCGCCGTCAGCGCGGCGAGCAACGTGGTTCTGACGAGCGTCTGTTTGACGCGACTTTGATTCATCGACGGCTCTCCTTCGTTCAATCCTCACCCAGCAGCATCGCGTCGATGCCGTCGCACAGGCAGTGGATGGTCAGCAGATGGACTTCGTGGACGCGTGCCGCACGCGAGGCGGGCACGCTGATCGGAATATCGGTGTCGGACAGCGCGGCCCCGACGGCATGGCCGTCGCCGCCCGTCAGCGCGACGACGGTCATCTCGCGCTCGTGCGCCTCGTCGATCGCGGCCAGCACGCGCGGCGACGCGCCGCTTGCGTCGAGCACCAGCAGGATGTCGCCGGTCTGCCCGAGCACGCGCACCTGCTGCGCGAACAGCTGATCGGCGGCGACTGCCCCCGTGAGACCGCCCTGCGACGCATCGGTGGCCAGCGCAATCGCGGGAAGGCCCGGACGCTCGCGCTCGAAACCGCCGACGAGCGACACGGCGAGGTAGTGCGCTGCGGCGGCCGACGGGCCATCCCCGCATGCGACGATCTTGTTGCCGTTCGCCAGCGCGGCGAACATTGCGTCGACCGCGGCCGCGATCGGCAACGACAGCGCATCGGCCGCTTCGGCGTGAAGCGCGGCGCTGTCGCGGAAATGTTGCTGAATACGTTCGACTGACATCGATTCCTGGTGAACTGGGCGCGCATGGCACGCAGCGCGCAACGTCATGGGTGCGGCGAGTTTACCGCACTCCGGCACCCTCTCCGGGGGTATGACAAGAACTCTTTACATCTCGTCACAGCTCGCGGCTACGCGTCGTCGGCACGAAATGCATCGCGCAGCCACTCGAGCCGACCCGCCTCGAACGCAACGACGTCGAAACGGCATGCGGCACCCGCGCCGTGCCGCGCCCAGAAATGGAGCGCGGCCGCGACCAGACGCCGCCGCTTGCGCGAGCCGACGCTCGCGGCCGCGCCACCATGCCGGGCGCTGCGCCGCGCGCGCACCTCGACGAACACGAGCGTGCCGTCGGGCGTGCGCATCACCAGGTCGAGTTCGCCGCCGCGCATCGTCACGTTCGCCGCGACGAACGCGAGACCGCGACGTTCCAGGAACTGCCGCGCGCGCTGCTCGAACGTCGCGCCAATCGATCTTGATCGCGCCGTGCCGGAAAAGTTGCCGCCGCCGGTCGGCAAATCGCGCTTGTTGCCCGGCGCGGCGGGCGCCGCGTGGCACAATGCCGTCCTTGTTCCGCCTGCGCCGCGATTGCGCGCATTGCCTGCCATGACTGCCCTCCTCGAACTCGCGCAAACGCAGCACTACCCGGACGCCGCGCTCTACGTAATCGCGACGCCGATCGGCAACACCGCCGACATCACGCTGCGCGCGCTGCACGTGCTCGGCCTGGCCGACCGCATCGCGGCCGAAGACACCCGCAACACGGGCCAGCTGCTGGCCCGCTACGGCATCTCGAAACCGCTCGTCGCCGTGCACGAGCACAACGAGCGCGAAGCCGCGCTGCGCGTGATCGAGCTGCTGCGCGCGGGCGAACGCGTCGCGTACGTGTCGGACGCCGGCACGCCCGGCATTTCGGACCCCGGCGCGCGGCTCGTCGACGCCGTGCGTGCGGCGGGCTTCCCGGTGATTCCGCTGCCGGGCGCGAGCGCGGCCGTGACCGCGCTGAGCGTGGCGGGCGACTGGGCCGGCGCGTTCACGTTCGCGGGCTTCCTGCCGCCGAAGCCAAAGCAGCGTGCGAGCGCGCTGCAGGCGCTCGTGCGACACCCGTACGCACTGGTGTTCTACGAAGCGCCGCACCGGATCACGGACACCGTCGCCGCCCTCGCTGACGCGTTCGGCCCGGCGCGCCGGCTGCTGATCGCACGCGAGCTCACCAAGCTACACGAGCAGCTGTTCCAGGGCACCCTGGCCGAAGGACAGAGCTGGCTCGCCGGCGATGCGAACCGGCAGCGCGGCGAGTTCGTCCTGGTCGTCGAAGGCGCGCCGGCCGACGTCGGCGAAGCCGACGAGACCGCGCACGACGCGCTGCTCAAGCTGCTGCTGGAAGAAGTGCCGGTGAAGAGCGCGGCGAAGCTCGCGGCCGCGCTGACGGGCGCATCGCGCAACGCGCTGTATGCGCGCGCGCTGGCGCTGAAGGAAGGCTGACGCGCGAGCGCGGGCGGCACCCGCCGCCCGGCACGCGGAAACGAAAAAGGGCTGCCCGAAGGCAGCCCTTTCGCATGTGCGGACGAACCGCCGCGTTACTTCGACGACAGCGACGCGAGCATTTCGTCGCGCGCCTCGCGCGCTTCCTGCGGCGACAGCCCTTCGATCTTCACGCGGCCGGTGCCGGCATGCACGAGGCCGATCATCTTGGCGGCCGCGTAAGACAGGTCGAGCACGCGGCCGCGCTTGTACGGCCCGCGATCGTTGACCTTCACGACGACCCACTTGCCGCTCGACGCGTTCGTCACCTTGATGTACGACGACAGCGGCAGCGTGCGGTGCGCGGCGGTCAGCGCGTTCATGTTGAAACGCTCGCCGTTCGCGGTGCGACGGCCGTGGAAATCCCGGCCATACCACGATGCCCGACCCGTCTGGCGGAAGTCGGACACGTCCTTGCCGTCGATCGGCTCGGCGTCCGCCAGCGACGACTTCTTCGCGTCCTTGCTGTCGGCAGCCGGCATCGATGCCAGCGCGGAATCGAAATTCAGTTGCTGCTTGTCGTCGTCCGCTTTCGCGGCAGCGGCCGTCTTGTTGACCGCGTTCTTCTGGTTGGCGCTGCCGGTGGTCTGGCTGGATGGCACCGCACAGCCCGTCAGCGCGAAAAATAATGCAATGGTCCCGAATCGAGTCGGAAAACGAAAGTTCATCGACGTGTCGCCTTCTGGTTCGGGCCGCACCGATACAACGCTGCTCAACAACGCGGATACGCGGCCCGGACGGCAAATGCGTGCACGCCCCGCTCGGCTAAGCGAGCAGGCGGCTAGCATGGGCGCGGCTTTCGTCTCTGCCGCAACCGTCCTGATTAGTTTTCACGTCTGGCGCAACCTGTCCCCGGCAGCCTGACCAGACCCCACATGCCGCCATCGAACATGGCTATCACGTTCGCGCGCGTGGCGTACGGCCAACGCACAGGAACGGCGGCACAGGCCTCATCCGGCGGAGCGGCAGCAGGGCCGCAGAACGGGCGCGCAGCACCCGGCCGGACAAGACGTGAGCACCGAATGCTCGGTGCTGGATACACCACCGGACTCCCCGGCGGTCGATGCTTGACGGTGAATCCGACACCCCTTTTTTAACGGGGCCGAAACACCAGCGAATTGCGTGAAATTCACGCGCAATGGGCCGCATTATACATAAACCAAAAGCCCGGCTAGAAAAGCGCCCCTTCCGGACCATTGATTCTCACTATGAGTGTAACAATCGGCATGCTCCGGGATTGCCCGGAACCGCGCACCCGACGCCGCGCCGCAGGGCGGGCAGGCAGCGCGCGCGACCGGTACAATCGCTCCTTTTAGCCGCCGGTGTCTCCATGAAAGTCACGCTCATTCCGGTCACGCCGTTCCAGCAGAACTGCTCGCTGCTCGTCTGCGAGAAGACGGGCCGCGCCGCCGTCGTCGATCCCGGCGGCGACATCGAACGGATCGAACAGGAGATCGCGCGGCAGAACGTGCAGGTCGAGAAGGTGCTGCTCACGCACGGCCACGTCGATCACTGCGCGGGCGCGAAGGCGCTCGCGACACACTACGGCGTGCCGATCGTGGGACCGCAGGAAGACGAGCGCTTCTGGATCGAGCAACTGCCGATGCAGAGCCAGCGCTTCGGCTTCCCGGCCGCCGAGGCGTTCGAGCCGGACCAATGGCTGAAGGACGGCGACACCGTGCGGTTCGGCGACGAGACGCTCGAGGTCTATCACTGCCCGGGCCACACGCCCGGCCACGTCGTGTTCTTCAGCCGCGCGCATCGCGTCGCGATCGTCGGCGACGTGCTGTTCGCCGGCTCGATCGGGCGCACCGATTTCCCGCGCGGCAACCACGCGGACCTCGTGCGTTCGATCAAGGAGAAGCTGTGGCCGCTCGGCGACGATGTCACGTTCGTGCCGGGCCACGGCCCGGTGTCGACGTTCGGCGACGAGCGCCGCACGAACCCGTTCGTGTCCGACAAGGTGTTCGGATGAACCAGACCGCCATCCCCGAAATCTACGTCAGCACCGACGTCGAGGCCGACGGCCCGATTCCCGGCCCGCACTCGATGCTGAGCTTCGCGTCGGCCGCCTATACCGAGGACAAGCAGCTGATCGCGACGTTCTCGGCGAACCTCGAGACGCTGCCCGGCGCGCAGGCCCACCCGGTGCAGGAAGCGTGGTGGAAGACGGAACCGGAAGCGTGGGCCGCGTGCCGGCGCGACCTGCAGGCGCCCGAGGCGGCGCTGGTCGCGTACGTCGAGTGGGTCGAGGCGCTGCCCGGCAAGCCGGTATTCGTCGCGATGCCGGCCGGTTTCGACTTCACGTTCATGTTCTGGTACATGATGCGCTTCGCGGGGCGCTGCCCGTTCTCGTGGTCGGCGCTCGACATCAAGACGCTCGCGTTCGCGATGACGGGCCTGCCGTACCGCAAGGCGATCAAGCCGCGCTTTCCGAAGCACTGGTTCGACGATCACCCGCACACGCACGTCGCGCTCGACGACGCGATCGAGCAAGGCGCGCTGTTCTGCAACATGCTCGCCGACCTGCGCCGTCAGCAGGCCGCGCTCGCGGGCCTCGCCGTGTCGGACACCGATCGGTCGGAAAACGCGGGGGCGGGACAAAACCCCACGGATCCGCGAGCAAATTAGCGAATCTCGCTCAACAGCGCAGCGTCAGATTGCCTTTCCTTTCCCGGCCCTCTAACATTCAGCGTGTTGTAGCTGCCGCATGGAGGCGCAGGTGACGCTCGATTCCTTTTCGCAAAAAATCCTTCGCCTGTTGCAACTCGACGCGCGCCGTTCCGTGCAGGAAATCTCCGACCAGGTCGGCCTGTCGAGCACGCCGTGCTGGCGCCGCATCAAGGACATGGAACAGTCGGGCGTGATCCAGCGCTACACGGCGCTGCTCGATCGCGAGAAGCTCGGCCTGCACGTCTGCGCGCTCGCGCACGTGCATCTGACCCGCCACAACGAAGGCGGCGTCGAGCAGTTCGAGCGCGAGATCGCGACCTGCCCGGAAGTCACCGAGTGCTACAGCACGACCGGCGAGGCCGATTACATCCTCAAGATCGTCGCGCCCGACATCAAGGCCTACGACGTCTTCCTCCACGAACGGATCTTCAAGATCCCGGCGGTGTCGCAGGTGCGCACGAGCGTCGTGCTGCGCGAAATCAAGTTCGACACGCAACTGCCGCTGTAACGCACGGGCCCGCGGTCGCCGGCGCCGCTCAGGCCTGCGCGGGCAATCCGCGCGTGAAGCCGATCCGACGCGCGCCGAACTGCCGCTTCAGCGCGTCGACGTCGAGCCGGCCGGCCAGCGACGCGTCGGTATCGCCCGCGCCGGCGTCGAGCGTCACGTCGATCTCGAGCCCCGTGCTCAGGTAGTGCAGGTTGATCGCGGCCGGATGCAGCCCGCGTTGCGCGAGCGCGGCCTCGAGCCGCGCCGCGATCTCGGCGCGCGGCGGCAGCGCGAGCGCCGGACGGCGCGCCGTGTCATTCTCCGGATCGACGTGGATCAGCGCGTCGAGCACGCGCGGGTCGCGCAGCACGCGCGCACGTGCGGTTTCCGCGATGTAGTGGCCTTCGGAGACGGAGATCATCGGATCGACAAGGATGTGCGCGTCGACGAGCGCCGCATCGCCCATCTTGCGGGTGCGCAGGTCGTGCACGTCGCGCACGCCCGGCGTCGCCTCGAGCAGCGCGCGGATCTCGGCCGTGTCGGCGGTGTCGAGTGCACGATCCGACAGGTCCTGAAGCGCGTCGTAGCCGAACGTCCAGCCCATGCGCGCGACCATGAAACCGACGATCGCCGCGGCGATCGGGTCGAGCAGCCGCACGCCGGCGAGACTGCCGACGATGCCGATCGCGACGACGAGCGACGATGCGGCGTCCGAGCGCGCATGCCACGCGTTCGCGACGAGCATCGCCGAACGCACGCGACGAGCCTCGCGCAGCATGTAGCGGAACAGCGCCTCTTTCGACACGAGCACGGTCAGCGCGACGATCAACGCGGAAAAATGGACGGCCGGGATGTTTTCGAGATTCACGAGCCGGTCACCGGCGCGCCAGAGCATGCCGATACCGACGGCGATCAGGATCGCGCCGAGAAACAGCGACGCGACGGTTTCATAGCGGCTGTGTCCGTAATTGTGATCGGCATCCGGCGATGCACCACTATGGCGATTGGCCACCAGTACGACAAAATCCGAGATCAGATCGGAAATCGAATGGATGCCATCGGCAATCAATGCCTGCGAATGCGCAACCACCCCGACGACGATCTGAAACGTCGCAAGCACCACATTCAGCACAATACTAACGAGGGTGCTCTTGCGCGCGACCGCGTGCTTATCTGCGCTTTGCGCGTCGTCGGAAAACGTGGACATGAAATGCTAGATATCGGTTGTGATACGGAATTCTATCAAACGAAGTCCGCCCGGCATTCCGATAACCCCAAATTTTCCATTCAAATCAACCGCTTATGCGAACGGGTTGCATTTTCATTCACACCCGCGCCTGACATTTTCATGACAAAACGCATACAATCCGGTGCCGGAATGCAAAAAGCCGCGCTCCTCGACGGATGCGCGGCTCTTTTCGAGACGTCGACTTAAACGATCGTTTAAATCGCAAACTGTTCGCGGTTCTTGCCAGCGATCCAGCGCGGCGGCTTGCCGCGGCCCGACCACGTCGCGCCCGTTTCCGGATCACGGTATTTCGCGGCCACGCCTGCGCGCGGACGGCCAACCTTACCTGCCTTCGCGCGGCTGAGACCGAGTTCGGCGAGCGAAAAGCCGTAGTCGGCAATTTTCTGCTTCACGTCATTCAGCACTTCAGCGTATTCACGCGACTTCGCTTCTTCGATTTGCTTCTCCAGCTTCTCCCGCTGGGCCAGCAGGTCCTTGTAAGAAGACATAGTTTCCCTTTCTATCTGACCAATGGGGCCGGTCTGTTGCCAGCTCACCATTCATGAAATATATGTGCCTCGGATTTTCGAAGGCAGAGATTAGCACAAAAAAGATTTGATAGAAGCGAGATTCATGAAAATCCCGAGACCAATTGCAATTCACGCATGTCATTTTGACCGGCTGCGGCCTTTTCTCAAGTTTTTACGCACTTGCATAGAGATTAGGACATTATCGATCCGGTAATCGGCCTATCAGCATACGCAATTACCCTGCATGTGGGAAAATCAAAGCTTTCATCCGGCGACAAGTTCGGAAATATCGTACGGCGCGAGGCGTTATTCAGACATATCCGTATCCCTGCATCACGTCACCTCCCGAGCGCAGGCAATCAACCGTTCGCGCAACGCACCGGCGTCGCCCGGCACTGAATCGAACGGCGTGCGTACGCGGCGGTTGTCGCAGCGCCAGTCGGCTCCGTGGCGATCGACGCCGAGCAGGTCGAGCCCGTCGCGGCGCGCATCGCTCGAGTCGTACGCCTCCCACAACGCCCGTTCTTCGTCGAACCCAAGCGGCGGCAGCGCATCGAGGCCGGTGCCGTCCACCCAGCCCATCCGGCCGAATCCGCCGATATAGCGCAGCCGCTCGATGTCGAGTGCCCAGAACGTGAAATCGCCGAGCGCGAGGTAGCGTGCGGCATCGGGTTCGTAGCGCGTGTAGCGCGCGGCCACATGCGGATCGTCGCCGAGCTGCATGAAGCGGCCGAGCAGTGTCGCGCGCTCGGCGTTCAGCACGTCGCCGTCCGGCGCGTCGACGACGAGGAATCCCGCGCGCGGATCGGCGGCAAGGTTGCGCGTATGCTCGGCCAGGCCGCTCACGAGAATCACGGGTCGATGATTCGCATCGGGTGCGAACGGCACGACCGTCGGATAGGGAAAGCCTTGCGGGTCGCGCGCGTGGGTCGCGAGCGTGCCGAGCGCGCAACGGTGCAGCAGGTGCAGGGCAAGGGTGGGATCGATGTTCACGGTGACTCCTGCGGTCGGAAAGCCTGGGCGGCAACGGTGGCGATGACGCGCCGCGCTGGAACGCTTCGGGCACGCCGCCTGCGCACCGATGTTACTCGCGGCGGCGTCCCGCCGGGCATCGGCCGGATGACCGACGCGGACCGCACAAGCGGCGTGCGCGCCGAAGCCTGATCGGCCCAACGGCCAGCACGCCGGCAAGACCGTAAGCGGTTCGATAGAATCGGACCCATCCGACGGGCGCGACGCGCCCGCGCATCGTCCATTCAAGAGCGCCCCGTGTCCGAAACCTCCTCCCGATCCTCGTCCGACTTCGCCGCGCCGCCCGACCCGCATCGCCTGCTGGCCTTGCCGGTCCGCCAGCGCGCACGCACGGCCACGATGGCACTGTTCTTCATCGCCGGCATGATGTACGCGTCGTGGGGCGTGCACGTGCCGACCGTGCGCGACAAGTTCGCATTGAGCCCGGGGCTGCTGTCGATCGCGCTGTTCGCGGTCGCGGGCGGCTCGATCGCCGCGATGCTCACGATCGCGCGCTGGATCGCGCGCGTCGGCTCGCGCACCGCGTGCCTCGCGGGCGGGCTCGTGATGGCCGCGTGCGCGGCGCTGATCCTCGCCGTGCCCGATTACTGGATGCTGCTCGTCGTGCTCGCGCTGTTCGGCTTCTCCATGGCGACGCTCGACGTCGCGATGAACGCGGAGGCGAGCGCGGTCGAGATCGCGCTTGGCAAGCCGATCATGTCGTCGCTGCACGGGATGTTCAGCATCGGCGGGATGTCGGGGGCGGCGGCCGGCGGCGCGCTGCTGTCGGCCGGTATGGCGCCGGCCGTGCATCTCGCGCTCGCGGCGGCCGTCAGCGCGGCCGTGCTGCTCGTCGCGAGCCCGGCCGTGCTGCCGCACGTGCCGCATCACGAACACGCGCACGGCGGCGGCAACCGCTGGCGCTCGCCCGCGCTGTGGATGCTCGGCGGCATCGCGCTGATCGCGCTGATCGCCGAAGGGGCGATGTACGACTGGGCGACGGTCTACATGCGCGACGTCGTCGCGGCGAGCCCCGCGCTCGCGAGCGCGGCCTATGCAGCGTTCTCCGGCGGGATGGCGATCGCGCGATTCGCGGGCGACGCGGTGCGCGCGCGTTTCGGCGCGCCGCAGCTCGTGTTCGCGAGCGCGTCGCTCGCGTGCGCCGGGATGATCGGCGCGCTGCTGCTGCCGAACCCGATCGCCGTGCTGACGGGCTTCACGCTGATGGGCGTCGGCCTCGCGAACATGATGCCCGTGCTGTTCGCCGCCGCCGCGCGCGTCAAAGGCATCCACGCGGCCGAAGGGCTCGCGCACGTGGCCGGACTCGCGTATTTCGGGTTGCTGTTCGGTCCGGTCGTGATCGGTGCGGTCGCGCAGGCCGTGAACCTGACCATCGGCCTGTCGGTCGTCGCGCTGTGCGCGGCGCTCGTCGCGGCCGTCGCGCCGAAGGTGCTCGCGCACCTGAAGATCTGACCGCGCGGCGGGCCGGCCACCCGCTGCGAGATCGCCAAAAAGAAAGCGCGCCTGCGTTGCCGCAGGCGCGCCTTCACCCCTTCTGTCGACCGCTTTTCAGCTTACATCTTCACTTCGTCGAGCAGCGACTTCTTGCCGTTCTTGTAGTTGTACAGCGAGATCACGCCGTGTTGCAGGTCGCCCTTCGAGTCGAAGGTCGTCGTGCCGATCACGCCCGAGTAGTTCGTCGCCGGCATCGCCGCGAGGATCTTCGCCGGGTCCGTCGAGTTCGAACGCTTCATCGCATCGACGATGATGTACACGGCGTCGTACGTGAACGGTGCGTAGATCTGGATCGGCTGGCCGAAGCGCTTCTCGTACTTCGCCTTGAACGCCGCGCCGCCCGCCATCTTCTCGAGCGAAGCACCGGCTTCCGAGCACACGACGTTGTCGGTCGCGTCGCCGGCCAGGTCGGCCAGCTTTTCCGTGCACACGCCGTCGCCCGCCAGGATCTTCGCGCGCAGGCCGAGCTGCTTCGCCTGTTTCGCGAACGGGCCGCCGGTGGCGTCCATGCCGCCGTACATGATCGCGTCCGGATTCTCGCCCTTGATCTTGGTCAGAATCGCGCGGAAGTCGACCGCCTTGTCATTGGTCGCGTCGTGCGACATCACCTTCAGGCCGAGCGCCTTCGCCTTCTTCTCGAACTCGTTCGCGAGACCCTGGCCGTATGCGGTCGAATCGTCGACCACCGCGACGCTCTTGATGCCCTTCGAGTGCGCGTAGTTCGCGAGTGCCGGGCCCTGCTGCGCATCGGTCGCCACCACGCGATACGTGGTCTTGAAGCCTTGCTGCGTGTAAGCCGGGTTGGTCGCCGACGGCGAGATCTGCACGATGCCCGCATCGCTGTAGATCTTCGAGGCCGGGATCGACGTGCCCGAGTTCAGGTGGCCAACCACCGCGACGACCTTGTCGTCGACGAGCTTCTGCGCAACCTGCGTGGCCTGGCGCGGGTCGGCCGCGTCATCCTGCGGGTCGAGTTGCAGCGTGATTTTCTGGCCGCCGACCGTGAGACCCTTGGCGTTGATCTCCTCGACTGCGAGACGCGCGCCGTTTTCGTTGTCCTTGCCCAGGTGTGCAATGCCGCCCGTCAACGGCGCGACGTGGCCGATCTTGACGACTTGATCGGCGGCTGCGTTGCCTGCAGCTGCAGCACACAGCATCGCAGCTGCGGTGATCGGCAACAGCTTTTGCATCTTGATATTCATGTAAGTCTCCAGTTTCGGTCCCAAAAAACGCCATCGCCCGGTGCCCCGCTGCCATCCCTGTGTTTGCATTCACTGGACGATTCGCCGGTTGCATCGTTCATGCACTTGGCCTCAAGCACGTAGGGAAACAGCCGCTTGTAGCGGCCGCCCACCCGTACTTGCGCGCAAGTGTAGGTGATCAAATTAATTTGTGGGACTTTTTTGGGGTAGTGGTAACACTACCGATACGGGCGCTTTGGAATGAATCCTCGAATTCGCTGCAAGCCCCACCAGATAAGGGTTTCCGCTAATTTCGGACGACCGGATGAAAGGTTGATTCAAAGCATTCCCGCGTCATTTCGATTCGGTATTTTGTGCGCGGGATCATTGAATGAAAAGCGCGTGACAACACGCGCTTTTCTCGCTTCGATACGGGCCGGTCAGGCGGCCGTTGCGCGCCATTCGGCGTCGAGCGCGTCGACGAGTTGCGACGTCGTCAGCGCGGCGGCGCGCCGTCGCGCGAGTGGTGCGCCCTGCCCGGCCCACAGCGACAGGTAGTCGCCGTCGTTCGCGCGCGCAGCGGCCTGGCGCAGCGGCTGGGTCAGCGCGTTCTGCACCGGATACGGCGCGGCGTCGGCCACGCGTTCGCCGAGCCGCATCATCAGCGTATTGCGCAATCCGCGCGCATGGCGGCCCGTGATCGCGCGCGTGACCTGCGTCGACGTATCGGCGCTCGCGAGCAGCCGCGCTTTCCAGTCCGCCGCGATCGCGCTTTCCGCACAGGTCAGGAACGCGGTGCCGAGCTGCGCGCCCTGCGCGCCGAGCGCGAGCGCGGCGGCGATCCCGCGGCCGTCCATGATGCCGCCCGCGGCGAGCACGGGCAGGCCGGTCGCATCGACGAGCTGCGGCACCAGCGCGAGCGTGCCGATCAGCGCATCGTCGGCCGAGCCGATGAAGGTACCGCGATGGCCGCCGGCTTCGGCGCCCTGCGCGGACAGCGCATCGGCCCCGGCCGCCTGCCACGCGAGCCCTTCGGCGACGTGCGTCGCGGTGCCGATCACGTAGGTACCGGCGGCCTTCAGACGCGCGACGTCGGCCGCGTCGAGCACGCCGAACGTGAAGCTCGCGACCGGCACGCGCAGCGCGACGAGCGCGTCGAATTGCGCGCGGAAGTCGGGCGCGTAGCGCGCGGGCGCGGTGCCCGGCGGCAGCCCGAGCGTCGCGTTCAACGGATCGATCGCGGCGAGCGCACGTGCGACGGTCGCCGCGTCGGGCGCGGCCTCGGGCAACACGAACAGGTTCACGGCAAACGGGCGCGCGGTCGCCGCGCGAATGGCGGCGACTTCGGTCGCGAGACGATCCGGCTCGAACGCGCCGGCGCCGAGACTGCCGAGCGCGCCGGCACTGGATGCGGCCGCGACCATCGCGGCCGTGGTCGCGCCGACCATCGGCGCCTGCACGAGCGGCAGGCGCAGGCCGAAGCGCTCGGAAAACGGCGTGGAAAATGCACGGGTGGACATGGCGAATCCTTCGATGACGATGTGCGAAAGCGCTTTGTAAAAGGCTACACATCGACTCTATCGAAGCGGCGCATCGCCGAAAAATGAATAATCGAGATCGAAACGATCGCTGCGCGAGAAGCAGGTCCGAGACGCGGATTCGACACGCGCGCACACCCGCCAGGCGCGCCGCTTGCGCGCTGCAGCGCCACCGGATTGGTGGCACACTAGGCCGCCCTTTTTCCCATCCGCGGTGCGCGTGTCGCGCACCCGTTCGCCAGGAGTTCCAACGTGACTGCCCAATGGATCGACATCCCGACCGGTAACGACAGCTTCGGTGGCTATCTCGCGCTGCCCAAGCGCGGCAAGGGCCCCGCCGTCATCATCATCCAGGAGATCTTCGGCGTTAACGCGCACATCCGCGCGGTCGCCGACCAGTACGCGGCCGACGGCTTCGTCGCGCTCGCGCCGGACGTCTTCTGGCGCACGCAGCCGCGCGTCGAACTGACCTACGAAGGCGCCGATCGCGACAAGGGCATCGAGCTGATGAAGAAGACCGACGTCGGTCTCGCGGTCGCGGATATCGGCGCGGCCGCCGATGCGTTGCGCGCGCGCCCCGAAGTCGCCGGCAAGGTCGCCGCGATCGGCTACTGCTTCGGCGGCCAGCTCGCGTACCGCGCGGCCGCGGCCGGCAAGGTCGATGCGGCGGTCGCCTATTACGGCGGCGGTATCCAGAATGCGCTCGACCTTGCCGGCAAGGTCACGCAGCCGATCCTGTTCCACTACGCGGAGAACGACCACGGAATCCCCCTCGACGCGGTCGAGCAGGTGAAGGCCGCGTTCGCGGGCCGCCACAACGCATCGTTCCACCTGTATCCGGGCGCCGAACACGGCTTCAACTGCACCGATCGCGCGTCGTACAACCAGCGCGCGTCGGCGCTCGCGCACGGCCGCACGCTGACGTTCCTCGCCGAGCACGTGTAACGGCAGCCGGCAGCGGGCCCGGCGCGTCGGGCCCGCGTTATCCTCCTTTCATCGCCACGGGTCACAACGGGGGTGACTGCGATGCACTCGGACTATCTCGCGCATGACGCGATCGGGCTTGCCGCACTCGTGCGCGAGCGCAAGGCGAGCCCGCGCGAACTGCTGGACGCCGCGATCGGCCAGGCCGAAGCGGTGAACAGCGCGATCAACGCGATCGTGCTGCAGGACTACGACGATGCGCGCAAGCGGGCGGAATCGGCCGTCGCTACCAGCGCCGATGCGCCGTTCGCGGGTGTCCCGTATCTGGTCAAGGATCTCGGCGCGGCGGTCGCGGGGCTGCCGTTGTCGATGGGCAGCCGCCACTATCGCTACTTCGTCCCCGCCGACGACTCACCGGTGATCGCGCGCAGCCGCGCGGCGGGACTCAACGTGTTCGGCAAGACCAACACGTCGGAAATCGGCCAGATGCCGTACACCGAACCCGAACTGTTCGGCGCGTGCCGCAATCCGTGGAACCTCGATCACACGCCCGGCGGCTCGAGCGGCGGTGCGGCCGCGGCCGTCGCGGCAGGCATCGTGCCGCTCGCGCATGCGTCCGACGGCGGCGGCTCGATCCGGATTCCGGCGTCGTGCTGCGGGCTGTTCGGCCTGAAACCGAGCCGCAATCCGGTGCTGGTCGACTTGCCGTCGAACGGCGAGCTGGTCGTCCAGCATGCGGTTTCGCGCAGCGTGCGCGACAGCGCGCTGCTGCTCGACGTGACGACCGGCCAGACGCTGCCGCCCGGCGCGCCCGGCACCTTTCTGGGCGAGCTCGACACACCGCCCGGGCCGCTGCGGATCGGCCTCGTCGTCGACCCGATGCTCGCGTCGGCGCTCTCCGACGACACGCGCGCGGCGCTCGACGACGCGGCCGCGCTCGTCGAATCGCTCGGTCATCACGTCGAGCCGGCGACGCTGAACATCGACTACGCACGCGCGGCCGAAACCTTTCTCACCCTGTGGGCGACGATCGCCGAGGAGATGGTGCTGGGTGCGCGCGCGGTGACCGGGCGCACGCCGAAGCGCGCGGAGTTCGAACCGGCGACGTGGGCGATGGCCGTCGTCGGCAGGCGCATCGCCCGCGCGCGCCTGCCGGACGTGCTCGAATGGCAGCGCCAGCTCACCGTGCAGGTCGCGGGCCTCGTGTCGCGCTACGACGCGATCCTGTGCGCGACGCTCGCGGGGCCGCCGGTCAAGATCGGCGAGCTGCAGCCGACGCCGCTCGAAGCCGCGCAGATGAAGCTGCTCGGCGCGCTGCCGGTCAAACCGCTGCTGCGGGAAATGCTCGCGAAGGCCTCGGAGAAGGCGTTCGCATGGGCCGGCTGCACCGAGCTGTTCAACCTGACGGGCCAGCCGGCGATGTCGGTGCCGCTCTATTGGAACGCGCGCGGCCTGCCGATCGGCGTGCAGTTCGTCGCGCGCCACGCCGACGAGGCATTGCTGCTGAAACTCGCGCGGCAGCTCGAACAGGCGCGGCCGTGGTTCGACCGGCGTCCGCCGCTGATGCAGGCGCAGCGCTGACGCGCGCGGCCGCTTCCGCAAACATCGAAAAAAAGCCCCGCCGGCAGGACCGGCGGGGCTTTCGCACATGCAAAACGCGAGGCGGCGCTTACATCACGAGCCGTTCGCAGATCGTCCGCGTCGCGGTCGCCGCGTTCAGCGTATAGAAGTGCAGACCCGGCACGCCCGCGTCGATCAGGCGCTGGCACAGGCTCGTGACGACATCCGCGCCGAACGCACGGATCGCGTCGCGATCGTCGCCGAAGCTTTCGAGCCGGCGCGCGACCCAGCGCGGCACTTCCGCGCCGCACATTTCCGAGAAGCGCATCAGCTGCGAGAAGTTCGTGATCGGCATGATGCCGGGCACGATCGGCACGTCCACACCCAGCTTGCGCGCATCGTCGACGAAGCGGAAATACGCGTCGGCGTTGAAGAAGTACTGCGTGATCGCGGAATTCGCGCCGGCTTTCACCTTGCGCGCGAAGTTCTCGAGATCGGCCTTCGGCGAGCGCGATTGCGGGTGGTATTCCGGATAGCCGGCGACTTCGATGTGGAACCAGTCGCCATGCTCGGCGCGGATGAAGCTGACGAGCTCGGACGCATAGCGCAGCTCGCCGACCTCGCCCATCCCCGACGGCAAGTCGCCGCGCAGCGCGACGATATGGCGGATGCCGTGCGAGCGGTACTGGTCGAGGATCGCGCGCAGGCTGTCGCGCGACGAGCCGATGCACGACAGGTGCGGCGCGGCCTCGAGGCCGTCCTTCTGCATGTCGAGCACGGTATCGAGCGTGCCCTGTTGCGTCGAGCCGCCGGCGCCGAACGTCACGGAGACGAATTTCGGCTTCAGCGGCAGCAGCTGCGCACGCGTCGCGCGCAACTTCTCGACGCCGTCCGCCGTCTTCGGCGGGAAGAATTCAAACGAGAGTTCGATCGATTTCATGATTCGCAAGAATGGGCGCGGCCGTCAGCCGATGTCGCGCTGCCCGAAGATCAGCGCGGACAGCAGCCACGACACGATGCTGTACAGGATCGAACCGAAGAACGCCGACCAGAAACCCGACACCTCGAAACCCTTCAGCAGCGACGACGCGAACCAGAAGCACAACGCGTTCACGACGAGGATGAACACCCCGAGCGTGACGATCGTGACCGGCAGCGTCAGCAGGATCAGCACCGGACGGATCACCGTGTTGATGAGGCCGAGCACCACCGCGATGATCAGCGCGGTGCCGAAGCTCTTGATGTGGATCGACGGCACGAGGTACGTGATGATCAGCAGCGCGAGGGCGTTGATGACCCAGGTGAGGATGACGCTCATGGAGGGCTCCGGTTCGGTTGTCGATCTGGTCGGTCGGTGACCGCGGCCGGCCGCCGCACCGCGCACGCCCGCTACGGGGCGCGTGCGGCGCGGCGGCGGCGGTGCATCAGTAGCGGTAGTGGTTCGGCTTGAACGGGCCGTCCTTCTGCACGCCGATGTACGAAGCCTGCTCGTCCGACAGCACGGACAGGTTCGCGCCGATGCGCGCGAGGTGCAGGCGCGCGACCTTTTCATCGAGATGCTTCGGCAGCACGTACACCTTGTTCTCGTACTGTTCGCCGCGCGTGAAGAGTTCGATCTGCGCGAGCGTCTGGTTCGCGAACGAGTTCGACATCACGAACGACGGGTGGCCGGTCGCGCAGCCGAGGTTCACGAGGCGGCCTTCGGCCAGCAGGATCACGCGCTTGCCGTCCGGGAAGATGATGTGGTCGACCTGCGGCTTGATGTTTTCCCACTGATACTGGCGGGTCGACGCGACGTCGATTTCCGAGTCGAAGTGGCCGATGTTGCAGACGATCGCGTTGTGGCGCATCGCCTTCATGTGATCGTGGTTGATCACGTGGTAGTTGCCGGTCGCCGTCACGAAGATGTCGGCCTTGTCGGCCGCGTATTCCATCGTCACGACGCGGTAGCCTTCCATCGCCGCCTGCAGCGCGCAGATCGGATCGATTTCCGTGACCCACACGGTCGCGCCCAGGCCGCGCAGCGATTGCGCGCAGCCCTTGCCCACGTCGCCGTAGCCCGCGACGACCGCGACCTTGCCCGCGATCATCACGTCGGTCGCGCGCTTGATGCCGTCGACGAGCGACTCGCGGCAGCCGTACAGGTTGTCGAACTTCGACTTCGTGACCGAGTCGTTCACGTTGAACGCCGGGAACGGCAGGCGGCCGTCCTTTTCCATCTGGTACAGGCGATGCACGCCGGTCGTGGTTTCTTCGGTCACGCCCTTGATGTGCGCGAGGCGCGTCGAGTACCAGGTCGGATCGGCGTCGAGGTGCTTCGCGATCGACTTGAAGAGCGCGACTTCTTCCTCGTTGGTCGGCTTCGCGATCACCGAACGGTCCTTCTCGGCCTTCGAGCCGAGGATCAGCAGCAGCGTTGCGTCGCCGCCGTCGTCCAGGATCATGTTCGCGAATTCGCCGTTCGGCCATTCGAAGATGCGGTGCGAGAACTCCCAGTATTCGTCGAGCGACTCGCCCTTGAACGCGAACACCGGCGTGCCGGCTTCGACGATCGCGGCAGCGGCGTGGTCCTGCGTCGAGAAGATGTTGCACGACGCCCAGCGGACATCGGCGCCGAGCGCCTTCAGCGTCTCGATCAGCACGCCGGTCTGGATCGTCATGTGCAGCGAACCTGCGATGCGCGCGCCCTTCAGCGGCTGCTGCGCCTTGTATTCGTCGCGGATCTGCACGAGGCCCGGCATTTCGGTCTCGGCGATGTTCAGTTCCTTGCGGCCCCAGCCGGCAAGCGCCATGTCGGCGACGATGTAATCCTTGGAAGCCTGGGAATCGATAATGGCGTTCATCACGCCCTCCTTTCTAAAAAAGTTCTAGAAATTGGTGACGTGAGCGCCGTTCAGGAAGCGGGGCCGGCGCGAATGGTGCCGCACGGCTGCTTGGTGAAGCTTTCCGAGCCTGGCGGACGCAGGATGGTCCGTCGCAACGCTCCTCGGAAAACGGGAGGGATTGTAGCAAATCGGCGCGGGAAATGCGCGCCATGCACCGCGCGCGGCGTCGGCGCGCGCGGGCGTCATGAAAGGGTCAGTTCTCGGCGCCGACCCATGCCTGTTCGCGCAACCGCGCGCGCAGGCGCGCGACGGCCTGGCTGTGCAGCTGACACACGCGCGATTCGCTCACCTCGAGCACCGCGCCGATCTCGCGCAGGTTCAGGCCGCGCTCGTAGTACAGCGACATCAGCAGCTTCTCGCGCTCGGGCAGCCGCTCGATCGCTTCGACGAGCGCCTCGCGCAGGTGTTCGTCGAGCAGCGACGACAACGGATCGGCGTGATCGACGCGATAGCGGTCGAGGAACGGCTCGTCGTCGGCCGCGCGATCGAAATCCTCGTAATAGATGAGCTGGCTGCCGTGCAGGTCCTGCAGCATCCCCTGGTATTCGTCGAGCGGCATCTTCAGGTGCTGCGCGATCTCGGTCTCGCTCGCCGAGCGGCCGAGCTGCTGCTCGACCTGGTGCACCGCGTACTCGACCTCGCGCGACGTCTTGCGCAGGCTGCGCGGCAGCCAGTCGTTGCTGCGCAGCTCGTCGAGCATCGCGCCACGGATGCGCTGGGTCGCGTAGGTCTCGAACTGCGCGCCCTGGTCTTCCTTGTAGCGGCCGGCCGCGTCCATCAAGCCGATCATGCCGGCCTGGATCAGGTCGTCGAGATCGACGCTCGCCGGCATCTTCGCGACGAGCTGCAGCCCCAGGCGCCGCACGAGCGGCGCATATTGCGCGAGCACGTCGGCCTGGGTCATCTTTCCTTGAGCGTTGTACATCATGGCTCTCTCTCCTTCCTGTGGCGCTCACGCGGCGTGTGCCGCACCCGCCTCGTACGACGGCTTGCCGCCCGCATGCACGGCCCGGCCGGCGCCCGAACGCGGGCGCATCGGCCAGTACAGCAGGTCGGCGGCAAGCTGCCGGTAATCGCGCGCGGCGACCGACGACGGGAACGCGTCGACCGCGGTATGCATCAGGTCGCGCGCATGCTCGACGAGCGGATCGGCGCTCACGCAGCCGGCGTCGGCGATCGACACCGTCAGGTAGCGGCTCGCGACGCCCGCGAGGTTGTCGAATGCGGTCCTGGCGTCGGCGTGGCTGCCGACGTGATTGGTCAGCACGCGGAACTGCGCGACCGCGTGCGCGAAATGCAGGCGCTTCATGCACGCGTACGCCTCGGTGATCGCCTGCGCGGCGACCCGCGTGACAATCAGCACGTCGTGCGCCTCGCGCGCGAGCGGGGAGAACGTTCCGTCGGCACCGAGCTGCGCGTCGACCAGCACGATGTCGGCCTGGCCGTCGATGAAGTCGCTCAGTTGCGAATCGCTGTAGCCGTCCCGCGCGGCCGCGCACAGGCCGAATCCGGCTGAGACGCGGGTGCGTTCGCCGTCGCGCAGCCAGGCGCCCGCGAGCGTCGCCGCGGCCGAATGCACGTCGGCGCGCTCGTCGACGACGAGCACGTCCTTGCCGAGCGCGGCCAGCGCGGCCGCGACGTTCACGACGGTCGTCGTGCAGCCGACGCCCGCCGGCCCGCCCGTCACCGCGACGATGCGCGACGCGCGCCCGGCCAGCAGGCGCCGCAGCCCTTCGGCCTGATCGATGATCCGTTTATCCAAATCGCACCTCGTGCAGCTCGGCGGTGGAACGTGCGGTCAGGGCGGAAAGCAGCGTCGGCATGTCCTCGTCTTGCGGCACGAAGGGCGAGCCGTCGCGCGGCACGCAGAACGCGCTCTTCAGCAGGAAGCGGGTCGATGCGACGTACAGGTTTTCCGGCACTTTCTGGCCGGTCGATACGTAGTGGACGGGCAGCTTGTAGCGGATCACCGTGTCGAGCACGCCGCCGAGGTGGGTCGCCTCGTCGAGCTTGGTCAGGATGCAGCCGGCGAGATCGGGATACTCGGCCGCGCTGCGGTAGGCCTGGACAACCTCGTTGAGCGTGTCGCCGTGGCTCGTCGCGTTGAGCAGCAGCAGGCGCTGCACCGGCGCGTTCGCGCCGTGCAGCATCGCGATCTGGTCGGACAGCGCGCGGTCGCGCTGGCTCATGCCGATCGTGTCGATCAGCACGATGTGCTTGTTGCGCAGCTCGGACAGCGCGAGCTCGAGATCGCCCGCGTCCTTCACCGCGTGCACGGGCACGCCGAGGATCTTGCCGAAGATGCGCAGCTGCTCGTGGCCGCCGATCCGGTAGCTGTCGGTGGTCAGGAGCGCAACCTTGCTCGCACCGAAGCGCATCACGCAACGCGCGGCGAGCTTCGCGGTGGTGGTCGTCTTGCCGACGCCGGTCGGCCCCATCAGCGCGAACACGCCGCCGCGCTCCATCAGCGCGTCTTCGCTCTCGAGCACCGGCAGGTTCGCCGCGAGCACCGACTGCGCCCATTCGGCGGCCTGCTCGAAGGTTTGCGCGTCGTCGCCGGACGGCAGGTTGTCGACGAGCATGCGCACCAACTGCGCGGAGAAGCCGGCCGAGAACAAGTGCTTGGTCAGCGTGCCGTGCACCGGGCTGCGGCGCTGGCGGTCGTGCCACATCAGGCTGTCGAACTGCTCTTCCATCATCCCGCGCATCGCGCCGAGCTCGTGCATCACGGTGTCGTTGACGATGCTCTCGATGCGCGTCTTCACCGCATCCGCCACCGCGGCCGCGGCTTCCGCGGACAGGCGCGTGCGTTCGGCCGGCTTCGCGGCGCTGGTTTCGCTCGGGCGGCCCGTGGCGGCAGCAGCAGCGGCCGGCGGCATCCGGCGTTCGGCGTCGCGCACGATGTCGCGCGCCCAGCCGGCCGGCGTCGCGGGCGCGGCGTCCTGCTGCGCGCGGGCCGGTGCCTGCGGCGCGGCCGGTGCGGCCTGCGCGCGGGCGATCAGCGCTTCGCGCTGCTGGGTCAGGCGCTTCGCGTGCTCGACGAGCCACGGCGCGGGTTCGGACGCTGCCGCCGGCGTGCCGGCAGCGGGCACCGGCGATGCCGCGTCCGTGGCGGCGTCGAAGGCAGTCGGTTGCGCGGCCGGTTCCGTCGCTTCGGCGCTCGCGCCGAACACCGACGAGAACACGTCCGGGAGGCCGCCTTCGCTTGCCGCATACGGATTGACGGCCGGGCGCGCGAGCGCGGCACCCGGGCGCGACACGATGCCCGGAACGGCCGCTGCCGGCACGGATTCCGCCGCGCGCGGCGCGAGGGTGCGCGCCCGGAGGGCGGCCGGCGGCGTGACCGCTGCGAGATCCGAGTCGGCGAGTGCGACGATTTCGACGCTGCCGTCATCGAGCGTGCGGTTCGACAGCACGACGGCGTCGGCGCCGAGTGCCTCGCGCACGAGGCGAAGCGCGTCGCGGCTGGTCGCGCCGGTGAATTTGCGAATGTTCAAGCGGAACCCCCGATGACGTTAACGACTTTGATCGTGCGTGTGTCCGGCACTTCGGCATACGACAGCACTTTCAGTTGCGGCAGGCTGCGGCGCAGGAAACGCGCAAGCATCGCGCGCAGCGCGTGCTGCACCAGCAGCACCGGCGGCAGCCCGAGATTCTGTTGACGCAGCATCGCCTGTTGCGTGCCGGTCAGAAGGTTGTGCGCGAGGCCGGGCTCGAGGCCCGGGTTCGCGCCGGTGGCGAGCGCCTGCGACAGCACGCGTTCGAGATTCGAATCGAGGCCCATCACCTGCATCTCGCCCGCGCCCGGATACCACTGCTGCGTGATCGCGCGGCCGAGCGACAGCCGCACCGCGGCGGTGATCTCGAACGCGTCGCCACGGCCCGCGTGTTCGGACACAGCCTCGAGAATCGTGCGCATGTCGCGGATCGGCACGCCTTCCTCGAGCAGGTTCTGCAGCACTTTCTGCAGCGTGGTCAGCGAGATCGTCTTCGGCACGAGGTCCTCAACGAGCGACGGCGCGTCCTTGCCGGTGCGCTCGACCAGCGCCTGCACTTCCTGGCGGCCGAGCAGTTCGGCCGCGTGCTGGACGACCAGATGGTTCAGGTGCGTCGCGACGACCGTGCTCGCATCGACGACCGTGTAGCCGTACACCTGCGCCTGCTCGCGCATCGCGACGTCGATCCACACGGCCGGCAGCCCGAATGCCGGGTCCTGCGTCATGGCGCCCGGCAGCGCGGCCGTCACCTGGCCCGGGTTGATGGCGAGCCACTGGCCCGGGAACACTTCGCCCGCGCCGATCTCGACGCCCTTCAGCGCGATCCGGTATGCGTTCGGCCGCAGTTCGAGGTTGTCGCGGATGTGGATCACCGGCGGCAGGAAGCCGATCTCCTGCGCGAATTTCTTGCGGATGCTCTTGATGCGCTTGAGCAGTTCGCCGTCGCTGTTCTTGTCGACGAGCGGAATCAGCCGGTAGCCGACCTCGAGGCCGAGCGGATCGATCAGCTGCACGTCGTCCCAGGTCGCCTCGTGGCTGTCGCCCGGCAGCGCGGCGGGCGGTGCGATCTCGGTCACGTCGCCGGCCGCCACGCGGGCCGCCGCGCGGCGGACCTGCGTGCGGGCCAGCCAGATCGCGCCGCCGCCGAGCGCGAGGAACGCGAAGTGCGGCATGCCCGGGATCAGCCCCATCAGCCCGATGATCGCGCCGGTGATGGTCAGCACGCGCGGGTTGGTGAACAGCTGGCCGGTGATCTGCGTGCCGATGTCCTCGTCGGTCGCGACGCGCGACACGATCACGCCGGCCGCCGTCGAAATCACGAGCGACGGGATCTGCGCGACGAGGCCGTCGCCGATCGTCAGCAGCGTGTAGTTGGTGCCGGCCGCGGCGAACGACATGTCGTGCTGCACCATCCCGACGATCAGCCCGCCGATCACGTTGATCGCCATGATGATCAGGCCCGCGATCGCGTCGCCGCGCACGAACTTCGACGCACCGTCCATCGACCCGTAGAACTCGGCTTCCTGCGACACGGCGAGGCGCCGCTTGCGCGCCTGCTCTTCGTTGATGAGGCCCGCGTTCAGGTCGGCGTCGATCGCCATCTGCTTGCCCGGCATCGCGTCGAGCGTGAAGCGCGCGGACACTTCGGCGATCCGCCCCGCGCCCTTGGTGATCACCATGAAGTTGATGATCATCAGGATCACGAACACGATGATGCCGACCGCGAAGTTGCCGCCGACGAGGAAGTGGCCGAACGCCTCGATCACCTGGCCGGCCGCGTCCGGGCCGGTGTGGCCCTCGAGCAGCACGACGCGCGTCGACGCGACGTTCAGCGACAGGCGCAGCAAGGTCGAGAACAGCAGCACGCTCGGGAACGCCGCGAAGTCGAGCGGCTTCATCGTGTACATGCTGACGAGCAGCACCATCACCGACAGCGCGATGTTGAACGTGAACAGCAGATCCAGCAGCAGCGGCGGCAGCGGCAGGATCATCATCCCCAGGATCATGCAGATGAGGATCGGGCCCGCGAGCGCGCGCAGGTTGGTGCCCGCGAACGGATTCTGGCGTTTGGCGAAGAAGCCGGTGGTCGGGGTGCTCATGCTGCGTTTCCTTGCTTGCCGAGCGTGTCTTCGGCTTCCTCACGCTCGTCGTCGGCCGATACCGACGACCCCTTGTCGAGGTCGGCCGGCACGTCGAGATCGACCGGCGCGGCCGGGAAGGCGCCGCCTTCCGAGCGGAAGCGCCGCAGCTGGTAGACCCACGCGAGCACTTCGGCGACGGCCGAGTACAGCGAGCCGGGAATCTCGCGTTCGAGTTCGACGTTGTGATACAGCGCACGCGCGAGCGGCGGCGCTTCGAGCAGCGGCACGTTGTGCTCGGCCGCGAGTTCGCGGATGCGCGCGGCGACGAGGTTCACGCCCTTCGCGACGACCTTCGGCGCGCGCATCTCGCCGTCCGTGTACTGCAGCGCGACGGCGAAGTGCGTCGGGTTCGTGACGACCACGTCGGCCTTCGGCACGGCGGCCATCATCCGGCGCCGCGCGATCGCGCGCTGCTGCTGGCGGATGCGGCCCTTCACGTGCGGATCGCCTTCGTTCTCGCGATGCTCGCGCTTCACTTCTTCCTTCGTCATGCGCAACTTCTTGTTGTACTGCCAGAGTTGGTAAGGCACATCGAGCGCGGCGACCACCAGCATCCCGGCGACCGTCGTGCCGCAACACACGGCAACCAGATGCAGCGCGTCCGCGAGCGCCGAGCCGAGCGGCTGGGTCGCGAGGCCGAGCAGTTCGTCCTTGCTGCGCCAGATCGCGATCCCGCCGATCCCGCCGACGACGAGCGTCTTCGCGAGCGACATCCCGAGCTGGATCGGCCCCTGGATCGAGAACATCCGGCCGAGGCCGGCGATCGGGTTCAGGCGGTCGAACTTGAGTTCGAAGGTCTTCTGCGAGATCAGCCAGCCGCCGAGCGCCATCGGCGCGAGCAGCGCGGCGAGGCCGGTGAGCGCGAGGATCGGCAGCAGCGCGGCGAGACCTTCGACGCTTGCGCTGCCGGCCGCCGACAGCATCCGGTGCGTATCGAACGCGGTCGCGCGATCGAACGCGAACGCGCCGCGCAGCATCGTCTGGAGATGAGCGCCCGACGGACCCGCGAGCAGCCACGCGCCGTAGAACCCGGCCGCGAGCAGCGCGAACGAAGCCAGTTCGCGCGAACGCGCGACCTGCCCCTCCTCGCGCGCCTTCTCGCGGCGTCTCGGAGTGGCGGCTTCGGTTCTGTCGAGATCGCTCTCGTCTGCCACGGTGCCTCCAGTCGGGTACGGCGAAATGCCGCTTTCCAGTGACACTGATTATTCATGCGCACGTCAAACGCCGATCGGTCGAGCAAAGCCGGGAAAGGGGGGTATTTCGGAGAATCGGGCGAGCCGGTGCGGCGGGAGGTCGCGGGCAGGCGCGGGGGGCCGGGAGGCGGTGGAAACCGCGTTCGCGGGCGGGCGCAGTGACGCGGATGAAGGGGTAAAGCGGGGAATCGGGAGATCGAGGCGGCCGTGGAGCGATCGTCGGCCCGCCCCGACGCGACGGCGTCGCGCGTCGAGGCGGGCGGCGCTCAGATCACCGGAATCGGATCCGAGCCGAAACGGTTCGGGCCGTTGGTGCCGCGCGAGCACATCCACACGAGCAGCAGGATCCCGCCGACGATCGGAATGAGCGCGATCAGCAGGAACCAGCCGGAGCGACCCGTATCGTGCAGGCGGCGGACGGTGACCGCGAGGCTCGGCAGCACCAGCGCGAGCGACACGACGGCCGCGACGATCATCAGCAGCAGCGAGAGCGCGCTCGCGTCGCGCCCCGCCATGGTGATCACCTGGCAGATGATCGACACGACGCTGGTCAGCAACGCGAAATACCAGTATTCGGCACGGCGCGCGCGGCCCTCGAATTTCGCATATTGATTGAATGCGGAACGAACAGCCTCGGTGAAATTCATTTTATTGCCCTCATGTTTTATATCGGCGACCCCGGAAACATCGCGGGCATTATAAATTTGAATTTCCGAGCCTTGCATCTCTTTTCGCGTGCCGACCGGCTCGCACGCGGGCTCTGGCATAACTGGCGCGGCTTCAGCGGCGGCATGCCGTATCGCCCGCGGGCATGTCACGTCATTTTTATAATCGCGACGTCCGGACGTAAACAACGACCAGATAATCCATGTCTTGATTACACCAGCATGAAACGCGCCGCCATCGATAATCGAATCGATCGTTCGTCGCGCATTTACCGGCCGGCCGGGAATATCGCCGGGCATCGCGTGGGCACGTCGAAAACGGCGCGTGCTGGCCGGCGTTCGCGCTAGCCTGCCGCCGCCTGCTCCAGCACGTGGAGATCGAGCTTCTTCATCTTCATCACCTGCGCCATCACGCGCTCGGCACGTGCCGGATCGCCCGCCATCAGTTCGGGCATCTGCACGGGCACCACTTGCCACGACACGCCGAAGCGGTCGCGCAGCCAGCCGCACTGCTGCGCGCGCTCGTCGCCGCCTTCGGCCAGCGCCGTCCAGTACCGGTCGATCTCCTGCTGGTCGCGGCAGTTGACGACGAACGACACGGCCGGCGTGAGCGGAAACGCCGGGCCGCCGTTCAGCGCGAGAAACGCCTGCCCGTCCAGTTCGAACGACACCGTCATCACCGCGCCCTCCGCCTGGCCCGACGCCTGCGCACCCGACTTGCCGTAGCGGGCGACGTGCAGGATGCGCGCGTCGTCGAATACTGACACGTAGAAATTCGCTGCCGCCTCGGCGTCGCGGTCGAACCACAGAAACGGCGTGATGCGTTGAATACGCTGGCTCATGGCGCTGTCTCCTCGATGTCATGCCGGCACCGGTGCCGGTCTTATATCGTAGGCGCTGTGCGGGCACGGCGCGGCGGCCCGAAGCGTAGTGCGTCGCCGCCGGCGAAGGCAAAAAAAAAGGGGGCGATCGCTCGCCCCCTTTTGCTGCCGGCGTTCGTGCGCGGTCAGAACGCGACGTAAGGCTGCGCGCCGCCGGTGCCGGTCCGGTCCATCCCGAAGTAGATCGTCTTGCCGTAGAAGTGCGGCATGCCGAGATCGAGCCACCCGGCTGGGCCGAACGGGCCGGCGATGTCGTTGAACGCGAACGTCGACGAATTCGCGAACAGCGCATCGGCGTTCGCGACGGGCATCGACACGCCGCCCGATGTCCCGTTCTTGCCGGTCAGCGTCGCCGTGTAGGTGGTCGTCGACGACGGGCAATAGAACTGCGTATTGGTCGAGCAGGCCTTCTGCGACGAATCGTTGAAGAAGTACGCGTTCGAGCCGGTATCGAAGAACGCGGTCACGCTGCCGCCGAGGAACGTCGCATCGACGTCGCCCGTCGTCGTCGACGTCAGCACCGTCGACGCCCCGAGCCCGTTGTTGCTCTGCGTATTGATCCCGAACGTCAGCAGGCCCGTCGCGCTGCCCTGCCCGCTGCTCGAGATGGTCGGCATCTGCACGATCACGCCGTTGTTGTCGGTCGCGAAGCGATGGACCGGGTTGGCCACCTGCTGCGCAACCGGCACCAGCGCCACCGTGCAGCTCGAATTGCCGTTCGGGCACGCGTAGTAGTTGTTGGACGTTGCCGACGTCGACGTCGCGCAGCTCGTGCCGCAGTCGACCGGCGCCGGCCCGATGCCGAGGATGCCGTTTGCACCGAGATCGCTGGCCGTATTGGCCGACGTTCGGGCACCGTTGTTCGAGCATGAACTCGGCACGTTGCTGGTGCCGAGATCGCCGATGATCTGCACCGGCAGGGAGCCCGCCTGCTCGGTGCCGATCGACAGGTCGACGGTGCGCACCGAGCCCCATGTGAAGCTCGACACGAACTTGCCGCACTCGGCCACAGGTGCGCCGCCGCTCGTCGTCTGCGGCAGGTTGTTCAACACACCCGACGACAGCGCGCTGCTGACCAGCCGCAGCCCGTACGATGCCGTATCGACGAGCACGTTGTTGACCACCTGGCAGTTCGTCGTGCCCGGCACACAGATCTTCACGTTGACGGTCGGAATGTTGATCACATGCGCGACGCCGGTGCCGACCGTGATCACGGCCGTGTTCGCCGTATTGCCGTCCGACACGCTGGAACCGCCGCTGTTGCCGCCGCTCCCGCCGTTGTTGTCACCGCCGCCGCCGCAGGCGGTCACGAGCATGGCCGTCACGGCCGCGACGCTCAGCAGGCCGAGCCAGCGCTTGAAGGTACGAGGAATTCGCAAGATCACTCTCCCGCTGTCACTGGATGTCGGTGCCGGACAGGCCGGCCGGCAGCGCCGTCGGCAGCCACGCCTGGCCTGCGAAGGCGCCCATGTGGCCGCCCGTGCGGATCACGAGGCCGCTCGTATCGACGGACACGGGCGCGCGCCAGCCGCGCGCCGCATGCGCGACCTGGACGCCGGCGGTGTACTGCGGGAAATAGCTGCCGAGCAGCGACTCGAGATCCGGCATGCTCGGCCCGCGCCAGGCGAGGCCGAACACGGTGCCGGCCGCGGTCGTGTATTCGTGGATGACGGTGCCCGATCCGAGCGTGATCTCGCGGACGGTGTAGGCGGCCGCGTTCGCCTGCGCGCCGTCGGCGGAGCGCATCGCGCGCTGCAGCGCGCGCACCGTGGCGGCGTGATCGTCCGCCGGAGGCGACATCGGCGCGCCGCCAAGTTCGGCCTGTGCGTGGACGGCCCACAGCACACCCATTGCGGCCGTCGCGTGCGCGGCGGCCCAGCCCAAGCGTTTCAGCTTCACGTTCCCCCCCAAGGGACTGGCTTCGTTGCAGGCGCGCCGCCATCGGATCCGGCGCCGCCAGTCAACAAATGAAAGTCTTAAGAATGACGCTTCATTGCTGCTGACGCGTAGTATGCCTGCGGAGTGTGTCGTAGTGTCAAATCAACGTGGCATGACGCAACGCAACATGACGTGCGGCACGAGCCGCACGTGGGGGCTCGTGTGACAAGCATCGGGAAAGCCATGCGCACCGGGCCGCTCCGCGATCGGGCGCGGCGCCGATGCGATGCGTCAGGATCAGAAGCCGAGACTCGCCAGCAGGTCGTCGACCTGCGCCTGATCCTGCACGACGTCGGACTTGCCTTCCGGCGCGATCTGCGGCCCGTTCAGCAGCGACTCGGGGCTGCCGGTCGCGCTGATCTGCTCGGCCGCGAGCGCGGCCGCGGTCGCCGCGAACTGCTCGCGCCGCTCGGGTGCGATGTTCTCGACGAGCACGGTGAGCAACTGCTGCTCGATCAGGTAGACCATGTCCATGATCTTCTTGATCACCTGCCCGGTCAGGTCCTGGAAATCCTGGGCGAGCATGATCTCGAGCAGCTGCGCGCTGGTCGCCGACGCCGCCTCCGGCAGCGCGCGCAGGAACGTGCGCGTGTCGTCCATCAGCTCGCGGACTTCCGCGTGCTCGATCGGTGCCGCATACCACTGCGCCCAGCGCGCATCGAGCGCCTCGGCCTCATTCTGGATGCGCTCCTGCATCGGCTTGGCGACCTCGATTGCGTTCAGCACGCGCTCGGCCGCCTGCTCGGTCATCGTCGCGACGTAGCGCAACCGGTCGCGCGCATCGGGCACGGCTTCCGCCGCGCGCTCGACATGCTTGTCGAGCCCGAGCTCGCGCATCGAATCGCGCAGCGTGCGCGTGACGTGGCCGATGCGCGCGAGGATCCGGTCGCTCGCGTAATCGGCGCCTTCGGCGTGGCCGTCGGCGTTGATTGCCGCGCCGGCAAGCGCCGCATGGATCGGCTCGTTCACGTCAGCTCCCGGCCTTGGCCATCTTGTCGATGATCTTGTTCAGCTTCTCGTCGAGCGTCGCGGCCGTGAACGGCTTCACGACGTAGCCGCTCGCGCCCGCCTGCGCGGCCGCGATGATGTTCTCCTTCTTCGACTCCGCCGTGACCATCAGCACCGGCAGGTGCGTGAGCGTCGCGTCCGCGCGGATTTCCTTCAGCATCGCGAGGCCGTCGAGGTTCGGCATGTTCCAGTCGGAGATCACGAAGTCGAAGCCGCCGCCGCGCAGCCGCGCGAGGCCGGCCGCGCCGTCCTCGGCTTCGTCGACGTTCGTGTAGCCCAGTTCCTTGAGCAGGTTGCGGACGATCCTGCGCATCGTCGGGAAATCGTCCACCACCAGGATTTTCATGCTCTTGTCCATCGTCGTTCCTTTGCAGATTCGTTACCGTCGGGGCCCCGCCGCATCGCAGCTGCCCCGTGACATTTCATTCAGACGCGCTGTACGCGGTCGCCCATCGTCGCCAGCCGCGCCATCACGCGCCGGCTCATCTCGGAAAGCGGCGCCACCTCGTCCGCGCCGCCGAGCGCGATCGCCTCGCGCGGCATCCCGAACACGATGCAGCTCGCCTCGTCCTGCGCGAACGTGTGGGCGCCCGCGCGCTTCATGTCCAGCAGGCCGGCCGCGCCGTCGCGGCCCATCCCCGTGAGGATCACGCCGATCGCGTTCTTGCCCGCGTGCTGCGCCGCCGAGCGGAACAGCACGTCGACCGACGGGCGGTGCCGGTTCACCGGCGGCTCGTCGGACAACTGCGCGATGTAGTTCGCGCCGCTGCGCGCGAGCAGCAGGTGCGCGTGGCCCGGCGCGATGTACGCATGGCCCGGCAGCACGCGCTCGCCGTGTTCGGCTTCCTTCACCGCGATCCGGCACAGGCCGTTCAGCCGCTGCGCGAAGGACTTCGTGAAGCCGGGCGGCATGTGCTGCGCGATCAGCACCGCCGGCGCATCCGGCGGCAGCGGCGTCAGCACCTCGCGGATCGCCTCGGTGCCGCCCGTGGACGCGCCGATGATGATCAGCTTCTCGGTACTGACGAGCGGGTTGTTGACCATCGGCGCGGCCGGCTGGCCGCTCGCCGCGCGCGCGGCGGCCTGCGGCTGCGGCGCCTGGCGCACGCGCGCGCGCGATGCTGCGCGGATCTTGTCCGCGAGCTTTTCCGCGTAGTCGAGCATGCCGTCGCGAATCCCGACGCGCGGCTTCGTGACGAAATCCACAGCGCCGAGTTCGAGCGCGCGCAGCGTGATCTCGGAGCCGCGCTCGGTCAGCGACGACACCATCACGACCGGCATCGGCCGCAGGCGCATCAGCTTCTCGAGGAAGTCGAGCCCGTCCATGCGCGGCATTTCGACGTCCAGCGTCAGGACGTCCGGGTTGTGCTGCTTGATGAGCTCGCGCGCGACGAGCGGATCGGGCGCGGTCGCGCACACTTCCATGTCGGGCTGGCTGTTGATGATCTCCGTCATCAGGCTGCGGATCAGCGCCGAGTCGTCGACGCACAACACTTTGATCTTCTGCACTGCGGTCATGCCTCCTGCTTTCTCGAAAGGTTGGCCGCATACGGGCTGCCGGCCTTCGTGTTCGTCGTCTGCGCGCCCGTGCCGCCGCGTGCGCCGAACAGCTCGATGCGCGGGCGTGCCGGCGGCGGCGCGGCCGGCCGCTTCGCCGCGAACAGCTCGACGTGCGCGCGCTGCCGATCGGCGCGCACGCGGTCGGCCTCGCGCGCCAGCGCGGCTTCGCGCTCGGTCACGCCCGGCACCTGCAGCCGCAGCTTCTTCACCATCGCGCGGCCGGTGCGCGGCATGAACGCGACCTTGCGCGGGTGCACGCCCTGCAAGTCCTCCGCGGTGATGCGGATGCGTTCGAGCGCCAGATAGCGGCGCACGAAATCGGCGTTGCGGTCGCCGATGTTGATGGTCGTCATGCCGGCCAGCACGGCCGCGCCGCCGAACACCTTCGCCTCGAAGCGCTCGCGGCGCCCGCCGGCCTTGATCAGTTCGTTGATCAGCACTTCCATCGCGTACGCGCCGTAGCGCATCGACTCCGACGCGGCCGCGCCGGCATCGGCGCCGTCGTCGGGCAGCATGAAGTGATTCATCCCGCCGATGCCCGCCAACGGGTCGTGCAGGCACGCGGCGACGCACGAGCCGAGCACGGTCATCAGCACCATGTCCTCGGACGTCGTGTAGAACTCGTTCGGAAGCAGCTTCACGCCCGGGCGTTCGAAGTGGTTGTCGAAGTAGCGATTGGTCGCGATCGGCAGGGCGCTCATCCGCGTTCTCCGTAAGCGGGCGCGGCGAGCGCGGCACGCGCATGGGCGCGCGGCGGCACCGCCGCGGCCGGCGCGGCGCCGCGCGGGCGCAGGCCCCGCGCGGCAA
>NZ_JAIZRQ010000013.1:0-79323 GCF_020419685.1 Burkholderia sp. AU33545 | reverse complement strand
ATAGCGAGTCGGTCCCACCCCTTCCCATCCCGAACAGGACCGTGAAACGACTCTACGCCGATGATAGTGCGGATTCCCGTGTGAAAGTAGGTAATCGTCAGGCTCCCTAAGCCAGAAACCCCCGCCCAAAAGGCGGGGGTTTTTGCATTTGAGCGGCGGAAATACGAGCGGAATGACGAGTGCAAGGCGGTTGGAGCTGGCATCGTGATGGCCGATGATGAGCGACATTGATCGATGATCGTCGAAAAATGTCACTTTCGAGCAAAATGCGCCCGAATTGATGTTTCCGTCCCTCGACGTGTCGTGCCGGCCTGATCGCGTACGCCATTCGGTGACTGCAGCACGATATCGTCATAAAAATCTATGCGCATAAAGTCCATTCGCGCATGCCCGGCAGAGCAGACCAGCAGCCCATCAGGGTAATATCACCATTCATCCCGATTCCTGGCGTTCATCTGCATAGCCGGCACTCGGTGTCCTTCGTATTTCGTTTCCCGCACCATTCATGATTAATAGCCCTGCCCACCGTGGTAGGACGACCGACTTCTTGCCGTATCTGGTCGCTGCAACGTTCTTCATGGAGTATCTCGACACGACCGTGATCGCGACCGCGCTGCCTCAGATGGCACGCTCGTTCGGCGTCGGTCCGAACGCGCTCAGCCTCGGGATAACGGCCTATATGCTGGCGCTCGCGGTGTTCATCCCGATCAGCGGCTGGATTGCGGATCGTTACGGCTCGCGCACGGTGTTTGCCACCGCCATCTTCGTATTTACCGGCGCATCGGTGCTGTGCGGGCTGTCCGAGGGCGTGATGACGTTTACGGCCGCGCGCCTGCTGCAGGGCGTCGGCGGGGCGATGATGGTGCCGGTCGGACGGCTGATCGTCGTTCGCAGCACCGAGAGGGCCGAGCTGATGCGCGCAATCGCGACGATTACGTGGCCAGGCATCGTCGCGCCGGTCGTCGGGCCGCCCATCGGCGGCTTCATCACGACCTACGCGTCGTGGCGATGGATCTTCCTGCTGAATGTCCCGTTCGGCATTGTTGCGCTCGTCTGTACCTGGCTGATCGTCCGGAACACGCGTGCCGACGAGCAACGACCGCTCGACTGGGTCGGCTTCGTGCTGGGAGGCGCTGCGCTGACCTGTCTGCTGATCGGTACCGAAGCGGCTGGACAGCAGGACGTCGACTTCACGCGCGCGGGTATTCTGGTGGGCGCGAGCATGCTGTTCGGCATCGCCGTGTGGATGCACGGGCAACGCTGTGCGCATCCGCTGCTCGATTTCTCGACGCTGAAAGTGCCGACATTCTCGGTGACGGTGATCACCGGCTCCATCACGCGGATGGCGATCAACGCCGTGCCGTATTTGCTGCCGCTGCTGTTCCAGATCGGCTTCGGGCTGTCGCCATTCCAGTCCGGCCTGCTGCTGCTCGCGAGCGCGCTTGGCAATCTTGGGATGAAGGCGGGAACGTCGTGGATCCTCGACCGATTCGGTTTCCGGCGGGTTGCGCTCGTCGACGTGACGATCGCAGGTCTCTTCACGATCGCGTGTGGCTGGCTGACAGCGTCGACGCCGCTGGCGGTCACGCTGTTCGTCGTATTCGTTTACGGGCTCACGCGGTCGATGCAGTTCACGACGCTCGCGACGCTGGCATATGCGGACATTCCGGCTCGACAGACGAGCGCGGCCAGCACGCTGTGGAGCGCGGCGCAGCAGATGACGATCGGGATGGGGATTGCATTCGGTGCGTTGTCGCTGCGGTTGGCGGCGTTGGTGCGTGGCGACGCGGCCGGCATGCATTACGTGCTCGACGATTTTCGCTGGGCGTTCGTTGCGGCGGGCGTGCTCGCGCTGCTGACGTTGCCCGGCTATGCCCGGCTGGCTTCCAATGCTGGCGATTACCTCCGGGCAAATGCGGCCAGCAGGTAAGCAGGATTTCTCATTGCGTGTCGTCCCGACGGGTGTGGGCTTCCGTTTATTGTCGCTCGCTCGAAACGTCGATCCGTGATGGCGACGATTGGCTGAAGGGCAGTGCACCCCGTCGTCCGTTACCACCAATGATACGCAGAACGTGCAGCGGCGGCACGGCACAACACAACGATCCTTGCGCAATGATGCGCGGTGCCTGTTGCGCAAACTCATCCGCATGCCGAATGGCGAGACAACATCACGTTGCACCCCACAGGCCGTCACTGTGCGTCATGGAAGATGATGCCGACCGTGTGGCGGTGGCCGCTTCGGATTCTGCTCACGCCATGGCGCAGGTTGACGCGATAGACGCCGCGCGTTCCCTGCACGGGCCTGCCGTGGACGGCGAAGATCACCGCATCGCCTTGCGTCAGCGGCACCACTTCCGCGCGTGACTGCATGCGTGGTCGCTGTTCCGTCAACACGAACTCGCCGCCCGTGAAATCCCGACCAGGTACCGACAGCAGGATGGCGACCTGAAGCGGAAAGACATGCTCGCCGTACAGGTCCTGATGGAGGCAATTGTAGTCGTCGGGACCGTATTGCAGGATCAGCGGCGTCGGTCGTGTCTGTCCCGCCGCGTGGCAGCGATCGAGGAATGTCCGGTGCTCTTTCGGATAGCGGACGTCGATCCCGAGTGCCTGGTTCCAGCGATTGGCGATCGGCGCAAGATGCGGGTAGAGCGTCATGCGCAGCGCGGCGACGACGCCAGGCAGCGGATACGCGAAGTACTTGTATTCGCCGCGCCCGAAGCCGTGCCGTGCCATCACGATGCGCGAACGATAGAGCGCATCCCGCGGATAGAGCGAGGCGAGCGCATCGCACTCGCTTGCGGAGATCAGACCCGGTACTCGCGCACATCCGTAGCGACCGAGCTCGACATCGACGGTCGGCCAGTCGATTGTATCGACGCGTTGCGCGATGTCCGTCGATTCGACGGCAGGTTGCAGATTGGCGAAATTCACGGGCGTATCTCGGTTCGTCAGCGGTGTGGCGCCGTACCGTCGCGCGGAATATTCGCAAGCGTCGAATGCACGGCTGAGGCCACGATGAAAGTTGATGAACCCAGTCTAGCGGCGTCCGTGTACCGTCGCGCTCCAGATCTTGCGCTTCAATCCGGAAAGGCGGAAAAGGCAAGGACGTGGCAAGAACCCATTCAATGCCGAGAAGTGTCGAAGCGGAAAAGCGGAAAAGCGGAAAAGCGGAAAAGCGGAAAAGCGGAAAAGCGGAAAAGCGGAAAAGCGGAAAAGCGGAAAAGCGGAGAAGCGACGGCGAAATCTTCCACGGCAGGCGACCGGCTTTCACCGGCCACCCACCGTTTGCCCGATCACGCCACTGACCGGAACAACCAGTAGAGCCCGCCTGCCAGCACGATCGACGCGGGCAGCGTCAGCACCCACGCGAGCACGAGGCTGCGCACCGTGCTCCACTGCAGCCCTGATCCGTTCGCGGCCATCGTGCCCGCGACGCCAGACGACAGCACGTGCGTCGTCGACACGGGTAGCCCGTACACGTCGGCGGCACCGATCGTCAGCATCGCGACGAGTTCGGCCGACGCACCCTGCCCATACGTCAAATGCTGCTTGCCGATCTTCTCGCCGACGGTCACGACGATCCGCTTCCAGCCGACCATCGTGCCGAGGCCAAGTGCGATCGCGACGGCGACTTTCACCCACGTCGGAATGAACTTGGTCGCGTGGTCGAGTTGCTTGCGATAGTTGTCGATGGCGAGTTTGTCGTCGGCGGCGAGCGCGGGCTGCCCCGACTTCTCGATCAGGCGAATCGCTTCGGATACCAGATACATCGTGTTGCGCACGTTGTCGACGTCGCGTTGCGGCGCCGCCGCCATCGACCCCGACGTACCGACTGCGGTCGCGAGCAACGTGGACAACTGTTGCACGGCAGGCAGCACGGCGGGCGTCAGTTCACGATGCTGCACGTAGTGTTCGACGTCGGCGCGCGGGTTCGCTGACGGCGCGACGCCGTTCGTATACTTCCCGAACGTCGCGGCAGCCTGGTTCGCGACGGCGACGAACGTCTGCGTTTCGGCTGGCGTGACGGCCTTGTTCAGCGCATATGCGGTCGGCACGGTGCCGATCAGGATCAGCATGATGAGGCCCATCCCTTTCTGCCCGTCGTTCGATCCGTGCGCGAACGATACGCCCGTGCAGGTCAAGATCAGCAGGCAGCGAATCCAGAACGGCGGCGGCTGATCCTTCGGCGGCTCCTTGTACAGATCGGGAATCCGCACGAGCGCCTTCAGCACGAGCAGCAGCATTGCCGCGCACAGGAAGCCCACGATCGGCGAGAACAGCAGCGACTTGCCGACACCGAGCGCCTGGCCCCAGTCGACGCCGCTTGTGCCGGACGGCCCGTGCATCAACTGGTTCATCAGACCGACGCCGATGATCGACCCGATCAGCGTATGCGAGCTCGACGACGGTAGCCCGAAATACCAGGTCGCGAGATTCCACATGATCGCGGCGATCAGCAGCGCGAACACCATCGCGAAGCCTGCGCCGCTACCGACCTGCAGGATCAGTTCGACCGGCAGCAACTGCAGGATGCCGAACGCGACGACGCCGCTCGAGACCATCACGCCGAGGAAGTTCCACATGCCGGACCAGATCACCGCGACGTTGGGCGTCAGCGAGTGGGTATAGATCACGGTGGCCACCGCGTTCGCGGTGTCGTGGAAGCCGTTGACGAATTCGAAGCCGAGCGCGATCAGCAGCGCGGCGCCGAGCATGAGGTACGGGAACAGCGACCCTTCGCGGACCGGCGACAGGTCGGCGATCAGGTGAGTGGCGATATACGCGGCGCCGAATGCGAGCACCAGCAGGAACACGGCATAGCCGACCTGCCTGGTGCGTTCGACTGAACCCGACTTGTTCGGCGCGGACGAAGCAGGATGATTCATGACGGCATCTCGTAAAGGAACCGCGTCCGATCCTAGCTTTCGCTAGCAGTCAGTTTGATGACAGTACGGATGGCGAATCATGGTCTTACGGATGTGTAAGGGGGCGGTGCCGTAACGTCGTGACGCAACATGTCGTGCACGGCTCGCGTCGTCGTCCATATAATGAACACGAGCCTGCGCACCGACATGCGGACTGCCGGCAGTGCGTAGTGTGCGAGCGCGGCTAGCGCAGCATGCGTGGCGCGCTCCACGTCGATTCGCGCGCCAGCGCGACGAATGCGGCCAGATAGTCGATCGACGCATCCGCCTCGCGGATGCCGAGGAAGATCTGTTTCGCAATGCCCTTCTTGCCGAGCTTGACCGGCACGACCGGCATCCGGTCCGCGTATTCATCGGCAAGCCACCTCGGCAGCGCGGCCACGCCCCGGCCGCTCGCCACCATCTGCAGCATGATGTCGGTCGTCTCGATCGACTTGTGGCGCCGCGGCACGATGCCGGCTGGCGTCAGGAACTGGTTGTAGATGTCGAGCCGGTCGGTTTCGACCGGGTAGGTGATCAGGACCTCGTCGGTCAGCTGCTCGGGCGTCACGTAGTCGGCGTTCGCAAACCGATGCGCATCCGCGACCACGAGCACCTGCTCGTAATCGAACACGGGATCGAAGCGCAGCCCCGGCTTGTTGAGCGGGTCGGGCGTCACGAGCACGTCGATGTCATGGCCGAACAGCGCGCCGATGCCGCCGAACTGGAAGCGCTGCTTCACGTCCACGTCGACGTCCGGCCAGCGCGACAGGTACGGCGACACGACCTTCAGCAGCCACTGGTAGCACGGATGGCACTCCATCCCGATGCGCAGCGTGCCGCGCTCGCCCTTCGCGTACTGCTTCATCCGCTCCTCGGCGAGTTCGAACTGCGGCAGCAGCCGGTTCGCCAGCTTCAGCAGATACTGCCCGCCCTGCGTGAGCCGCAGGCCGCGTCCTTCCCGGTCCCAGATCGGCGTACCGAGCTGCTGCTCGATTTTCCGGACGGTATGGCTGAGCGCCGATTGCGTGAGATGCAGCGCATTGGCGGCCGCGGTCAGCGAGCCTTGGCGCTCGACTTCGCGGATCACGACGAGATGGAATCGTTCCAGCATGGAGATCGTTCACCCAACAGATACATGAACAACTTTAATGGATTAATGAAATAATGCCATTTTATTTCATGGGATGAAATCCCTATGATGGCTGCCGGATCTTCAATTTCTTCTGGATGGCAGCTTCATGGTTACGACACACAACCTCGGTTTTCCGCGCATCGGCGCGAAGCGCGAACTCAAGTTCGGTCTCGAACGCTACTGGAAGGGCGAATCGTCGCGCGATGAACTGAAGGCCCTCGGCGCCGAACTTCGCCAACGCCACTGGAACGACCAGCGCGACCTCGATCTCGTACCGATCGGCGATTTCGCGTTCTACGATCAGGTGCTCGACATGAGTTTCACGCTCGGCAACTTGCCGAAGCGCGTGCAGGACTTCCATGGCGACGCGCTCGACAACTATTTCCGCGTCGCGCGCGGCCGTTCGGCGCAGTCGGCGGAAGAACACGCGGCATGCTGCGGCGGTGTCGCCGCCGGTGAAATGACGAAGTGGTTCGACACGAACTATCACTACATCGTGCCGGAGTTCCACGCGGACACGAACTTCTCGCTCGATCCGTCGCGCCTGCTCCAGCAACTGGCGCAAGCGCAGGCGCAGGGCGTCGCCGCGAAGCCGGTGATTCTCGGCCCCGTCACGTATCTGTGGCTCGGCAAGGCGAAGGACGATTCCGATCGCCTTGCGCTGCTGCCGAAGCTGCTGCCGGTATATGGCGCGCTGCTCGACACGCTGACCGCGCAGGGTGTCGAATGGGTGCAGATCGACGAACCGATCCTCGTCACCGAGCTCGACGCCGAATGGCGCCTGGCGCTGCGCACCGCGTACGACACGCTCGAGACGCGCCGCATCAAGCTGCTGCTCGCGACGTACTTCGGCCAGCTTCAGGACAACCTGACGCTCGCGGCCTCGCTGCCGGTCGACGGCTTGCATATCGATGCGATCAACGCCCGCGACGAAATCGACGCGCTCGTGCGCGAACTGCCGGCCGACCGCGTGCTGTCGGTGGGCGTGATCAACGGCCGCAACATCTGGAAGACGGACCTGAACGCGACGCTCGACTGCCTCGAACCGCTCGCGAAGCAACTGGGCGACCGCTTGTGGCTCGCACCGTCGTGCTCGCTGCTGCATGTGCCGGTCGATCTCGCGAGCGAGGAGAAGCTCGACGCGGAGATCCGTGCATGGCTTGCGTTCGCGCTGCAGAAACTCGACGAACTGAAGGTGCTCGCGACCGCGCTGAACGAAGGCCGCGACAAGGTGGCCGACGCGCTCACCGCGAACGCCGCCGCGATCGAAGCGCGCCGTCGCTCGCCGCGTGTGAACAACCCGGCGGTGAAGGCCGCGATCGCACGCATCGACGCGCAACTCGGCAACCGCGCGAGCCCATACACGCAGCGCGCGCCGAAACAGTCGGCGCGCCTGAATCTGCCGGCGTTCCCTACGACGACGATTGGCTCGTTTCCACAGACCGCCGAGATTCGCCGGGCGCGTAGCCAGTTCAAGGCGGGCGCGCTGGATGAAGCCGGCTATCGCAAGGCGATGCAGGCGGAAATCGAGCGCAGCGTGCGCGAGCAGGAGTCGCTCGAGCTCGACGTGCTGGTGCACGGTGAAGCCGAACGCAACGACATGGTCGAATACTTCGGCGAGCAGCTCGACGGCTATGTATTCAGCCAGTTCGGCTGGGTGCAGTCGTACGGTTCGCGCTGCGTGAAGCCGCCGATCCTGTTCGGCGACATCAGCCGCCCGAAGGCGATGACGGTCGAATGGATCGCGTATGCGCAGTCGCTGACGAGCAAGCCGATGAAGGGCATGCTGACCGGCCCGGTGACGATCCTGAACTGGTCGTTCGTGCGCGACGACCAGCCGCGTTCGGTGTCGTGCTACCAGCTCGCGCTGGCGATCCGCGACGAGGTGCTCGATCTCGAGAAGGCCGGCGTGCGCGTGATCCAGATCGACGAGGCCGCGCTGCGCGAAGGGCTGCCGCTGCGCCGCGCGCAATGGAGCGAGTACCTGCAGTGGGCGGTCGAGTCGTTCCGCATCGCCGCGAACGGCGTGCAGGACGATACGCAGATCCATACGCACATGTGCTATTCGGAGTTCAACGACATCATCGCGTCGATCGCCGACATGGACGCGGACGTGATCACGATCGAGACGTCGCGCTCGGACATGGAGCTGCTCGACGCGTTCGACAGCTTCAGGTATCCGAACGAGATCGGGCCGGGCGTGTACGACATCCACTCGCCGAACATCCCGACGCAGGATCACATCGTCGGCCTGATGAAGAAGGCGGCCGAGCGGATTCCGGCGGAGCGCCTGTGGGTGAACCCGGACTGCGGGCTGAAGACGCGCCAGTGGGCGGAAGTGATTCCGGCGCTGACGAACATGGTCGCCGCCGCAAAGACGCTGCGCAGCCAGGTGCGATAACGCGCGAACGCTGGGTGTACGCCGTCGCGATCGACGATCGGATGGCAACAAGCGGCCCGCATGTGTGGGCCGCTTGTTCGGCGGGGGGGGGGACATTGCGGCGTACCGCGGTACGCGCACCGCAAACGGGCAGGCGATGCCGCCTGCCCGCTGCGTGAGGTTACGCGGTGCGTGCGCCGCGCGGCAGCGTTTCGTCCGCCTTGCCGGGCGCGCCGGCATCGTCGATGCTGACGCGGCGCGAGATCAGCCACACGCACACCGACGACAACACGGCGGCGCTCGTATACTGGATCGCGAGCGGCCACCATTGCGGCGCGGTGTTTTGTGCGATCAGCGTGGCGACGAGCGGCGTGAGGCCGCCGGCGATCGCGCCGCACACTTGGTACGCGATGGAGATCGCCGTGTAGCGGATGCGCGCGATGAAGATGCCGCTGACGAAACCAGCGACCACCGAGTAGTAGCCCGATTCCGCGAGCGTCGCGAGGCCGACGCCGACGGTGATCGACAGCGGCGTGCCCATGTGCACGAGGGGCAGCATCACGAACGGCACGATCGCGGCCCAGGCGCCGGTGATCAGCAGCACGCGCGTCGTGCCGAAGCGCTGCGCGATGAACGCGGCCGCGAGCTGCACGACGAACTGCAGTACGGCGACGATCGTCATGCAATGCAGCACCATCGACCGGTCGAGCGACAGGAACTGCGTCGCATAGCTGATCATGAAGATGTTGCTGAAATACACGCCGGCGATCCCGTACACGTTCGCGCCGATCGCGAGCAGCAGCAGCGGCCAGTACTTGAGTGCCTCGCGCACCGGGTTCTGCGCGGTGTTGCCGCTCTTCCTGACTTCCTCGAACTCGGGCGACTCGGACACGCTCGCGCGGATCACGAAGCCGACCGCCAGCAGCACGGCGCTCGCGAGGAACGGCACGCGCCAGCCCCAGCTCATCATGTCGTCCTTCGACAGCGTGCTGATCGCGCCGAACGCGAGCATCGACAGGATCAGGCCGCTCGCGCTGCCGAGCTGCGCGAACGACGCGAAGAACGTGCGCTTGCCTTCGGGTGCATGCTCGCCGGCGAGCAGCACCGCGCCGCCCCATTCGCCGCCGACCGCGATACCTTGCAGCACGCGCATCAGAACCAGCAGGATCGGTGCGATCACGCCGGCTTGCGCATGGGTCGGCAGCAGGCCGATCGCGACCGTCGACACGGCCATCAGCATCAGCGTCGCGAGCAGCGAGCGCTTGCGGCCGAAGCGGTCTCCGAGATAGCCGAACATGACGCCGCCGAGCGGCCGCGCGAAGAAGCCGACCGCGAACGAGCCGAACGACGCGAGCAGGCTGACGAAACGGCTTTCGCCGGGAAAGAACAGCGGCCCGAACACGATGGCGGCGGCGGTCGCGTAGCTATAGAAGTCGTACCATTCGATCGTGGTGCCGACGAACGAAGCGAGCGCAGCCCGCTTCGGTTGCTTGATGGCAGTCCCCATCTGTTATGTGCTCCTCTGGAGTCCTCTGATTTTGAATAGGTTGTGCGCCGGGATCAGTCGCGGTACGCGACGCCGGGCAGCACGCACAGCAACTCGTAGGCGAGGTTCGCGCCGAGCAGGGCGGTGGTGCCGAATGGGTCGTACGGCGGCGCGACTTCGACGAGATCGCAACCGACGATATTCAGCCCCTTCGCGCCGCGGATGATCTCGAGCGCCTGCGGCACCGTGAGGCCGGCGATTTCCGGCGTGCCGGTGCCCGGTGCGTAGGCCGGGTCGATGCCGTCGATGTCGAAGGTGATGTAGACGGGCGTGTCGCCGATGCGCGCGCGCACTTCTTCCATCAACGGCGCGAGCGACTTGTTCCAGCATTCCTCGGCCTGGACCACGCGGAAGCCCTGCTCGCGGCACCAGTCGAAATCCTCGGCGGCGTAGCCGGTGCCGCGCAGGCCGATCTGCGTGACCTTGTCGCCATGCAGCAGGCCTTCCTCGACCGCGCGGCGGAACGGCGTGCCGTGCGCGATCTTTTCGCCCATCATCGTATCGTTCACGTCGGCGTGTGCATCGACGTGGATCAATGCAACCTTGCCGTGCTTGCGGTGGATCGCGCGCAGGATCGGCAGCGCGATCGTGTGGTCGCCGCCGAGCGTGATCGGCTTGCAGTCATGCGCGAGAATCGCGTCGTACGCGGTCTCGATGCGCGCGATGGAATCGTGCAGGTTGTACGGGTTGATCGCGACGTCGCCGATGTCGGCGATCTGCAGCGAATCGAACGGCGCGGCACGCGTGGCCATGTTGTAAGGGCGCAGCAGCACGGATTCCGTGCGGATCTGGCGCGGGCCGAAGCGTGCGCCGGTGCGATTGGAGGTGCCGAGGTCGAACGGCACGCCGACGAAACACGCGTCGAGGCCTTCGGCGCTCGCCACGTGCGGCAGGCGCATCATCGTCGCGATGCCGCCGCTGCGCGGCATTTCATTGCCGCCGAGCGGCTGGAAATGGGTGTGGTCGTTCATGGGCTTGTCTCTTCCGATGTGGGGTTGCCGTATCATTCGACGCGGCTTGGCGCATAGTTTTACGCGTCCGGCGGGAAAGAAGAATGCGAAGATATCGACGTAAACATCGATTTTCATCGATGTATGGAAGGGGAATAGCGTGCTGGGGAATCTGTCGACCCTCGATCTGCGGTTGATCCGCGTGTTTCTCGCGGTCACGGATGCGGGCGGCGTGTCGGCCGCGCAGGCGATGCTGAACGTCGGCCAGTCGACCATCAGCGCGCAACTGTCGTCGCTCGAGACGCGGCTCGGCTACCGGCTCTGCGAGCGCGGCCGCAGCGGCTTCCGGCTCACGCCGAAGGGCGAGCGGTTCCACGCGATGAGCCGCAAGCTGCTCGCCGCGCTCGACGAATTCGGGATGGCCGCGCGGCACATGGATCGCCAGCTGGTCGGTACGCTGAGTATCGGCCTGATCGGCCATACGCCGGTCAGCCAGAACGCGCGGATCGCGGAGGCGATCGCCGCGTTCCGCACACGCGACGAGGCCGTGCGCTTCTCGATCTCGGTGCGTGCGCCGGGCGATCTCGAGGAGAAACTGCTGAACGGCGAGATCCAGATCGCGGTTGGCTACTTCTGGCATCGCGTGCCGACGCTGCACTACACGCCGCTGTTCATCGAGCGGCAGGTCGCGTACTGCGGTCGCGGCCATCCGCTGTTCGAACGCGCTGGCGCGCTGACGCCGGCCGACGTCGCGGGATTCGAATGGGCCTGGCGCTCGTATCCGCTGCCGGAGGCGCAGATGTCGACGACGCCCGATCGCGTGAGCGCGACCGCAGACAACATGGAGGCGGTCGCGCTGCTGATCCTGTCAGGCCATCACCTCGGCTACCTGCCGCAGCACTTCGCGGTGCCGTATGTCGCGCAGGGGCTCCTCGCGCCGCTCAACCCGGATCGGCTGCATTACGAGGTCACGTTCCACATGGTCGTGGCGCGCGACGGGCGCGGCGATCCGCTCGTCGAGGCGTTCCTCGAGGATCTCGAGCGCGCGCACCAGTCGCCCGACGTCGTGTGAGGCCGCGTGAGGCCGCGCGAGGTCGGACAACGCCGGCAATGTGGACGAGTGTCACGCCGGAGCGAGCCGCTGTCTGCATCACGGCACTGGCAACCCCGCGTCGTGTTTCACCTCCCGCAACGACAGCGCCGATTCGATCGACGTGACGCCAGGCAGCATCCGCAGCGAGTCGCGCAGGAACGTGCCGTAGTCGTCGAGATCGCGCGCGACCACTTGCAGCAGGTAGTCGGCCGTGCCCGCGACGTTGTGGCACGCGAGGATCCGCTCGATGCCGAGCACTTCCCGTTCGAACCGGTCGGCGACCTTGCGATCGTGCGTCGCGAACCGAACCAGCACGAACGCGACGACGCCGAAGCCGAGCGCCTGGCGTGACAACTGCGCGCGGTAGCGCTCGATGTAGCCGTCGTTTTCGAGACGTTTCAGGCGCCGCGCGCACGGCGTTTCGGACAGGCCGACGGAATCGGCGAGACGCGCGATCGGCAGGCGGCCGTCGCGCTGCACCGCGGCGAGAATCGCGCGATCGGTTTTGTCGAGTGCGGTCATGTTGGCGGAATCCTTGTTTGGATTCCGTTATTGTGGCGGATTCCGCTATGAATCGCCAATTCTGAGCCAAAGATGGCCAGTAATCCCTCTACCTTCAGCGGCAACATATCGTCATTGAAGGACGGGGGCAGACCATGATTTCCACGCATTTGCTGTTGATTTATCTCGCCGCGCTGGCGGCCATCTACGCGGTGCCCGGGCCCGACATGGCGCTCGTGCTGCAGACCAGCATCGGCCGTGGCGTGCGCCCGGGCATGGCGGCGGCCGCCGGCCTTTCGCTGTCGCGCACCGCGCACGTGACGCTCTCCGCGTGCGGCGTCGCGGCGCTGATCCGCAGCGCGCCGTGGCTGTACGAGGCAATCCGTTACGGCGGCGCGCTTTATCTCGCGTACGTCGCGATCCAGGTGTTCCGCTCCCCGGTGTTCACACTCGGCGACGGCGACGAGGCGGCCCCGGGCGAACTGCGGCAGTCGTTCTTCAAGGGGCTGCTGACGAACTTGCTGAATCCGAAGGCGCTGCTGTTCTGCTCGGTGCTGCTACCGCAGTTCGTGCGCCCCGAGGCCGGGCCCGTCGTGTGGCAGATGTTCGAGCTCGGCGCGCTGCTGGTCGCGGCCGGCGTGTGCTTCGACCTCGCATGCGTGCTCGGCGCGTCGCGCATCGCGGCGTGGATGCGCGCGCATCCGCTCGCGCAGACGGTCCAGCGCTGGACGTTTTCCGCTGCGCTCATCGGGTTCGCGCTGCGGCTGTCGATGGATTGAGCCGCATCGTCACATCGCTGCCGCTCGGCAGCGATGTGACGATCGACAGAGGCCGCGTGCAATGCCGGTCTTCGTGGCCATGCCCCGCCGCAGAAGGGCGTGCGCGCAAATCGTCTGACTGATCTAAACTCCCTTCAACTTCGCGCATTCGCGAACCGACTGACCGAACGGAACCGACTTCCGCCGGCCATGTCCGATTTCCTGGCTGTTCCGTGCAACGCGGTACCAAGGAGGGTCTGAACATGGCAAGGCATCTTCACGCCGACCGTGAACCCCGAATCGTCGCCGAGTCCAAGTGCCTCGGCCCGTGCGATCCGGCAGAACGCATCCACGTCACGATCATGTTGCGGCGGCAGGAAGAAGGGCAACTCGATACGTTGGTCCACCAGCTCGCCGCCGGTGACGCGCAAGCGAAACCGGTGTCGCGCGAAACCTTCGCGCAACGCTTTTCCGCCAATCCCGACGACATTCGCAAGGCCGAGGACTTCGCGCGTCACCACCAGCTGACGGTCGATCGCGTCGATCCCGTTGAAAGCGTCGTCGTCCTGTCCGGCACGATCCAGCAGTTCGAAGCCGCGTTCAGCGTCAAGCTCGAGCGCTTCGAGCATCAGTCGATCGGCCAGTATCGCGGCCGCTCCGGCCCGATCGCGCTGCCCGACGATCTCGGCGATGTCGTCACGGCCGTGCTCGGCCTCGACAGCCGCCCCCAGGCGCGGCCGCACTTCCGGCTGCGACCGCCGTTCAAGCCCGCACGCGGCGGCGCGGCGGGCGTCACGTTCACCCCGATCCAGCTGGCGTCGCTGTACGGCTTCCCGGCCGGCGACGGTGCCGGGCAGTGCATCGCGATCATCGAGCTCGGCGGTGGCTACCGCGCGGCCGACATCCAGCAGTATTTCCACGGGCTCGGCATCAAGACGCCGCCGACGCTCGTCGACGTGAACGTCGGTACCGGCCGCAACACACCGACCGGCGACCCGAGCGGCCCGGACGGCGAAGTCGCCCTCGACATCGAGATTGCCGGCGCAATCGCGCCGGCCGCGAAGATCGCCGTCTACTTCGCGCCGAACAGTGACGCGGGCTTCGTCCAGGCCGTCAACGCGGCCGTCAGCGACAGGACCAACAAACCGTCGGTGATCTCGATCAGCTGGGGCGGCCCGGAGGCGATCTGGCAGGCGCAATCCGCGCAGGCGTTCAACCGCGTGCTGCAGGCAGCGGCCGCGCAGGGCATCACGGTGTGCGCGGCATCCGGTGACAGCGGCTCGGGCGACGGGCTGCAGGACGGCGCCGATCACGTCGACTTCCCCGCATCGAGCCCGTATGTGCTCGGCTGCGGCGGCACGCAGCTCGATGCATTGCCCGGGCAGGGCATTCGCAGCGAGGTCACGTGGAACGACGAGGCGGCCGGCGGCGGCGCGGGCGGGGGCGGTGTCAGCACGCTGTTCGACCTGCCGGCGTGGCAGCAGGGGCTGACCGTCACGCGCGCCGATGGCAGCAGCGCACCGCTCGCGAAGCGCGGCGTGCCGGACGTCGCCGGCGATGCGTCGCCGCAGACGGGCTACGAAGTGTCGATCGCGGGCACGGCCACGGTGATGGGCGGCACGAGCGCGGTCGCGCCACTGTGGGCCGCGCTGATCGCACGGATCAATGCGGCGGCGGGCGGTGCGGCCGCCGGCTGGGTCAACCCGGTGCTGTACAAGAATCCGGGTGCGCTGCGCGACATCACGCACGGCTCGAACGGCGCGTATGCGGCCGCGCAGGGCTGGGATGCGTGCACGGGCCTCGGCAGCCCGAACGGCGCGCAGCTCGCGGCGATCCTGACGCGCAAGCCGTCGAGCTGACGGCTGCGGTACACGGCTTTTCGTATGGCGCGGGCTTCCGGCCCGCGCCTTTTTCTCACCTCCAGGAGCAGCACGATGGGCATCGATTCCGCATCTTCCGGCGGCGTGTATCCGCTGCATCACGGCGACCACAATTCGCATGGCGTGCCGCCGACCATCAATCCGGTCGCGCTGAGCCACGGCCGCGACCAGCCGTTCTTCGATCCGGTCGCGTACGGCAATGGCCCCGACGACTCGGTCACCGACACGACCGAAGCGGCTGCGATCACGCACCACACGATCCTGATCGACGGCAAGCGCCTCGCGTACACGGCGACAGCCGGCCATCTCGTGACGGTCGATCCGAGCAGTTCGCAGCCGGCCGCGAAGATCTTCTACGTCGCGTTCACGGCCGACGGCGCGAAGGAGGAAACGCGGCCCGTCACGTTCTTCTACAACGGCGGTCCCGGGTCGTCGTCGGTGTTCGTGCTGCTCGGCTCGTTCGCGCCGAAGCGCATCAAGACCTCGATGCCGGGGTTCACGCCGCCTGCGCCGTACCAGATGGAAGACAATCCTGACAGCATGATCGACCACAGCGACCTGGTGTTCATCAATCCCGTCGGCACCGGCTATTCGGCGGCCGTCGCGCCGAACAAGAACCGCAACTTCTGGGGCGTCGACCAGGATGCAAATTCGCTGAAGCAGTTCATCAAGCGCTACCTGACGAAGAACAACCGCTGGAATTCGCCGAAATACCTGTTCGGCGAGTCGTACGGCACCGCGCGCAGCTGCGTGCTCGCGTACAAGCTGCACGAGGACGGCGTCGACCTGAACGGCATCACGCTGCAGTCGTCGATCCTCGACTACCGGCAGGCCGGCAACCCGGTCGGCGCGCTGCCGACCGCAGCGGCCGACGCGTGGTATCACAAGAAGCTCGGCGTCACGCCCGCGCCGACCGATCTCGGCACGTTCGTCGAGGAAGTCGCGCAGTTCGCGCGTACCGACTACCTGAGCGCACTGCGCAACGTGCCGCATGCCGATCCGGCCGCCGTGCGGAAGCTGTCGGACTACACGGGCATCGACACCGCGACGCTGCAGACCTGGGGGCTCGACATCGCGGGCTACGACGCGCGTGGCAATTCGTTGTTCCTGACGACGCTGCTGCACGCGCAGGGGCTCGCGCTCGGTTCGTACGACGGCCGCGTGACCGGGATCTCGTCGGGCATCGCCGGCAAGATCGATCCGAACTCGGGCGGCAACGACCCGACGATGACGGCCGTGACGGGTGTCTACACGGCGATGTGGAACAGCTACCTGAACGAGCAGTTGAAGTTCACGTCGAATTCCGCGTTCACGGACCTGAACGACCAGGCGTTCCAGAACTGGGACTTCAGCCATATCGATCCGACCGGCGCGCAGCAGGGCATCGATGCGAAGGGGAACGTGATCCTCTATACGGCCGGCGATCTCGCCGCGGTGATGGCGCTGAACGTCGACCTGAAGGTGCTGTCGGCGAACGGCCTCTACGATTTCGTCACGCCGTTCTACCAGACCGTGATCGACCTGCAGCAGATGCCGCTCGAGGATCAGAAGGTGCGGCAGAACCTGTCCGCGCGCTTTTATCCGTCGGGGCACATGGTGTATCTCGACGGCGGTTCGCGCACCGCGCTCAAACGCGATCTCGCGACGATGTACGACGCGACGGTCAGCGATACGGGCGCGCGGATGCGGATTCGCGCACTGCAAGCGAAGAAGACGGGCGGGCACGCGTAGCGTTGCCCATCTTGCACGTGCCGCGCGTAACCGCCAGGTTCCGCGCGGCGCGGCATGGTGTTGCGGCGATGGCGACGGCGCCGGCTTACGCGGCCGGCCAGTCGAACGGCGTGTACGGCAGCGCGCGCTTGTGGCGCGAGCCGTCGTAGAAGCGCAGCACCGTTTCGTACACGCTGTCGGCCACGGGCTTGCCTTCGAGGAAATCGTCGATCTCGTCGTAGGTGACGCCATACGCGTGCTCGTCGGGGCGCAGCGGACGCAGTTCCTCGAGGTCAGCCGTCGGCACCTTCATCACGATCAGTTCGTCACCGCCAAGCGCGCGGGCGACCGCACGCACACGGCGCTTGCTCAGGCCGGCGAGCGGCAGCACGTCCGCGCCGCCATCGCCGAATTTCGTGAAGAAACCCATCAGCGATTCGGCCGCGTGGTCGGTGCCGATCACGATGCCGCGCCGCGCGCCGGCGACCGCGTACTGCGCGATCATGCGTTCGCGTGCCTTGATGTTGCCGTGCACGAAGTCCTGCTGTGCCGGGTTTTCGAACGCGTGGCCGGAAGCGACGAGCGATGCGAGCATCGCGTCGGCGGCCGGCTTCACGTCGACCGTGAACGTCTCGTCCGCGCGCACGAACGCGAGCGCGCGCTGTGCATCGGCTTCGTCGTTCTGCACGCCGTTCGGCAAGCGCATCGCGATGAAGCGGGCGTCGTAGTCGTCGGCGCGCAGCTGTTCGACCGCCAACTGTGCGAGCCGTCCGGCCGTCGAGGAATCGACGCCGCCGCTGATGCCGAGCACGTAGGTCCGCAGGCCGGTCGAACGAAGGTACTGCGCGAGGAAGTCGACGCGCCGGGCGATCTCGGCATCGACGTCGAAGTGCGGGGTGACGTTCAGTTCGGCGATGATCGCGCGTTGGCGGCTGGCGTAATCGGCGGATGTCATGGAGGGTGGTTCCGGAACGAAATGCAAGGCGCCCATCATAAGCGCAATCGCGGTCCGGCGCCGCGCCGGGCATGCGATCCGGCGACCGCGCGTTGCATTGGCGAGACGCGCTGCATCGTCATGGGGCAGCGCGCGGGGCGCGTCGACTCCGGCGTGCACGCGGATGCTTCGTTTCGATGCATGGAAGGGGCGCGGTGACGGACGCTTCCTGCTTTCGCTCGCTCGCCCGCGTCAGCGCCGCGCGAGCACGACGCCCGCCAGCGCGAGCCCGAAGCCGGCGAGCTGGACGGCCGCGAGCGTTTCGCCAAACAGCAGATAGCCCTGCAGGGCGGCGAGCGGCGGCGCGAGGAACAGTAACGACGTCGCGCGCGCGGCGTTGCCGCGCCGCAGCATCCACATCAGCATCGTGACCGCGCCGCCGGACAGGAACACGACGCCCCACACGAGCGATATCCACAGCGCCGGCGCGCCGATCCAGCGCGTTTCGTGCAGCAACGCGACGAAGACGGCCGCGACGATCGCCGCGCCGAGGTTCTGCACGGCGACGGCCGTGCGCAGGTCGTTCTGCGCGAGCTTGCCCTTCTGATACAGCGAGCCGGCGGTGATCGAGCCGACCGACAAGATCGACACGGCCACGACGAACCACGCGGGCGCGGCGCCCGGTGGCGGCGCGACGCCGCCCGCGACCTTTGGCGCGAGCACGAGCGCGACGCCGGCGAGCCCGAGCGCCATTCCGAGCCAGCCGCGCGCGGGCAGGCGCTCGTTGAACAGCGGCACTGCGAGCACGGCGGTGGCGAGCGGCTGCAGCGCGCCGAGCAACGCCATCACGCCCGCATTCAGTCCCTGCGCGACGGCCCAGTAGCTGGCGCCGAGATAGACGCCTTGCAGCAGCGCGCCCGCGATCAGGTGGCGCGGCCATTCGCGGCGGGCCGGCCACGGCGCGCGCGCGGCGAGCGCCACCGCGCCGAACAGCACGGCCGTGCCGGCGAAACGTGCGAGCAGGAACAGGTTCGGATCGGCGTAGGGCTTGATTGCCCGTGCGACGATGAAGCCGGTGGACCACAGCGCGACGAACGCCGCGGCGACGAGCGAGTTAAACATGCGTGGCGGGCCGCGATACGGCCGGACGAATCGTGAAGTCGGCCAGTATCGGTCGAACCGGTGCCGCCGTCTTGTCGGATTCTGCACTTGCTCGTGCCGCGAGCGCGCTGCATGCGGTTGCCATGCGCGGCGCGTTGGCCGTGGCCGTGGGCGTGACGTGCCGCGAGCGCGGCGGCCATTCCGTTACCGGCCGGCCAGATGAAGGTGCTGCGGCATGAAAGCGCGCCGTGGCGCGCGGACAGGACGGGCGGTCAGTCGAGCGAGAACGTGTCGAGCGGCTGGTTCGCGCGCGCGTCGGTTGCGAAGCGCGCAGCGAGCTGTTCGTAAAGCCGGCGCGCCTCGTCGAGCGTCAGGTCGATCCAGTATGGATCGCCCGCTCCGTCGTTGAGTCGTTCTGGCGAAAACTGGATTTCGAGCACACTGCCTTTGCGATACATTCCCCAAGCCCCTTTACGGTTTGTCGTTCGGCGAAACGCAAAGTGTAGCAACCGCTTGCCGTGCCGATTCGCGCGCATCGGGCAATACAGAATTTCGCTTTCGTGAAACGCGACGACCGCCAGCCGCACCGCCGTCAAATGGCGGTCAAGCGGCCGTAATACAATGCTCGGCTTACCCATTACCAGTCGCCTCGGGCGCATTGCGATGCTGGCGGAACAACGTCATCAATACATTCTGTCGGAGCTCGGACGATCGGGCGCGCTGTCGGTAGCCGAACTCGTGCGCTCGCTCGACGTGTCGCGCGAGACGATCCGGCGCGACCTGAATGCGCTCGCGGCGCGCGGCCTGCTCGTGATGACGCATGGCGGCGCGCTGGCAGCGGACCGCCGCGAGCCGAGCCTGTCCGAGCGTGAAGCGGCGAACGCCGAAGCGAAGCGCACGATCGGGCGACGCGCGGCCGAATTCGTGCCCGACGACGCATCGGTGCTGATCGACTCGGGCAGCACGCCGCACGCGGTCGCGCTCGCGCTGGCCGACCGGCACCGGCTGTCGATCTACACGAACGACTGGCGCACGGCGTTCGTGCTCGCGCGGCGCAACGGCAATCGTGTGACGCTGCTCGGCGGCGAACTGTCCGACGACGAGGACGCGACGTTCGGGCTCGATACGATCCAGCAACTCGCGCAATACCATGTCGATTTCGCGTTCGTCGGCGCGGGCGGCATCACGGCCGACGGCGACTGCACCGACTACTCGCGGCTCGCGGCCGAAGTGCGCAGCCGGATGATCGCGGCCGCCGGCACGGCGATCATCGTTGCCGACCATTCGAAGTTCGGCCGCGTGACGCCGGTGCGGATCAACGGCACGTCGGCCGCGCGCTACCTCGTCACCGAGCGCGCGCCGGACAAGGCCGTGCGCCGCGCGCTGACCGCACGCGGCATCGAGCTGCTCGTGTGCGATTGACGCGCGTCCGACATACAAGGTTCATCGAACCGTCATCGCACGGGAAGAACCACCGTCAACACTGACTCATTCATCTCGACCGGGCCGCCCGGCAGGAGCAACGAATGACCGTCAGCGTACGCAGCTATCTTTCTCCGACCCTGGTCCTGCTGGCCTTCGACTGGCCCGACGCGGCGTCGCGCACCGACTTCCTCGGCTTCGCGATCCGGCGCACGCCGGGTTTCTGGGCGGCCGACGGCAAGACGCGGGCGCCGAACAGCTGGCTGCCGAACCGGCTCACGTTCGACGGCCCGGCCGCCGACACGCAGGGCGACGCACCGACCGACCAGGCGCCGATCCAGAAATTCATGTGGTGGGACGCGCGCATCGATCCGCAGGACCGCGATGCGTCATTCCGCTATGACGTCTATCCGGTCGTCGGCACGCCGGAGCACCTGCAGGTGCTCGATGCGGAGGCCGGCGTGTGCGAGGTCGTATTGCCCGCTCACGTCGTGGATGGCGTCGGTACGTGGTTCAACCGTGCGGTCGTCAGCTCGCAGGCGTTCGCGAAGCAGGTCGCGGCACTGGGTCTCGCGCCGGATGCGGCGCCGAGCGCGGACCAGGCACTGAAGCTGCGCACGTGGCTCGCGAACGACATGGAACAGGTGTTCGCGGCGATGCTCGACCCCGCGTCCCGCGCGGTGTCGGCCGTCTACCATCTGACGGACACGCTGTGGGCGCTGCCCGCATTCGAGGCGTTCGGACGGCAACATGGCGAAGCGTCGCTCGCGATCGTCTACGACGCGCACGAGACTGCGCGCAAGGGCAAGCCGCCGCTGCCGTCGCCGAACCAGCCGGCTGTCGACGCGCTGCAGGGCCTCGCGACGCTCGCGCCGCGCGACCGGACGCACATCATGCACGACAAGTTCATCGTGACCGACGCACCGGCGAATGCGACAACCGCGGTGACGCCCACGCGCGTGCTGACCGGTTCCGCGAACTTCACGACCGAAGGGCTGACGGAGCAGGCGAACGTGCTGCACGCATTCGATTCGCCGGCGCTCGCGGCGCTGTACAACGCGCGTGCGCACGCGCTGGCCGCGAATCCGACGATCGCGGAGACGGCGAAATTGTCGGCGGGCTGGTCGGCGCCGATGACGATCGGCAGCGCGCAGGTGCGCGTCGCGTTTTCGCCGGAGCCGGCGGGGCAGCGCACCGAGATCGATACGATCGTCGCCGCGATCGCGGCCGCGAAGCATTCAGTGTCGTTCTGCCTGTTCATGCCGACTGACGCTGCGCTGCGCGACGCATGCTTTGCAGCCGGCGACCGCGGCCTGATGATGTTCGGCCTGGTGAACCGCATCAACGTCGGTAGCGCGACGAAGGCTGATGCCGCGCAGCACGATGGGCAGTCGCTCGATGCGGCGACGCTCGCGAACCTCGAGCTTTACCATCGCCAGCGCGATCGGCGCGACGTGATCGATGCCGCCTATTTTTCGCCGGCAACGGTGCCGCAGGGTTTCGAACCGGAGCTGCGCCTCTTTCCGGGCGAGCCGGCGCCGATGTATCCGCCGGTCGTGATCCACCACAAGTTCATCGTGATCGATGCGGAAGGCGCGAACCCGATCGTCTATACGGGCTCGGCGAACATGAGCCGCAACTCCGAGCAGTACAACGACGAGAACCTGCTCGAGATTCACGACACGCGGATCGCGGCGATCTATCTCGCGGAATTCCTGCGGCTCTACGAGCACTACCGCGCGCGGGCGCTGTCGATCGAAACGAAACGGCATGGCGCCGGTGTGCAGCGGCAGCTCGCGCTCGCACCGGATTCGAGCTGGGCGAAGAAATATTACGTGGCGGGAAGCCCGGAAGAGAAGGCGCGGATCGCGCTGGCGTCGACCGTGCCGACGGACTCGCCCGCGACGCACGCGCGGCGTGAGGCGGCATGAAGCAGCGCGCGGCGTGCGCTCGGCTCGTGCCGGTTGCAGGCGGCGCGGCGAGGTTCGGGAGGTGTGCCGGACGGCGAGTGGAATGCTCGCCGGCCGGCCTTCGGGCGGAATCGCGCGGTGCGCCTACGCGGCGACGTAGCGCAGCACGGAGTCGGTGATCGTCTCGCGATGTCGCGCGCGCAGCCGCGGCGCCGACGGATCGCGGCCGAACGCGGCGCCGAACGTATAACGGTTCGACACGCGGTGGAAGCAGAACGAGCTGATCAGCAGATGCAGGTCGAACGCGTCGATGTCCTTGCGGAAGGCGCCGCTCGCCGCACCGCGCTCGAGCAGTTCCTCGAGCGTCTTGATGATGCTGACGTTGCGGTTCTTGAACGACTTCAGCTGTTCGAGATACTTCGCGCCGTGGATGTTCTCGATCGACACGAGGCGGACGAAGTCGCGGTGCTTGTCGTGATAGTCGAACGTGAATTCGACGAGCCGGCGCATGCCTTCGCGCGGCTCCATGTCGCCGACGTGCAGTTCCTGCTCGAGTGCGCGGATGTCGCCGTACACCTTCTCCAGCACGGCCTCGTACAGGCCTTCCTTGCTTTCGAAGTAGTAGTACAGCATCCGCTTCGTGGTGTTCGTACGCTCGGCGATCGCGTCGACGCGCGCACCGGCGAGGCCCATCGCGGAAAACTCCTGCGTGGCGACGTCGAGGATGTTGCGCTTGGTTTGCTCGGGATCGTATTTGCGCCGCGCATCGGTCGCAAGTGCGCGGCTTTCGGACGTGGCGGCCTTGCTTCCAGCTTTCATGTGACTTTGTTGTGGGTTCGCGGCGGCATGAAAAATCCATTCTAGCATGCGGGAAATGCCGGCCCGGCCGACCTTTCGTTCTAATCGGCCGTGCGGTTTCGGCTGCTGCCGCCGCTCAGCGCCGGCACGACGCGAGCGCGTCGCGGGCCTGGTACGCGGTGTACGTGAGCTGCGCGGCGGCGAGTCCCGCGAGCCCGAACGTGCGCGTGAGCCCGAACGCGGCGAAGCCCGCCGGCACGGGCCGCTCCCCGGCCAGCGCGGCGGCGAGCACTTCGCCGGCGACGGTGGTGGGCGCCATCCCGTGACCGCCGAATGCGATCGCGTGCCACACGCCGTCCGCGTCGCGGCCGATTTGCGGCATCTTGTGCCGCGCGTAGCTCATCAGCCCGCCCCAGGCGTATTCGACCTTCACGCCTTCGAGCTGCGGATACACGCGCAAAAGGTCGCGTCGCAGCAGCCGCGCGATCGCGTCGGGGCCGCGGTCGAGCACGGAGATCCGGCCGCCCCACAGAATGCGCGTGTCCTTCAGCGGGCGGTAGTAGTCGAACGCGAAACGCGTATCGTAGATCGCGTACGGCGCGTCGATCGCGTCGGGCAGGCGCGTGCCGAGCGGTTCGGTCGCGATCACGTAGGTCGCGATCGGCAGCACCGCGCGTTCGATGCGCGGCGACACGCCGCGTGCATAGCCGCCGCCGGCGAACACGACGTCCTTCGTGCGCACCGTGCCCTGCGCCGTGCGCACGACGTAGCCGGCGCCTTCGCGCGCGATGCCGAGCGCGGCCGAGCGTTCGTACACGCGCGCGCCGCCGCGCGATGCGGCCGCCGCGACGCCGAGCACGTACTTGAGCGGATGGAAGTGAAACGCGTTCGGCTCGAACAGGCCGCCGTAATAGCGCTGTGTCTTCAGCCGCGCGCGCAGCGCGTCCATCGAAACGGGTTCCCAGTCGACGTTGAATTCCTGCTTCATCAGCGTGCGCACGCCGTCGAGCCGCGATGGATCGTCGAACCAGTTCGCGAGCATCACGCCCTCGTCGACGATGTCGCTGTCGATCCCGTAGCGGGCGATCCGCGCGCGGATCAGGTCGACCGCATCGACGGTGAGCCGGTACAGGCGGCGGCCTTCGTCGCGGCCGAGCGTGCGCAGCAGGTCTGCGTTGTCGAGGCTGTAGCCGCCGAACACGAAGCCGCCGTTGCGGCCCGATGCGCCGAAGCCGACCCGCTCTCCGTCGAGCACGACGACGTCCTGCACGCCGCGCTCGACGAGGCCGAGCGCCGTGCACAGGCCGGCGAGGCCGCCGCCGACGATGCAGACCTGCGTGTCGATGGTGCCGCTCAGTTGCGGGTAGGGCTGGCGGGTAACGGTGGCTTCGTAGAAGTTCTGCATGCGTTTTCGGTGATTCGTCACGACGGAAAAACGGACGGCGCGCGTCGATCTTGCCTGAACGCGCGCGTCGCGTCGAATGGGTTTTTCAGTGCATCGGCCGCGGCGGTCGGGCGGCGGCCGTTGCACGACCGGGCGTCAGGCGCCCGGCGTCGGGTTCGGCGGGGCGGCAACGTAGGCCGGATAGCCGGTACTGGCCTTTACCGTCGCTTCGGGCGTCGCGTTGCGCTCGATCCACGGCGCGATCTCCATGTCCTCGTAGCGGACGAGCCGGCATTTGCGCACCAGCGCGTAGCCGAGCCAGATCGCGAGGAAGAACGGCAGGCCGATGTAGGTCGCGGCGATGCCGGCCCAGTCGATCCTGTCGGCGAGGAACGCCTGGTAGTCCTGGCCGAGTGCGACGACCGCGCACAACGCGAATGCGAACAGCGGGCCGAACGGAAACCACTTCGACCGGTATGGCAGCTGGTCGAGCCGATAGCCCTGCTTGAGGAAGCCCTTGCGGAACCGGTAGTGGCTGACCGCGATGCCGAGCCAGGTGATGAACCCGGCCATGCCCGACGTGTTCAGCAGCCACAGGTAGACGGTCTTGTCGCCAAACAGCGACGTGAGGAAGCACAGCGCGCCGACGGCGGTCGTCGCGTACAGCGCGTTGCGCGGCACGCCGCCCGGCGACAGCTTCGCGAACAGCTTCGGCGCGCGGCCTTCGACCGAGAGGTTATAGAGCATCCGCGTCGACGCGTACATGCCCGAGTTGCCGGCCGACAGCACGGCCGTCAGGATCACCGCGTTCATCACGCCGGCCGCGAACGCGAGGCCCGCGTGGCGGAACACGAGCGTAAACGGGCTCACGCCCACGTCGGTGACGTCGCTCTTCAACAGGCTCGGGTCGGTGTACGGAATCAGCACGCCGATCACGAAGATCGCGAACACGTAGAACAGCAGGATGCGCCAGAAGATCTGGCTGACCGCGCGCGGGATCGTCGTGCGCGGGTTCTCCGATTCGCCGGCCGCGACGCCGATCATTTCGGTGCCCTGGAACGAGAAGCCCGCGATCATCGCGACGCCGAGCATCGTTGCCCAACCGCCCACGAAGGGCGCGTCGCCGATCGTGAAGTTGCCCCAGCCCGCGCTCGGGCCGCCTTGCATGATCCCGAAGATCATCAGCAGGCCGACGCCAACGAACGCGAGCACCGTCAGCACCTTGATCAGCGCGAACCAGTATTCGGCTTCCCCGAAGCCGCGTACCGACAGCGCGTTGAGCGCGAAGATCAGCGCGAGGAAGATCGCGCTCCACCAGACGCCTGGCACGTGCGGAAACCAGTAGTGCATCACGAGCTGCGCGGCGACGAGCTCGACCGCGAGCGTCACGGCCCAGCTGTACCAGTAGTTCCAGCCGAGCGCGAAGCCGAAGCCCTCGTCGACGAATTTCGCGCCGTAGGTCGCGAACGAGCCCGACACCGGCATGAACGCGGCCATTTCGCCGAGGCTCGTCATCAGGAAGTAGACCATCAGGCCGATCAGCATGTACGCGAGCATCGCGCCACCGGGGCCGGCTTGCGAGATCGACGCGCCGGACGCGACGAACAGGCCCGTGCCGATCGAGCCGCCGATCGCGATCATCCGCAGATGGCGCGCCTGCAGTGCGCGGTGGAGGGACGGCTTCGCGGGCGGCGAGCCGGACGGACGGGGCGAGTCGGGGCGGGCATCTGAATGCATGGCGGGTGCTGGGCGCTGTCTCCAGGATTTTTTTTTGGCTACGAAGCGTGACGCGTCGCCGGCCGCCACGGCGGGCAGCGGCACTGCTGCGCGGGCTTGGTCCGGATCGACTGGAACGACCGGTGCACCGGGCTGCGACGCGTGTCGCCTTCGTCTGTCGTCCGGCCGCTGATCGGCGGCGCGTCGGGGCGCCGGGTGCGGTGCACCTCGACGCCGCACCGATCGTATGTGCCGGCCGCATGCGCGGCAAACGATATTTCCGCACTGGGTGATGCAACTTTGTCATCAACTTGTGGCGCATCGAAACCGGCTAGGCGGCCCGGCCACCGGCCCCGGACAGGTCCCGTAACCGTACCGAATCAAGCGGTCTCGTCCTGCCCGGGTGTTGCGTTTTGGGAATGAAGTCGTGAGTTAATATCAATAGCGGCCCGACTTGTGGCCACCGACAATGTGTCTCATGGATCGTGCCTCGCGAGGCCGGGGCGTGCCGTCCGGCCGGGTTTCCGGTGGCGGCGCCGCGCGATGCGCCACGCGGCGCACCGGGCCTGCCGAGCTGCGCATCCGCTTGCACAGGGCGCGCGAACGCGCTCCAATCGAATCACGCGGGCGGCGTTGCCGCCGCACCGATCAATCTGTCCCTGAAGAGGAAGTGATGCAATTCAACGACATTCTTGCTGCGCTCGACATCGATCTCGCCCAGTGGAAAGGCAATGCGCTGACCGCGCGTTCGCCGCTCGACGGCGCGACGCTCGCGACGCTGGCGGTTGACTCGCCCGCCGACGCCGAGCGCAAGATCGACGCCGCGCACGACGCATTCCTCAAGTGGCGCACGGTGCCGGCGCCGGTGCGCGGCGAGCTCGTGCGCGTGTTCGGCAACGTGCTGCGCGAGCACAAGGCCGAACTCGGCCGCCTCGTCACGCTCGAAGCCGGCAAGATCACGTCGGAAGGGCTCGGCGAAGTGCAGGAAATGATCGACATCTGCGACTTCGCGGTCGGCCTGTCGCGCCAGCTTTACGGCCTGACGATCGCGTCCGAGCGCCCGGGTCACCGGATGATGGAGACGTGGCACCCGATCGGCGTGTGCGGCGTGATCTCGGCGTTCAACTTCCCGGTCGCGGTGTGGGCCTGGAATGCGGCGCTCGCGTTCGTGTGCGGCGATTCGGTCGTGTGGAAGCCGTCGGAGAAGACGCCGCTCACCGCGATTGCGTGCCACGTGCTGCTCGAGAAGGCGATCCGCGAATTCGAGAAGACCCACCCGGGCGTCGCGCCGAAGGGCCTGAGCCAGCTGGTGCTCGGCATGCGCGATGTCGGCGAGGTGCTGACGTCGTCGAAGAAGGTGCCGGTCGTCAGCGCGACGGGCAGTGTGCGGATGGGCCAGGAAGTCGCGAAGGTGCTGAGCCAGCGTCTCGCACGCGGCATCCTCGAGCTCGGCGGCAACAACGGGATGATCGTCGCGCCGAGCGCCGACCTCGACCTCGTGGTGCGCGCCGTCACGTTCGCGGCGGTCGGCACGGCCGGCCAGCGCTGCACGACGCTGCGCCGCCTGATCGTGCATCGCAGCGTCGTCGACCAGCTGCTGCCGCGCATCGAGAAGGCCTATGCGTCGGTGAAGGTCGGCAGCCCGCTCGAGGAAGGCACGCTCGTCGGCCCGCTGGTCGACCGTGCGTCGTTCGACGCGATGCAGAAGGCGCTGGCAGACGCACGCGAGCAGGGCGGCGAAGTGAAGGGCGGTGAGCGCATCGATGTCGGTCACGCGGATGCGTACTACGTGCGTCCGGCCATCGTGCGGATGCCGAAGCAATCGGCGGTGGTCGAGCGCGAGACGTTCGCGCCGATTCTCTACGTGATGGTCTACGACAACTTCGAGGACGCGATCGACGTGCACAATGCGGTGCCGCAGGGCCTGTCGTCGGCGATCTTCACGAACGACATGCGCGAGGCCGAGCAGTTCATGTCGTCGGCGGGCAGCGATTGCGGGATCGTCAACGTGAACATCGGCACGAGCGGCGCGGAGATCGGCGGCGCGTTCGGCGGCGAGAAGGAAACGGGCGGCGGCCGCGAGTCGGGTTCGGATGCGTGGAAGGCATACATGCGCCGTGCGACGAACACGATCAACTACAGCCGTCAGCTGCCGTTGGCGCAGGGCGTGAAGTTCGACGTCTGACGGAGGGGCCCGCAAGGGCGCGTTGACGTTCAATGACAAGGGCCGGTTGCCGCGAAGGCGGTAACCGGCCCTTGTCGTTTTCGGCGATGCGTGCGCGGCGATGCCCGATCTGCGCCCGCCCGATCACGTATTCATTTGTGAGGGGCCGATCCGTCGATTGCCGGCATGTTCTGCACGACCAGCATCTGCGGCGTCGACAGCGTGATCTGCGACGTCCGCAACTGTTTCAGGATCTCGAACAGCAGGTCGCTCTTCGTCGCGCTCGCGATCCGCGGGCTCGCCACGTAGCCCGTGACGCTCAGCGTGATCCCGTCGGGCGCCAGCTGGCTGAACGTGACCGACGGCGCCGGCTTGTCGAGAATCGCCGGATGCTCGCGATACGCGTCGAGCAGCAGGTCGCGCACCTGCTCGGGGTCGGTGTTCAGCGGGAACGTCAGCATCAGCGTCGCGACGCCCTGCGTGCTGTTGCCCATCGTCACGTTGCGCACGTTCTGCGAGATCAGTTGCGAGTTCGGCACGATCACGGTCGAGCGGTCGCTGAGCTGGATCTCGGTCGCGCGCACGTTGATGCGGCGGATGTCGCCTTCGACGCCCGCGATGCTGACCATGTCGCCCACCTTCACCGGCCGCTCGGTCAGCAGGATCAGCCCCGACACGAAGTTCTTCACGATCTCCTGCAGGCCGAAACCGATACCGACCGACAGCGCGCTGACGATCCACGCAAGGTTGCTCCATCTGACGCCGAGCAGCCCGAGCGCCATCAGCACGAGCAGCACGTAGCCGACGTTGGTGAACAGCGTGATCAGCGACACGCGCATTCCCGCATCCATGCCGAGTGCCGGCATGAACTCGCTGTCGAGCCAGCGGCGCACCGAGCGCAGCAGGTAGAAGCCGATCGCGAACCCGATCACCGCGTTCATGATCCGGTCGGGCATGATGTTCAGGCTCTGCAGCCGCTGGCCGCCGATCATCGCGACCGCGCTGTCAAGGAGGTCGCTCGGCGTCGTGCCGAAACCGCCCGTCAGCAACGCGATCGCCGCGACCAGCATCAGCAGGCTCGTGCCGAGGCCGGACACGACGGTATGGGCCTGGTCGAGATGACGGTCGTCGAGCGCGAACAGGTGCTTGATCTGCCTGCCGGTCGACAGGTTCGCGGAGAACAGGCTTTCGCTCGCGTCGCGCGTCAGCTGCGTCATGATGTAGACGCTGCACAGCACGATCTCGAACCACACAAGCTCGTAGGTGATGAAGCGTGCGACCGTGATATAGCCGATCAGCAGCGCGCCGAGCGACACGACGATCGCCAGCGTGACGCCCGCATGGATCAGCCCCGCGAGCGTCGAGCGATCCTCGGGCGCCTCGCCGGATGCCGCAAGCGCGCTGCGTACGCGATTCGCGCGCAGGATCGACGCGCCGACGGTCAGCGCGACGACGAGCGAGACGATGCCGCGGCCGAACAGCGTGACGGACAGGCTGGTATCGACGATCCGGTTGATCGATTCGAGCGTGCCCGACATCAGCAGCAGCGCGGCCAGCACGCCGGGGAACGGCTTCATCGCGAGCGCGACGGGATCGGCGAGCGCGGGCAGCCGCCACGACGGATGCTTCGTGCAGAGCAGCGCGCGGCCGAGGCCGGCGATCAGCGCGCAGGTCACGGCGAGCTTCGCGAACTGGTCCCACAGATCGGTCATCGACGACGTGAGCTCGGAGTGGCGGGCGAGCGCGAGATAGAGGATCTGGACGGCGACCGCGGTCGCGAGCAGCGTCGAGAACGCCGTGGCCAGCGCCAGCGCACTGCGGCGCAGCCGGGTGGGCGGCAGGCGGTTCAGGCAGAACCACGCGAGCCCGCGTTCGACGATGCGGCGGCCGCCGAGCCAGACCGCGAGCGCTGCGATCATCAGCAGCGTGGTGAGCGCGCGCTGGCCGGGTGTCCAGGACGAGCGCAGCATGTCGCGCAGTTCGTCGTTGAAATCGTCGAGCCGCTGCACGTCGTCCGGCGACAGATGGAACAGCGGCAGCCAGAACTGCGCGCCGAAGATGCTGCCGGAACGGAACGCGAGCTGGTTCTTCAGCAGGCTGCGGTGCAGCTTCGAGAACTGGTCGTTCAGGTTCGCGAGGTTGGTCTTCTGGTCGGCGGCCTGCTTCAGCGCCGCGTCGATCTGCGCCTTGCGCGCGTTCAGCGTCGCTCGCTGCTGTTCGACGGCGGGTGTTTCGGGCGATGCGCCCGGGGCCGGCGGCGGGCCGAGCACGTCGAGCTGCGCCTGGACCTGCGTGCGCTGCGGCGCGAGCTGGCTCTGCAGCTTGTCGACGTCGGCGCTCAGTTCCTGGGTCGCGTCACCGAGCTCGTCGAGCTCCTTGCTGTTGGTCGCGTTCGACGTCTGCTGCTTGATGCGGTCCTGTTGCACCTGCATCTGCTTGAGTTGCGCAACGGCGTCGCTGAGCGAAATCGTCGGCACGGGGACGCCGACGCCGCTCGCGCCCGGTGCGGACGCGGCCGTCGGAAATGCCGATGCGGTCGCGATCGCCGCGAACTGCAGCAGTGCGAACAGCGCGATCCGGCGTGCGTACGTGGATAGTCGTTGTATGGACATGGAATGCTTACGTTTTGCCGACAATGCCGGGTGCCGCAAGGCGCCCGGAAGCCGGGAGTTGGCCCGGTAGCATGTTACCGGGGCATGGCGGCCGCGGCGCTGCCGATCGTGCGCCTTCCCTTTCGCGTACAGCGGTGCCCGCACGGGCATGCGATTGCCGCGCGGGCCCTTGCCGGCGGGGCCGTGACGGTCGCATTCGCAGTCCGGCAGCGCAACGTCGTGACGCCGGCGAACCTTACAGATCCGACAGAACGTTACGCAATTTACACAATAGCCGGCGCGAAAGTGGGGTGTCCGAACCGGTTGGCCATGCAACGCGGCCCGAGCGGCGTGCCGGTACAATGCAGCGAATCGCCCGACGGCGGCCCGCCGGCCGCCGGACAACAAAACACACGACACGATCAGGAGACACGACCAAGATGGTCTCAACGGACAGCTTTCCACAGGCAACCGCCTCGTCCTCTTCCATCGACGCCGGCTCGATTTCGGCCCGCCTCGATCGCCTGCCGCCGACCCGCAGCGTCTGGAAGCTCGTCGTGCTGCTGAGCCTCGGCTTCTTCTTCGAACTCTATGATCTGCTGTACAGCGGCTACGTCGCGCCGGGCCTCGTGAAAAGCGGGATTCTGTCCGCGACGACGCACGGCCTGTTCGGCACCACGGGCGTCGCGAGCTTCATCGCCGCGCTGTTCTCCGGCCTTTTCATCGGCACGATCGCATGCGGCTTCCTCGCGGATCGCTTCGGCCGCCGCGCGATCTTCACGTGGTCGCTGCTGTGGTACACCGCCGCCAACGTCGTGATGGCGTTCCAGGATACGGCAGGCGGATTGAACTTCTGGCGCTTCGTCGTCGGCCTCGGCCTCGGCGTCGAGATGGTGACGATCGGCACGTACATCTCCGAACTCGTGCCGAAGCAGATCCGCGGCCGCGCGTTCGCGTGCGAGCAGGCGGTCGGGTTCGTCGCGGTGCCGGTGGTCGCATTCCTCGCGTACCTGCTCGTGCCGCACTCCCCGCTCGGCCTCGACGGCTGGCGCTGGGTCGTGCTGATTGGCGCGCACGGCGCGCTGTTCGTGTGGTGGATTCGCCGCGAGCTACCGGAGAGCCCGCGCTGGCTCGCGCAGCAGGGTCGCGTCGACGAAGCCGATCGCATCATGCGCGCGCTCGAGGCGAAGGTCGAAGCCGAATACGGCCGGCCGCTGCCGCCGCCCGCGCCGGCCGAGCCGGTGCCGCCGCGCGGCAGCTTCCGCGACATGTGGGTGCCGCCGTACCGCAGCCGCACGATCATGATGACGATCTTCAACGTGTTCCAGACGGTCGGCTTCTACGGCTTCGCGAACTGGGTCCCGACGCTGCTGATCAAGCAGGGCATCACGATCACGTCGAGCCTCATGTATTCGAGCGTGATCGCGCTCGCCGCACCGCTCGGCCCGCTGATCGGCCTCGTGATTGCCGACCGCTTCGAGCGCAAGTCGGTGATCGTCGCGATGGCGGCGGCGATCGTCGTCTGCGGGCTGCTGTTCAGCCAGACGACGGTGGGCGCGTTCCTGATCGTGCTCGGCATCGGTCTCACGCTCGCGAGCAACATCATGTCGTACAGCTTCCACGCCTATCAGGCCGAGCTGTTCCCGACGTCGATCCGCGCGCGCGCGGTGGGCTTCGTCTACTCATGGAGCCGCTTCTCGGCGATCTTCTCGTCGTTCGTGATCGCGGCCGTGCTGAAGGGCTTCGGCACGTTCGGCGTGTTCGCGTTCATTGCCGGCGCGATGGTGATCGTGATGGCCGCGATCGGATTCATGGGGCCGCGTACCAAAGGCATCGCGCTCGAAGCCATTTCGAAGTAGGCGCGGGTTGCGCACGCACGTGCCGCATGCGGCACGCGCGTGAATTTCCGGCGCTTCGAGTTGCCGGAAACGCCCAGCGAAGCAACCTGCCATGCAGCGGCGAAGCAAGCGGCAACGAGTTGAAACAAAGCGTGACGAAGCGCAAAACCGCCGCGAAACCGGGGGTTCGGCCCTGCCGATTCGTGTCCGAGCGGGTAGAATGAAAGACCTGACGACTCATTAGCCGCCATTGGACCGAACGCGTTGTACTGCGAACGACTCCACCGGGAAGAGGCGTCGGCGCCGGGCGCATGCGTGCCCCCGGCATGTCGATGGCTCGCGCGGGAGATGCGCCGTTTGCAACGTGCGGCGGCCGGATCGGCCGATGGCTTCGATCGCATGATGCTCTCCGACCTGACGCGGCGGTTGTCCAGGCCGCGTTGCCGTACCCTGGCGGTCGCCACGTATGTGTGGCTTGCAGCCGCTCTCCCGATTTCCGTTCTCGTCGCGCGGCCAGCCTTCGCTGCGTCCGACGTGCCGCCGGCCACTGCTACGTTTTCCTTATCATCGGCTTCGGCCGCGCATCCGGCTTCGCCAGCGCATGTGTCGTCGGAAGCTGCGCCGGCGTCCGCCGTGCATCATGCGTTACCCGCCAGCGGGGCATCGCCGGCATCCGCTGCGTCCGCGGCCTCTCCGGCTTCCGCGGCATCTGCGGCATCCGGCACATCGGCAAGCGAAGCCGAAGCACCCGCACCGACGCCGCCGCGCCGGCACCCGCCGCTGTCGGCCGAGGAGGCGAAGAACGCGACCGCGCGTGCGATCGACATGCGCAAGCACTTCACGCAGGAAGTCAAGCGACGCCTGAACGTGCCCGCGAGCGAGCAGCGCGCGTATGGCGATCGCCTTCAGAACGCGCTCGCCGATGCGGATCTCGGCGACCTGGCCGGCGAATACGTTGCGCTCGTCGACCGTGCGCCGAACGTGCAGGCGCTGTTCATCTACTTCCGCGCGACGCCGTCCAATGCGTGGCTGTTGATCGGCGCGTCGCCGGTCGCCACCGGCTGGCCCGGCCAATACGATCACTTCCTGACGCCGCTCGGCGTGTTCCACCATTCACCCGACAACATGGACTTCCGCGCGGAAGGCACGACGAACGACAACGGCATTCGCGGCTACGGCATGCGCGACATGCGCATCTACGACTTCGGCTGGGTGGACGGCGAGCGGGGCTGGGGCAAGGGCGGCAAGTCGCCGATGCGCTTCCAGATGCACGCGACCGACCCCGATCGTCTCGAGCCGCTGCTCGGCATCCGGCACTCGAAAGGCTGTGTGCGGATTCCTGCTTCGCTGAACACGTTCCTGGACCGGCACGGCATTCTCGACGACGACTATCAGGCGCGCGTCGAGGCTGGCAAGTCGTTGTGGGTGCTGCGCCGCGATCGCGACATCACGCCGATCGCCGGCCGCTATCTGGTCGTGATCGACAGCGCGCGCAAGACGCGTCCGGCATGGTCGCCGGCGCCGGGACGCAACGCTTGGTCGAAGCTGCCGAAGAGCGGCGACACGGCGGACTGACGACGGCCGCTCCGACGAAGGCGGTGCATGCCGGGATCGCTTCGTCCGGGAGGACGAGGCGTCGTTGTCGAGCAGTGCTCAGCGGAAGATTTTCAGCCAGTCGAACAGGCCGGGATGCGGACGCCGCCTCGGTGCGGGCGCCGGTGCACTGCGCGGCCGGAAGTCTGGCGAAAACTGCGCGTGCGGATCGATCGCGCGCGCACGCAGCGCCGCATCGTAGAACGAGCCGACGATCGGCAGCGCACTGTGCGCGCCCGCGCCCCAGTAGTCGCTGCGCAGCGTCACGCTGCCGTCGTCGAAGCCGACCCATGCACCAGCCACCAGTTGCGGATGCATCAGGATGAACCAGCCGTCCGTGTTGTCCTGAGTCGTGCCGGTCTTGCCCGCGACGTCGACGCGAATCCCGTAGCGCGAGCGGATGTCGGCACCGGTCCCGTAATCGACGACGCCGCGCATCACGTCCACCAGCGTCTGTGCCGCGGCCACCGGCAGCGCGCGTTCGGGCGGCGCGCTGCCGAACGCGGCGAGCACCTTGCCGTCGCGGTCCTCGATGCGCGTGATCATCTGCGGTGCGACGTACACGCCGCGGTTCGCGATCGTCCCGTACGCGGACACCATTTCCTTCAGCGTGACGGGGCTCGTGCCGAGCGCGAGCGACGGCACCGCGTCGAGCGCGCTGTCGCGCACGCCCATCGCGCGCGCGAGCTGCGCGACCCTGGCCGCGCCTTCGCGCTGCATCACCTGCGCGGTGATGCGATTGCGCGACAGCGCAAGCGCGTCGCGCAGCGTCATCGGTGCGTCGGTCGGCGGCTCGGCATCGGTCGGATGCCATACCGCGTGCGCGCCGATCGGGATTGCGACGGGGCGATCGACGAACGTATCGCCCGGCTGCATGCCGTCCGCGAACGCGGCGCCATAGACGAACGGTTTGAACGTCGAGCCCGGCTGGCGTCGCGCCTGCACGACGTGATCGAACGGCTCGCTGCCGAAATCGGGGCTGCCGACCCACGCGCGAATGGCCCCGTTGCGCGGATCGATCGCGACGAAGCCCGCCTGCACCTGCGTCTTGCGCTCGCACAACGTGCGGATGAACGCGCGATTCGCGCCGAGCTGCTTCAGCGCCGCCACATCGGTGAGCCCCGCATCACGCGCGGCGCGATAGTCGGGCGTCTGCCGGATGAAGCCGCGGAACAGGTCGTTGCGCAGCCCGCAGCCGGACGGGTTGTGCCACGCGCTGTCGGCGATTGCCTGCAGGCGATCGGTCTGCTGCGTCAGCGCTTGCGTCGCCATGTCCTGCAGCTGCGCATCGAGCGTCGTGCGCACGACGAGGCCGTCGGCGTAGAGATCGTAGTTGTTGCGGTCGGCCCATGCGATCAGCCACTTGCGCAGTTGCACCGCGAAGTGCGGCGCGGGGCCGGGTTGCGCGGTCTGCGGCTCGAAGTCGACGCGTAGCGGCCGGCGCTGCAACTGCGCGAGCTGCCGCGGCGACAGCATGCCCATCGCCGCCATCCGGGCGAGCACGATGTTGCGGCGCTGTACCGCGCGCTCCGGGTTCAGCACCGGGTTGTAGTAGCTGTTGCCCTTCAGCATTCCGACGAGCGTCGCGCTTTCGACGATGTCGAGCTGGTCCGCCGACTTGCCGAAATAGGTGCGCGCGGCCATCTCGACGCCGTACGCGTTGTACAGGAACGGCACCGTGTTCAGGTAGGTCTCGAGAATTTCGTCCTTGCTGTACACCGTCTCGATCTTGAATGCCGTGATCAGCTCCTTCACCTTGCGCGTGAGCGTCGGCGCGCGGCCGACTTCGTCCGGATACAGGTTGCGCGCGAGCTGCTGCGTGATCGTCGAGCCGCCCTGGCGGCTGCCCGAGAAAGTGTGAAGCCCGGCCGCGAGCGTGCGGCGCCAGTCGATGCCGTGATGCGCGTAGAAGCGGTGGTCCTCGGTCGCGATCAGCGCGTCGACCATGTGCGGCGAGATCTGCTTGAGCGGCACCCATTCGCGATTGACGGGCCGAAACTCGGCGATCAGCTGACCGTCGGCCGACAGCACGCGCGCAGGGCGGTCGATGCGTGCCTTGCGGATGTCGCCGATGCTCGGCGTGAACGGGACGAACGCGAGCAGGACCAGCAGGCCGAGCACCGGTATCGCGGCGAGCGTCAGGGCGACACCGCGGCGCGTCGGATGGCGCAGGCGATGCCAGGCGCCGGCGCCCAGCAAGCGGGCGCCGGTGCGGCAGCGAAGCCACAGGTCTCGAAGAAACGGCACGAAGCGATTCACGGCGGCAGGAGCGCGAGCGGAAAAGGCGCGATCCTAGCAAACCGCGCACCCTTGCCTGTGGCCAAACAGCCCGTTTTCTTGCAGGATTTACAGACGATTACGTTTGTTTCCCGCGGACAACCTTTGGTCGTACGCGTCGCCGCGATTCTTCCGATGAAACGGTGCAGGCCGCTTCGCCGACCACATCCGCGAGGCGCTGCGCGGCCGCTTCCATCCGTGCGCGATCGAACCCGCCGAAGCCGAGCACGAGGCCCGGGCGCGCGGTGCCCGGCGCGAACATCGGCGATACCGCGCGCACCGCGACGCCCGCCTGCGCGGCGCGCGCCACCACGTCGAGATCGTCGATCCCTTCCGCGAGCCACAGCACGACGTGCATCCCCTGATCCCCAGGCTGCACCCACGCGCGCTCGCGCGGCAGCCGCGCGCCGAGCGTGTCGATCAGCAACGCGCGCTGTTCCGCATAGACGCCGCGCACACGGCGAATGTGGCGGTCGAGATGCCCTTTCGCGATGAAGGCGGCGAGCACGTGCTGATCGGCGGTCGGCGCGTGCCGATCCATCAGCACGCGCGCACCGCAGAACGCGGGCACGAGATCGCCGGGCGCGATCACGTAGCCGAGCCGCAGCGACGGGAACAGGATCTTGCTGAACGTGCCGAGATAGATCACGTGTTCTGGATCCAGCCCTTGCAGCGACGGAAACGGATAGCCTTCGTAGCGCAGCTCGCTGTCGTAGTCGTCCTCGACCACCCACGCGCGATGCGCGCGCGCCCAGCCGAGCAGCGCGTTGCGCCGCGCCATGCTCATCGGCATCCCGAGCGGGTACTGGTGCGACGGCGTGACGAACGCCGCGCGTGCGTTCGGCGCGAGACGGATGCCGGCCTCGACGTCGATGCCGTCCGCGTCGACCGGCACGCGGACCATCGCGTCACGCCGCCCGGTGCTCTCGAGCAGTGCAGTGATGCCGCGATAGGCGGGATTCTCGACCCACGCGCGATCGGTCGGGCCGAGCAGGACCTGGCTCGCGAGGTGCAGCCCTTGTTGCGTGCCGCTCGTGATCACGACCTGATCGGCGCTGCAGCGCACCGAGCGCGAGCGGCGCACGTAATCGGCGATCGCTTCGCGCAGCGGCAGCGCGCCTTGCGGATCCGCATAACCGGACGGCGCACCGGCGCCGCGGGCGCGCAGGCGGTTGCCGAGCCGGCGCCAGATGTCGTCGGGTGCGGTGAGCCCGACCGGCACCGAGATCGCGAACGGCACGGCCGGCAACGGACGGAATTCGCGGGCGATCCGCGCGAACGTCGCGGCCGGTTCGGGCAGCCCGGCGTGTGCGGCACGCCGCCGGGCGGCGGGTGGTTCGACGGCTGGCGGAGAGGGCTCGGCGAGCGCGTTCGCGACGCGCGTACCGGCGCCGCCGCGCGCCGCCAGGAAGCCTTCGGCGACGAGCTGCGCATACGCGTCGACGACGGTGCCGCGCGCGACCTGGAGCGACGTCGCGAGCAGCCGCGTGGACGGCAGCGTGTCGCCGGGCCGCACGTCGCCGCGCCGCACCGCTTCCCGCAACGCCTGCGCGAGCTGGCGGCTCAGGTCGCCGGCCGCGCGGTCGAGCACGCCGAGCGACGGGATTTCGACGATCCGGGCGGTTCTGGCCATGATTCTGGTTTGCTGAAATTGTTCGAAACCGGCTCTACAGAATAAACCAGTTAGCGGTCACAATCTGCGCATGACGGGCCGGTTCCGGCCCGTTCCCTGCGAACCCTGTCCGACCGTGGAGCCGCCATGTATGTCCCTGCCGACTTCGCCGAATCCCGCCCCGACGTGCTGCGCGAACTGATCGTCGATCATCCGTTCGGCACCCTTGTCACGCACGGGAAGAGCGGGCTCGACGCGAACCACCTCCCGTTCGAGTTGCTGCCGGGCGACGGCGGCCTCGGCGAACTGCATGCGCACGTCGCGCGTGCGAATCCGGTCTGGCAGGAGGTCGCGAACGGCGACGACGTGCTCGTGATCTTTCGCGCCGGCGACGCGTACATTTCGCCGAACTGGTACCCGAGCAAGCATGCCGCGCATCGGCAGGTGCCGACGTGGAACTACGTGGTCGTGCATGCGCACGGCCGCATCACGGTGCGCGACGACGAGAAGTTCGTGCGCGGCGTGGTCGCACGGCTGACGCGCACGCACGAGGCGTCGCAGCCGGTGCCCTGGAAGATGGCCGACGCGCCGAAGGACTATCTCGACACGATGCTGCAGTCGATCGTCGGGCTGCAGATCGAGATCACGCGGCTCGTCGGCAAGCGCAAGCTCGGGCAGAACAAGGCGGTCGACGATATCCGCGGCGCGGGCGACGCGCTGATCGCGGACGGGAATCTCGCGATCGGGGAGGCGATGCTGGCGGAGGCGGATGCGAAGCGGAAATAGGTCGCGGTGAATCGCACGGGGGCGCGCTACTGCGTATGCGTCGCGCCCTTCGCCCGTTCTCCCGCCTGCGCCAGCGCCCCCCGGATCGCCGCTTCCGTCTTGTCGTACCCGCCCTCGCCATACCGCGTATAGACGACCTTCCCGTTCGCGTCGAGCAGGTACAGCGCGGGCCAGTACTGGTTCCCGTACGCACGCCACGTGTCGTAGCGGTTGTCCTGCGCGACCGGATACTGGATGCCGAAGCGCTTGATCGCATCGGCAACGTTCTTCGCGTCGCGTTCGAACGGATACTCGGGCGTATGCACGCCCACCACGACGAGTCCCTGGTCGCGATACTTCCGATACCAGTCATTCACGTACGGAATCGTATGAATGCAGTTGATGCACGAGTACGTCCAGAAATCGACCAGCACGACCTTGCCGTGCAACTGGTCGAGCTTGAGCGGCGCGCTATTGTGCCAGCGCTCGATGCCGGTGAAGTCGGGCGCGGGCGTGCCGGCCAGCGAGGTGGTCGTGCCCGCGTCGTCGCGGGTGCCGGCGAATGCGGCGAGCCCTGCCGTGGCGGCGAGGGCGATCACGAGGGCGGCGGTCCTGAATCTGGGCAGCATGGCGGTTCTCCGGTGCGGCCGGCCGCCGCGCAAGTGCGCGGGCCGGACAGGTTTCGACAGCCGTCATTGGGCCGCGCCGACGTATCTGCGGTGTGTCCGGCAAGCCGCGCCTGTGCAATGTTGTGTGTCGTCGCGGCGGCGCGATACATTGGGATACAAACGCGCGCCTGCGATGCGGTATAAAAGCGGACATCGCCAGCCGGAACATCACGCCAACGACATCGACTCATGGACAAGATCGACCACGTACTGATCGTCGACGACGATCGCGCGATCCGCGAACTGATCGCGGACTATCTGGAGAAGAACGGCATGCGCGTGTCGCTTGCCGCGAACGGCCGCGAGATGCGCCACGCGCTCGACGACGGCGCGCCCGACCTGATCGTGCTCGATTTGATGATGCCCGGCGAGGACGGCCTCACGCTGTGTCGCGACCTGCGCGCGGGCAAGTTCCGGACGGTGCCGGTGCTGATGCTGACCGCGCGCGGCGAGGAAACCGATCGCATCATCGGCCTCGAGATGGGCGCCGACGACTATCTCGCGAAGCCGTTCGCGGTGCGCGAACTGCTCGCGCGGATCCGCTCGGTGCTGCGCCGCGCGCGCATGCTGCCGCCGGGCATGCAGGTGACGGAGACGGCCGCGATGCTGGCGTTCGGCGAATGGCGGCTCGACACGACGGGGCGTCACCTGCTCGACACCGAAGGCACGCTGGTCGCGTTGAGCGGCGCCGAGTATCGGCTGCTGCGGGTGTTCCTCGACAATCCGCAGCGCGTGCTGACGCGGGACCAGTTGCTCAACCTCACGCAGGGCCGGCAGTCCGATCCGTTCGACCGGTCGATCGACCTGCTCGTGAGCCGGCTGCGGCAGCGCCTGCGTGACGGCGCGCGCGAGCCGCGCTACATCAAGACGCTGCGCAACGAGGGCTACGTGTTCTCGTCGGCGGTGACCGCGGTCGAAGGCGACGCATGAACACGCGCACCCTATGGCACTGGCCGCGCTCGCTGTTCGCGCGGCTCGCGCTGATCCTGTGCGTGGGCCTCGCGCTCGCGCAGACGCTGTCGTTCTGGCTCACCGTGACCGAGCGCGACCAGGCGACCACCAACCTGATGATGGGCTACATCGAGCGCGAGGTCGCGAGCTCGGTCGCGCTGCTCGACCACCTGCCGCCCGACCAGCGCGCCGCGTGGCTGCCGCGTCTCGCGCGGCGCAGCTACGCGTTCATCCTCGGGCCGGGCCAGACGGGCACGCCTCCGGAGGCGCGGCTCTCGGCGCGCGTCGAGCGCTCGATTTCGGACGGCATCGGCGGCGATTACCCGCTGACCGCGAACGCGCTCCCCGGCGATCGCGAGCATCTGCAGGTGCATCTGCGCCTGACCGACGGCTCGCCGCTGACGATCGACATCCACCCGATGTCGACGGTGCCGCTGTCGGGCTGGCTGCCGGTCGTGCTCGCGCTGCAGCTCGCGGTGCTGGCCGCGTGCTGCTGGCTCGCGGTGCGGCTCGCGACGCGGCCGCTGAAGCAGCTCGCGCAGGCGGCCGACGCGCTCGGCCCCGACCTGAAGGGCGAACGCCTGAACGAGGACGGCCCGTCCGAAGTCGCGCGCGCAGCCCGCGCGTTCAACGCGATGCAGGACCGCATCGCGCAGTACATGGCCGAGCGCATGCAGATTCTCGCGTCGATCTCGCACGACTTGCAGACACCCATCACGCGGATGCGGCTGCGCGTCGACGTGATGGACGACGGTGCGCAGGGCGCGAAGCTGCGCCAGGATCTGCTCGAGATGGAGCATCTGGTGAAGGAAGGCGTCGCGTATGCGCGCACGCTGCACGGCACGGAAGAGGCCGCGCGCCGCATCGATCTCGACGCACTGCTCGACAGCATCGTGTGCGACTACACGGATGCGGGGCAGGACGTCGCGCTGCACAGTGGCGGGCCGCTCGCGCTCGTCACGCGGCCGAAGGCGCTGCGCCGGATCGTCGGCAACCTCGTCGACAACGCGCTGAAGTTCGCGGGCGCGGCCGAGATCGACGTGCAGCCGGCACCGGGCGGCGGCGCGGTCATTGCGGTGCTCGATCGCGGCCCCGGCATTCCGGACGATCAGCTCGACGCGGTGTTCGAACCGTTCCGGCGCGTGGAGACGTCGCGCAATCGCGAGACGGGCGGCACGGGCCTCGGCCTCGCGATCGCGCGTCAGCTCGCGCTCGCGATGGGCGGCACGCTCACGTTGCGCAACCGGCCGGACGGCGGCGGGCTCGAAGCGCGGTTGACGCTGGCGAACGCCGCGTGATGTGGCGTCAAGGGCATTGCGGGTTTCGAATCGAAGCGGCCCGCGTCACACGCGCTGCAGATGCGCGTCGACAAGCGGTGCAAGCGTATCCGCATGCATCGCCGCGAGATCGTGGCGGCCGCCCGGCACGACATGCAGCTGCGCATCGGGCAGCCGTTCGAGCAGGCGCCGGCCGGCCGCGACCGGACTGATCGGATCGTCATCACCCCACAGCAGGAGCGTCGGCTGCGCGATGCGGCCGAGGTCATGCGACAGGTCGGCGCGAAACGTCAGGAACCAGTCGGGCAACTGCGGGTTCGCTTCCGCGAAGGCGGCGCGCCAGTCCTGCGCGCCGAGCCCCTGCATGTCGAGGCCGCCGGACGTGACCGTCAGCACCAGGTGCGTGACGAGCGCCGAACGTTCGAGCGCCGCGCGCATCGCGATCACGCCGCCCATCGATTGCGCGATCACGGCGGTCGGCCGGTCGATCGCGGTCAGCACATGGCGCACGAGGCCGTCGAAGTCGTCGACGGTCGAATCGCGCGGCGTGTCGCCGAAGCCCGGATAGCCGACGATCCGTCGCGCGGCCGGATGCGCGAGGCGGCTCGCGAGCGGTTGCCAGAACGCGGTGCTGCCCGACGCGCCGGGCAGGAAGAGCAGTTGCGATGGAACGGGCATGACGGGATGGTTTTCCGGGAAGCGAAGTGGGTTGAACAAGGCGTGACGCTGCGTCAGCACCGGCCGGTGCGCAGCGCGACGGTCCAGTCGTCGCGGCCGCGCGATGCCGCGGTGACTGCGGCCGTATGCCAGTCGTATTCGACCGCATGGAACTCGGCGTGCCAGCCGGCCGACGTGCGCGACACCATTGCATAGCGCGCATGCGGCGAACCGGTTTCGATCCGGTGCGGATGCGGTAGATCGTCCATGTACGCCTGCAGCCCGACGCTGCCCGGGTTGACGATCACACGGCCGTCGTCGAGCTTCGCGATGCGCGGCACATGCGTGTGGCCGCACAGGATCAGCGACGCCGGCGCGTCGCCTGCGCGCTGCGCGATTTCATCGGGCGTCGCCGCGCGGCAGCCATCGGGCGTCACCGTCTCGAGGAAATAGACGAGGTCGCTGGCGGGCGTACCGTGCACCATCAGCACGTCGTCGTCGAGCGTCAGGCGCTCGGGCAGCGCGGCGATCCACGCGCGATGGTCGTCGCGCAGCGCATCGTGCGCCCAGCGATCGGACAGCCGCATCGTGTCGCGATCGCCGGTCAGCAGTTGCCGTTCGTGATTGCCCTTGATGGTTGGCAGGTCGAGCGCGATCAGGCGGTCGGCCGTTTCGGCCGGATAGAGCGCGCCCGACACGATGTCGCCGAGGTTGACGATCACGTCGGCGCCGCGGCGACGCACGTCGTCGAGCACCGCGTCGAGCGCGGCGAGGTTGCCGTGGATGTCGGACAGCGCGGCGATTTTCATGGTGAGCAAGTCGAGGCGGGGAACGACGATTGTCGCGAATTCGGCGCGGTTCGTCCAATCGCGTCGGTGACGCGACACGCGCGACGCGCGACGAGTTTCAGTCGGTCGCGATGCGCGCGTACATCGCGAAATCGCCCGGCACGCCGCGCACCATCCGGTACGCGCGCAACAACCCTTCGTACCGGTAGCCGCATTTCTGCAGGACGCGCGCGGAGGCGGCGTTGCTGCTCAGCACGACGCCCTGGATGCGCATGAAGCCACCTTCGGCGAACGCCCACGCGGTGACGCTCGTGCACAGCGCGCTCGCGATGCCGCGCCCCCAGTGCGACGGTGCGAGGTCGTACGCGATCTCGGCCGAGCGGTTCGCGGTGGACACCGTATGCAGTCCGATCGTCCCCGTGAGCGCGCCCGACGCGTCGTCGACGATTGCGAGACGGCGGATCGAATCCGGATGAGTCGACTCGATATCGTCGAACAGCGGCAGCAGATCGTCGCGCGCATGCAGGTTCCAGCTCGTGTGGCGGACGACGTCGTGTTTCGACAGGTACGCGTACCACGCGTCGAGATCCGCGCGGTCGAGCTGCCGGAGCGACAGGCCGGGGAAACCGGAGCGGGGCGGCGCGGCGATCCTCATCGCCGACCCATCACGCGCGATGCGGCGCGCATGCCGACGCGCCTATGCGGCATGACGCCGGTACAGCGCGAGCGAACCGGCCAGTGCGAGCAGCATCGCGCCGCACGTGCGTTCGAGCCACAGCGCGCCCGAGCGCTTCAGCAGCCGCACCGCACGAGCGCCGAGCAGCGCGTAGCCGAACATCACAGCCCCGTCGAGCAGTGCGAACGTGACCGCGAGCGCGACGTATTGCGGCGCGAGCGGCGCGGACGGATCGAGGAACTGCGGCAGGAATGCGGAGAAGAACAGATAGCCCTTGGGATTGGTCACCGCGGTCAGGAAGCTCTTCGCGAAGATCGACGCGTTGCGTCCGTGCGCCGTGCCGCCATGCCCGACGGTGACGTCGAGCGAGCCCTTCGACGTGAGCAGCCGGATGCCGACATACGCGAGATAGGCGGCGCCCAGCCATTTCACCACCGAGAACCACCATGCCGAGGCCATCAGCAGGGCGCCGAGGCCGAGCGCGACCGCGACGATCAGCACGAAGTCGGACAGCATCGCGCCGGCGAAACCGTAGGCCGCGCGGCGCACGCCGTAGCGCGAGCCGTTGGTCAGTGCGAGCAGCACGGTCGGGCCTGGCGTCGCGATACCGACGAACGCGACGGCGGCGAAGATCAGCAAGGTCGTTTGATGCATGCCGATGACTCCATGTGGAACGCGGGTGCTCGATTATCGGGCGCGCGTTGTCGCGCTGTACAGCGGCGTTCGCTGCGCGACCGATTATCTCGATTCTGGCAAGAAGTTGTTTTCATTATTGCGCTGTTGATGGGAACCGGTTCCAACTACCATGGCGGCCGTGGCGGGCATGCTCGCCGCGACGTCGCGCGCGCGTATCGCACGCGCGCGTTCCCGTGTGCGGACGCGGCCGGCGTCGCATGCCGGCGGGGCTCCCGGCCGCACGCGCTACTCGCATAGAACAACGGGCTCACCGCCCGGAGACGCTAAAAACCATGAACAAGCAACTGATCGCAGCACCGCTGCTGCTCTCGCTCGCGGGCATCGCATCCGCGCAAAGCTCCGTCACGCTGTACGGCATCGTCGACGCGGGCGTGACCTATCGCAGCAACGAACGGGTCGGCTCGCCGGGCGCCTATACAGGGCATTCGAACGTCGGCCTGACCACCGGCAACCTGTCCGGCAGCCGCTGGGGCATCAAGGGTTCCGAGGATCTCGGCGGCGGGATGCGCGCGCTGTTCGTGCTCGAGAACGGCTTCGACATCACCAACGGCACGTCGGGGCAGGGCGGTCGCCAGTTCGGCCGGCAGGCCTTCGTCGGCGTCGGCAGCAACCGTTACGGCACGGTCACGCTCGGCCGCCAGTACACGTCGCTCGACGACTTCGTGAGCCCGGTCGGCCCGTCGTCGTTCATCGGCGGCTTCGGCGCGCACCCGGGCGACATCGACGATCTCGACCAGACCGCGCGCGTCGACAGTTCGATCAAGTACACGAGCGCGAACTACGCGGGCTTCACGTTCGGCGCGCTGTACGGCTTCGGCAGCCAGCCGGGCAGCATGAAGCAGCGCAACACGTGGAGCATCGGCGCGGCATACGCGGCGGGGCCGCTGCGCGTGGGCCTCGGCTACGAGCGTTCGGACAACAGCAAGACGGGCGCGACCGACCCGACGGCCGGCAAGTGGCAGAGCACCGACGACGGCCTGTTCAACTCGTCGATCAACGAAGGCTATGCGAGCGCGCAGTCGCAGCAGATCATCGCGACCGGCGCGACGTACGACTTCGGCCCGGCCGTGGTCGGCGTGAACTACAGCAACGTGCAGTACCGCAGCGGTGCCCAGTCGCTGTTCAACGGCCACGCGACCTTCAACGTCGCGGGCGTGTTCACGCGCTGGAACGTGCAGCCGCAGACGCAGCTGTTCGCGGGCTACAGCTACACGCGCGGCAGTGACGTCGACGGCATCGACAACCGCGCGCAGTATCACAACGTCACGCTTGGCGCGGTCTACGACCTGTCGAAGCGCACCAGCGTGTACCTGCTCGGCGCGTACCAGCATGCGTCCGGCACGACGCTCGACGCGCTCGGCCGGCCGGTGGCCGCGACCGCATCGGTGTCGGACAAGGCGAACGGCCACTCGTCCGACTCGCGGTCGCAGGCGATTGTCAGCCTCGGCCTGCGCCAGAAGTTCTGACGTCACGCGCATGACCGGCCGCTCGCGTTCGATGCGGGCCGCCGGTTGCGTGGCCCGCTGCTGATCGATGTCTGTTCCACCGCCAGCGCGTGATCGACGTCGTCGATGCGCTGCCCAGGTGCCTCGACGGTTGGGGCGGCGCGACGCTCGACAGCGCGAGCTGACCTGAACCGGCCGCACGCCCGGCCGGGGCGCGGCCTTCCTCATCATCGCTGTCCACCTCTCCTTCGCCGCACGCGGGGTACATCCCGCTTCTCATCCGCATCTTCATTGGCAACGGCAACCCGCCGCACGTCGCCTTATTTCATGTATTCACGATTTTCCCGGCAATGCAGCGCGCACGGGACAATATTTTTTCTCTTTCATTTTAATTTCGATTTGTAATCATTTAATCGATTCGACGGAAATCGAAGTTCAATGCGCGCGAATCAGAAAAAATGACGCGCTCGGATTAGGTGCTTCGGAATAAAGTGCCGGAAAAAGCGGCTCTCGAGAGCGCTGTCGGGCGGGGGGCTGCTATACGAAGCCCGGAGCGATGCGTCTTCAGTCAGGCGGCATCGCGCGGTAAAGGAATGTAATGAATCATTCGCAGCGAAATTGAATCGGTTTTTGAAAAAATCACCAATATTTCATACGCGGCGAATTAGAGTGTAAAAAACGATCGTCCGGGAGCATCATTCATGTTATCGAAACAAATTCGTGCGGCATTGCTTGGGCTGTGCATGGCAATGCTGGCGCCGGCCGGTCACGCACAAGCGCAATACACGACGGACTGGCTCGCGAACACGTTCGGCACGCTCGCCGCGCACGTTGGCAACGGTGCGCGCTCGCTTTGGGTCGCGCCCGAGGGCGTGATCTATACGGCGTCGCGCTGGGACGAGAACGCGGGCGGTGTCGCGATCTACCAGAACGGGCAGACGCTCGGCACGATCGGCATCCATGACGAATTCCAGGGTGGCGCGATCACCGGCAACGCGAACTCGCTGTTCGTCGCGCTCGGCTACAACCGCACGTTCGGCAGCGGCTCGGTCGGCCGCTACAACCGCAGCACGAACCAGCGCGACCTGCGCATTCCCGTCAGCACGTGGACGGGCATCCAGTACGCGGACGTGATCACGGGCCTCGCGACGACCGGCAACCTGCTGTACGTCAGCGACTTCTACGGTAACCGCGTGCGCGTCTACACGACGGACGGCGTGTGGCAGCGCGATATCGGCGTATCGGGCCCCGGTGCGCTGGCGCTCGATGCGGCCGGCAACCTGTGGGTCGCGCGCAAGAGTGCGGGTGTCGTCGCGCAGTTCAGCCCGACGGGCACGGCGATGAGCACGATCCAGATGGCGGCCCGCGCGCGGCCGGCGTCGCTGTATTTCGATGCGCCGAGCGGGCAGTTGCTGGTGGGCGACGAAGGCCCCGACATGAACATCAAGATCTACGCGCTCGTGGGCCAGCCCGTGCAGCTCGGCACGTTCGGCGTGCAGGGCGGGTATCTCGACACGACTTCGGGCATCAAGGGGCAGGTCGGCGACAAGCGCTTCACGCGCGTCGCCGGCATGGGCAAGGACGCGGCCGGCAACCTGTACGTGCTGAACAACGCGTGGGGCGGCGGCTGGGATCTCGGGCGCAATGGCAGCACCGACCTCCATTCGTACAGCCCGACGGGCGTGCTGCAATGGAAGCTGCAGGCGCTGAACTTCGAGGCTGCCGCCGCGCCCGATCCCGCCACCGACGGCGCATTCTTCTACAGCGGCAACAACGTGTACACCGGCACCGCGGGCGGCACGTTCGTCGCGAACACGATCGATCCGTTCACCTATCCGAAGGACCCGCGCCTCGACATGAACGACTACCAGCGCGGTCAACATTTCGGCCAGCTCGCGCTCGTGAACGGCACGCGGATGCTGGTCGCGACCGGACAGAATCCGGGCAACTACAACATCTATCACTTCAACGGCGCGAGCGGCTACATCGCGATTCCGGACGGCTCGATCCCCGGCAAGCCGTTCAACACGACGCTGCAGGTGACGGCCGGCTTCTCGCTCGACGACAACGGCGACGTGTGGGCCGGGCTCGATCGCACGAACAACATTTCGCATTATCCGATGACGGGTTTCGACGCGACCGGGAAACCGACATGGGGCAAGCCGGTGCAGATTCCGATTCCGCGCACCGTGCTGCCGCTCACACGAATCATCTACCAGGCCGACAGCGACACGATGATCCTCGCGCAGGGCATCTCGGGCAGCTGGGACTGGACAGCGATGAACGGGCACATCGAGGTCTATCGCGGCTGGAAGGCCGGCAACACGAGCACGCCGAACGTCGCGATCAACCTGACGAGCGCGAATCCGAAATCGATGGCGGCGGCAGGCCACTACCTGTTCGTCGGCTACGTGCACACGGTGCCGAACGTCGACGTGTTCGACCTGAACACCGGCAGCCTCGTGACCACGCTGACGAATTCGAACACGTCGGCGATGGACGTCGGCAACGACGTCGACTCGATGTATGGCATCCGTGCGTACCTGCGCACGACCGGCGAATACGTGATCACGAAGGACAACTACAACGGGTCGAGCCTCGTCGTGTATCGCTGGCATCCGTGATCTGGCATGCCGCGCCGCTCGGGCCAGCAGGGTTTCATGGCGCGCCGGGCACGCGGCCGTTCACTGCGCGCCTGTACTTCGAGTCGGGCGTGTCGTGGAATTTCGCGCGCGTGTCCTGCACCGAGCCGGCGAAACGGGGGGGCTTGCGGGCGCTCGTGATTGTCCATGAAGGTCGCGACGTCCCGCGCTTCCTGATTGGTCAGCGTGCCGCCGAGGCCGAGCGGCATATTGGCCTTCACGAAGCCGGCCGCGTTGCGGATGTCGCCTATGCCTGCGCCCAAGTTGAACGAGCGGGCACCCCAGAGCGCGGGAAAGACTGGCTTGATCGTCCATGTCATGTTGCCGACGGTGATCGTGCCGCCCGATGCGAAGGTGCATCAGAACGACACCGTCGTCGTCAGCGTGACGAGCCGCGGCTCGCCGACCGCGACGATCAGATTGCTGTTGCTCGACGGATAGTAGGTCTTGTCGAGCAGGTTCTTCACGTTGAGCTGAATGCGTGTCGGGAACTTGCCGATCGTCGTTTCATAGGCCGCGAAAGCATCGACGGTCACGTAGCCGGGCAGCGTGAAGCTGTTCGCGGTGTCGCCGGGCCGTGCGCCGACGAGCCGCGCGCCGCCGCCGAAGCGCCAGCGTCCGGGCAGGTTCGCGATCGCCGTGTCGTACACCGCGAACAGGCTGCCGGTGTGGCGCGCGACGTTGACGAGCGGCGTGTTGCTGTCGCGGTCGTTCGCGTTCGTGTACGCGTAGCTGCCGATCAGGCTCAGATGGCGCGTGAGCTGCCCCGCGACGTCGAGTTCGATCCCGCGCGAGCGCGCGGTGCCGATGGTCGACGTGATGTCGCCGACCGTGACCGCGACGTTGCGCTTGTCGATCTGATAGGCCGCGAGCGTGCCGGTGATGCCGGGCTTCAGGTTGAACTTCAGGCCGGCTTCCAGTACGCGGCCGAATTCCGGCGCGAGCGGCGCAGCGACGTTCGACGCGACGTTCGGCTTGAACGAGCGGCTCACGTTCGCATACGCGGTCAGCGACGGCGTGAGCGCATAGGCGAGCCCGAACTGCGGCAGCCACACGTTGCCGTGCGAGCGGTCGGCGAACACGAACGGCCGCCCCATTCCCGATTCCTGCTGCCAGTCCTCCCAGCGCAACCCGCCGACCGCGGTGAGCCGGTCGGTGATCTTCACGGAGTCCTGCACGATCATCGAGTACGTGTGGACCTTCGAAAGCGAATCGCTTTGCTTCGTGCTTACCGTGCCGCCGGGCGCGAGCAGACCGTAGACGGGATCGTAGAGATTGAAGCCCTTGGTCGCGGTACCGCGAATCGTGTCGCCGCGGAAGCTGCGCTGCCGCTCGTATTCGCCTCCGATGTAGAGCGCGTGGTTCATTCCCGCGAGCGTCAGGTTGCCGAGCAGGCCGAGCGTCGCGATCTGGTCGGAGTCGTTGCGTCCGAGGTTCGCGTCGGACGTGCGCGATAGCGCGCCGGTCGTGCTGTTGAAGGCGGTCGCGCGGGTGATGTATTGATCGTAGCGGTCGCGGCCCCAGCCGTAGGTCGCGCGCACGCGCCATGCGTCGGAGAAGCGGTGCTCGATGCGCGCGCGCAGCGTTTCCTGGATTCCGCTGCTTTGCGCCCACGCTTCCTCGTAGCGGCGATAGCGCAGCGCATCGTCGGGGCGGCCGTTCACGAGCACGGTGCCGCGATCGAACGGCATCGTGTAGTCGACGTACTGGTAGCTGACGTCGATCGACGTGTTCGCGTCGTGCCACGACAGCGCGGGCGCGATCAGCGCATTGCGTTGGCGGCCGAAGCTGCGCCAATAGCGGCTCGTGTCGTACTCGCCGGTGAGCCGGAACGCGAGCGTGCCGCCCGCGACCTGGCCCGGCTTGCCGAGCGGGCCGGTCAGGTCGAACTGCGCGCTGCTGCCGCCGTGGCTCGTGCGCGAGGCCGAGATCGAGCCGCCGAATGTTTCTTCCGGCTTGCGCGTGACGAGGTTGATCACGCCGCCCGGGTCCTGCATCCCGTACAGCAGCGAAGCGGGGCCCTTCAGCACTTCGACGCGGTCGATCGTCGCGAGGTAGCTGTGCAGCACCGGCGTGCGCACGCCGTCGACGAGCACGGAACCGTCGTTGTTCGAGCCGAAGCCGCGCTTGATGAACGCGTCGCGCGTGCCGCCGAGCGTGTTGGTCTGCGTCACGCCGCTGATGTTGCCGAGCACGTCGTCGAGCGAACGCGCCTGCTGGTCCTGCATCACGCTGCTGCTGACCACGGCGACCGATTGCGGAATCTCCTTGAGCGGACGATCGTCGCCGCCGGCGACGCTGCTGGTGCGCGGCTGGTAGCCGACGGTCGGATCGGTGGCCGCCGATGCGCTGACGCTGATCGTCGGCAGTTCGCGTTCGGGCGGCGCGGGCGTCGACGAGCCCGAGGGCGCGGCCGGCGAGGCCGTGGCGACAGGTTCGGCATCCGCATGCGCGCCGCTTGCGACGCAAAGGGTGATCAGGGCAGGCAGGCTCGCGCGCCACGGACGCAAGGTCCGCGCGCGGCGGGGCGGTCGACGGGATGGCATGAATCGATGAATGGACGGAGTGCTAAGGATGAAGGCGCGGGCCGCGGCGCTTCACTGATTCGCCGAGGCAGGACGCGCATGATATACGTAATGAGAATCGTTTGCAATTGTAACGAGGCCGATATGGACCGTGCATCGCGATTGCCGGGCCTTCGGCCGTCTGCTACCGTAGCGGCCAAAATCAGACGCAGTGAAATTCAATGAGAGCCGGGGGCCGCACCATGCCATCTTCCTGTCACGTCGCGTGCAGCGCGATGTTTCGCACCGCCGTCGACCATGCAGGTGGTGAAGTGACCGCAGCCGCGTTCCGCGATTCGAACGAATAAAGCAACGGCAGCACGATCGTCCGGGGTGGTGCCGGGCAGCCGGCGCCGCGCCTCGGTCAACGACTTCAACCACTACGCTTGACGGGAGACCACCCATGAAGAAGATTTCCGCGCCGTTCATGACGGCCGCGTTGGCCGCATGCGCGCTGCTGGCGGGCGTGTACCAGGCCGCCTGCGCCGCGCCGGCCGCCGAGCCCGCGATCGACGCGCACTACGGCACCGTGATCGAGGCCTATACGCAGGACATGGCCGCCGCGAAGACGAAATACGACGGCAAGCGCCTCGCGTTCGTCGGCGCCGTGATCCGGATGGGCAGCGACCCGGGCGGCACGTACTTCGGTGCGTTGACGACCGACGGGGAACAGTTCGATACGCATTTCGACGTGGCCGACCAGGCCGCGCTGAAACCGAAATTCCCCGGCGGCGAGATCAAGCCGTTCACGGCATCCGCGAATTTCCGCTTCAGTTGCGAGAACGAAGGCTATATCGACGCGCCGGTGCTGCCCGGGTTGAAACTCTCGCATTGCCGGCTTGCCGATTGATCGACGGGCGATGTCCGGCGATCAGAACTTCTGCTGGATGCCGGCCATCACACCGAGCTGATTCATCCCGGTGCCGACCGCCCCGCCGGCGGCGACCGCGTTCGCGGCCAGCGTGCTGTTGAACATATAGCCCACCGACGTATAGACGGTCGTCCGCTTCGACAGGAAATAGTTCGCTCGGCCGACGAAGAGCGTGGCGTTCGTGCCGCCTTCGCCGTTTTCGCGGCGTTGCAGGTAGCGCACGCCTTGCAGGTCGAGCGCGAGGTAGGGTGTCGCGTAGTACGTGCCGCCGGCGAACACGATGTCGGCCTGCAGGTGTGCGGCCGCCGCGAGGTTGCGGCGGATCCAGCCGGCGCCGAGTTTCGCGGGGCCGATCTTCACGTAGCCGGCGACGATGTCGCGCGTGTCGGTGTACGCCGGATTGTTCAGCGGCGCGAGCGCGCCGCCACCGCCGCGCATCACGTCGTGCGATGCGGCGACCCCGAAATTGCTCGCGTCATAGGCGAGCATCGCCGTGTATTGGCGGCAGGCTACGATGTCGCCGGGCACCTGTCCCCCGCAGCCCGTCGCGGACGGTCCCGCCGGCCCGGCCGCGTCGCGGCCGAAGCTGTAGGTCGCGCCGAGCGTCACGCCGTGGAACGTGCCCTTGTAGCCGATCGCATTGTCGCTGCGGGCGTTCGGCAGATACGAGTCGAAATCCGCCATCGAATGAATCGACGGGCCGATCACGTCGGCATTGGTCAGCACGATCATCGACATGTTCATCTGGCGGCCGAGGGTCAGCGCGCCGAAGGGACTGTTCACGCCCACGTTCGCCTGCCGCCCGAACAGACGCCCGCCGTAGTTCAGCGCACCGGTGCCGGGCTGGAAGCCGTTTTCGAGCACGAAGAACGCCTGGTAGCCGCCGCCGAGATCCTCGGTGCCTCGCAGGCCCCAGCGTGACGGCACTTCGCCGGTCAGCGTCGGCATCCCGGTGAACGTCCCGCCGTGTGCCGCATTGTTGTAGTAGGACACGCCGGTATCGATGATCCCGTACAGCGTGACGCTGCTTTGCGCACAGGCCGGTCCGGCCAGCGCCATCGCCGTCGCGAATACGACGCCCAGTTTCGTTTTCATGGTTGTCTCCAAACAGTATGTAGATGTACTTATCAATGTTTCAGGCCCGGGACATGTCCGGAATGCCGACGGGTATCGGCAGGACTGCGGGCGTCGCGCGTTACGAGATCGCCGGGTCGCGTTGCCGGTGCGGCGCCGCGGCGCGCCCGCCCGCCACGGCGACGGCGATCGCCGCGCCGGCCATCGGCACGAGGAACGCGAGATAGAGACGGGGCACGGACCAGCCGTCGTCCAGCAGCGCGCCGACCGTCATCGGCGACAGGATCGCGCCGAGTCGGCCGATGCCGACCGCGAGACCGATGCCGGTCGTACGGATCTCGGCGGGATAGGGCGTCGGCGACAACGCATACATGCCGGCCACGCACGCATTGATCACGGCGCCGAGGAACACCCCGACGGTCATCCCGATGCCGAGCGAGCCGGTGTTCATGCCGAACACGACCATCAGCGCGCCGCCCAGCAACAGCGTCGCGCCCAGCAGGTTGCGCAGGCCGAACCGGGTGGACAGCAAGCTGAAGAGCGACGCGCCCGCGATGCCGCCGAGGTTGAGCAGCACGCCACCGGTCACGCCCTGCGATGCCGACAGCCCGGCCTGGACCAGCAGCTTCGGCGTCCAGCTGACGACGAAATAAAAGCTGCCCATCACGAGAAAGAACGCGATCCACAGCGCGATCGTGCGGCGCGTGAGCGGCGCGCGCAGCACGGCCGTCCAGCTCGACGCGGGGCTCGTCGTGTCGATGGACGCGGTCACGGCCGGCAGCGCGTCGATCGGCGCGCGCTTCATTCTCGCGAGGATGCGGTTGATTTTCTGCAGCGCGTCGTCCGGACGCCGTGCCAGCAGGAAGTCGAGCGATTCCGGCAGCAGTGCGAGCACCATCGGAATCGCCGTCAAGGTCAGGATGCCGCCGAACGCGAACACGCTGCGCCATCCCCACGTCGACAGCAGGTAGCCGGCGATGACCCCGCCGGCGGTGGCGCCGATCGCGTAGCCGGTCGACTGCATGCCGATCGCTGCGCTGCGCCATTTGTTCGATGCGTATTCGCCGCTGATGACGGTCAGGCTCGCCAGCATGCCGCCGATGCCGAGCCCCGTGTACGCACGTGCGATCGCGAGTTGCAGCGTGCTGTGCGTGGCCGCGCAGGCGAGCATCCCGGTCGAGATGACGGCGAGGCAGAACAGGATGATGCGGCGGCGGCCGATGCGATCGGCGAGCGGCGCGATCAGCACCGAGCCGATCCCCATGCCGGCGAGCCCCGCGCTCAGCAGCAGGCCGATTTCCTTGCCGCTCAGTTTCCACTCGGCGGCCAGGTGCGGCGCGGCAAACGCGATGGCCAGCACGTCGAAGCCATCGAGCATGTTCAGCACGACGCAGGCCGTGACCGCCATCGTCTGGAACGTGCTCATCGGTGATGCGTCGATCGTATTGCGGATATTTGCACTCACGTCAAAGACCCTTCATAAAAAATAGTATGACTAATCGAATTGGAAAAAATCGAAGCCGGTTTTGGCGAGCGGGGCGAATGCGTGTGCTGTCTGCCAACCGCGGTGAATGCCTGCCGCGACCGTCAGGCGTCGTTCGCGCGCCGGCGCGACGGTTACGCGGGTTCGGGTTGTTGCAGCAGCCGCTGGATCACGCGCCGCGCGCGATTGGGGCCCGCGTCGACGTGAATGTCGATCTGGCGGCTGTCCGGAAATCGAAGCTGATTCCGGTATTGCGCTTCGATCACGGTCTTGTCTTCATCGAACGTCGCCGCGGATTGCTCGATGACCGTTTGCGCGACGCGTTCGACGTCGTATTGCGGATTGGTCGCGACGGTCCAGAAATAGTGCGTCGTGGTGTCCGTCTCTGGCGTGATGCCGTGGAAGCCGCGCATGTGAAAGCCACCGCGCGCGGGATCGAGCAGGTCGCCGGTGCCGGCGTCCATCGCGCCGGTCCAGATCCGGATATGCGACACGTGGAATTCGATTTCCTGCCAGCGATCGACCCGGCCCGCGAACGGCCATGCGGCCGTGTAGGTCGGCGGCGGGTCGGAATCCGGCATCCGGCGGACCAGCGTCACCGTGTCGCCGTCGCTGCTGACGCAGGTTTCCGCACCCATGTGCAGCGGCGCGTTGCCGCCGATCGTTTTCAGGTGGACATAGCCGAGGTGGCTCAGATCCATCAGGTTGTCGTGAATCAGCTGATACGGTGCGTCGTAATGGTAGTTGCCGCCGCCGAACCGGTATTGCGGATCCGTGTGGAACGCATAGCGCGGCGGCGCGCAGGTTGGTTGGGCGTGCGCATCGGCGCCGATCCAGATCCATACGATCGCGTCCTGTTCCCGCACCGGATACGACGGCACGCACGCCTTTGCCGGAATCCGGTCCTGCCCGGGAATCTCCACGCAGGCGCCGTCGCGGTCGAACAGCAGGCCGTGATAGCCGCAGCGCAGGCCGCGCGCTTCGAGCGAGCCGCACGACAGCGGCAGCGACTTGTGGCAGCAGCGATCTTCCAGCGCACCGATTTCCCCGGACGGCAACCGGAACAGCACGACCGGGCGGCCGAGCAGCGTGCGGGCGACGGGTTTGTCCGTCAGTTCGGACGACAGCGCGGCGACCCACCATCGGTCGACCGGGAATCGCGTTGTGTTGATGGGTGGCCGGGCAGGCTGCTCCATTGATCGTCTCCAGTATTGTGATTGGCCGCCGCGTGTCGGGCGGTCCGTCTACAGGTCGAGTACCAGCAGATCGCTTCGCGATCGCGAGCAGCACGGCATGAACTGGTCGCCGGCCGCTTGTTCCGCTTCCGTCAGATACGAATCGCGATGATCGGGCTCGCCTTCGAGCACACGCGTCACGCAGGTGCCGCAGACGCCTTGCTCGCACGACGTGAGCACATCGACGCCGTTGGCTGCCAGCGCGGCGATGACCGTGCATTCGGCCGGCACGTCGATCACCTTGCCGCTGCTCGCGATGCGGACCTGGAACGCGCGATCCGCGCCGGACGACGCAACCGCGCCGCCGAAGAACTCGTAATGCAGCCGCTCGTCGGCCCAGTTGCGCTCGCGCGCGGCGTTCAGCACCGCGTCCATGAAGCCGCGCGGGCCGCACACGTACAGGTGCGTGCCGTCAGGCGCTGCGGCGAGTACGGCGGGCAGGTCGAGGCGTTGCGCGGGGTCGCCGTCGTCGACGTGGAAGCGGGCGCGGTCGCGGAACCCGGCTGCTTTGATCCGCTCGACAAAGGCCATGCGATCGGTCGAACGCGCGCAGTAGTGCATGTCGAAGGGCGTGCCGGACGAGAACAGCCGTTCCGCCATGCAGAGAATCGGCGTGACGCCGATCCCGCCCGCGAGCAACAGGTGGTGCGGCGCGTCGGGCGCGAGCGGAAACTGATTGCGCGGCATGCCGATCCGTACGGTATCGCCTTGCCGGACGTCATCGTGAATCGCGCGCGACCCGCCGCGACCCTCGGCATCGCGCAGCACCGCGATCTGGTATCGATCGCCGGGTTCGGGGTGGTTGCACAGCGAGTACTGGCGCACGAGCCCGCCCGGCAAATACACGTCGATATGCGCGCCGGCGTCGAAGCGCGGCAGGGACGACCCGTCATCGCTGACGAATTCGAAACCGCAGATGTCGCGCGCTTCCTGCCACTTGCGGGCCACCCGGACCGTCAGCGTCGCGGCGCTCATGACGCCTCCTTGATCTGCGCGACCGGAATCACGGGCCGCTGCGGACTCGATGCACTTTCGTCGGCGAGCAGCCGCTCGATCACCTTGCGCGACAGCACGCCGCCGGCGTCGATGTTGAGCTTGAGCAGCTTGCGGTCCGGCCACTGCTCGAGGTTGAGCTGCTGGCGCTCGAGCATCTCGAGATCCTCGGCGAAGATCTTGCCCTGGCCGTCGCGGATCTCGGCGGTCAACGCGTGATCGTCGGGCCGGAAGTTGCGCGCCATCCCCCAGAAATACCAGATCGACGTGTCCGTCTCCGGCGTGATGAAGTCGACCACGATCGACGACGCTTTCAGCTCGGCCGGCGCGTCGTAGCCTCCGTGGCCTGCGTGCGCGACGCCCACTTCGATCATTACGTGGCTCGGCGGCGTGAAGCGGCAGATCTGCCAGCGGTCGACCGCCACGTCATCGGCCAGCCCGTTGCCGCGCAGCGCCATCCGCCAGAACGGCGGCGGCATCACGTTCTCCATGAAGCGGCTCGTGACGACTTCGTCGCCGTTGGCGGTCGTCTTCGGCGGCGCTTCGTCGATTTCCTTCTGGCCGATGCTCGTCGCATGCACGTAGGTCTCGTGCGTGAGGTCCATCAGGTTGTCGATCATCAGCCGGTAGTCGCAACGGATGTGATACAGGCCGCCGCCGTATGCCCAGGCAGGATCTTCGGCCCACTGGAGCGCGGGCAGTTTGTCGGGATTGGCCGCGGACGCATCGCCGGGCCACACCCAGACGAATCCATACCGCTCGACCACAGGAAAGCTGCGGATCGGCGGAAAGCCGCCGACGCGCTGGCCCGGCATGCCGGCCGTCTTGCCGTTGCAGCCCATTTCCAGCCCGTGATAGCCGCACACGAGCACGCCGTCGCGCACGAATCCCAGCGACAGCGGCGCGCCGCGGTGCGGGCAGAAGTCTTCGAGCGCGGCGACCCGGCCGTCCGCCGCGCGGTAGAACACCATCGACTCATTGCAGATCTTGCGGCCCAGCGGCTTGCCGTCGATTTCATCGGGCGTGCACGCGACATACCAAGCGTTCTTGAGAAACACGTTCTTCGTCTCCTTCAGGGCGGTGCCGCCGGTGCGCGGCAATTCTTCATTCCGTGTACTGAATGAGATTCAGTGTACTTATTGATGTTGGTCAGGGCAAGGCGAGCGGTATACTGGTTTTCCCGGGAAATGGCGCGACGCAGTGCCATGCCGTCGGCGCACGCAACAGCGTGCGCCGCCTATGACATCGACTCATTCATGGAAAAAACGAATCCCGCCGACGCGCCCGCTTTCCCGCTCGACCTGTACGACGAACCCGGGCACCTGATCCGGCGTGCGCACCAGATCGCGGTTGCGATGTTCTACGAGAAGCTTGGCCGGGACGTGACGCCCGTGCAGTACGCGGTCCTGCGGATGCTCTACGAGTGCCCGGGGCTCGATCAGGTGACGCTCGCGCAGCGAGTGGCGCTCGACACGTCGACGACCGCGGACCTCGCGGTCCGGCTCGAAGCGAAAGGATTGATCGTTCGCGAAGTGTTACCGCGGCGTCAGCGGCGCTTGTTGCTGACGCCGGCGGGTGTCGAGCTGCTCACGCACCTGATTCCGTCGGTGCAGGAACTGCGCGCCGGCCTGTTCGACGGCATGGGGGAGGACGATTCGCGGGAACTGATGCGCCTGTTGCGCAAGTTCGTTCATTTGAACAACGAGCAGAGCCGTGCGCCGCTGCGGGTCGGCGAGGAGTCGTAGCGGCTGATTTCCGCGCGATGGAAGAGCAGATGCGGCAAGGCGGCAGCAGCTTCGCGCCGCCTGCCTGCATTATGGGCGTGACGCTTCCCCTTCCAGCCGCCGCACCGCTTCCGCGACCTCGTTCCTGAAGCGCACGAGCGCCGCTTGTTCCGGCGCGGGCGGCTGCACGGCGGCCCAAAGCATGTCCACGAGCTGGGTGGCCGTCGTTTCCGTATCGAGCTTGCGGTGCCCGAGGATCGCATCCCACAGCACGTGCTCGATCGGCCCGAACACCATCGAGCGCAGCAGGCTCAGCGGCATGTCGCTGCGTACCTGCCCGGCCGCCTGGCCGCGCGCGAGTACGTCCATCAGCGGCGCCGTGTAGCGGCGCTGCAGCGCGGTGAGCTCGTCGCTCAACGCATGCTGCTTCGCCCGCCCCTCCGACAGCACCAGCGCGCACAGCCCGGTGCCGTTCACCAGCATCAGCCGCAGGTGCGTGCGCACGATGAACGCGAACTGCTGCTGCACCGACGCTTCCTGCGGCATCCCGAGTTCGAACGCGGCAATGATTTCGTCATACCAGTCGGCAATCACGCGCGCGCACAGCTCGCGCTTGCCGCGGAAGTAGCTGAACACCGTCGCCTCCGATACGCCGACGCGCTGCGCGATCTCGGCGGCCGTCGCATGCTCGTAACCCTTTTCGGCGAACACTTCACGACCGGCGCGCAGGATGTCCTGCACGCGCTGCTGGGACTTGCGCCCGGCAGGTGCGCGCGACGGCTCGGGGTGGTCGGCTTTGGCGGTGGCGGTCATGGTGTCGGCGGTAGCGGCTGTCATGCTGCAATGATATCTGAGTGTCACTCAAAAAACTATTGACGCCAAGCCGGACGAGGCGCGAAACTGTGCAAAATTTACGCTGTATTGGCTTAATGAATCGACGCATTGATCCGATTTGAGCGACACTCAGAAATCGGCGCGTGCGCCCCACTTTCTGGAGACGGAGGAGACATGATCAACCTGCCCGGTGTGCAATTCATGCTCGGTGAAGACATCGAGATGCTGCGCGACGCCGTCGCGACGTTCGCGGCCAAGGAAATCACGCCGCGCGCGGCGGAAGTCGACCGCACTGACCAGTTTCCGATGGATCTGTGGAAGAAGTTCGGCGATCTCGGCGTGCTCGGCATGACGGTCGCCGAGGAATACGGCGGCGCGAACATGGGCTACACCGCGCACATGGTCGCGATGGAAGAGATTTCGCGCGCCTCGGCGTCGATCGGCTTGTCGTACGGCGCGCACTCGAACCTGTGCGTGAACCAGATCCACCGCAACGGCACCGAGGCGCAGAAGCAGAAATATCTGCCGAAGCTCGTGTCGGGCGAACACATCGGCGCGCTCGCGATGAGCGAGCCGAACGCGGGGTCCGACGTCGTCAGCATGAAGCTGCGCGCGGACAAGCGCGGCGACCGCTACGTGCTCAACGGCACGAAGATGTGGATCACCAACGGCCCCGACTGCGACACGCTCGTCGTCTACGCGAAGACGGACATCGACGCCGGCCCGCGCGGCATCACCGCGTTCATCGTCGAGAAGGGGATGAAGGGCTTCTCGGTCGCGCAGAAGCTCGACAAGCTCGGCATGCGCGGATCGCACACGGGCGAACTCGTGTTCCAGGACGTCGAGGTGCCGGAGGAGAACATCCTCGGCCAGCTCAACGGCGGCGTGAAGGTGCTGATGAGCGGCCTCGACTACGAACGCGCGGTGCTGTCGGGCGGCCCGACGGGCATCATGGCCGCGTGTCTCGACGCGGTGGTGCCGTATATCCACGACCGCAAGCAGTTCGGCCAGTCGATCGGCGAATTCCAGCTGATCCAGGGCAAGGTCGCCGACATGTACACCACGTTCCAGGCGTGCCGCGCGTACCTGTATGCGGTCGGCCGCCATCTCGACTCGGCGGGCAGCGACCACATCCGCCAGGTGCGCAAGGATTGCGCGGGCGTGATCCTCTACACGGCCGAGAAGGCGACGTGGATGGCCGGCGAGGCGATCCAGATCCTTGGTGGCAACGGCTACATCAACGAATACCCGGTCGGCCGCCTGTGGCGCGATGCGAAGCTGTACGAGATCGGCGCCGGCACGAGCGAGATCCGCCGCATGCTGATCGGCCGCGAGCTGTTCGCGGAAACGATGTAACGCCCCACGATACGCGAACGGAGCCCCGTCGATGCCGATCATCGAATCGAAACTGAACCCGCGTTCGGAAGAATTCCGCGCGAACGCCGCGGCGCTGGAGGCGGTCGTCGCCGACCTGCGCGCGAAGATCGAACAGCTCGCGCAAGGCGGCGGCCAGGCCGCGCGCGACAAGCACCTGTCGCGCGGCAAGCTGCTGCCGCGCGAGCGCATCGCGCAGCTGCTCGATCCGGGTGCGCCGTTCCTCGAGCTGTCGCAGCTCGCGGCGAACGGCATGTACAACGACGACGCGCCAGGTGCGGGCGTGATCACCGGGATCGGCCGGATCGCGGGCCGCGAGTGCGTGATCGTATGCAACGACGCGACGGTCAAGGGCGGCACCTACTACCCGATGACGGTCAAGAAGCACGTGCGCGCGCAGGAAATCGCTGCGGAAAACCGGCTGCCGTGCGTGTACCTCGTCGATTCGGGCGGCGCGAACCTGCCGAACCAGGACGACGTGTTTCCCGATCGCGACCACTTCGGCCGCATCTTCTTCAACCAGGCAACGATGTCCGCCGCGGGAATCGCGCAGATCGCGGTCGTGATGGGCTCGTGCACGGCGGGCGGCGCGTATGTGCCGGCGATGAGCGACGAGTCGATCATCGTGAAGAACCAGGGCACGATTTTTCTCGGCGGCCCGCCGCTCGTGAAGGCCGCGACCGGCGAGGAAGTGAGCGCGGAGGATCTCGGCGGCGGCGACGTGCACACGCGCCTGTCGGGCGTGGCCGACCATCTCGCGCAGAACGACGCGCATGCGCTGTCGATCGCGCGCAACATCGTCGATCATCTCGCGCCGAAGATCGCATCGCCAGTGGCGGTGCGCGAACCGAAGCCGCCGCGCTACGACGCGAAGAGCCTGTACGGCGTGATTCCGGTCGACACGCGCAAGCCGTTCGACGTGCGCGAGGTGATCGCGCGCATCGTCGATGATTCGGAGTTCGACGAATTCAAGGCGCGCTTCGGCACGACGCTCGTCACGGGCTTCGCGCACATCTGGGGCCATCCGGTCGGGATCGTCGCGAACAACGGCATCCTGTTCTCCGAATCGGCCGTGAAGGGCGCGCATTTCATCGAGCTGTGCTGCCAGCGCAAGATTCCGCTCGTGTTTCTGCAGAACATCACGGGTTTCATGGTCGGCCGCAAGTACGAGAACGAAGGCATCGCGCGCCATGGCGCGAAGATGGTGACGGCCGTGTCGAACGCGAAGGTGCCGAAGTTCACGGTGATCATCGGCGGCTCGTTCGGCGCGGGCAACTACGGGATGTGCGGCCGCGCATTCGGCCCGCGTTTCCTGTGGATGTGGCCGAACGCGCGGATCTCGGTGATGGGCGGCGAGCAGGCGGCATCGGTGCTCGCGACCGTGCGCCGCGACGGCATCGAGGCGAAGGGCGGTTCGTGGTCGAGCGACGAAGAAGAGGCGTTCAAGCAGCCGATCCGCGACCAGTACGAACGGCAGGGCCATCCGTATTACGCGAGCGCGCGGCTGTGGGACGACGGCGTGATCGATCCCGCGCAGACGCGCGACGTGCTGGGCCTCGGCCTTGCCGCGTCGATGAACGCGCCGATCGACGATACGCGCTTCGGCGTGTTCCGGATGTAACGAGCGAGGGGCGGACGATGCGATACGAAACCATCAAGGTCAACGAAGCAAATCGCGTGGCGACCGTCACGCTCGCGCGGCCCGACGTGCGCAACGCGTTCAACGAGACGACGATCGCAGAGCTCACCACCGCGTTCGAGTGGCTCGATGCGCACGCCGGCGTGCGCGCTGTCGTGCTCGCGGCGGAAGGCGCGGCGTTCTGCGCGGGCGCGGACCTGAACTGGATGAAGAAGATGGCCGGTTACTCGGACGACGAGAATCGCGCCGATGCGCGCAAGCTCGCGCGGATGCTCGAGGCGATCCATCGCTGCGGGAAGCCGGTGATCGCGCGCGTGCACGGCGACGCGTATGCGGGCGGCGTGGGCCTCGTCGCGGCGGCCGACATCGCGATCGCCGCCGAAGGCGCGAAGTTCTGCCTCTCCGAAGCGCGGCTCGGGCTGATTCCGGCAACGATCGCGCCGTACGTCGTGCGCGCGATGGGCGAGCGCGCGGCACGTCGCTACTTCACGACGGCCGAAGTGTTCGACAGCGCGCGCGCCGCGTCGCTCGGCTTCATTCACGATGCCGTGCCGGCCGAGGCGCTCGACGAAACGGTCGCGAAGCTGGCCGCGACGCTCGTCGCGAACGGCCCCGATGCGGTGCGTGCGTGCAAGCGGCTCGTCGCCGACGTGGCCGGCCGGCCGCTCGACGCGACGCTGATCGAGCAGACCGCCGACTGGATCGCGCGGACCCGCGCCGGCGCGGAAGCGCGCGAAGGGATCGCGTCCTTCCTCGAGAAACGCACGCCTTCGTGGCGTGAATGACGGCGTGCCCCTAACTTTCCGGACGACACCGAAGCCATGTTCGACAAGATTCTGATCGCCAACCGCGGCGAAATCGCCTGCCGCGTCGCCGCGACGTGCAAACGTCTCGGGATTGCGAGCGTCGCCGTCTATTCCGACGCGGACGCGAACGCGAAGCACGTCGCAGCGTGCGACGAAGCCGTGCACATCGGCGGCTCGGCGGCCGCGGACAGCTACCTGCGCATCGAGCGCATCATCGAGGCCGCGCGCGCGACCGGCGCGCAGGCCATCCACCCGGGCTACGGTTTCCTGTCGGAGAACGAGGATTTCGCGCACGCGTGCGAAGCGGCCGGCATTGCGTTCATCGGGCCGCCGGTCGACGCGATCGCGGCGATGGGCTCGAAGGCCGCCGCGAAGGCGCTGATGCACGCGGCCGCGGTGCCGCTCGTGCCCGGCTATCACGGCGACGACCAGGATGCAGCCCACCTGCATCGCGAAGCCGACGCAATCGGCTACCCGGTGCTGCTGAAGGCGAGCGCGGGCGGCGGCGGCAAGGGCATGCGCGTGGTCGAGCGCTCCGAGGACTTTCCGGCGGCGCTCGCGTCGTGTCAGCGCGAGGCCGCGAGCAGTTTCGGCAACGATCGCGTGCTGATCGAGAAATACCTGACGCGCCCGCGTCACGTCGAGGTGCAGGTGTTCGGCGACACGCACGGCAACACCGTCTACCTGTTCGACCGCGACTGCTCGGTGCAGCGCCGTCACCAGAAGGTGCTCGAGGAAGCGCCGGCGCCGGGGCTGCATGAAGACGTGCGCCAGGCGATGGGCGAGGCGGCGGTCGCGGCCGCGCGTGCGGTGAATTACGTCGGTGCGGGCACCGTCGAATTCATCATGACGGGCGAAGCGTTCTACTTCATGGAAATGAACACGCGCCTGCAGGTCGAGCATCCGGTCACCGAGATGGTCACGGGACTCGATCTCGTCGAGTGGCAACTGCGCGTCGCATCGGGCGAGCCGCTGCCGCTGCAGCAGGACGAACTGCGCGTGCACGGGCATGCGATCGAGGCGCGTCTCTATGCGGAGAATCCGGCGCGCGGCTTCCTGCCGTCCACCGGCACGCTGAAGCACCTGCGGCTGCCGGAAGGCGTCGAGTTCGCGATCGGCGCGCCAGTGCGCATCGACAGCGGCGTGCGCGAGGGCGACGCGATCACGCCGTTCTACGATCCGATGATCGCGAAGCTGATCGTGCACGGCGCGGACCGCGCGGAAGCGCTCGGCCGGATGCTGCGCGCGCTGCGTGCGTGCGAGGTGGTCGGCCTGCACACGAACGCCGCGTTCCTGCAGCGGATCGTCACCTGCGAGCCGTTCGCGATCGCCGATCTCGACACGGGCCTGATCGAGCGCAATCACGATGCGCTGTTCGCGCCGCAACGGCCGCCGCGCGCCACGCTCGCGCTGGCCTGCGCGGCGCTGCTCGCGCGCGAACGCGACGCGGCCGCACGGCAAGGCGCGTCGCCGTGGCGTGCGCTGCCGGACTGGCGGCTGAACGGCGGCTATCGCCGCACGCTCGAGTGGCATGCGCCCGAACGCGAAGCGGACGTGACGGTCACCTACGAGGACGACGGCGGCAGCACGCGCCTCGCCGCCGGCGACGCGGCCGCGCAGCCGTTCGCATGGGCACGCGGCGCAACGCCGCTCGACTTCGACGTGACGCTCGACGGCGTGCGCAGCAGCGGCCGCGTGTACGCCGACGGCGACAGTTTCCACGTGTTCACGCAGGGTGTCGCCGAGACCTTCGAATGGCGTAACGTGCTCGCGCACGCGGGCGATGCCGAGCATGGCGGCGGCCGCCTCACCGCACCGATGCCCGGCAAGGTGATCGCGGTGCTGGTCGAGCCGGGCCAGAAGGTCGAGGCCGGCACGCCGCTGATCGTGATGGAGGCGATGAAGATGGAGCACACGATCGGCGCGCCGGGCGCGGGCGTCGTCGCCGAAGTGCTGTACGGCGTCGGCGACCAGGTCGCGGATGGCGCGCAGCTGCTGATGATGGCGGAAGGCTGACCGGGGCGTGCGTCGCACACGGGCCGGCGTGGCGCCTCGCGGTGCGACGCCGGCCTTGTCGCATCTGGCGCTGGCGGCGCGCATGGCGTCCCGTGCGGTGCGCCCGGTTGCCAACCCGGGCCGTTGGCACCGCGTATGACCATGCATGACAGTCTGGCGGCCGGCGTTCCGCTAGACTGGCGGATTGCTCGCGCGGCCGCTTGCCCCGCGCTACACTGCGTCCATTCAACTTCCCACCCCGCCGACGATGACGTCTCCTGTCCTGAACGGCCTGCGCATCGGTATCACGATCGGACTGCGCACCCCCGACGAAAGCCTGTGGATCAACGGGATCAAGCAGAACGCGCTGTTTCTCGCGAAGCTGCTGATGGCGTCGCCGCATGGCTACCACGTGACGCTGGTCAACACGACCGACGTGCCGCTGACCGACGCGCTGCCGTGGGATCGCACCGTGTACGACACGCGCGCGTTCGCGGACATGAAGGATGCGCTCGACGTGGTGATCGAACTCGGCGGCCAGATCGACGCCGCGCAGACGGCCTACCTGAAGGCGCGCGGCGCGAAGATCGTCAGCTACTGCTGCGGCGTCGAGTACATCAACGCGATGGAATCGATGCTGTTCGGCCGCCGGTTGTGGGATTCGCTGTTCATCAACCGCGGCTACGACGAGGTGTGGGCGATTCCGCAGATCGCGCCGTCGTCGCTGCCGTTCCTGCAGTCGCTGCGCCGCTGCCCGGGGCGCGTCGTGCCGTTCGTGTGGGATCCGATGTTCCTCGACGCGCGTGCGGCATCGCTGCCCGAGCACGGCGAGTACCGCCCGCGCAGCGAGCCGGGCAAGCGGCTTACGGTGATGGAGCCGAACCACAACGTCGTGAAGTTCTGCGTGTACCCGATGCTGATCATCGACGAAGCGTATCGCCGCGATCCCGATGCGATCTGCTTCACGCACGTGACTAACGCCGACCGGCTCGCGCATGACAGCCCAGAGTTCGTGATGCTGATGAACTACCTGGACATCGTGCGCGCCGGCAAGGCGAGCTTCGTCGGGCGTTTCGACACGCCGCTGTTCCTGGCCGACCTGACCGACATCGTGGTGTCGCATCAATGGTCGAACCCGCTCAACTACTTCTATTTCGACGTGTGCTGGCAGGGCTATCCGCTTGTGCACAACGCGAGCCTCGCACCTGATCTCGGCTACTACTACCCGGACAACGACGTGCAGAAGGGCACGGAAGCGCTGTTGCACGCGCTGCACACGCACGACGACGACTGGCAAGGCTACACGCGGCGCCAGCGCGAGATCCTCGGCCGCTATACGTCGGCGAACCCCGCGCTCGTCGCCGAATACGATGCGCTGCTCGCGAACCTGATCGGCGCGACGGCGGCATAAGGTTGCGCGTTGCCGCATGCCGTCATCCGGATTGACCGCGGGCAATGTCTGAAGAAATGATGCCATTAAAAAAGAAACCGTCGAACCGGGGAGATTCGACGGTTTTTAAGGCACGAATTTGACGGCTCCGAGGGAAGTCCGTCAGAAATTATTTTAGAGGTTAACAAGTAAGAAAGATTGTTAAACATCTTTCAATCGGTGGTCGTCGCGTAATTCGACTCGATATTATCGTCTCAGAATGGTCTGATTAATATTAGAGTATTATCAATATCGTTTGAAACGATCAAATTGAATTCTGCGGAGACCGAATGCACCGTGCCGAGCCATGGCGGCACAACGTGCGGACGGTTGCGGCGAATCCCGGTGTTGGGTCCGGGCAGGATATCGCCGACGGATATTTATCATACAAAACATCAAACATCCGATTTTTGAAACGAGTCTTGCGGTAATCTGAATCGCCGGGCGGGTGGAGAAAATAAGCGATATAGATTGGCGCTTTGCGGGCGATTTTGTGTAATCTGCCGCACTGTTGTCGATGTGCGTGCGTGGTGTATTTTCCGTGTTTGAATATCGTTGACAATATCGGGTTTGACGGCGCACCGAAATAAAAAGTACGCTCCCGGAAAAGATCGAAACAAGAGGATGGGCCGGGTAGGCGGTGGTGCGTGTCGTGGTCGGCACGCGCCATATGAATCGAGAGCGCGGGCCGTCGTCGGCGGTCCGACATTTGCCGGAGCGCCGGATGAATGCGGTCGAACCTCGCCTTGAGGCGAATAGCGTAGCGAATCGGGACGAGATCGATCTCGTGTTCGGCGCGCATGACGATCACCCCGACCTTGCGTCGGTACGCAGTTTCGTCGAAAGCCGGCTCGGATTCGCGCGCGAGCCGGTCTGCCGCGCCGACCTGTCGGGCGGCGTGCTGTATCACGAATGCCTCGCGCGGCTGCGCTGGGGATCGCGCGAGGCGTTGCCGCCGCTCGCGTTCCTGCCGCGCCTCGAATCGCTCGGGCTGATGCGCTGGTTCGACCGGCTCGTGGTGGGCCGGACGATCGACGCGCTGCGTGCCGATCCGAAGGCCGTGTACGGCTGCAATGTCGCGGCGATGAGCGCGGTGGTGGACGACGCGTGGCTGGCCATTTTCAGGCGGCTCGAGCGCGAGCCGTCGGTCGCGGCGCGGCTGGTCGTCGAGATTACCGAGACGGGGCCGCTGAATCCCGTCGCGGGCCGGTCGTTCGTGAACCGGTTTCGCCAGATCGGGTGCCGTGTCGCGATCGACGACTTCGGCGTCGGCTTCAGCGCACTGAACAACCTGGTGGTCGGCAACCCCGATATCGTGAAGCTCGACAGGTCGGTCCTGTCGCTGATCAAGCGCAACGCGATCGGGCGCTACCAGTTTCGCCGGCTGATCGCGTTCGCGCACGAGAGCGCGCGGCACGTCGTCGTCGAAGGCGTGGAGAACGAGATCGACCGGCAGATCATCCTGGATTCCGGTGTCGCCTGGGCACAGGGCATCCGCTTTACATGGCGGTCACCGGCCGCCGCATGACGTCGCGGCGCGGGCGCGGCGTGCCGGCACAGGGCAACGAAGGATCGGAAAGGGGCTTGGGTATGGCGACGACGAAAGCCGGGCATGGAACGGGCACACGGGCGGCCGATGCGTGCGAACTCGTCGCGATCGCCGAACTGGCAGACATGCTGTGGCAGCTCGGCGCCGAATCGACCGATGCGCGGTTCGACGTCGCACCGTATCTCGATGGCCTGAAGGCCGTTGCGCATCGTATTCACCGGATGAAGCCGCTCGACGCCGACGGCTGCGAAATCGCGGCGCGGCACTACTATGCCGGCGTGTTTGCGGGCGCCTGCGGCGACGATTCGGCAATTGCGCGCGGTGTATCCGGCAGCCTCGCTCGGCACGTCGGCCAGGCCAGCCGTGCCGCGCTCCGCTGTTTCGCTGGGCTCGCGCGTATCGGACGCCGGCATGGCCGCCTGTTTGCCACGCACGGCGGCGACGGTGTGCCGCCCTGGCGTCCGCTCGCGCGCCGCGCCTGACCGGCCGATCACGGGCGTGCGGCGCCCGCCAGGCACCCCGTCAGTCTTTTCCGAATTCCCCGAGCACGAGCGCCAGCGCGCGATCGACAGCATCGTCCCATTGGCCCGGATGCGCGGCGCGCACGATCCGGATGCCCGGATACAGCGCGGTACGCGAGCCGGTTTCCCAGCGCGCATCGGCTTTCGGGCTCAGCAGCAGGACCGCGGGCACACCCAGCGCGCCGGCCAGGTGGATGTGCGCGGTACAGGTGGTGACCACGGCATCAATCGCGAGCATCAGCGCGGCCAGATCGCTGAAATCGCCGATCGCGTGATGCGGGAACGTGACCGGCAAATCCGACGGCTCGGCGTGCGCGGCGATGTCGCGGTTGATGCAGTACGCGGCATGGCCATGCAGTCGCGCCAGTGGCGCGAGATCGCGCAGGCTGGCCGCGCGCAGGAAGCGCGCATCGCTTTCGTCGCGGCCGCGCCAGTTGAGGCCGATGCGGCGCGTGCCCGGTGCGTTGCCGTCGCGCGCGACGCGTTCGCGCCAGGCGGTCGCCCGTTCGGGCGGACACGACAGGTACGCGGCCGGCGCGCCGGCCGGTGCAGGCGCATAGCCGAACTGCGCGGCCAGCACCAGGAACGAACACCAGTAGTCGTGCGCAAGCTGCGACGTGTCGACCCACGCGCCGTGCGCGCCGACGAATTCGATGCGCGGGAACGTATGGCGCATCAGACTGGCCAGCGCGGCGGGGACGATGACCGTCACCGCCGCGCAGCCGAGCGCGTCGAGCGTATGCAGGTAACGTGCGTACTGGAGCTGGTCGCCGACACCGCCGTAGCTGATCACGAGCAGCCGCTTGCCGTGCAGCGGCTGGCCGTCGTAAAGCCGTTCGATCGGCAACCCGAACTGCGCGGCGGTCAGCACGTTCTCGCTGGCGATGGTCGCGCGCGCCGCTTCGTCGCGCCGGCCGGCACGCAGCAGCAGCGCCGAGCGCGCGAGTTCGACACGCCCGCGCAGCGCATCGGGCAGCGCGGCCGGGTCGCCGATGCGTTCGAGTGCCGCGAGCCCGGCGTCGGGCGCGCCGGCGAAGCCGTAGCACGACGCGAGCTGGAACGCGATCGCATCGTCGTCGAGGCCCCGGCCGCGCGCGCGCAGCCAGCGGCCGATCGCGTGGCCCCATTCGCAGCGCGCCTCGTGTTCGAGCGCGCGGTTCCAATGCGTTTCGGGCGGGTCGGTCTCGGCGGCCGCGACGGCATTCGCGTCGTCATGTGCGCGAGCGGATGCACCGCCGATCGGCTCGCCCGAGATGAACAGGCGCTGCCGGTCCCAGCGCGGGTTCGGCACGCACAGCAGATTCGGTCCGTCGAGCCGGTAGAACGTGTAATCGAGGCCGGCGAACGTATCGATGACGCGTGCGTCATCCGCGTCCCGGTATGCGATCCAGCACCACGGCAGATGTGTTTCGATCGACTGGCGTGCACCGTGCAGCGCGTCGATCTCCATTCCATCGATGTCGAGCTTCAGGAAATCGAGGCGCGGCAGGCCAAGCGAATCGAGCCTGACCGTCGGGGCCGGCGTGCCGTCGGCCGCGGGCGCGTCGACATGTGCGGCCGGTTCGGCGTCGGCGGGCCGTTCGTCGTCGACGTCGGGCACCGTCATCGTGCCGTTGCGGCTCGCGAGCCCCATGTTCAGCAGATGAAGGTTGTGGATCTGGTTGAGCGCGACGGTGCCGCCGAGCGCGTGGAACAGCGTGCGCCGCGGCTCGAACGCATGAACGTGGCCGCCGCGTTCGCGCAAGCGCTGCGCGATCGGCACGCAGACAAGTCCCGCATTCGCCCCGCCGTCCACCGCGATCGCGCCGTCGGGCAACTGGTCGATCACCTGCATGATCGTGTCGAGCTCGGCCTGGTTGTGCGGCCGGCCGGTCTTGATCAGCGCGTCGGCCTGCCGTGTGTTGCGCCGGTCGATGACGAACGGGCCGTGGATCGAATCGATCACGACGAAGTTGCGGACGGTTTGCTTCATGAGCCGATGGCCGACGGATGCGCTCAGCCGAGCGCGCGCCCGGCGAACAGACGCTGGATCTGCTCGGAATACGCGCGGACGTTGTGGTCGGCGAGCGTGTCGACCTGCTGCAGACAGCGGCGGGCCGCTGCGGCGTAATCGTCGAGCCGCGCGTCGTGTGTTTGCGCGGCGGTCGCGATCGCGCGCGCCGCGTCGAAGATCTCGAAGTCCGGGTAGTAATAGCCGACGTCGCGCAGGAACGGCGAGTTGTGCACGAGCGGGTAGTTGCCGTACAGCGCGTCGTACAGCAGGTAGTTCAGGCCGTTTTCCCAGTGGTGCGACACGACGATGTCGGTGTGATGCGCGGCCCACGCGACGAACGGCGCGCGCACATCGGCCGTCGCCTTGCCGTCGCGCACCATCTCGAGCCCGAGCGCGAGATGCTTGAAGGCGACGTTTTCCTTCTTGTCGAACGTGTTGGTCATGTACACGTGCTCGACGAGCTCCGGGTGCTCGACGTAGCACGCGTTCGCGGCCAGCATCGGCACGATCGAACTCTTCACGACGTTCAGGTTCGGTTCGAAGAACGCGATGCGCTTGGCCGGGCCGTGATTGCGGTAGCCGAAGCGCGCCTTCAGTTCGGGATCGGCGTCGAGGCTGCGTTCGATGAAGTACGGCGACCAGATGTGCGGCAGTTCGATCACCGGTGCGCGATACACGGCCTGGAAGTAGGCCGCGCACGTGTGCATGTGCTGCGGGTTGGTCCAGATCTCGTCGAATTGCACGCGGTTCGGGTTCGGCCGCCAGTTGTTCTTCTCGAAGTTGATCGTCTCGACCGCGATTACGTAGTCATTGCCGAAGCGGTACGACACGCACTTGCCGCCGCGCTGGCGCACCGCGTCCGTGTGTGACGGATCGATGAACGCGTTCATCTCGATCAGCAGGTCGGTCTGGTGGACGATAGACGACAGCGGCCGCAGCGCGTCGCCGAATGCGTCCATCATCAGCGCCTGCGGGTAGTCGGTGATGCCGTCGTCGTGCGCGAGCCACACTTCGCCGATCAGCGGCGAGCGTTTCAGCAGCATGTACAGGTACACGCAATGCTGGTTCGCGCCGTTGTACCAGATCGACTGCGTCGCGTCGCGCTGAACGTTCATCGTAATCGCGACATTGATTTTCATCGGCTGCTCCGGGCGGACGGTGCGCGGTTCAAGGCGTGTAGTTCTGCGACTGGCGCGGCACGTAGCCGGTCAGGTGCCAGCGGCCGTCGTCGTCGAGGCGAAAGCTCAGCTTTTCGTACACGGTCGTCCCGGTCGTGAGCGTCGTCGCATAGTCGACATTCGCATAAAGCCCGTCGGGAGTCGTCGATGAATTCGAGTAGCGAATCCGCGTGATCTGTGCCCAGCCGCGATGGCTGACCATGCCGACCGACTGGCGCGCGCGCTGCATGTCCAGGGCGAACTGCTCCTGCTTGATGTGCGCCTTCACGAACGCGGCGGAGTCGTTCCACACCGCGCTGTACTGGCCGGCATCGAGCTGTTTGAAGACCGCATCGGCATCGCGCAGCAGCGCGTCGGCCGATTCGCCGCCGGATTGCGCGTGCGCACCGATCGCAATCGACGCGATGGCGCAGCCGATCAGCCATTTCGTGCGGGAGAGGGGCGGGTATGCATTCATGTCGGAGTCCGGAGGAGGCGGCGCGTCATGCGTCGCGATAGAGCGAGGCGATCGCGTCGGAATATGCGGCGACGTTGTCGGGGTTGTAGATGCTGACCGAGTCGAGCACGTGCTTCGATTGCTCGCGGTATGCGTCGAGGTTCGCATCGTGCTCGGCGAACGCCTGCAGCAGCGCGCGGCCGCCGGCCTGGCAATCGAAGTCCGGATAGAAATACCCGGCCTTGCCGAGGAACGGCGAGTTGTGGATCAGCGGATAGTCGCCGTACAGCAGTTCGTAGTACAGGTAGTTCTGCGCGTTTTCCCACGTGTGCGATACCACCGCGTCGCCGTAGGCGGCCATGAACTCGTACACCGCATAGCGGCTTTCGAACGTCGTGATCCCGTGGTTGACGATGTCGAGGCTCTTCGCGAAGTGGACGAACGTCGCGTGTTCCTTCAGGTGCAGCGTGTTGCACACGCGCACGAACTCGAGGAATTCGGGCTTCGCGCGATACGCCTCCTCGGTCACCAGCATCGGGATGATGCTCGTCTTCACCATGCAGATGTTCGGCTCGAACATCGTCACGCGCCAGCGCGGCTTGCCCGGTTGGTAGCCGAACGACAAACCGGCGCCGAGCGTCGCGCGTGCCTTGTCGAACAGCATCGGATGCCAGATGTGCGGCACGATCGTCACCGGCGCGCGCAGGCCCGTCTGGTAATAGTGCAGGCATGAGCGCTCGAATTCCGGAATCGTCCATACCGCGTCGTACGGCGCGCCCGAGAATAGGAAGCCCGACGGCTTGTCGAACATCGCCCGCTCGATGTCGATCACGTAGTCGTTGCCGACCCGCATCGTGACGACCTTGCCGCCGCGGTCGCTGAACGCGCGCAGGTAGTCGGCGCCGAACTGCGCGCTCATTTCGATCAGCACGTCGCAGCGCTCCAGCGCTTCGTCCATCGACAGGAGCGGCACGTCCCATTCGCCGAGCATCATCTGCGGATCGGCGAGCTGTTCGCCGCCGTTCACCATCACGGCTTCCGCGACGAGCGGCGACTGGCGTAGCAGCAGGATCAGCAGCAGGCAGTTCTGGAAGATGCCGTTTTCCCATAGCGACTGGCCGGCGCCGCGCACGAACAGCGATACGCCGACGACGAGACGCTTGCCCTCACCGGGCGCTCGACGGGCTTTGGAGTCCGACATGCGTATGCTCCGGTTCAGGCGACCAGGCGCGCGACGAACGCGTCCAGGTTCGCGGGGTTATCGATCGAGACCGACTGCAGCAGCCGGTCGGCTTTCGCACGATAGTCGTCGAGCCGCTCGTCGTGATGCAGCCATGCATCGCGCAGCGCCTGGCCACCGCCGGCGGAATCGAAATCCGGGTAGTAGTAGCCGGCGTCGCCGAGCAGCGTCGAGTTGTGGATCAGCGGATAGCCGCCGTACAGCACGTCGTAGTACAGATAGTTCTGCGCGTTTTCCCAGTGGTGGGACACGACGGCGTCCGCATGGCGCGCCATGAAGCCCGGCAGGTCGATGCGCGGCTCGAACGTCGCCTTGTGCTGGCGCACGAGGTCGAGGCTGTTCGCGAAGTGCACGAACGTCGGATGTGCCTTCATCTGTATCGAGTTGACGACGAACAGGTGCTGCACCGCGTCCGGTTGTGCGCGGTAGAACTCGTCGCACGCGAGCATCGGGTAGTGGCACGACTTCACGACCGAGATGTTCGGCTCGAGCGTGGCGAGATTCCATGGACGACGGCCCGGCCGATAGCCGAACGTCAGGCCTTCGCTCGCCAGCGCGGCGATGCGGCGATCGAGGAAGTACGGCGACCAGATGTGCGGCATCAGGTGCACTGGCGCACGCAACAGGGTTTGCAGCATCGGCGCACCGGTCTTCGCGTACTGCGGCAGCAGCCATACCTCGTCGAACGGCGCACCGTTGAAAACGTGTCCCGACGGCTTGCCGAAGATCGGCGTTTCGCATACGCCGGCATATACGTGGCCGCAGAAGAACGCAGCGATCTTCTTGCCGAGTGCCTTCATGTGCCTGAGCCATTCGACCGGCAGTTGCGCGCCCATTTCGATCACGACGTCGAGTTCGTGCGTGACGTCGGCAGGCTTCACGAGCGGCACGTCGAGACCGTCGAGGTCGAGGCCGGTCGGCAGTGCGTTGGCGTCGCCGCCATTCAGGAAATAGACGGGGCCGACGCGATCGGAGCGCTTGAGCATCATCGCGAGGAACGCGATGTTCTGGTGAATGCCGTTTTCCCAGATCGCCTGGCCGTCCCGCGCAAACAGCGAGATGCCGACGGCCGGCCGTTGCTTGCGGGTGCCGCTCGAGGCGGCTTGATTGATGTCCGTCACCGGTTGGTTTCCTCTGCGGCGTCGTGTGTCCGGCCGTGGCCGCGAAACGGCGCGCCGTGGATTGTCGTGGTCGCGTTCGCGCCGGCGCGCACTGGAATGCGCGTCGAGCGGCGTGGATCGCGATGCGGCCGCCGGATTCCGGAATGTCGTCGGGCGCGTCTGGCACCGCACGCGACGCGGGCGGAACGCCACGGCAGCTGTGTGCGGCGATTGTGGCACGGAAGGTGCCGTTTTGTGGAGGGGGCTGACGAACTTTGACATAGCCGCCGGCGCGGTAGCCGGGGCTCCGGCGAAGCGGGGGCGACGGGGGCAGCAAGGTGCCGGCGGGGCAACTGCGCCCTGCCGGTGAGGGCCGTCACGAGCAGGCGCAGGGGAGCACACGAGCCCGCGACGGCCGGCTGCTCAGCGCTGCAGCGAGATCTCGACGCGGCGGTTGCTCGCGCGGCCTTCGGCCGTCGCGTTGGACGCGACCGGGTCGGCGCTGCCGCGGCCCGTGACCGATACGGACTGCGCTTTCAGCCCGTGCGCCTTCAGGTAGCTTGCGACGGTTTCCGCGCGGCGCTTCGACAGCGCGAGATTGGCGGCGTCGCTGCCGACCGAATCCGTATGGCCGGTGACCGTCACCTGCGTGTACGTGCGGTCTTCGCGCTCGCTCAACAGCTTGTCGAGCGACGCGCGCGCGGCCGGCGTGAGCGTGGCCAGGCCCGTCGCGAACAGCGCGTCGCCCGCGAGGTTCACATGTTCGACCGCGGCGGGCGCGGGCGCCGGCTCGACGGCCGACGCCGCTGCGGCCGGCGCGGCACCGCACTGGAATACGAGCGTCGCGGGATCCGAGCCGTCGCGCAGCGCACGGGCCGAGTCGACGGTGCGCACCGGCTGGTCGCCGCAGATCTTGCGAGCAGCCTTCATGCAAGTCTGCGGGCCGGACAGCAGGCCGTGGCAGTCCACCTGGAAGGTGCGCGCGCCGTCGCGCGGCTGCAGTTCGGATGCGCTGAAGGTCGGGCCGGATGCGGTCGAGCACGCGGCGAGGGCCGTCGCGGAAAGCGCGAGCGCAAGAGCGAGTTTGTTCACGATTACGTCCTCAATGCCTGGGTTGACTGAAGCCCGCCACGCGTTGCGCAGCGGGCTCGTCCTGCCGTCGGGGCCGCCCGGTGCCGTCCGGCTCGTGAGCCGGCGGCGTGGCGGCGCGACGGGTTACTTCCACTGGTACAGCATGCCGGCGCCGATCACCTTCTGACCGCCGCTGAAGCCGCCGTTGATCGACGCCTTCAGGTTCTCCGTGATGCGCGCCTGCATGTTGACCGCCATCGCCTTCTGACCCAGGAACGACGCGGTGCCGACACCCATCCCGAAGTTGGCGTCGCGATCGAGCTGCGGGATCGACGCCATCGCGCCGACGGCCGCGATACCCTGCTTCGCCATCTGGTCGGTCTGCTGCAGTTGCGAACCCAGCGAGTTGATCTGCGCCTGCTGGCCCGACAGTGCCGTCGACAGTGTCGTCTGCACCTGCGTCAGCTGGTTCACGTTCACCGCGTCCGTGCCTTGCGTACCCGGCGCGACGTTCGTGATCTGGCGCTGCTGCGTGTCGCTGCCGACCGACACCACGTTCGAACGGCCGCCGTCGTTCGAATTCGCGCCGATCGCCACCGAGTTCGAGCCGGCGGTGACCGTCGGCCGGTCGGAGCCGGTGCCGTTCATGTCGGCCGCGACGGCGGTGTTGTTCACCGATCGCGTCGTGTTGTTGTTGATCGTGGTCGACAACTGGCTCACCTGATCGCCGAGATTCGTCACGCCGGTCGACAGCGAGGCCACCGTGCTGTTCGTCGTGCTCAGGCCGGTCGACAGCGAGCCGATGCCGGTCGACGTCGACGTGGACAGCGACGTGAGGTTGCTGTTCGTCGAACTGAGGCCCGTCGACAGCGAGTTGATCGCCGTCGAGGTCGACGTGGACAGCGACGTCAGCGAACTGTTGGTCGAGCTCAAGCCCGTGGACAGCGAACCGATGCCGGTCGACAGCGACGAGATGTTCGACGCGGTCGACGTGGACAGGCTGTTGACCGCCTGGTTCGTCGCGTTGAGCTGGCTGCCGTTTATCGCGTCCGTGCTGGTGGCCGATACCTGGCCTGCCGCGACGTTCGTGATCTGACGGGTGGCGCCCGTGGCTGCGTCGCCGACGCTGACCACGCCTACCGGCGAGGTGCCCGCGAAGAAGTACGTGACGCCGCCGATCGTGGCGCTCGACGTGCCCACCGCGGTACCCGTGACCGAGTTCGCGCCGAGCGCGATCGAGTTCGCGACGTTGGCTTGCGCGTTCGTGCCGAAGGCGAGCGCGTCGGCGGCGGTGGCCGACGCACCCGAACCGTAGGCCTGGGCGCCGGTTGCGCTTGCGACAGCCTTGTTGCCCAGCGCGATCGTGTTGTCCGCGGTGGCCTGGTTCGAGTTGCCGAGGGCGAGCGCGCTGTTGCCGGTGGCCGTGTTCGCGTTGCCGAGCGCCACTGCGCCGGTGCCGGTCGCCGTGTCGTTCGAGCCCATCGCCACCGCGCCGGTGCCCGTTGCGATGCTCGGGTCGCCGATCGCGACCGCGCCGTCGCCGCTCGCCGTGTTGCCGGAGCCGATCGACACCGCCTTGCCGCCAGTGGCCGATGCGTTCTGGCCGATGGCGACCGCGCCGGTCGATGCCGCGTTCGAGCCGTCGCCGACCGCGACGCTGCTGGCGCCTGCTGCGCTGGCGTTCACGCCGGCTGCGAGCGAGTTGACGCCCGTCGCGCCGTTGTTGGCGTAGTTGCCTTGCTGCGTGCCGTTGTCGTTGACGCTGTAGTAGTGCGTCTTCGCGGCTTCGATCGCGGTCGACGTCGAGGTGGACAGCGACGTGATCGAGCTGGTTGCCGACGACAGGCCCGTCGAGGTCGACGTGGACAGCGACAGGATCGTGCTGGTGGCCGTCGAGAGACCGGTCGACGTGGAAGTCGACAGCGAACTGATCGAGCTGGTTGCCGACGACAGGCCGGTCGAGGTCGAAGTCGACAGCGAGCTGATCGAGCTCGTCGCCGACGAGAGGCCGGTGGACGTCGAAGTCGAGAGCGACGCCACCGAGCTGTCGGTCGAGCTCAGGCCCGTGGACAGCGACGTGACGCTGCTTGCGGTCGACGTGGACAGCGACGTGAGCGAGCTGTTGGTCGAGCTGAGGCTGGTGGACAGCGAGCCGATCGAGCTGGTCGCGGACGACAGGCCGGTCGAGGTCGACGTGGACAGCGACGAAATCGAGCTGGTTGCCGACGAGAGGCCGGTCGACGTGGAAGTCGACAGCGATGCGACCGAGCTATCGGTCGAGCTCAGACCCGTGGACAACGAGTTGATGCCGGTCGAAGTCGACGTGGACAGCGACGAGATCGAGCTGGTTGCCGACGAGAGACCAGTCGACGTGGAGGTCGAGAGCGAAGCCACCGAGCTGTCGGTCGAGCTCAGACCCGTGGACAACGAGTTGATGCCGGTCGAAGTCGACGTGGACAGCGACGAGATCGAGCTGGTTGCCGACGAGAGACCCGTCGACGTGGAGGTCGACAGCGATGCCACCGAGCTATCGGTCGAGCTGAGGCCCGTGGACAGCGAGCTGATGCCGGTCGAGGTCGACGTGGACAGCGAGCTGATCGAGCTGGTTGCCGACGACAGACCGGTCGACGTGGAAGTCGACAGCGAAGCCACCGAGCTGTCGGTCGAGCTGAGGCCGGTCGACAGCGAGCTGATGCCGGTCGAAGTCGACGTGGACAGCGAGCTGATCGAGCTAGTTGCCGACGAAAGACCGGTCGACGTGGAAGTCGACAGCGAAGCCACCGAGCTGTCGGTCGAGCTCAGACCCGTGGACAACGAGTTAATGCCGGTCGAAGTCGACGTGGACAGCGACGAGATCGAGCTGGTTGCCGACGAAAGGCCGGTCGACGTGGAGGTCGAGAGCGAAGCCACCGAGCTGTCGGTCGAGCTCAGACCCGTGGACAACGAGCTGATGCCGGTCGAGGTCGACGTGGACAGCGACGAAATCGAGCTGGTTGCCGACGACAGGCCGGTCGACGTGGAGGTCGACAGCGATGCCACCGAGCTGTCGGTCGAGCTCAGACCCGTGGACAGCGAGCTGATACCGGTCGAAGTCGACGTGGACAGCGACGAGATCGAGCTGGTTGCCGACGACAGGCCGGTCGACGTGGAGGTCGACAGCGATGCCACCGAGCTGTCGGTCGAGCTCAGACCCGTGGACAACGAGTTGATGCCGGTCGACGTGGAAGTCGACAGCGAAGCCACCGAGCTGTCGGTCGAGCTGAGCCCCGTGGACAACGAGCTGATGCCGGTCGAGGTCGACGTGGACAGCGAGCTGATGGAGCTGGTTGCCGACGAGAGGCCCGTCGACGTGGAGGTCGACAGCGAAGCCACCGAGCTATCGGTCGAGCTCAGACCCGTGGACAGCGAGCTGATGCCGGTCGAGGTCGACGTGGACAGCGAACCTGTCT
>NZ_JAIZRQ010000012.1:0-212957 GCF_020419685.1 Burkholderia sp. AU33545 | reverse complement strand
CCGAAGATCAGCTCGCTTCCATCAAGCGCCCACACTTATCGGCTGTTAATTTTTAAAGAGCATTTCTGCGAGAAACCTGAAGTTTCCCAGCAGCGCTGCGTTTTCAGCAGCAGAGAAGCGAGATTATTAACCGTTTTTTAAAACTCGTCAACAACTTTTTTAACTACTTCGTTGCGACGACTGCGGTTTAATTTCGTGTGCACTGGAGTCGCTACAACCGATCCCAACCGCACCGCTTCCCTTCTTCCTCCGCGCTGCGTTTCCGTTAGCGCGAAAGAGGCGTGATTCTATGCACCTGCCCCGGTCTCCGCAAGCACTTTGTGAAAATATTTTTACAAGCGGGCCCGGGACAGTCGAGCCGCCCCCACGGATGGTCATGGAAGCCATTCGGTACGATCCGGGCGAGAAAGCCTTTGAGCCACCTCGCCCGCATCGAGCGTAACGCTGCGTCGCTCACCTCCCCACCATCGCCTTCACCACCCCATCCCGCCGAATCAACCCGTGATACAGCGCCGCCGCAAAGTGTGCGAGGAACGTCACGAAGAACAGGTAAGCCAATACCCGGTGCGCGACCCTGAGCCAGGCAAACGTCACCGGGTCGGCCGAGACCAGCGCCGGCAACTGCACGCCGCCACCCAGCGTCACCGGATACCCGCCCGCCGACAGCATCGCCCATCCGATCAGCGGCATCGCGAGCATCAGCGCGTACAGCACGAGATGCGACCCATGCGCGGCAAGCTTCTGCCACCAGGGCAGATCATCGGGCAACGCGGGCGACTTCGACACGAACCGCACCACGATCCGCACGCAAACCAGCACCAGCACGGCAATCCCCAGCGGCTTGTGCAACGCCACCAGGAAATCGTGCCGCCCGGAAACCGACGCCACCATCCCCACCCCGATGAACAGCATCGCGACGATCATCGCGGCCATCACCCAATGCAGCAGCCTCGCCGGCAAGCTAAACGTCGTCGTAGCCTTCATCATCGTCCCTCCGCACTCAGTCGCGCCGCGCCGGCCACGCCGGCCTCTTCACTCGTCCGGCGCAGATACGAATCCGCATACGCCGCGGACCGCGCCGCCAGCAACGGATCCCCCGACACCTGAATCCCCTGCGGCAGCACCGTCGGGTCGTAATTCACGTCCCGGCATGGCCCGCTGTCCTGCGGCTCCACGCGATCGAGCACGAGCGTCCCCGCGTCGATCGTCGTCCGCTGCGCGGGCCAGGTCTTCGTCGCGTCGTCCACCGGGTCGCCGGGCTCGGCCAGCGTGACCAGCAGCTTCCACTTTTGCGCACCGTCCGCGATGCGCCGCGTCAGGTCCTGCTGCAACACGTTCGGGTCCGCGGCCGTCGCGACGTCGCCGGCGCCCGTCATCTGCTCCGGCACGACGCGCCACCGCACCGCCTGGCGCTTGCCGGCAGCATCGACGAAGTAGAACGCGTTCAATCCGTAATAGCTTTCGGTGACGTAGCTCGCGCTCGGCTTCGCACCCTTCACCCATGCGCGGAACGCTGCCGTCTCCGGATGCGCGCCGAAAAACGCCTTCACCTTCGCCGGATCGGGCTTGCCCGTCGCCGGATCCGGCCGGGTCGCCAGCAACTGCGCGTAGAACGCCTTCGGCGTCGCCACCGGAAACACGGGCATCGCGTTCATCCCGGTCCGCCATTGCTGGCCGTCCGGTGCGGTGAGCTTCAGCGCGAGGCTGCGGATCGGCACGCTGCTGTCGGGCGCATAAGGATTCCCGCCCGGCAGCGCGAAGCGCCCGACCACCGGCGTGCGCACCGCCTTGAAGAACGGCGCGACCGAATACGCGCTCGCGGCGCCGTTGCCTTCGAAGTAACCGGTCACGCACACGCCCTTCGCGTGATTGCGCCGGAAGCCCGGATGCTCGCCGCCGGCCGTCTGCAGCGCGTCGACGAGCCGGTGCGGGGTCAGACGCGCCGGCGCAAGCCAGCCGCCGACATACCCGAACGCCACGGCCACGCCGGCCACCGCGCCGCCGATGACGGCCCAGCGCCACCACCCGCGCCCGGGTTCGCTCGGCGGCGAAGAAGAGGAAGATTGCTTCATGGATGCACTCCCGATCGTCTGATCATTGTCGAACGCGTGTAGGACGCCACCCGCGCCGCTTTATTCCATGAAGAAATTTTTCGTATGCTGACGGAATAAGCGACGCCGACCGGCGTCCTACGCGGCATCTCCACGCTTATCGGCTCGCGCCCCGGCCATGCCCTCAAACGCCCCCGACGACGACGCATTGCGCGAACTCATCCCCAGGCTGCGACGCTTCGCGCTCTGGCTGGCGCGCGACGTCCACGCCGCCGACGATCTCGTCCAGTCGACGCTCGAGCGCGCGCTGTCGCGCTGGGCAAGCCGCCGCGACGACGCGTCGTTGCGCAGCTGGCTCTTCACGATCCTTTACCGGCAGTTTCTCGACGGCAAACGCAGCGCGAAGCGCTACGCATGGCTGCTCGGCCGCATTCGCGACGACGACGAAGCGCACTGGCCGTCCGCCGAACGTGAGGTGGCCGCACGCGCGACGCTCGAAGCGTTCGGCCGGCTCTCCGACGAGCAGCGCAGCCTGCTGCTGCTCGTCGCGGTCGAGGGCTTTACGTATCAGGAAGTCGCCGACCTGCTCGGCGTGCCGATCGGCACCGTGATGTCGCGACTCTCCCGCGCGCGCCAGGCGCTGCGCCAGCTCAGCGACGGCGAACTTCCCGCTCCTTCTCTCCGCGTGATGAAATGAACCACCTCCGTCCCGACGAACACGATCTCCAGGCCTATGTCGACGGCCAGCTCGACGACGACGCGCGCGCCGCGGTCGAGCGATATCTCGCGCTGCATCCGGAGCGTGCGGAACAGGTAAGGCAATGGCAGCAGGATGCGCAACGATTGCGGGCCGCGCTCGAGAGCGTGCGGATGCCCGGTCACAATCCTGAGCTCGATCCAGCTGCGATTCGGGCGAAGCGTGTGGAGCGCTCGCGGATGCGATTCGCGATGGCGGCTTCGTTCGTGTTCTGTATCGGGCTGGGGACGTTTGGCGGGTGGCAGGCGCATGGATGGAACGCGCCGCCTCCGATCGCGCCGATGAGCGATGCGGTCGAGGCTTACCGGATGATGGTCGTCGATCAAGCCGCGAAGGTGGATTTTCGGCCAACCCGTGCGGGAGATTTGCAAGGGTGGCTCACCAGACGCGTCGGCGCATCGGCGCGGTTGCCGGATTTGAGTGCGGCCGGGTTCAGGCCGGTTGGCGGGCGGCTGTTTACGACGGACAGCGGAGCCACTGCCGCGATGGTGCTCTATGAGGACGATGCCGGGCGGACACTGAGCTTCTATCTCCGGCCGGCGGAATCGAAACACCGGCTGCTGCCGGCCGGACAACGCGTGGATGGGCCGTTGCTCGCGCGGTACGGGTCGGTGAACGGGCTCAATTTCGCGGTGGTCGGGCCGGCCGGAAGCCTCGCGGAGAAAGCGATCGCGCAGGCGCTCGATCAGCAGACTTGAGCGGTACGACGCGCGCGCGGCTGGTGATCGGTGGGCGGCCGTCGACGCCCCGAATGATGCGGCTTCTGACTTGAGCGTGCTTACTGTCACCACTCGCTTGCACAGCGTTTCGACTGACTTTCGCGGTTTGTTGTCCACATCGAAACAACACCGGCACCCTTGCCCTTTTGGAATCACAGCGTTTCGAGTCGCTGCGGGGCGGGATATCCACATCAATCATGTCGACACCGCGCGCGGTCATCGGTCGACTCGCTCATCTTCGGCCTGCACAGTGTTTCGGATTGTTTTGGCGTGCAATATCCACAACCGCAAGGTACCGCGAACATCTGCACCGAATTCGATTGCCGTATCCGTTGAGTGCACAGGCCTTCGAGTGATTTGACTTCTCGATATCCACAAGGCATCCACGACGACGGACCGCACCAGCACCGTCCGCATCGTCTGCTCTGTTCCGGCAAAGCCCCGCCAGACAAGACATTCGGGCTAATGTTGGCAGTCTTCAGGCCGAACAGCGTCGCGATATTGAGCTGGACGGAACACAGATTGACCTTCGAAATTCAATCCGGTCATCCGTCTCCCCGAGGCACTCGTCCTCCTACCCTTCTTCCTGCCTTGCAATCAATTCCCTCAGGCATTCAGCACAAGTTGCCGTCAATTACCCGATAGCGGATTCCACCGACTCGTCATCGTCGAACCGATAGACGCCGCCCCCCTCATGCTTCCCGCCCAACGCCAGAATTTTCGTCTCTTCGGATTCGAGCATGTAACCCGGAAATTCGATTTCATCACGCACCAGCGCGTCGATGGCACGACCCGGTGCCCACTCCTGCCGTTGCTACGATCGTTGACGAGATCGGACACGGCCCGAGTCACGAGCTCACCTCCGACATGTCCGTGGTATGAACAATTCACCAGCGGCATCATTTCACCTTTGCCTTGAAACCCAGCTTTCCGAGATACCTCATCTGACCCAAGGGTCCCGCGGAACATGGCGTGCCGACTCGATAGCGATGATGGTAGTACAGGTGAGCATCCACCTCCGAGACCGGCCTTCAGCGCTCGCGTTTCTCTGACCAGCTAATCAGGCGTTGCGGGATCCGGAAGACCCTGCGCCGCGTCGTGACGTCCGTCATGTCGCACGACGATGACGTGATTGTCATAACGGATCCTCGTACAACCGCGGCCACATCGGCCATGAGCCCCGGTACGCGGCCAGCAATATCCACCACCAGCGGTTCATTGACGAGGCCTGTCGAGAACCTGGCGACTTTACAGATGCGAGCGTTCGGGCTGGTCACTGGCTTCGACTTCGCGTGATTCATCCACCGCGCGCAGTGCATATCCTTCCCGGATCACAGTCGGCGGACTGTGCTTATCCAAAGGTGTTAACAGGGTTCGTATATATACGTAGTGATAGTTAACAAGCCCACCGCTCCACAGTGGATAACTTCCGTAACACCATGAATTTTCAACATGAAACAGAATGCACAACCACAGGTGATGCACAGGAAAATCGCTGTGCATCACAGAACAACTTTCCGCAGATTCACAGCCGCGGCGACATATCCTCAATCGTTCCACTGTGAATCCAGAGGCTTGCCGGACGGTTATCCATAGCGCTCTGTGGATAAGTTGCGGCGCCGGTCCGCCCGCTATCGAACCATGGCAATCAGATACAGCCCGCCGAGGATCATGGCGACGCCTCCCCATTGCGCGTACGACACACGCTCGCCGAAGAACAAGATTCCAGCCAAAAAGACGAGCACGAACGTGAGCGCGGTAAACGGATATACGACGGTGAGCCCCGCCTTGCTCAACGCGAAGATCCAGAGCACCGTGCCCGCGCCGTAGCAAAGCAGCCCGCAGTGGGGATCAACCCGGATGCGATCGCGATCCGCTTCGCGCACGGTGCGCCGCCCATGCGCGCCATGCTCGATCGAATAAATTTCACAAAAGGGACTTGCGCACCTCCAAAACCCTCTCTATAATTCGCGGCTTCTTAGGCTCGTAGCTCAGTTGGTTAGAGCACCACCTTGACATGGTGGGGGTCGTTGGTTCGAATCCAATCGAGCCTACCAACGAACAAAAGAAGGGGTCTGGCAGCACGCATTGCCTACAGGCAATCCGGCTCGCCAACATACAAACGCCACGCGGCAACATCGCGTGGCGTTTTTCTTTTTGCGGCACGAAATCGTGCATGCATGGGCGATGCTTCGTGCGGCAAGCAGCGGGTAATCGGCAAGGCAGGGCGTAGAGCCCCTGCTCGTGAAGCATCAATGCAGATGCTTCAACTTGTCAGGATTCCGCACGACATAGATCGCGACGATTTTCCCGTCTTCGATCTCCAGCGCCGTGGTCTGCAACTCGCCGTCGGCCTCCAGCGTGACGAAACCCGGCAACCCGTTGATGAACCCGGCCCGCACGAGCTTCGACGCATGCGTGGCGAACAGTTCGGCCAGGTATGCGTGGACCTTCATCACGCGCTCGAAGCCGAACACCGGCTTGCCCGCGGCCGCGCGCTTGCCGCCGCCGTCCGAATGCAGGCTCACGTCCTCGGCGAGCATCGCGCCGAGCGCGCGCATGTCGCCGCTGCGTGACGCCGCGAAGAATGCCTCGGCCAGCTCGATCCCGCGCTGCTTCTCGACATGAAACCGCGGCCGCGCCTCGCGCACATGCGTGCGCGCCCGCGCGGCGAGCTGCCGGCATGCGGCCGGGTCACGCTGGATCGTCGTCGCGATCTCGTCGAACTCGAGGCCGAACACGTCGTGCAGCAGGAACGCAGCACGTTCGAGCGGCGACAGCCGTTCGAGCGCGAGCATCAGCGGCAGCGTGACGTCCTCCTGTTCATCCTCCTCGACGACTGGCTCCGGCAGCCACGGGCCGATATAGGTCTCGCGCTGGTGCCGCGCGGACTTCAGCTGATCGAGGCACATGCGCATCACCATGCGGCGCAGGAACGCCTCGGGCACGCGCACCTCCGTGCGATCGACGCCCATCCAGCGGATGAACGCCTCCTGCACCATGTCCTCGGCGTCCGCGACGGAACCGAGCATCCGGTACGCGACGCGGATCAACGTGCGACGCAGCGGATCGAAGCTCGCCGCTGCGTCGGCCCGGTCTTCGGCGCTGCCCGCGGCCGGATCGAGGCTGGTCATCAGGCCACCATCTGCGCGGCAGCGGCTTTCGCTTCAGCCGGATCGATCCACAGCCCGAAGCCGACGGCCAGCCGGTTCCAGCCGTTGATCACGTTGATCATCACCGTGAGTTTCACCTGCTCCTCCTGGCTGAAGTGGTCGTTCAGCGCCGCATACGCGGCTTCGTGCGCGCCATGGCCCTCCGACAGCCGCGTGAGCGCGTCGGTCCAGCCGAGCGCCGCGCGTTCGCGGTCGGTGTAGCAGGGCGCTTCGCGCCACGCGGCCAGCAGATTGATGCGCTGCTCGGTCTCGCCTTGCTCGCGGGCCTCGACGGTGTGCATGTTAAGGCAGTTCGCACACGCGTTGATCTGCGACGCGCGGATCTTGACCAGCTCGATCAGCGTCGGCTCGAGGCTCCCGGCAGCGGCGACCGATACGGCCATCCAGTTCTTCATCAGCGCGGGGGCGGCGGCGAACGGATTGAGTTTCGCAGTCATGGTTCCTTCTCCTTTCGTGTGGGTTCCGGTGATATGACGAGCGAGGCCCCCGCGCGCGTGACATCGGCGCGAAAAATTTTTCAAAAGCCGGGAAGCGCACGGAGGGCAGGGCAGTTGAACATCGCACCGACGGCCGTGATGCCGGCGTGCGGATCGGGGCCGATATCGACCGCACGACGCCGTTGCGCCGGTGAACGCGGGTCGTCGACCTTTCATGCGTGCCGCGCGACTGTCATGAGGCGGCGGTAATGCCGACGCGCAGGCATGCCCATTGCGATCCCCTGCCGGGCCCCGCCATCACGGGCATCGACGGTTCGCCAACGTCGCCGCTCGACGCGCGAGTGCTTTCATTTGTCTTTCGCACTTGTTTCGCCCGAAATCCGATTCGCGACGTTCACATTTCTGGCCCATACTGTTCTGCACGGGCAGATGATGTGACGCCGCACCAGCGGCCCGGCGCGCGCGCCGGCTGCCCGACATCGCAGCAATGAAGGTCGCACGCCAGCCGCGCGCATCCGAGCGCAAGGCTTTCCTTTTTCCGGCAACGCAACGCAGCGAATCGCGACGTGGACGGTAAACCGATGAGCCTCCTTGCATCCCAGCTTCAGCGCCGTTATCAGGACGTGCGCGCCCATAGTGTCGCGTTGACGGCGACGCTATCCGCCGAAGACCAGGCCGTGCAGTCGATGCCCGACGCGAGTCCGGTGAAGTGGCATCTCGCGCATACGACCTGGTTCTTCGAAACCGTCGTACTGATGCGCCGCGTGGATGGCTACGCGCCGTTCGACGACGCGTTCCAGTTCCTCTTCAATTCCTATTACGAAGCGCTCGGCCCGCGCCATCCGCGGCCGCAGCGCGGGCTGCTCACGCGTCCGTCGCTCGACGAGGTGAATGCGTACCGTCAGTACGTCGACGACGCGATGCTGCGCGCGCTCGACGGCGCCGATCCGACGATGCTCGCCACGATCGCGCCCGAGATCGAACTCGGCCTGCATCACGAACAGCAGCATCAGGAGCTGATCGTCACGGACATGCTGCATGCGTTCTCGTGCAACCCGCTCAAGCCTGCGTTCCGGCCGCTCAATCGCGCCGATGGGCACGCGGCCCTGGCCGCGGGCGATGCCGGCCCGTTGCGCTGGCTGCATCAGCCGGGCGGGCTCGTCGAGATCGGCCACGACGGCGACGCGTTCTCGTTCGACAACGAACGGCCGCGCCATACGGCGCTCGTGCGTCCGTACGAGATCGCGAACCGTCTCGTGACGAATGCGGAATTCGCGGCCTTCATCGCGGACGGCGGCTACGCCCGCCCTGAATACTGGCTGTCGGACGGCTGGGCGACGGTGCAGCGGGAAGGCTGGCGAGGGCCCGCGTACTGGATTCCGGACGACGACGGTGGGCCGGAAGCCGTACACGCATGGCGCGCGTTCGGTCTGCACGGCGTGGAGCCGCTCGCGCCCGATGCGCCCGTGTGTCACGTGAGCTTCTACGAAGCGGCCGCGTACGCGGAGTGGGCCGGCGCACGCCTGCCGACCGAATTCGAATGGGAAGCCGCATTCGGCGCGGATGGTATTCAGCAGATGCTCGGGCACGTGTGGCAGTGGACCCGTTCGTCCTACGAGCCGTATCCGGGCTTTCGGCCGCTCGCGGGAGTCGCCGCCGAATACAACGGCAAGTTCATGGTTGGCCAGCAGGTCCTGCGCGGCAGCAGCGTCGCGACGCCGCCGGGGCACGAACGGCCGACGTACCGCAATTTCTTTCCGCCGGCCGCGCGCTGGCAATTCACGGGAGTGCGACTTGCGCGAGACGTCTGATCTGACGGCCACGAGCGGTGGCCTGCAACCCGCCCGCGATTCGCGGCCGAGCGCGTTCGAGCGCGACCTGATCGACGGACTGTCGCGCACGCCGCGCAGCATTTCGCCGAAATACTTCTACGATGCGGCCGGGTCGGCGTTGTTCGACAGCATCTGCGAGCTGCCCGAGTACTACCCGACGCGTACGGAACTCGGCATCCTGCGCGATCGCGCGGCCGAGATCGTGCGGCGCGTCGGCCCGCATGCGGACATCGTCGAATTCGGCGCGGGCTCGCTCGAAAAGATCCGCGTGCTGCTCGACGCGTGTGCGGACAACTACGCGAACGCGCCGGCGCGCTACGTGCCGATCGACATCTCGGCCGACTACCTGCACGGCGCCGCGGCGCGGCTGCGTGACGCGTATCCGTGGCTCGACGTCGCGCCGATCGCGGCCGACTACACGAAGGCCGAGCAACTGGCCGAACTGACGGAGACGCCGCGCCGGCGCATCGGCTTCTTCCCCGGCTCGACGATCGGCAACTTCTCGCCGGAGGAAGCCGATGCGTTCCTGCGCGACGCCGCGCGGCTGTTGCGCGGCGGCGGCCTCCTGGTCGGCGTGGATCTCGTGAAGGACGAGCGCACGCTGCATCGCGCGTACAACGACGCGCAGGGCGTGACCGCGCGGTTCAACCTGAACCTGCTCGCCCGCGCGAACGCGGAACTCGGCGCGAACTTCGATCTCGACGCGTTTTCGCATTGCGCGTTCTACGACCGCGAACGGCAGCGCATCGAGATGCATCTCGTCAGCGATATCGCGCAAACGGTGCACGTGCGCGGCCACGCGTTCCGCTTCGAGGCGGGCGAGCACATCCACACGGAGAACTCGCACAAGTTCACGATCGACGGCTTCCATGCGATCGCGCGCCGTGCGGGCTTCGAGCCCGACACCGTGTGGACCGACGCGGACAGCCTGTTCAGCGTGCACTGGCTCCGCAGCGTCGACGATATCCGCGCGTAACTTCGTTCGATTCGCGTGCGGCGAGCGGCGCCGGCGCGTTTTCCGGCAAAAATTCCCGCCTTTACCGATTCGATGCGCCGTTGCAACGGCGTGTCGAATCGCCCGCCACCCTTGTCCTGCAACGCCTTGCGCCCCGCCGTAAACGTCCGTTACCGGTCTCGCAGACCGGTTTCACCTGTGTCGGCGCCCGATGCCTAGACTCCGAACCGTAGTCACATGACGCACGACACGTGCAGGGAGTCGCGAAATGAGCAAGAAACTTATCCTCGGTGCAGTTCTCGGTGTAGCGGCGCTGGCAGCTTCGGGCGTCGCATCGGCCCACGTCGACCTGTCGGTCGGGATCGGTGTGCCAGGCGTCTATGCGGCGCCCGAGCCGGTCTACGTCGCGCCGCCGCCGCCGGTGATGTACGCGCCGGTGGGCTATCGCGACGACGACTGGCGTGCGCGTCAATGGCGTGAACACGAGTGGCGTCGCCGTGAATGGCGCGAGCACGAGTGGCGCGAGCGCGCCTGGCGTGACGGCGACGGCTGGCGCGGCCGCTGGAACTGAACCGGGCGGCCGGCTCACGAGAATACTGATCACGACGACAAGAGGAGAGTGATCGCATGATGCCCATTCGACACATCAGGTCGTGCGCAGCGGCCGCCGTCGTTGCGCTCGCAACGATCGGCAGCGCGCACGCGGCAGGCTGCATGAAGGGCGCGGTGGTGGGCGGCGTCGCCGGCCACTACGCGGGACATCACGCCGTGGTCGGTGCGGTCGGCGGCTGTATCGTCGGCCACCACATGGCGAAGAAGCACGAGCAGGAGATGGCGGCTCAGCGCAAGGCCGCCGCGCAGGGCGTGCAGCCGGCGCAGTAAGCGCGCTCACCGGCGGAAACGGCGCGACAGCGCCGTTCCCGCCTTTCATCTTGCTTCGTCCGACGACGGCCGGCCGCGCATTCCGCGCACGCATCCGGCATGTCGCACATTGATCCGACGAATGCGCGTCACGCGCACCGTTACGATCATTTACAACGTCGAGTCGCGCGGAAATCGCGTGTTCCTAGAATGCAATCATCCGAACACGCTCCAGGAAGCAAACAATGAAAACGCAACGATATCTGTCCGTACTGGCCGCCGCGCTCCTCGCACTCGGTGCCGTTTCCGCGAATGCCGCGGCCGGTGGCAACGGTGGGGGCAACGGCGGTGGTCACGGTGCTGGCGGCATGGGCGGCAACGCCGGCGGCATGTCCGGCGGCCACATGAGCGGCGAAGCGCTGAGCAACTCGAACGGCTTCCGCTCGGGCGACCGCGACAAGGGCCTCGCGCGTGCAGCCGACCGCTCCGACACGATCGCGGATCGTGCAGGCACGCAGCCGGGCCACGGTCATGGGCACACGCACGGCCATACCGCGCATGCGTCGACGTCCACGCACCACGCACATCGCAACGCGTTCGGCCGCACGCTGTAACTGCGGCGCACGCATGTTGAGGAAGGGCGCTTCGGCGCCCTTTTTTCATGGCGGTGGCGAAACGGAGGTGTCGCGCGCCGGCGTCGCATCGACCCCGATTTGCAACCAGCGGTAACGACGCGCGCGAACCGGCGAGGATACGAATCGCTTTCATTCGGATGACAAACGGATTCGCCGTAACCGGATCGATGAAATGAAAAAAGGGCGGCTCGTCGCCGCCCTTCGTTTCAGCGTCCCGCGCCCGCCAGGGGCGCGACGGCTGCAACCGGCTCGAACAACGCATCGGCCTGCCTGACGCGCACGAACCGCGCGGCCTCTCCGCCGTCCACCAGCGCACGGAAATGCGCCTCGCCGCACACGAGCTTCGCGCGCTCGTGCTCGCTCGTCACGTCGCCGTCGGCATTCGGCGTATCGACGACGAAATACAGCCGCTCGCCGCCGTCCTGCTCCGCGAGCACCGCCCAGTCCGGGTGATAGCTGCCGAGCGGCGTCGGCACGCGGAACCACGCGGGCAGTTTCGCGTACAGCTTCACGCCGTCGTGCGCTTCGAGCGCATCGGCAAACGCACGCTCCGCGTCGGTCTCGCACACGACCGCTTCGTGGATCGACTTCCGCGCATCGGACCGCAGGTTGCGCAGGTAGCCGGTCAGCGCCTCACTCTCGAACGACTCGAGCGCATGTACGTGGCGCTCGCCAAGCTTGCGGTACGCGATGCCCGCAACCAGCGCGAGCCGCTTGCAGCGGTTGATCGCATCGGCGGCCAGCGCGATGAACTGCTGCGGATTCACGCGGAAGTCGTCGAGCCGGCCGCTGTCGGCCAGAATCGTCGCGAGAGAGCGGCGCGTGAGCTGCGTGCGGTCCTGCAGTTCGGTGAGCAGGTCGGGAAGCGGCAACTCGCCTTCGTCGATCAGCACCGTGCCGGCGCCCGCCACCTCGATCGCCTCGATGCCGGCCTTGCCGATATCGATCTCGGCCTTGCGCCACTGCAGCCGTGCGCGCGCGATGTCCGGCGCGTCGCGCAGCGCGGCCGTGCAATCGCGCACGAGCTTCGCGTTGTCGAACTCGACGCTGTACACGGTGCGATGGCGGATGCGGTCCCACAACGCCCGGAAGTCGTCGCCGAACACGACGGCCTTGCCCGACGCATCGCGCCGCAACGCGATCGCGCGACGCTCGTCCGCATTGCGCACCGCGAAGCGGCCCGACAGCTTGCGCAGCGTCGCGACGATGGGCGCGCGCAGCGACTCGAACGCGTCGGGCAGCACGAGCGCGCTCTGGCGCAGCGCATCCTTCAGCCGGTCGAGCACCTTGCCCTGCGCGTCGACGTAGCCCTGCTCATGCAGATGCGTCCACAGCGCGCGCGATAGCCCGATGCCGAGCGCGTGCGCGGGTCCGTCGCCTTCCTGCACCGGCAGTGCCGCGAACTGGTGCTCCTCGACGATCCCGAAACGGATGCCCGTATCGGCCTCGATTTCCTTCTGCAGGTTCTCCGCGAACGACTCGTAGCGTTCGGTCGCGATCACCGTGAGCGTGTTTACGCCGGGGTCGCGCACGCGTTCGCCGTCCTGGTCGACCGCGAGGCGCAGCCCGCGGCCGAGCGTCTGGCGGCGCTCGCGTTCGGTCTGGATGTCGCGCAGCGTGCAGATCTGGAACACGTTCGGGTTGTCCCAGCCTTCCTTCAGCGCCGAGTGCGAAAAGATGAACTTCAGCGGCGTGTCGAACGACAGCAGCGCTTCCTTCTCGCGCATGATGAGGCCGTATGCGCGCTCCGCGTTCTCGCGCGCCGCGGCACTGCTTTCGCTCGTGTCGGTCCAGCCGCCCTTGCGGTCGATCGAGAAGTAGCCGTTGTGCGCGCGCTCGACTTCGAGCGCGACGTCGACGCCGTCGAACAGCGCACGGTAGGCCGGCACGCGCGCCGCGCGCGCATATTCCTCTTCGAAGATCAGTGCGTAATCGCCCTTCACGGGCATCCCGTTCTCGTCGTAGCGGCGATAGCGCTCGACCGAATCGACGAAGAACAGCGACAGCACCTTCACTCCACGCTCGGCCAGACGCAATTCCTTGTCGAGGTGCTCGCGGATCGTGCGGCGGATCATCTCGCGCTGCACGGCGAGCGTGTCGATGTCGCCGAACGCCTCGCCGAGCGACAGGAACGCCTCGCCTTCCGGATGGCGCAGCTCGACGTATTCGGCACCCTTCACCGCATGCACTTCGCCGATCCGCAGCCCCGCGTACAGCGCGCGCTTGGTCAGGCGTTCGAGATCGTCGCCGTCGGTCGCCGACACGATCTGGCGCTTCACGCCGGCCGCGGTCGCGACGTCGAGCTCGATGCGCGCGCTGATCGCGCCGCGCCGGTTCGACACGCTGACAAGCCGCACGTACGGCTTGTTGTGCGCGTCCTCGACGATCGCCGACGCAATCTCGATCTGCTTGACGAGCTTGCGCTCGTACGCGTCGACCGCGTCGAGCCGGTACACCATGTGGTGGCGGTCGACGTGCGTCGCCGAATAACGCAGCGTGCAGAGCGGCGCCATCGCGGCGAGCGCTTCGCGCCCGCGCCCCTCGAGCCCGCCGTCGACGCTTTGCGGCTCGTCGACGATCACGATCGGCCGCGTCGCGCGGATCAGGTCGATCGGCTTCTCGCCGCCGGTCTTCTCGCTGTCCTTGTAGAGGTTGTTGATCTCTTTCTTGTTGATCGCGGCGACCGTCATCACCATGATCTGGATCGCCGCGCTCGCCGCGAAGTGGCGCACCTGGCCGAGCTTCGCGGAGTCGTACAGGAAGTAGTCGTACGGCACGCCCGCGTACAGCGCGCGGAAATGGTCCTCGGTGATCGAAAGCGTCTTGTGCACGCCTTCCTTGATCGCGATCGACGGCACGACGATCACGAACTTCGTGAAGCCGTAGCGGCGGTTCAGCTCGAAGATCGTGCGCAGGTACACGTAGGTCTTGCCGGTGCCGGTCTCCATCTCGACGGTGAAGTCGCGTGAGCCGGGCAAGCCGGACGGCGGCAGCCCGCCGCGCAGCTGCACGTCGGCGAGATTGCGCGCGAGCGCGTCGTCGGTCAGCGACAGCCGGTTGCCGACGCCTTGCTCCGACACCGCGAAGCCGAGCGAGCCTTGAGCCGCGGCCGTGGTGCCGGGCGCGGCGTTCGCGAGCACGCTGAAGTCGCCGCGATACGATTCCTGGCCGCGAAACAGGTCGCAGACGGCGTCGATCGCCTCGCGCTGGTAGTCGAGATCCGCTTCGAAATGCAGCCGCATCACAGGCTCCGCACGCGCTTCACGCCATGCTGTTCGAGCAGCGCGGCGAGATTGAGCTTCGCGACGTCGTCGACGAAGCCGCTGTCGCGGAACAGGCACGTGACATCGCGCGTCGCGCCGGTCGCGTCGAGCAGTTCGACGATGCCGTCGGCGAGCGGGCCCGCGTCGTCGCGCGAAATGCGCGCATCGAAGCACGCGACGATCGAGCGGCCGATCAGGTGCACGGTCTTGCCTGCGACCTGGTGATGCTCGACCGGCGTGCACAGGTCGAGGCCGAGCTTCAGCGTCAGCTCGGCGAGCAGGTCGTCCTCGCTGCGGCCGGTCTTCACGTGCTCGACGGACGCGAAGAGCGCATGGTCGAAGTCGTCGCGGCGCGGATCCCACTCGATCACGTTGGTCGTGTCGAGCCGGTACACGCGAAAGCCCAGGTCGCCATAGCTTTCCGGATAGTCGCGCGCCACTTGCTGGGCCGCGCGGCGCAGGCGCTCCTTCGTGATTTCGGCGAGCGTCGGCGGCTTCTTCAGCTTCGCGCAGAAATCGGCGGCCGCCAGCTGCGTCTTGTCGCGGCGGTCGAGCGCCTCGGGCAGTTGCACGAGGATGTAGCGGCGTGCGCCGCCGTCGGTCGCGTTCACCTGCATCACCGCGTGACCGGTCGAGCCGGAGCCGGCGAAGCAGTCGAGCACGATGTCGTCGCCGCGCGTGCACCAGCCGATCACGGCCGCCGCGAAATCGACCGGCTTCGGCTGGTCGAACGGGATGCCGAGCGTCTTCAGCAGCGCGTCGTCGGAGCCGGCGAACGGCAGCACCGACGGCACGTTCTCGTACATGTTCTCGTCGAGGTAGTAGATCCGCTGCGGCTGCGTGGTTTCATCCGGACCGAATTCGATCTGGCCGCGCTCGATCAGCGCCTGCATCGTCGCGGGCGGGTTGCGCCAGCCGCGCGCCGGCATCGCGCACGGCTTGCCGGTGACCGGGTGGATCAGCGGCGTGAAATACTCTTCCGGGGCCTTCTTCTTGTTCGGCCATGCCATCGACACGAGGCGGTACACGCGCCCGTCGGCCGACAGCCGGTCGTACATCACCTCGCCGCCCGACAGGTTGGTCTGCGCCTTCATCCATGCGCGGTAGGCCTTTTGCGCATCCTTCACGTTGCCGCTGCGGTACACCGCGTCGTGCGCGGCATCCAGCATGCGCTGCGCGTTGCGCTTCGGGCGCCTCAGCGGCGCCTGCTCGAGCAGCGTCTCGGCGTTGCGCGCGAACAGCACCAGCGATTCGTGCTGGTACGCCACGCCGCGCGCATCGCCCTTCGGGTTGCGCTTGTCCCACACGGCCACCCCGAGCTCGTTCTCCTCGCCGAAGATCTCGCGCAGCATCAGCACGAGCGCATGCACTTCATGCTCGTCGATGTGCACGGCGATCAGCCCTTCGTCGGACAGCAGCGCGTGCGCGAGCTTCAGGCGCGGATACATCATGTTCAGCCAGTCGGTATGGAACCGGCCGTTCGCCTCGGTGTTGGTGCTGCGCTTCACGCCGCCTTCGGTCTGGCCCGTCATCGACAGGTAGTGGCGGATGCTGTCGCTGAAGTCGTCCGGATAGACGAAATCGCTGCCCGTGTTGTACGGCGGGTCGATGTAGACGAGCTTCACCTTGCCCGCGTAGCTCTTGTGCAGCAGCTTCATCACGTCGAGGTTGTCGCCCTCGATCACGAGATGGCGCGTGTCGTCCCACGCGACGCTGTCGCCGGGGCACGGACGCAGCGTGCCCGTCGACGGCGTGAGCGCGGCCTGGCGCGCGCTGCGCTTGCCGTGCCAGTGGAAGCCGTAGCGCTCGTCGGCGTCGCCGACGGTGCGCTCGCCGACCAGCGCCTTCAGCGCGTCGACGTCGACCGACGCGCCGTCCGGGCCTTCGGTCACGAGTTCGGGGAACAGCGCCTTCAGGCGCGCGACGTTGTCGGCGGTGAAATCCGTCGACATCGCCTGCGGGCTCGCCGCATCGAGTTTCTGCATCGTTTTTTCCATCGGAGCCCGGCCGTGTGCGCCAGGACGTCGGGCGCACTCACGGCACCGGCGGCAATGGCCACCCGGGCAAACCCGAAACGCTAGCGAGTCGGTCGGCGCAGGTCAAGCACCGATGTGAGGCGATCGTGCGGGCATCGGCCGCGATCGCCCGTCCGACGGGCCGCAAGCGGCTTCGGGCCGGGTTGTCGCGGCGCCGCGCACATGGGGCTTCCGGGATACCCGGCACCAGCCGAAAACGACGAAAAAAGGGCACGTTCAGCGCAATGCGCCGGCGTGCCCGTATGGAGAATCCCGAACGAAGGTACGGCCGGGGCGCGCCCCGGCCGCGGGGTCAGAAACGCGTGCGGATGCCCGAGGTCAGTTCGAGCTGGTTCTTCGCGCCGAACGTCGACGACACCGTGTAGCCGCCATGCAGCTTCATGTAGTCGCCGGCCAGGTACAGCTCGGTGCGCTTGCTCAGGTGATAGAACACCGACCCGTAGATCGTCTCCTTGAAGCCGTTGCCGACGCCGTTCGTCAGGCTGAACGCACCGAGGTTCGCGTTCGGCACGAAGCCGTCCGAGTTGTATGCGGCGTTCTTGACGCGCATCTGCTGGTAGCCGAGCTCGTAATCGAGCGGGCCCTTCGGCGCGATCTTCATCGACACGGTCCACGAATCGTCGTGCCGCTGGCCCAGCGAGCCTTGGTCGCCGTTGTAGCGGAAGTAGCCGGCATTCAGGCGCACGATGCTGAACGCGTAGTTGCCGCCGACGGAGAACGTCTGGTTCGTGAAGCCGCCGTGATTCACGTGGTTGTAGAAGCCCGACACGGCGAATGGGCCGCCGTTGTAGCCGAGCGCGACCTGGTACGCGGAGCCGGTCGCGAACGCGGTCGAGTTGCTGAACTGGTAGCCGGCGCTCGCGAAGATGCCGTTGCTGAACAGCTTCTTCCACGCGAGGCCGTTGTTGTAGCGCGTGCCGGTCGGGCCGGCCGCGTAGAAGATCATCTGCTTGAAGTTGTTCGAGTTGGTCCAGCCGCCTTCCTCGGTCGTGAGCTTCGCGGAACCGTACGCGTCGCCGTAGATCGCCGATGCGTCGCGTGCGATCGTGTTCTGGAAGCCGGCCGTCAGCTTGCCGAAACGCTCGTCCTCGACGCCGACCCACGCGTCGCGGTCGAAGATCTGGCCTTCGTCTTCCATCTGGCCGTTCGCGACCACGTATTCGCTTTCGAGGCGGAAGATGATCTTCGTGCCGCCGCCGATGTCCTCGGCGCCTCGCAGGCCCCAGCGGCTGCCGCTGAACCACGGCTCGCCTTCGTTGCCCATGCCGATCACGTGATTGCCGTTCGCGTCGGCGTGGGTACGATAGGTCGGAAAGCTCAGGTCCATCAGGCCGTAGAGCTGCACGCTCGACTGCGCGTGCGCCTGGGTGCCGGCGCACAGGCCTGCCGCCGCGATGGAAAGGGCAAGGGTTTTTCGTTTCAAGATCGTCTCCTCCGAGCTGCCGCATTGAAATCTATTCGTTGGCAGTACGTAATGTATGCCGGTTGTTGCCGGCCACAGCGAGGGGGCCGGCGTGTAGCATCGTAGAGGGTGCAATCCTTCACGCCGCTTTCCCGGAGGAAAGAATCGGATCGGTGAAAACACCGAACGCGCAATAATCGTGAATCGGGCAGGCGGGCGAACGCGAGCCTGGCCGGCAGCCAGCGGCTGCCGACACGTTACGTGCTACGAATCGAACCTGGAGGCAGGCACGTCAGTCCTGCGCGTTCTTCTCGCGCAGGATGTAGCCGAGCCCGCGCAGCGTGATGATCTCGGCCGTGCTGCCCGCGAGATGCTTGCGCAGCCGGTGGATGTAGATGTCGATCGCATCCGCGCTCGGTTCGTCGTCGAGCGCGAACACGCTGTCCATCAGCCGCACCTTCGATACCGTCTTGTTCTGCTGCAGCATCAGCGTCTCGAGAATCGCATGCTCGCGGCGACGCAGCGCGAGCACCGCGCCCCCGCAACGGAATTCGCGCGTGCCGAACGCGTAGACGAGATCGCCGCACACAAGCTGCGTCGTGCCGACGCCGGCCTGCCGGCGGATCAGCGCGCGGATCCGCGCGACCAGCTCGCGCGACTCGAACGGCTTGACCACGTAGTCGTCGGCGCCCGCGCCGAAGCAGTCGACCTTGTCGTCGACCGAGCCGTGCGCGGTCAGCATCAGCACCGGCACGTTGTCGTTGCGGCGCCGCAATCGCGCGAGCACTTCCTTGCCGCTGATGCCCGGCAGCCGCATGTCGAGCAGCACCGCGTCGTAGCGCTCGGTCTTCAATACCGTGTCCGCGCGTTCGCCGTCGCCGACGCAGTCGACCGCGAAATCCTCGCCGCGCAGCAGGTTCACGATCCAGTGCGCGAGTTCGGCGTTGTCTTCGACCAGCAGGAGTTTCATGGCGACTTCTCTTCAGGCGTATGCGGGCAGCCGCACGGTCACGACGATACCGCGATTGCCGGGCCCCGGCGCGAGCGACGCGCTGCCGCCATGCGCCTGCGCGATCTCGCGGACGATCGCGAGGCCCAGGCCCGAGCCTTCGGTGTCGGCCGACACGCGGTAGAACCGCTTGAACACGTGCGGTCGCGCTTCGGCCGGAATGCCGGGGCCGTTGTCGATCACGTCGAGCACGACGGCGTCGCCGTCTCGCCGCGCGGCGACCGTCACGCAGCCGCCCGGTTGCGTATAGCGCACCGCGTTGTCGACGAGGTTCATCACCAGCGCGGTCAGCAGGCTGTCGCTGCCCGCGACGTCGAGCCGTTCGCCGAGATCGGCGCCGAGATCGATGTTGCGCTGCTGCGCGAGCACGATCGTTTCCTCCAGCACGCTCGACACGACGGCGGCGAGATCGACGCGATGCGTGAGCAGCGTCGACGGCGTCGCTTCCGCGTGCGCGAGCAGCAGCAGCTTGTCGGTCACGTCGGCCATCTTGCGGCTGCTGCGCTGCATGCTGTCGAGCACCGACGCGAGTTCCACATCATTGTGCTCGCGCTGCTGCGCGTACTGGATCTGCGTGTCGAGCACGGCGATCGGCGTACGCAGCTGGTGCGCGGCATCGGCGATGAAGCGGCGCTGCGTGGCCGTGTGCGTATTGAGCCGCGCGATGCACTGGTTGATCGCGTCGACGATCGGCCGCAGCTCGTGCTGCAGCCGCTCCGGGCGAATCGGCTCCAGTTCCATCGGCCCGCGGTCGGCGACGTCGTCCTTCAGCTTCATCAGCGGGCGCAGCTCGAGCGTGAGGCCCAGATAGACGAGCACGACCGCGAGCACCAGCATCAGCGACAGGCGCACGAGTTGCGGCCGCCAGATCGTCGCGATCATCGCGTCGTACGAGCGCGTCGTCTTCGCGACGACCACCGTGACCGTCTCGATCTTGCCCTCGTTGTACAGCTGGCGGTCGTAGACCACTGCGCGCAGCGGCACGCCGTCGAGCGCCGTGTCGTACAGCGTCGGCTCGATGCCGTGCCGTTCGGGCAGGGCGAGCGCCGGATTGCCGGTGAGCAGGCGCTCGCGGCTGTCGACCACCTTGTAGTAGACCGAATCGGCCGACGGCGACTCGAAGATCTCCAGCGCGGCGGGCGGCACGTCGGCCGCGAGGTAGCCGTCGCGCCATTCGACGTCCTCGCCGATCGTGCGCGCGGACGCGACGAGCGCGCTGTCCTGCACGAGCCCGGCCGTGGTCCGCGCGGTGTCGTACGACATCGCGCCCGCGATCAGCACGAACACCGCGAGCGGCAGCAGCAGCCACCACAAGAGCCGCCCGCGCAGGCTGTGCGCCATTCCTTCTCCTCAATGCCGAACCGCGCCGGGGCAACCGGCGCGGTTCTGGCGTGTCATCCGATGCGTGCGCTGCTCAGAACGCGGCGGGGCGCCACTTGAGCAAGCGCTTCTCGAGCCAGGTCAGCAGGTAGTCGGCGGCCAGCGCGACCACGGCCAGCACGATCATCGCCGCGAACACGCCGCTCGCGTTGAACGCGCCCTGGGCGGTGGAGATTAGCAGGCCGATGCCCTGCTTGGAACCCAGGAATTCGCCGACGACCGCACCGACCAGCGCGAAGCCGAAGCTCACGTGCAGGCTTGCGAGAATCCACGAGAGCGCGGACGGGATCACGACCGACGTGGTGATCTGCCGGCGCGACGCGCCAAGGATCTGCGCGTTCGCGATCAGGTAGCGGTCGGCTTCGCGCACGCCCTGGAACGCGTTGCCGAACACGACGAAGAACACCATCACGACGGCCAGCGCGATCTTCGACGCCATCCCGAGGCCGAGCGCGATCACGAAGATCGAGCCGAGCACGACGCGCGGAATCGAGTTCGCGATCTGGATGTAGAGGCCGAACACGTCGGCCATCAGCTTGTTGCGGCCGAGCACGATCCCGCAGATCACACCGGCGACCGAACCGATCACGAAGCCGATGCCGGTTTCCTCGAGCGTGACCCATACCTGCGTGAGCAGCGGCCCCTGCGACGTGCCGTTCGCGAACCAGTCCTGGAGCTGCGCGAAGATCAGCGTCGGCTGCGAGAAGAAGAACGGATCGATCCACTTGAGCCGCGCGGCGAGTTCCCAGCCGCCCAGCACGAGCACGAGCACGGCGATCCGCAGGCCGATGATCAGTTGCCGGCGGCGACGCAGCCGGGTTTGAGCGGCGCGCGACTCGTCCTCGAGCGACGTTGCCGGAATGGCGGTGGGGGGAAGCGTCATGTCGGTCATGCTCCTGTCCTTGCTGCTGTCAGCCGATCTGCACTTCTTCGCGCAGGTCGTGCCAGATGTCCTTGGAAATTTCGATGAAGCGCGTGTCGTAGCGAATCTCCGACGTGACGCGCGGGCGCGGCAGGTCGATCTCATACACGCGCTTGAGCGTCGCGGGGCGCGCGGTCAGCACGAACACGCGGTCGGCGAGCGCGATCGCCTCCTCGAGGTCGTGCGTGACGAACACGACCGAGCCCTTGTTCGCGGACCACAACTGCAGAAGTTCATCCTGCATCAGCGTGCGCGTCTGCATGTCGAGCGCGGAGAACGGCTCGTCCATCAGCAGGATTTCCGGCTGGTTGATGAAGGTCTGCGCGAGCGCGACGCGCTTGCGCATCCCGCCGGAGAGCTGATGCGGATAGTGTTTCGTGAACTTGTCGAGGCCGACCTTGCGGATCCATTCCTCGGCCTGCGCGTACGCGACGTCCTTTGAACGGCCGCGAAACAGCGGGCCCGCCGCGACGTTGTCGATCACGTTGCGCCACGGGAACACGGCGTCGGCCTGGAACACGAAGCCGATGCGCGGGTCGATCCCGTCGACCGGGCGGCCCATCACGCGCACCTCGCCCGACGCCGGCTTGAGCAGGCCGGTGATCAGGTTCAGCGTGGTCGACTTGCCGCAGCCGGTCGGCCCGACGATCGCGATGAACTCGCCGCGTGCGACGCTCATGCTGAAGTCGCGCAACGCGACGGTGGCCTTGCCTTCCGGCGAAATGAAGCGGCACGACACATTGCGAAACTCGATCGCCGGTGTGCTCGGGGAAACTGCCTGATTCATCGCATTCGTCCTGCGGGTGAGGAGGGCGCCGCATCGTGGCGACGCCGGGCCGGTCAGCCGGGCCGGAACGGGGAACGCGCGACGGCGGGATCGCCACCGCCGGCGCCTGTACCGATATCGATTACTTCGCGTTCACGAAATCGTTGGTGTAGGTGCGCGCCAGGTCGATGTGCTTGCCCTTCACCGACGGGTTGAACGCCGAGAGCACTTTCAGCACGGTCGCCGGGCCGTCGGCCGGCATCTTCGCGTCGGCCGTGTACATCGGCAGCGACGCCTTCAGCGCGGACACGTACAGCGCCTTGTCCTTCTGGTAGTCGGCCGGCATCTTTGCGGCGATCTCCTCCGCGCTGTGCGTGTGGATGAACTGCATCGTCTTCGCGAATGCGTGTGCGAGCTTGGTGGCCTCGGCCTTGTGCGAATCGGCCCACGCCGACTGCACGTACAGGCTCGCGGCCGGATAGGTGCCGCCGAGCGCGGCGCGCGTGCCGTCGACGGTGCGCATGTCGACCAGCACCTTCGCGTCGCCCATCTTCTCGAGCGCGGACACCGTCGGCTCGGTCGTCATCCCGGCGTCGATGCGGCCCTGCTTGATCGCGGCGATGAAGCTCGCGTCGGCGCCCACCGGCAGCATCGTGTACTGCGTCGACGGCACGCCGTGCGCGAGCGCGAGGTATTGCGTGAGGAAGCTCGTCGACGAGCCGAGGCCGGTTACGCCGAGCGTCTTGCCTTTCGCGTCGGCCATCGACTTGAAGGTGGGGGCGGCCTTGGTCGACACCATCTCGACTTCGCCCGGCACCTGGCCGAACACGGCGATCGCCTTCACTTCCTTGCCTTTGCTCTGCAGGTCGATCGTATGGTCGTAGAAGCCGACGACGCCCTGCACGGCGCCCGCCAGCAGCTCGTTCTCGGCATCGACGCCGGCCGGCTGCGACAGCAGTTCGACGTCGAGCCCTTCGGCCTTGAAGTTGCCGAGCTCCTGCGTGAGCCGCGCGGGCAGGTAGATCAGCTTCGCGATCCCGCCGACCATGATCGTGATCTTGCCGCCGTCGTCGGCGAAAGCGGGATGAGCGGCAAGCGCGCAGCTCAGGCTGGCTGCAACGGCGAGGGTGCGCAGGATGGGTCGCATCGGGGTCGTCTCCTTCGTTGTATTCGTATGGCGCGATGCTTGCTGCATCGTCATGACGAGTATAGGGAGGCGAAACCTTCCGCAACCTTTCGTGAGCTGGCGATTCCTTTAGGGGTTTTCCAGCAACGAAGGGCCGGAACAGGCGGGAAACGGGGCGGGACGCGCTCAGCGCCAGCCGAGCAATACCCGCCCCATCGCATCGAGCCCCATGTCGAACAGGTGCGACACGAACGGCACGAGGTTCGGAATCATCAGTTGCACGAGCAACAGCCCGACCAGCATCGTGACCGGAAAGCCGATCTGGAAGATGCCGATCTGCGGCGCCGCGCGGTTCAGGATCCCGAGCGCGAGGTTCGCGATCAGGAGCGCCGCGACCACCGGCAGCGCAAGCAGCAGCCCCATCTCGAACACGGTCGCGCCGAATGCGGCGACCGTGCGCCAGCCGGGCGCGTGCAGCAGGTCGGCCGACACCGGCAGCGACTGGAACGACGCGGCCAGCGCCGCGAACACCTGCAGGTGGCCGTCCACGGCAAGGAATGCGAGCATCGCGATCGCGTTCAGGAAACGGCCCATCGCCGGCGTCGCGCCGTTCGAATGCGGGTCGAAGAAGGTCGCGAAACCGAGTCCCATCGACAGGCCGATGAAGTCGCCGGCCGCCTCGACGGCCGCGAACACGATCTGCATCGTGAAGCCCATCGCCACGCCGATCAGGAACTGCGTGACGACGATCCAGATGCCCTGCGCGGAGAACACGGTGACGGCCGGCATCGCGCCGAGGGTCGGCGCGACGACCAGCGCCATGAACGCGGCGAGGCCGATCTTCACGCGCACGGGCACCGCCGCGTGGCCGACCATGGGCGCCGTCGCGACGAGCGCGAGCATCCGCACGAACGGCCACAGGAAAGCCGTCAGCCATCCGTTGAGCTGCGCGTAGGTGACCGAGAACATCGCGGGGTAAAGGAGCCGGGCGCGCGGCTCAGCCGGCGCCGAGCGTCGCGACGTGCAGCAGCGTCTGCCGCAGGTAGTCGAGCATCGTCGTCAGCATCCACGGGCCGGCGATCACGAGCGTCGCGGCCACCGCGAGCAGCTTCGGGATGAACGACAGCGTCGATTCGTTGATCTGCGTCGCGGCCTGGAACAGGCTCACGACGAGGCCGACCGCGAGCGCGACCAGCAGCAGCGGGGCAGCCAGCAGCAGGCCGACCATCATCGCCTGGTGCGCCAGCGTCATCACTTGTTCGGGCGTCATCGCGCGCTTCCTCCGCTTACGTGAAGCTCTGCGCGAGCGAGCCGATCAGGAGCTGCCAGCCGTCGACGAGCACGAACAGCATCAGCTTGAACGGCAGCGACACGGTGGACGGCGACACCATCATCATCCCCATCGACATCAGCACGCTCGCGACGACCATATCGATGATCAGGAACGGGATGAAGATCGTGAAGCCGATCTGGAAGCCGGTCTTCAGCTCGCTCGTGACGAACGCGGGGACCAGCAGCGACAGCGGCACGTCTTCCGGGCCCTGCATCGGCGCGGCCTTCGAAATCTTCGCGAACAGCGCGAGATCGGTCTCGCGGGTCTGCTTCAGCATGAAGCCCTTGAACGGCGCGACGCCGCGCTGCACGGCCTGCTCCATCGGCATCGCGCCGTCGGAGAACGGCTTGTAGCCGTCGGCGTACGCGCGGTCGAGCACCGGCGACATCACGAAGAAGGTGAGGAACATCGCGAGGCCGACCAGCACCTGGTTCGGCGGCGTCGTCGCGGTGCCGAGCGCCTGGCGCAGCAGCGACAGCACGATGATGATGCGCGTGAAGCTCGTCATCATCAGCAGCATCGCCGGCAGGAACGACAGCATCGTGAGCAGCAGCATCGTCTGCACGCTCAGCGAATAGGTGGTGCCGCCGTTCGGGCCCGGGCTCGTGTTGAACGCGGGCAGGCCGGCCGCCTGCGCGCATGCGAGCGCGGGGGCGAAGCCGAGGATCAGCACGGGCGCGAAGCGCGCCGCGTGACGCAGGAATTCGTGTTTCATCGAGATGCGAATACGGAAAGAGGGCGCGACGCCATGTCAGCGGTCCTTGCCGCGCCCGAAGCGCTTCGCGGCTTCGCCCGCGAGCGCGTCGCGAAACCGCGCGCCGAACGTGCCGCTCTGGCCGCGTTCGTCCGATACGGCCTGGGCGGAGGCGTCGGCCGACGCCGGCGCCGTCGTGACCGCCGCCGAGCCGGCCGGCAGCGTATGCAGCAGCCGCACGTTGCCCGGTGCGACGCCGAGCACGAGCCAGGTATCGCCGATCTCGACGATCGTCGCGCTTTCCTTCGCGCCGAGCCCGACGCTCGACACGACCTTCAGCGGGCCGCCGCGCCGCGCGGGCTGGAAGCCGAAGCGGCGCGCGAGCCACGCGCAGCCGAACACGAGGCCGATCACGACCGCGAGCCCGACGAGCGTCTGCAGCACCGCGCCGACGCCGAGCGACGGCACGGCCGAGCCGACTGTCACGCTCGACGCGATGGCGCCGGCGTTGTTCACCGCGTTCATGTCGGCGGCACCGGCCGGCGCGCAGACGAACGACGCGACGATGGCCAGCGCCGCCAGGCTCGGCCAAGGATGCACGCCGCGACCGGACTTCATGACGGTCACCGATTCAGCTTCCGGATGCGTTCAGCCGGCGTGATGATGTCGGTCAGCCGGATGCCGAACTTGTCGTTGACGACCACGACCTCGCCCTGCGCGATCAGGCAGCCGTTCACGAGCACGTCCATCGGCTCGCCGGCGAGGCCGTCGAGTTCGACGACCGAACCCTGCGCGAGCTGCAGCAGGTTGCGGATCGCGATCTTCGTGCGGCCGAGCTCCACGGTCATCTTGACCGGGATGTCGAGAATCATCTCGATGTCGTTGTGCGTCGAGCTGGCCGCGGCCTTCGACAGCGGCTGGAACACGCCGGCGCCGGTCGCGCCCGCCTGCACCGGCTGCTGGTTCTGTTCGGCGAGCGCGGCGGCCCAGTCGTCCAGGCCCGATTCCTCGTCCGCCGCGGCGGGCGCCGCCTGCACGGCTGCGGCCGATTCGGCGAGTGCCGCGTCGGCGAGCGCCTGCGGGTCGAGTTCGGGCGTCGGGTTCAGCTCACTCATATCCACCTTCCTTCATCGTGTCGCCCGCGCTGATCATCTTCTGCACGCGCAACGCATATTGACCATTGAAAATGCCGTAGCCGCATTCCATCACCGGCACGCCATCGACCTTCGCGGTGATCGTGTCCTCGATCTCCAGCGGCAGCACGTCGCCCGCACGCAGGTTCAGGATCTTCTCGAAGGTCGACGGGATCTCGGCGAGATCCGCGCTCAGTTCGACCTCGGCCGACTGCACCTGCTGCGACAGCACGCGCACCCAGCGGCGGTCGACCTCGAGCGCCTCGCCCTGGATCGGCGACGCGAGCACGTCGCGGATCGGCTCGACCATCGAGTACGGCATGCAGATGTGCAGCGTGCCGCCCGTCGGCCCGAACTCGATCGAGAACTGCGTGACGATCACGATCTCGTTCGGCGTCGCGACGTTCGCGAACTGCGTATGCATCTCCGAGCGCACGAATTCGAACTGCAGCGGCCGCACGCTCTTCCACGCGGTCGTGTAGTGCTCGAACACCAGGTTCAGCAGCTTGCCGATGATCCGCTGCTCGGTGGCCGTGAAGTCGCGGCCCTCGACGCGCGTGTGAAAGCGCCCGTCGCCGCCGAACAGGTTGTCGACGACGAAGAACACGAGGTTCGGGTCGAACACGAACAGCGACGTGCCGCGCAGCGGCTTCACGTGCACCAGGTTCAGGTTCGTCGGGATCGGCAGGTTGCGGGTGAACTCGCTGTACTTCTGCACCTTCACCTGGCTCACGGAGATTTCCGCCGTGCGCCGCATGAAGTTGAAGATGCCGATCCGCAAGAGGCGCGCGAAGCGGTCGTTGATGATCTCGAGGCCGGGCATCCGGCCGCGGACGATCCGCTCCTGCGTCGCGATGTTGTAGGGGCGGACGCCCGACGTGTCGCGCTGCTCGTCGACTGAATCGGTTTCGCCCGTGACGCCCTTGAGGAGGGCGTCGACCTCCTCCTGGGACATGAACTCCTGGTGGCCCATGCGCGCTCCTTGTCCGGCCGCGTTATTGGACGACGAATTCGGTGAACAGCACGTCGTCGACCTTCGCGCGCTGGTTGCCCGGCTGCGTCGGCTGTTCGATCAGCTCCCGCAGTTCCGTCGCGAGCGAACGCTTGCCGTCCGGCGTCGCGAGATCCTCGGGATGCTTGTTCGACAGCGCGAGCAGGATCCGGCTGCGGATCTCCGGCATGCGCGCGGTCAACTGCTCCTGCGCCTTCGGGTCGGTGAGCTTCAGCGACAGGCCGACGCGCAGGTAGTGCTGCACGCCGTCGTCCGACTGCAGGTTCACGGTCAGCGGGTCGAGCGGGAAGAACACCGGCGCGGCAAGCGGCGCCGGTTCGGCGGGCGCGCTCGCATGGCCGACGCCTGCCTTGCTCAGGAACACGTACATGCCGCCCGCGGCGGCGGCGGCCGCGCCCAGCGCGATGACGGCGATGAGCGCGATGCGCTTGAACTTGCCGGACGAAGCCGGCTTGTCGGCGGTCGGGTTTGCGGTCGTGGAGGCCATGTGAGTGCGTGCGTGATGTCTCGTAGCATGCATTGTTCGGCATCCGGGCCGAGCCCGATGGGTGGAAAAGAGGGGGGAATTGCGGCTATCTCAGCCGATTGTCGGCCGGGTGTCGGCTCGATGCAGGGCGGGAACGGCGGGGCGAGGCGCGGCCGGCGGGCGCCGGGGCAGCGAGGCGGAGCGGGCTGACAGCGGCGCCCGCCCGCGCATCGTCAGATCGGCAACAGCGACAAGAGCGGCGCGATCAGCACCATCGCGACGCCCGCGATCATCATCGTGAGGCTCGACACGACGCCTTCCTCGCTGCCGATCTCGCGCGCCTTCGCGGTGCCCACGCCGTGGGCGGCCGCGCCGAACAGCGCGCCGCGCGCGAGCCGCGTGCGCATCGGCACCAGCGCGAGCACGATTTCGCCGAGCAGCATCCCGCAGATGCCGGTCGCGATCACGAAGAGGGCGGTGAGGTCCTTCGGTGCATGGATCTTGTCGGATACGGCGAGCGCGAACGGGGTCGAGACCGAACGCGTCATCAGCGAGCGCTGCAGCTCGGGCGACAGGTGCAGCAGCTTCGCGAGCAGCAGCGACCCGCATACGCCCGCGCCGATCCCGACCGCGACGCCGACCGACAGCGACAGCCAGTGGCGGCGGATCAGGTCGCGGTACTCGTAGATCGGCACCGCGAACGCGATCGTTGCCGGGCCGAGCAGCCACATCAGCCAGCGCGTGTCGCGGAAGTAGACCGAATACGGGATGCCGGTCAGCAGGACCAGCAGCACCAGCACGCCAGGCACGAACACGAGCGGCGAGAACAGCAGCGTCTTCCTGTACGCGTAGAGCCGCTTCGACACGAAATACAGGACGACCGTCAGCACGAAGCAGCCGACGGAGATCGCGGTATTCACCTGGTCGGCGGACAGGTTCGACAGCAGCGCAGGCATCCCGGGCTCCGGCTCAGTGGGCGGTCACGGCGGCGAGGCGCGCGCGGCGGCGCTCGGCGAACACGCGCTGCGCGGCAAGCCGGCGTTCGAGCTTCGCGGCGAGGTCGACCGCCACCGCCACCGCGACCATCACGAATGCGGTGCCGGCGAGCATGACCAGCGCGATACGCCAGCCGTCCTCGCGGAACAGACCGCCGTACTGGACGGCCGCGACGGCGGCCGGCACGAAGAACAGCAGCATGTCGGACAGCAGCCAGTTCGCGCCGTCCTTGACCCACGCGGGCGCGACGCGGCCCGAGAACAGCAGCGCGAGCAGCACCGCGAGGCCGATCACGCCGGACGGCACCGGCAGCCCGACCGCGCGCACGGCCCAGTCGACGGCCATCCACAGCACGCCAAGCGCGGCGGCCTGAAGCACGATCCGGCCCGTACGCGCAACGTTGCCCGAAGCGGCAGGGCGGGCGGCGGCAGTGGCGATCGGCTTGTTCATGGCGGGCTCCATACAGGTATTTCGTCGATGGTGTGAGTATAGGGTTTCCCCTAACCATAAATAAAATGACTTGTCTCTATCCTTGTCATTCCAATTCGGAATTCAGTTGTGTTCGCTGCACCAATCTGGGGAGTGATCGATGGAATTGCGCGCGCTGCGGTACTTCGTCGAAGTGGTCCGTCAGCAAAGTTTCACGGCGGCCGCCGATCGGCTATTCGTCACGCAGCCGACCATCAGCAAGATGGTGAAGGCGCTCGAGGACGAGATCGGATCGCCGCTGCTGCTGCGCGACGGCCGGCAGATGGTGCTGACCGACGCGGGGCGGATCGTGTTCCAGCGCGGCCAGGATGTGCTCGCCGCGCAGGCGCAGCTGCAGTCGGAGCTGAAGGATCTCGGCACGCTCGGGCGCGGCGAACTGACGATCGGCATTCCGCCGCTCGGCGGGTCGCTGTTCACGCCGATCATCGCCGCGTACAAGCAGCGTTATCCGAACATCGAGCTGAAGCTGTTCGAGCAGGGCGCGCGGATGATCGAGGCCGCGCTGATGTCGGGCGAGCTCGAGCTCGGCGGGCTGCTGGAGCCGGTCGATCCCGCCACGTTCGAGCGGTTGCCGATGGTGCGCGCGCCGCTATGGCTCGTCGCGCCGCGCGAGTCGCGCTGGGAGGACCACAAGGCCGTGCCGCTCGCCGATCTCGCGCGCGAGTCGTTCGTGTTCTATGCGGAGAGCCTCGCGCTGCACGATGCGGTGCTCGACGCGTGCCGGCAGGCAGGCTTCACGCCGTCGATCGTGAGCCGTAGCGGACACTGGGATTTCATGGCGGCCCTCGTGCACGCGGGCGTCGGCATCGCGCTGTTGCCGGAGCCGTACTGCCGGCGGCTCGACGCGCGGCAGTTCACGTGCCGGCCGATCGTCGAGCCGGAAATCACGTGGGCGATCGCGCTCGGCTGGCTGAAGAAGGGTTATCTGTCGCACGCGGCGCGTGCGTGGCTCGAGGTCGCGCGGGCGACGCTGCCGATCGCGTCGGGCGACGATCTGGCCTTCGGCGGATTGCTGGCGCGGGAGTGAGGCCGCGACGGAAGAGGAACGGGGGGGGCCGGCGCGGCCCCCCAGCGCGTTCAGTGCCCCATCGCCGGTCCCGCGCCCTTCTTCGGCTTCGTGATCCACACGAGCGCCGCGAGCGCGATGAACACCCCCGCCGACAGGTGGAAGAAGTCGTTGGTCGCCATCATGAAGCCTTGCTGCGTGACGAGCTGGTTGAGCTGCGCGTTGGCCGTCTGGCCGACGATCCCGAGCTGCGCGAGCGCGCCCTGGTAGTCGGTCGTGTTTTGCGCATAGATGCTCACCGATTCCGACAGCCGCGCGTGATGGTAGATCGCATCGTTCTCCCAGAACGTCGAGCTGGCCGCGGTGCCGATCGCGCCGGACAGCGTGCGCAGGAAGTTCGACAGCCCCGACGCGCTCGCGAGCCGCTCGTCGGGGATGCTCGACAGCGTGATGGTCGTCATCGGCACGAAGAAGCATGCGACGCCGATCCCCTGCACGAGCCGCGGCAGGATCACGTGGTTGAACGGCACGTCGAGCGTGAACGTCGAGTTCCAGACCGAGACGCCGGCGAACACGATGAACGCGAAGCTCGCGACCATCCGCAGGTCGAGCCGGTGCATGTTGCGCCCGATCAGCGGCGACAACACGAGCGCGAGCAGCCCGACCGGCGCGGTCGCGAGGCCGGCCTTGCCGGCCGTGTAGCCCATCACCGTCTGCAGCCACAGCGGGAAGATCACGACCGAGCCGAAGAACGCCATGAAGCCGAACGAGATGATCATCGCGCCGAGCGCGAAGTTGCGGTCCTTGAACAGCGACAGATCGACCACCGGTTCCTTCTCGGTCGCCTCCCACACGAGCATGAACGCCAGCGATACGACCGCGATCAGCGCGAGCGCGACGATGAAGGTCGAGTTGAACCAGTCGCGGTCCTTGCCGAGGTCGAGCATCATCTGCAGGCACGACACGCCGATCACGAGCAGCGCGAGGCCGACCGCGTCGATCCGCTGCTTCGTCGTCTTCGTCTCGCGGCCGCGCAGCAGGAAGTACGCGCAGGCCGCCGAAAAGATCCCGATCGGCAGGTTGATGTAGAAGATCCACGGCCACGTGTAGTTGTCGCTGATCCAGCCGCCCAGCAACGGGCCGAAGATTGGCGCGACGATCACCGTCATCGCCCATAGCCCGAGTGCGAGCCCGCGCTTCGCGGGCGGATAGGTGCGCATCAGGATCGTCTGCGACAGCGGCACCATCGGCCCCGACACGAGGCCCTGCAGCAGCCGGAACGCGATCAGCGTCTCGAAGTTCTCCGCGAGGCCGCACAGCGCCGACGCGATCGTGAACGCGAGCACCGACAGCGTGAACAGGCGCACTTCGCCGACCCGCCGCGCGAGCCAGCCGGTCAGCGGCACCGCGATCGCGGACGCGACCGAATACGACGAGATCACCCACGTGCCTTCGCTCGTCGCGACGCCGAGGCTGCCCGAGATGGTCGGCACCGCGACGTTCGCGATCGATGTGTCGAGCACTTCCATGAAGGTGCCGAGCGCGAGCCCGACGGTGAGGAGCGCGAGCGCGCCGCCGGTCAGCGGCGCGGGTTCGGCGGCACGGGGCGCGGCGGATGCCGTGGTGGCGGACATCGGAATCTCCTAGACGCGGCGCGCGCAACGCGCCGGCACAGCGCACGGGCGCACGATACCGCGCGGCCCGGCTGGTTGGAACGGGTGAGGGAAGAGACGGAGCACGTGCCTTGTCATCTTCTGCCCAGACAGAGAAATAAGCGAATGCTTAACCTAGACATGGGGCCTCCGCACTCAACAGTCCGGTTCGTCGGGCTTCGGGCAGCCGGTGTCGCCGGGCCCGTTGGCGATGAACCGCTGCAACAGGCCGGTGAGCAGCGCGAGTTCGTCGGCCGAAAAGCCGGCAAGCTGCGCGTTCAGCGCGGTCGCGATCAGCGACGGCAGCGCACGGGCCGCTTCGGCGCCGCGTTCGGTCAGCGTCAGCTCGATCACCCGGCGGTCCTGTTCGCTGCGCGAGCGTGCGATCAGGCCCTTGCGCTCGAGACGGTCGAGCATCCGGGTCATCGAGCCGCTGTCGTACGACATCTTGCGCGACAGCTCGAACGGCGTGCGCGCATAGCCTCGCGACAACAGCAGGATCACGCCGATCTGCTGCGCGGTGAGGTCGTACGGCTCGAGTGCGCGGTCCATTCGCTCGACGAGCGCCTGCCGAGCCTTGGTCAGGTAGTAACCGAGGCTCGTTTCCAGTGCGATGGTGTCGGGATCGTAGAGGCCGCCGTTCATGCGAATTGCGCGCGCAGCAATAGTGCGTTTCAGGTCAAAACGCGCCCAGTATCTTGAAAATTGATTGCTTAGTCAATATTATTTCAGGCAACCAGTTACGACGTGCATGTTGCACTGCCGGAGACGATGTTCTGACCGCTTAGCCCGCGCTGCCGGGCACCCGAGGATGTTCGCGATGCTGTTCCTGAAAAATGCCGCCGGCGCGCTGCGCCGCAACCTGACCGATACCGCTCATCATGTGTTCTCCGGGCCGCACCGCGGCTGGAAGATCGCGCTGTACGTGACGATGCTGGTGGTGCCGGGCGGATCGCTCGCGGCGCTCGGGTTCGCATGGTTCGATCATCGCCGGCAGCGCAACGCGAAGCACACCGCCCGCCGCACGAGCCAGCCGGCGGCAACGGAGCCGTCGACATGGCGGTCCGCCGCCGCCGAACCTGTGCCGGTGCCCGTGCACTGCCACTGACACCGCATCACCCCCGTCACCCGGACTGAACGCCGGCTGCATCCCCGCGGCCCGGCGCCGTCCGCGCCGCATTCGTCGCCCATCCCGCGCGCAAGCGATCCGTAATGACCGGTAAACCGGCCGGCCGCGCCGGTAACACATTCGTGCCGCCGCGCACCGTACCCTAAGGGCTGCGCAGCTTTCCCGCCGTCAGTTACCATTTGTCCGCCAGCGGCACAACGACCGCATCACGCGACGCCGCTCGCTGGCCATCGCGCCCAGACAGGAATACCACGATGCCGTACGCCCCCCTCCCGCGCGCCCTTCGCCCGCTGAGCGCCGCCGTCGCCGTTGCGACGGCCGTGCTGCTCGCCGGCTGCGCCGTCGGGCCCGACTATCACCGGCCCGACACGTCGATCCCCGCCGCCTTCAAGGAAGCGCCGGCTGGGTGGAAGGTCGCGCAGCCCGCCGACCGGACCGACCGCGGCCCGTGGTGGACGGTCTATAACGATCCGCAGCTCGACGCGCTGATCGGCAAGCTCAACACATCGAACCAGACCATCGCGCAATCGGCCGCCGCGTACCGGCAGGCCCGCGCGCTCGTCACCGAAGCGCGTGCCGCGTACTTCCCGACCGTCGGGCTGACCGCGTCGGGCTCGCGCTCCCGCACGGGGCGCACGTCCACGTCGAGCACGTCGGGTTTCGGCAGCAGCTCGTCGATCGGCAATAGCTACAGCGTCGGTCTCGATGCGAGCTGGGAGCCCGACCTGTGGGGCAAGGTGAGCCGCAGCGTCAGCGCGCAACGCGCCGGCGAGGCAGCCGCCGCGGCCGATCTCGCGAACGCGCGGCTGTCGCAGCAGGCGCTGCTCGCGCAGACCTACTTCCAGCTGCGCACGTCCGATGCGCTGCAGAAGCTGCTCGACGACACCGTGAAGTCGTACGGCGAATCGCTGAAGCTCACGCAGAACCAGTACGCGCAGGGCGTCGCCGCGCGCGCGGACGTGATCCAGGCGCAGACGCAGCTGCAGAGCGCGCAGGCCGCGTCGATCGACAACGGCGTCGCGCGCGCGCAGTACGAACATGCGATCGCGACGCTGATCGGCGAACCGGCCTCGACGTTCTCGCTGCCGCCGAGCCCGCTCTCGGCGGAACCACCGATCATGCCGGTCGACGTACCGTCCGCGCTGCTCGAGCGCCGGCCCGACATCGCAGCGGCCGAGCGTCGCGCGGCTGCCGCGAACGAGCAGATCGGCGTCGCGATCGCCGCCTTCTTCCCGACGCTCACGCTGTCGGCCACCGGCGGCTTCCAGAGCTCGGTGTGGTCGCAGCTGTTCACGCTGCCCGCGCGGTTCTGGACGGTCGGCCCGCAGCTCGCGGCGACGCTGTTCGACGCCGGCCTGCGCGCCGCGCAGACCGATGCCGCGCGCGCGACCTACGACCAGGACGTCGCCGCGTACCGCCTCGCGGTGCTCACCGCATTCCAGGATGTCGAGGACAACCTCGCATCGCAGCGCATCCTCGCGCAGGAAGTCGACGTGCAGCGGCAGGCAGTCGACAGCGCCGAGCACGCGCTCGCGATCGTCACGAACCAGTACAAGGCCGGCACGGTCGCCTACCTGAACGTGCTGACCGCGCAGACCACCGCGTTTACCGCGCAGCAGAAGCTCGCGACGATCGGCGGGCAGCGGATGGTGTCGTCGGTCGGGCTCGTGAAGGCGCTCGGCGGCGGCTGGGATGCGTCGGACATGGCGCGCGAAACGGGCGACGTGGCTGCGCCCGCGCCGGTGCCGGCATCCGCTGCGGCAGCGCCGGCCGCAACCGCACCGTCGGCCGCCGCACCGCTCGCGCAGAAGTAAGACGGGAAAAGGCGAGCACGGCGCGCGCGTCAGCGCACCGCATCACCGAAGATCAGCGACACCTGGTTGTTGCCGATCGGATGGCCGAGCAGGTTCAGCAGCCCGGCGAGGTTCGCCTGCTGCTCGGGCGCCGCATGCGCGGTGCCGCGAAACGAACCCTGGCCGGGACCGAAGGTGCCGTGCCCGTCGAGGAATAGCGGGCCCTGCGTCGTCGACAGGTCGAGATCGGCGTCCGCCCCCTTTGCCTGCAGCACCGCCCGGTACGACCCGAGCGGCTTCACGCGCGACACGCGCGAACTCATCGAATCGATCGTCACCGTCAACTGGCCGAACGCGTTGTTGCCGATCATCCGCCAGTCGGTCCAGCGGAGCCGCACGTCACCCTGCAGGTCGAGCGTGTTGAACGGCGTGCCGAGCCCGGCGAGCAGCGACGCGGGCACGGCCATCGAGCCCGCCGACAGCACCGCGCCGCGCCACGTCGCGTCGAGCGTGACGGCGTCGGGCATCGCCTCGGTCTGCCGCATGCGCATCTGCACGCGCCCGGTGAGGAGCGGCCAGAAGCCCGTGGTCCACTCGACCCGGCCCGGCAGCAGCGTCGCCGCGCTCTGGTCCGCGCCCGGCGCGAGCATCAGCGTGCCCGAACCGTGCCACAGCGATCCGTCCGGATCGACGAGATTGACGTGCCCGCCGGTCGCGCGCGCGAACTGCGGTGCGATCCAGGCGGCAGGCGCGAGCGCGACGAGCGTCAGCGCCGTCGCAAGCGCGCCTGCCACCACCCACGGCAATGCGGCGACGAGCCGCCGGATCCCTGGCCTCATCGGCCGACCGTCGCTTGTTTCATCCACTGCGTCATTTCTGCGTCGAGGGTTGCATCACGGCCGTCAGGTCGACCTGGCCGTCTTCCTTCAGCGCGGTCACGTGCGCTTCGCCGACCTGCACCTTGAACTGCCGGCGCGCATCGTCGAGCCACTGCGTCCACACCGGGAACGGCACGTTCTTCATCTGGACCTGCACGCCGTTGCCGACGACCTGCACCTGCGCGCCCTGCAGCCCGTGATCGGACAGCGACGCGGTGAGCGCGTCCTTCAGCGCCAGGCCGGTCGGCGCGACGCCTTGCGCGGCGGCCGTCAGCGACTTCGCCTCGGTGGCCTGCGCGGTCATCTGCGCGAGCTCGCGACGCATCGTCGGCAGTTCGTTGCGGATCCGCGCGCGGCCTTCCTGCGCGGGCGACCACAACACCGAATACGCGATCGCGACGGCCAGCACGGCGCCGCCCCAGCCGAGCAGCGTCCGCTCGCGGGGCGTGCGTTCCCCCCAGAACTGGGCAAGCGTCTGGTTCAGTTGTTCGGTCTTCATGAGCGGCTCCGGATCGTCCATTTGCCGGTGCTGCTGTCGACTTCGCCGGACAGCCCGTTGCGCGCGAGACGCTGCGGGAAATCAGGGTCGACCTTGACCTCCGGCTTGAAGCCGACGTCGAGCCGCCGGTCGTGATAATCGAGCGACGCGATTCCGTTCAGCGGCAGCGCGCCCATCGAACGCGACAACCCGCTCGACAACGCGAGGAAATCGTTCGGCGACAGCTCGCCCGCCGCGAGGCGCAACTGGTCGAGCTGACGCTGCATCTGCGCGGGCGGATCGAGCACCGTCGTCGTCTTCGGAAAGGCCGACAGCAGCGTCTCGGTGATCTGCGCGGACAGCGCGTCGCGCTCACGCGACAGCTTCCACCAGTGCAGGTTCATCCCGATCACCGCGACGCCGAGCGTGGCCGCGACGAGTGCGATCGGCACGCGCAGGCGCTTCACCGTCGCGCGGTCGAAGCGCCACGGCTGGGATTCGAATTCGAACTGGCACAGATCGAAGCGCTCGGTCAGCGCACGCCGCGCGAATGCGTCGAACGACAGCGGCTGCGCGCCGGGCAGCAGCGGGCCGTCGGCACGTCCGACCGACGCGAGGCGCGGCTCCGCACCCGGTTCGCCGAGTTCGTACAGCTCGACGTCGCCACCACCGGCGAGCGCGGCCAGCGTGCCGCCCGCGCGTGATGCCGGCGCCGCGAAACCTTCGCCGAGCGCACCGCGCGCAATCGCGAGCTCGAGACGCGGCGCACCGGCCGAGGCCGGCAGCGCGCCGGCTTCCACGAGCACGGGTTCGACTGTCGTCGCGAGGCCGAGCACCGCAGCCACCGCCGTCGGGCGGAGGGGCGGCTCCGCCGCAGCCGTGATCGCGTCGGCCGGCGTGGCCTCACCGTCGGCAGGCGCAGCATCCGCCGCCGGCGCCCGCGGCGCGGGCAGGCAGCGCGTCGCGGGCACGGCGCTCAGGTGCCGGTGGCCGGCCGCGGTGAACGCGTCGCAGATCGCGCGGAACCAGGCGCGATCGACGACGGCCAGCACGCGGCGGCCGTCAGGCAGCGCGACCGGATCGAGCGCGATATGGCAGCCGAGCGGATCCTGGATCAGCTGGTCCTCGACGATGTTGGGCAGCGCCTGGCGCAGCTTCGGCCCCTTGAGCGGCGGCACGGTCGCGGCCAGCAGCAGCACGTCGCGCGCGGCGACGATCAGCACCGTCGCGTTCGCGCGTGGCAGCAGCGCGAGCGCGGCGCGGCCCGCGCGCTGCACCTGGCCGGCCTTGTCCACGAGCGTGAACGGCAGCTCGGGCCACTGCCATTCCTGCAACGGCACGGCCGGCTCGCGCGGCGGCAAAGAAACAATCAGCGTGCTCAAGAGCTCCTCTCCCGAATGGCGTCGTTATAGCTGGTCGCGGATGCGCACGACCCGCGTCGAGTGCGTGGTCGAATCACGATACACGAGCGAGGTGCGATCGACCTCCGCGCGATCGTGCTGAATCCGGCCATGCACGATGAAATAACTCGAATTGACGTCGACGAGGCTCGAGTCGATCGTCACGTTCGGCGCGCCGGCACCGCGCAGCGCGAGCTGCACGTCGCCGACGTTGCGGAAAAAAACGGTCTCGCGGCGCGCCACGAGCGCCTGCGCCGACGACACGCTCATCCCCGGCACCAGCGCCGCGATCACCTCGGCGGGCGCGGTGTTCATGTTCACCGGCGTGGTGGTCGGCAGCACGGTGACGAACGGGCGCAGCCGCGCGACCATTTCGGGCGTCACGCCGTCGACGTCGAGCAGGCTGTCGACGCCGGTCATCACGAGCGGCGCGGGCCCGCGATCGCTGTCGGACATTCCCGGTTCGTCGGTGATGTTGCCGGTCATGTCGCCGCCGGGCACCGGCGCGGTCGCGGCCGTACCGGCGCCGGGCAGCGTCGGCGTCTGGAAGCGCGTCGCCGAATGCATCAGGCCGGCGCGCATCTGCAGCGCGATCCGCTTCGCGAACGCGCCGTCGTAGCCGAGCGTCGTCAACAGCCGCTGGAACGCCTGGAGCTGCATCACGTTGAGCTGCAGCACGCCGGGCGCCGGCGACGACACGAGGTTGCGCAGGTTGTACTTCGCCTGCGCGTCCTCGATCGATCCGGAGATGTAGGTGTCTTCGCCGCCGTTGTCGTTCGGCGCGCCGATCCGGCCAAGGAAGTCGGACAGCTTGGTCTTCGCGATCGGCACGGCCCAGATCCCGCCGAGATAGGTGATGCCGGGCGCCGTGTCGCCTTCGGAACGCAGGATCATGCGCGTCCAGTCGAGCGCGCCGCGCGCGACCCACTGCGCCTGCGCGATCACGCGCTGGTTCTCGATGCGGCGAATCTGCACCTGCTGGCGCCACAGCATCCCCGACACGAGGATCGCCGACAGCGCGACGACGAGCAGCGCCGTAATGATCGCCGCGCCGCGCTCGCGGCGAGTGCGGGCATGCGCGCTTGCGCTGCCGCGAGCGGCGAACCGGGAACGGTGAGGGCGCGCGCGCATCGTCATTCCCCGACGAGGAAGATGCGCGTGACGGGCACGCGCAGCGACGTCGCACCGATGCTGACCTGCAGCCCCGTCACCGCGCGCGTCGGCGGCGCGTTGCCGATCTGCGGCACCTTCAGCGCATCGTTGTTCTGCGACAGCGCGTCGCTGGCCGCCTGCAGGTTGGTGGTCCAGCCGACGCGCGGCACGTACAGCTTCGCGTCGATCGCACCGACGCCGCCCATCAGCGCGACCCAGCTCCAGCCGTCGACGCTGCTGTCCTTCAGCACGTCGCGCAGGCGGTTCGCGTCGTCGAGCGGCGGCGACGCATAGCGCACGACACGCCCGCCGGCGATCCGGTAGCGGACCACCTGCAGCCGTGGCGCGGCGCCCGGCACGTCGAGTTCGCGGACGATCTGCAGCGTGTTGCCGGCGACGCCGATGGCCGGCTGGCCGGCTTCGTCGTCGGTGGCGGCGAGCCGCGCGTCGATGCGCATCTGGTCGAACATCTGCGCGAAGATGCGCTCGTCCTCCATCGCGGACGCGACCTTGTCGCGGCCGCGCATGATCTGGTCGAGCCCGCGCCACGAGAGGATCGCGACCACCGCGAGGATCGCGATCGCGATCATCAGTTCGATCAGCGTGAAGCCGCGCACGCGGCGCGAGCCGACGGAACGCACGGGCCGGCGCCGCATCGGCGCGTCAGAGCGGACGGCTGGTTTCATTCGCGACCACCGTCACCATTTGCGCGAGCACGCCGGCCTGCCCCGGCATGCTCACCGACACCTGCACGCGCCGGAACACCGGGTTCGGCGTCGTGCTCACGCGCTGCGTGCAGACGAGCTGCACGTTGCCTTGCGAGCAGTCGAAATTCTGCTCGCCGACCTCCGGCCACGCATGCGTGAGCCGCAACTGCGCGAGCGCGTTGTCGGCACTCCAGCCGGCGAGCAGCCGGCGATGGAGATCGGACGCATTGGTCGCCATCGTGCCGACCGCGCGGATCGATGCGGCGAGCGCGACCGCGATGATCGCGAGCGCGACCAGCACCTCGATCATCGTGAAGCCTCGGGAAGAAGCCGGGAAGGGCAGGCGACGACGCATCGTCATTGCACCTCGTAGCGGCCGTTGCCGGTGCCGACGATCGTCGCGCTGCCGACCGCCGAATGCAGCGTCACGCGCACCGGCGTGTCGACGCTTTCGATGCCGAACACGACGCGGCTCGCGCGCACGTCGGATCCGGGGTAGTCGATATCGGCGCCGGTGACGCCGCCGTCCCAGTCGCGCGGGCGCAGCACGTCGTCGTGCAGCGTGCGCCAGCCGTCGGGCGAGCTCACGTCGAAACGGAAGCCGTGCGCAGTCGGCTGCCACGCGATCGGGCGCGCGCGCACCTGCGCTTCGTCGCCGGCCGTTTCGAACAGCAGCGCGATGCGCTGCGCTTCCTCGCGCAGGTCGGTACGCGGATTGCGCGTGAGCGACAGCGACGCGAGCGACACCAGCAGGCCCGCGATCACGAGCACGACCAGCATCTCGAGCAGCGTGAAGCCGCGCGCACGCGCCGCGGTCACGGGCACACCGCGACGAACGCGACCGTCGCGGGCATCGCGGCGAGCGGCGCGCAAGGGCGTGCGAAGGGCGGGCATGAAATGAGGAACGGGGAGAACGTCGGTCCGGTCAGCGCAGGCTTACTGCCACGAACCGATGTCGGAATCGTTGCTCTCGCCGCCTTCCTTGCCGTCGGCGCCGTAGCTGAACACGTCGATCTCGCCGTGCACGCCCGGGTTCAGGTACTTGTACCCGTTGCCCCACGGATCGTTCGGCAGGCGCTCGAGATAGCCGCCGTCCTTCCAGTTGTTCGGGATCGGATCGGTGGTCGGCTTCTGGGTCAGCGCGTTCAGGCCCTGTTCCTGGGTCGGATAGCGGCCGTTGTCGAGACGGTACAGCTTGAGCGCCTGCATGATCGTGCCGATGTCCTGCTTCGCGGCGATACGGCGCGCCTCGTCGGGACGGCTCATGATCTTCGGCACGATCAGTGCCGCGAGGATCCCGAGGATCGCGACCACCACCATGATCTCGATCAGCGTAAAACCGCGCTGACGGCGCACGGCCGCATTACGGCGAGTGATCCACGTTTGCATGACTGACTACCTCTTTCCAAAAAATATCGTCGATTGAGTGACGCACCCTGCGGATCGCGGCATGCCTGCCTGACGGCAAGCTTCCGATACCCCGGGCGCGGAGCACGCATTGTAAGGCGCGCATTGCCGAGGGCTTTCACCCAACGCAAATTTCATATACATCCGTACAATAGCGCGCATGAACGCGCTCTCGATCCGGATCCTCTCCCTAGCCCTCTTCGCGGGTTTGTGCGCGACGGCCACCTACTGGGTCGTCACGCTGTCGGCCCGCGAAGCGCCGCTGCCCGCCGCCGCCGCGCGGTTGCCGATCCGCACCGAGGACGCCGCCGCGCTCTTCGGCGGACAGCTCGACAAGAATCCCGTGCAGGACATCCACCTGTTCGGCATTCTCGCGCTCAATCATGGCGGCGCCGCGATCGTCGGCGTCGGCGGCGAACCGCCGCGTGCCGTGTCGCTCGGCGCGGAAGTCACGCCCGGCGCGAAGCTCGCCGAAGTCCGCAGCCGCTCGATCATCGTCGACCGCAACGGCGCCCGCGCCGAAATCCAGCTCCCCGCGAACACACCGTCCCCCGCGATCTACATGCGTTGAACGGCGGCGGCCCGACCGACGCTCGGGCCGTCACTGCACCATGTTGTTCAGCTCGATGATCGGCAGCATCACGGCCAGCACGATCACGAGCACGATGCCGCCCATCGCGAGGATCAGGAGCGGCTCGAGCAGGCTCGTCAGGAACATCGTGCGCCGCTCGAGTTCACGCGCCTCGCCTTCCGCCGCGCGGTCGAGCATCGTCGTCACGTCGCCCGTCGCTTCGCCTGAACGGATCAGGTGCACGAGCACCGGCGGAAACGTCTTCACGTTGTTCAGCGCGCGCGACAGCGCGGAGCCTTCGCGCACGCGCACGATCGCATCGTCGATATTCGCGCGCATCGCGCGGTTCGACAGCGTCTCGCCGGCCGCCTGCAACGCGCGCAGGATCGGCACGCCGGCCGCGGTCAGGATGCCGAGCGTGCTCGCGAAGCGCACCGTGTTGTAGCCGCGCACGAGCTTGCCCGCGAGCGGCGCGGTCAGCACCCAGCGGTCGAACGCGAGCCTGGGCCCGTCGCGCGACAGCGTCGCCTTCACGAACCACACGACGAGCGCGACCACGATCAGGATCGCCCACCACCAGTGCCGCACGAATTCCGACAGCGCCATCATCACGACGGTGAGGATCGGCAACTGCTGCTTCGTGCTCGCAAACACGTTGACGACCTGCGGCACCACGTAGCTCAGCAGGAACGTCACGATGCCGAATGCGATCAGCGTGACGATGCCCGGATACGTGAAGGCCAGCAGGATCTTCTGCTTGAGCGCGTTGCTCTGCTCGATGTAGTCGGCCAGGCGCGACAGCACGATGCCGAGCTTGCCCGTATGCTCGCCCGCTGCGACGAGCGCGCGGTAGATTTCCGGAAAATCGCGCGGATGCTGGCCCAGCGCATTCGCGAGCGAATGGCCGCCGAGCACCTCGGCGCGGATCGCGGCCATCAGTTCGCGGATGTAGTCGCGCTCGGCCTGCTCGGTCAGCACGCCGAGCGCCTCGTCGAGCGGCAGCCCCGCGATCAGCAGGCTCGCGAGCTGGCGCGTGAGGATCGCCTGCTCGCGCTGCGACAGCTTGCGGCCGAACGCGAGGCGCTGCGAGCGCGCGCCGCGCGTTGCGCTGGCGGCCGGCTCGACGACGAGCGGCGTGAGCCCCTGCGTGCGCAGCTGGCCGCGCGCGGCACGCGCGCTGTCGGCATCGATGACGCCTTTCTGCGCGTGTCCCGCCGCATCGATCGCTTCGAAACGGAATGCCGGCATCGCGCTATGCGCCTCCCGTCACGCGCAGCACTTCCTCGAGCGACGTCGCGCCGGCCGCGAGCCAGCGTTCGGCGTCGTCGCGCAGCGTGCGCATCCCTTCCGCGCGGCCGGTGGCCAGAATCTCCGCGTCGGCCGCGTTGCGATGGATCAGCGCGCGGATCGAGTCGTCGACCAGCAGCAGCTCGTATACGCCGCGCCGGCCCGCGTAGCCCGAATGCCCGCACTTGTCGCAGCCGACCGGATGCCACAGCGTGCGGCCATCCTCGTGCCGCTCTTCCTTGCAGACGGGGCAGAGCTGCCGCACCAGGCGCTGCGCGAGCACGCCGAGCAGCGACGATGCGAGCAGGTACGGCTCGACACCCATGTCGGTCAGACGCGTGACGGCCGATGCCGCATCGTTCGTGTGCAGCGTCGCGAGCACGAGGTGGCCCGTCAGCGACGCCTGCACCGCGATCTGCGCGGTTTCGAGGTCGCGGATTTCGCCGATCATGATCACGTCCGGATCCTGGCGCAGGATCGAGCGCAGCGCGCGGGCAAAGGTCATCCCGATCCGCTCGTTCACCTGCGTCTGGCCGATGCCGCCGAGGTCGTACTCGATCGGGTCCTCGACGGTCATGATGTTGGTCGTCGCGGTTTCGAGCCGCGACATCGACGCATACAGCGTCGTCGTCTTGCCCGAGCCCGTCGGGCCCGTGACGAGTACGATGCCGTGCGGTCGCGCGATCAGCTTGTCGAACTGGACGAGCGTGTCGCGGCCCATCCCGAGCGCTTCGAGATTCAGGCGCTTCGCATCCTTTTCCAGCAGACGCAGCACCGCGCGCTCGCCGTGCCCGGTGGGCAGCGTCGACACGCGCACGTCGACCGGCCGGCCGCCGACGCGCAGCGTGATGCGGCCGTCCTGCGGCAGGCGTTTCTCGGCGATGTCGAGCTGCGCCATGATCTTGATCCGCGAGATCAGTGCGCCATGCAGCGCCTTCTTCGGGCGCACGACGTCGCGCAGCGTGCCGTCGACGCGAAACCGCACGACCGATGCGTTCTCGAACGGCTCGATGTGAATGTCCGATGCCTGTTCGCGCGCCGCTTGCGTGAGCAGCGCGTTGATCATCCGGATGATCGGCGCGTCGTCTTCCGATTCGAGCAGATCCTCGACTTCGGGGATGTCCTGCATCAGGCGCGACAGGTCGACTTCGCCTTCAACCTCGCCGACCACCTGCGCGGCGCTGCCGTCCTGGCGCGCGTAGGCCTGGTTGATCGCCTGCGCGAGTTCGTCGGCCGGCACGCGGTGCACGGAGATCGAGCCGAAGTTGCGCGCGATCTCCGCGAGCGCGGCGTCGCTCGTGCGTTCGCTGATCCACACCTCGAGCGTGTCGTCGAGCTGGTGCGCGATCAGCACCTGGCCGCTCTTCGCGAAGCCGTACGGCAACAGGCGCGCGGCGAGCGGCGACGGCGGCTGCCGTTCGCCCGGCGCACCGTCGTGGGTGGAGGACGCGAGCACGTCCGTCACTGCGAGGCTCCCGGCGTAGCGGTCAGCGGCTGTTGCGGTACCGCCTGCTGCGGCACGCTCCGCGGCTGCGCGGGCGTCGCCTCCGGCAACGGCTGGGCCGGAACCGGCGCCACCTGGCGCTGCATCTGCTGGCGACGCATCTTGTCGAGGTCGAACAGGTTCCCGGCGGGCGTGCCGCCCTGGCTCGGACCGAGCGGCATCGGCGGGACGACCGGATCGTCCTTGTCGCGGATCACGTTGTTGTCCGACTTGTACGCGCCCGTCACGCCCTGGATGTAGTCGTAGCGGTTGGCAGTGACTTCCTGCGCGGTGCTGCGATCGGAGATGATCACCGGGCGCAGGAACACCATCAGGTTGGTTTTCGCGCGCACCTTCGATTCCGAACGGAACAGCTGGCCGATCCACGGAATGTCGCCGAGCAGCGGGACCTTGCTGTTCGATACCTGGTAGTTGTCCTGCATCAGGCCGCCGAGCACGATGATCTCGCCGTTGTCGGCCAGGATCGTCGACTGGATCGAGCGCTTCGTGAAGGTCGGGCCGGTCTGCGCGTTGGTGGTACCGCTGACGACCGCCGAATCCTCCGTGTAGAGCTGCAGCTTCAGAATCCCGCCGTCGGTGATCTGCGGCTTCACGTGCAGCGTCAGGCCGACGTCGCGACGGTCGTAGGTATTGAATGCGTTGCTCGTCGTGCCGCTCGTCAGGTTCGAATACGAACCGGTCGCGATCGGCACGTTCTGGCCGACGACGATCTTCGCTTCCTCGTTGTCGAGCGTGATCAGGTTCGGCGTCGACAGCACGTTCGCGTCGCTCACGCCCGCGAAATACTGCAGCAGCGCGCCGAGGCCCTGCACGCCGAACATGTTGTGCAGCCAGCCGATGTTGAGGCCCGGGGTCAGCGTTGCGAGGTTGGCCGCCAGGCCGGCCCCGGTGCTGCCCGCCGAGCCCGTCGTCAGGTTGACGATACTGTTACCCAGGCCGAGCTGGGGGCTCAGGTTCGTGCCGCCGAGAAACTGGCCGCTCGCGACCTGCCACTGGATGCCGAGGTTGCCCTGCGTCGTCGAGTTCAGCTCGACGATCAGCGCTTCGATATAGACCTGCGCACGCCGTGCGTCGAGCTGGTCGATCACCGAGCGCAGGTTCCGGTAGACCGGATCGGACGCGGTGATGATGAGCGAGTTGGTGGCCGCGTCGGCCTGGATCATCCCGCCCGGCTGGTTGTCGTCGCCCTTGTCCTTGTCGCCGCCGAGCAGGCCGCCGCTGCCGAGCCCGCCGCTGCCCGACGCGCCGCTGCCGTACGACGATGACGACGAACCGCCGAGGCCGCCCGACGGCAGCGGCGGAGTGCCCGACGTGCCGGTCGAGAAGTTGCCGCTCGACGACGAGCCGCCGCCCTGGTTGAAGCTGTTCGCATCGTTGGACGACGCCGACGAGCCGCTGTCGTTGCTGCTCTTGCCGAGCATCCCGCGCAGCGTCTTCGCGAGCTTCACCGCGTCGGCATTGCGCAGCGGCACGACGTGCATGTTGCCCGGCACGGCGCTCGGCGCATCGAGCTGCTGCACGAGGCGCTTCGCCGCCGCGAGGCGCGAGGCGCTCGATGCGCGCAGCATCAGCGAGTTGGTGCGCGGGTCGGCCGTGACCGACACCTTCAGCGTCGCGTCGCTGTTGCCGATCGCGCCGGGGTCGAGCATCTTCTGAAGCTGCGCGGCAAGGTCGATCGCGTTCGCGTTGCGCAGCGGCACGACCTGAACCTGCGCGCCCGCGGCGCTGTCGACCCCCGAGATGATCTGCGCGATGCGGCGCACGTTGTCCGCGTAGTCGGTGACGACGATCGTGTTGTTCGCCGGGTAGGCGGTGACCGTGTTGTTCGGCGAAATCAGCGGCCGCAGCACCGGCAGCAGGTTGTTCGCCGATTCGTTGCGCAGCTCGAACACCTGCGTGATGATCTGGTCGCCGCGCGCCTGCGGCGCATTGCCGACATAGGTCGGCACGCCCTGCAGCTTCGCGTCGGCCTCCGGCACGACCTTCAGCACGCCGTGATCCTGCACCAGCGCGAAGCCCTGCATGCGCAGCGCCGACTGCAGCGTCTTCAGCGCCTGGTCTTCCGGCACCGACCGTTCGGCCACGAGATTGAGCTGCCCCTTCACGCGGGGGTCGACGATGATCGTCTTGCCGGTTGCGGCGCCGATCGCCTTGGCGACCTGGTCGATATCCGCATTCACGAAATTGAGCGTGACCTGAGCGTAGGCGGCCTGCGAGACGATGATGCCGGCGACCATCAGGGTCGTGGCGATGCGCCGCATAACGAAGCGATTTCTTGTCATGGATGAATGGGTCGATGCCGGCTCGGGCCACTTCCGGCGGTAGTGCTGGGATCCAAGTCCTAAAGGCGCGACATTAGCAGTTTTTCATGTCCGAAATATCACATTGATCCGAGGACTGTCTCACATACGACATGTATCCGGCACACCGTATGCAATATGTAAGATTTCGGCAATGCCCCGGCATTCAGGCCATCGCCGTCGTTTTGCGATGAATCGACACGAAAATGCGGTATAAACGGGCTGCCGCCTTTTGCTTGTCGCCACGTGACGGACTATCTGTATGATACGGGCGGCGCGTTTCCAGTCGTACGAATAACAGACACGGGTTTTCCCGATCCTTGCGTCATTTCCTTTTCGTTTCCGCAACATGAGCAGACGGTTCGCTTCGATCGTGTTGATCGCCGCCGGCGTGTGGTTCGCCTGCGGAAACGCTCGCGCGGATTGTTTCGACGAGGCCGCCCGGTACCAGAAGGTCAATCCGCTGATCCTGCGCGCGATCGCGTGGCAGGAGTCGCGCAACCGGCCCGACGCGCTGAACAAGAATACGAACGGCTCGGTCGACTACGGCCTGATGCAGATCAATTCGATCCACCTGCCGACGCTGTCGCGCTACGGCATCGGCCGCGACACGCTGATGCAGCCGTGCAAGAACGTCTACATCGCCGCGTGGCACCTGCGCCAGAAGATGAATCGCTACGGCAACACATGGCAGGCCGTCGGCGCCTATCATTCCGAAACGCCGTCGCTGCGCGACAAGTACGCGCGGCAGATCGCCTCGATCCTGGCGCAGTGGAAGCTGCTGCCGCCCGAGCAGTGACGCCGCGCCGCAGCGCCAGCTGACGCCGTGGCGCTCGGCCGGCGCGCGTTTGATGCACAATGCGCATCTCACGCCGCGGTTTCGACCGGCTCCGGGCCGATCGCGCCCCGCCAGGGCGCCGCGGCCGCTTTTCCCTCTTTTCCGTTGGTGCAAATCGTTATGAATCCGGCAATGAACCAGCCGTTGCCCGTCACCGTGCTGTCCGGTTTTCTCGGCGCCGGCAAGACCACGCTACTCAATCACATCCTCGCGAACCGCGCGGGCCTGAAAGTTGCCGTGATCGTCAACGATCTCGCTGCGGTCAACATCGACGCGTCGCTCGTGCGCGATGCGCAGGCGCTGTCGCACGTCGAGGAACGCCTCGTCGAGATGTCGAACGGCTGCATCTGCTGCACGCTGCGCGACGACCTGCTCGTCGAGATCCGCAATCTCGCGGCGGACGGCCGCTTCGATGCGATCGTGATCGAATCGACCGGCATCGCGGAGCCGATGCCGATCGCCGAAACCTTCACGTTCGTCGACGACGACGGCGCGTCGCTGTCGAGCGTCGCGCGCCTCGACACGCTCGTCACCGTGGTCGACGCCTACAATTTCCTGCGCGACTACGGTTCCGACGACGCGCTCGCGACGCGCGGCATCGCCGCATCGGACGAAGACGATCGCACGCTCGTCGAGCTGCTGATCGAGCAGATCGAATTCTGCGACGTGCTGGTGATCAACAAGGCCGACCTCGTCGGCGCGGACGAACTCGCGCGCCTGCAGCACATCCTTGCGCGGCTCAACCCGCGCGCGCATCAGGTCGTGTCGACGTTCGGCAACGTGCCGCTCGACGAAGTGCTGAACACCGGCCGCTTCGATTTCGACGAAGCCGCGAACGCGCCGGGCTGGCTCGCGTCGCTCGATCACGATCACACGCCTTGCGACGATCCCGAGTGCCACGATCCGCATCACGCGCACGTGCATGGCGAAGCCGACGAATTCGGCATCGGCAACTTTGTTTACCGCGCGCGCCGGCCGTTTCATCCGGCGCGACTCTGGGCGCTGCTGCATCAGGAGTGGCCGGGCGTGCTGCGCAGCAAGGGCTTCTTCTGGCTCGCGACGCGCAACGACATCGCCGGTTCGCTGTCGCAGGCGGGCGGCGTGTGCCGGCATGGCCCGGCAGGTCTCTGGTGGGCCGCGCAGGATCGCGCGGAATGGCCGGACGACGACGAGTTGCTCGCCGAAATTCGCACGGAGTGGCAGGGCGACCTCGACGACCGCTCGGTCGGCGATCGCCGTCAGGAACTCGTGCTGATCGGCATCGGCCTCGATGCCGACGCATGGCGCGCGAAACTCGACACGTGCCTGCTCACCGATGCGGAATTCGCGCTCGGCGCGGCGCAATGGACCGCGTTCGACGATCCGTTTCCGGTGTGGGATGTCGATGCGCATGACGACGAAGATCCCGGCGACACGCAGATCGTGCACGCGTAATACGCGGTAAAACTCGGCGAAGACGGTCAGTGAAAAGTAACCGTTAAATCTTGCAAGAGTGACGCGAACTGTGGCAAAAATGTCGCGCGCCCCCAACAAAAAACCCGCCGGAAGGCGGGTTTTTTTCCTGGAACAGGCGCTGAATTAACGCTTGTTGACGGCGTCCTTGAACGCCTTGCCAGCCGTGAACTTGACCGTCTTGGCTGCCGGGATCTTGATGGTTTCGCCCGTCTTCGGGTTGCGGCCCGTACGTGCTGCGCGCTTGCCCGAACCGAAGCTGCCGAAGCCGATCAGCTGAACCGCATCACCCTTCGACACGGCCTTCTTGATGACTTCGAGCAGCGTGTCCAGCGTTTCGCCGGTTTGAGCCTTGCTGGCGCCCGTTTGGGCGGCGACGGCGTCGATCAGTTCCTGTTTGTTCATTAAGGTTCCTTTTTCAGGTTAGGTTTGACACGAACAGCGCGAACGCGCCGATTATACGTGCGCGAACCGTGCCGTCGAGAGTCAGACTCCGACGGCACAGCGCCGAATCCTGGCCCGCGCGACGTGCCGTCCGGCTTGCCGGCGGCCACCCCGCGGTACGGCGTTGCTATGATAGCGCAGCGCAAACCCAATAACGACAAGGGTTTCAAAGATTTTCATCGGTATTTCGCCGAATGAATCGTCGATTGCCCGTTTTTTGACCTGCGCCAACCTGACAGGGTACGCAGCCGGGTCCGCCGTCGCGCGACGCCGTTGGTTTTTGCCAACGGCCCGCCGGACGCCTCCGCGCAATCCCTTGCCAGGCTTGGCTGCCACGTTTTTTGTTTCGCATGCCCGACCGACTCGTTCCCGCCACGCTCGCGTTTCGCGACGACGGCATCCTCGTCTCGCCCGAGTACGGCGACATCTATCACAATGTCGCGGGCGCGCTCGCGCAGGCGAGCCACACGTTCATCGCGGGCAACGCGCTGCCCGCGCGCTGGCAAGGCCGCCGCACGTTCACCATCGTCGAAACGGGATTCGGCGCGGGCGCCAACTTCCTCGCGACCTGGGCCGCCTGGCGCGACGATCCCGCGCGCTGCGAGCGGCTGCATTTCGTGTCGTTCGAGAAACATCCGTTTTCGCGCGACGACCTGCGCCAGGCACTCTCCCATATCGTTGCGAACACAACCATCTCGACAGAAGCGGAGATGCTCGCCGATGCGTGGCCGATGCTCGTTCCAGGTTTTCATCGCCTCGAATTCGACGCCGGCCGGGTCGTGCTCACGCTCGCGCTGGGCGACGCGCGCGAGATGCTGCCGAAACTGGTCGCACGCGCCGATGCGTTCTATCTGGACGGCGTAGCGCCCGCGAAATATCCCGATCTCTGGTCGGTCGATGTGTTCCGCGCACTCGCGCGCGTCGCCGCCGACAATGCGACCTTTGCGACGTATTCGAGCGCGGGCGTGGTGAAAAAGGCGCTCCTCGAAGCGGGTTTCACGTACCGCGAGATCACCGGGTTGGCCGGCAAGCATGCGATGCTCGCGGGCGAATATGCACCGCGCTGGCGGATGCGCCGGCACGAACCGCCACGCGCATTGCCGGTTGCCGCGCGCGATGCGATCGTGATCGGTGCGGGCCTGGCTGGCTGCGCGATCGTCGAACGGCTCGCCGCACGCGGCTGGAACGTCACGCTGATCGAGCGGCACGCGCGGATCGCGAGCGACGCATCGGGCAATCCGGCCGGTGTATTTCATCCACTGATGACGCGCGACGACAACGTCGCGAGCCGCCTCACGCGCAGCGGTTTCCTGCATGCGCTCGCACGCTGGCGCGCGCTCGAGCAGGCAGGCCATGCGTTCGCGCGCAGCACGCGCGGGATGATTCACCTCGCGGAATCGGCCGACGATTTCGTGCGGATGCGCGATGCGTTCGACGCGCTCGGCGCACCGTCCGATTATGTGTCGCTGCTCGACACCGACGCCGCACGCGCGCATCTGAACCTGCCCGTCGCACATGGTGGCCTGCTGTTTCCGCACGGCGGCGCCGTATGGCCGGCAGGGCTCTGCGCCGCGCAAGTCGCGGCGGCCGGTGAGCGCGTGAAGCTGCTGGCCGGCACCGAAGTCGATCGACTCGAGCGTGATGGCGACACGTGGCGCGCTGTCGACGCGGCAGGCACAACGCTCGCCGAAGCGCCGGTCGTCGTGCTTGCGAACGCGGGCGATGCCGTGCGTCTCGCCGGCCTGCGGCATGTCTCGTTGCAGCCGGTGCGCGGCCAGTTGACGCTGCTGCCGCCCGGCAGCACGGCGCCGCTGCCGTGTCCGGCGATCGGCGACGGCTATGCGGTGCCGCTCGACGACGGCACGCTGCTGATCGGTGCAACGTTCGAACCCGACGACCTCGATCCAGCGATGCGCCCCGCCGGACATATCGAAAATATCGAGCGCGTGCGGCATCTGCTGCCCGGCCTGATCGGCGAGCTGCCGGACGTCGGGACGCTGCGCGGGCGCGTCGCATTTCGCTGGGTCGTCGCCGACCGTGTGCCGGTGATCGGCCCGCTTGCCGACGAAGCGCAGACCGTCGCGAACGCACGCGCACTGAGCGGTGCGAAGGCGCGCGACCTGCCTCGTACCGCGGGCCTCTATGGCGCATTCGGCTACGGCTCCCGCGGCCTGGTGTGGGCGGCGCTTGGCGCCGAGCTGATCGCGTCGCAACTCGAAGGCGAGCCGCTGCCGCTCGAGCGTGAGCTCGCCGATGCCGTCGACCCGGCCCGGTTCCTGATCCGCGCGCTGCGCGGCCGCCAGATCGGCTGATCTCGTCAGCCGAATCCTCACAGTGCTTCGATCTTTTCGCGCAAGGTTATCCACTCGATGCTGTGGATAACCGCGCGGAATCCACGCGCGGTTCGTGTGTAATCACAGTGGACGTAAACTGGGCAACTCGGCACAGCCGTCGAGCGGCCCAAAAGTTGCTCAACTCAAACCTCTGTGAGCAAACAGCCTGTGCAACGGGTTATGGCTGTGCCAACGCTTTGATCTTGTTGCGTAAACCGAAGTTATCCACAGAACTGTGCAAGCCTTGTTAACTTCTACTACGTATATATACAAGTAAACCATTGAAACCAAAGACCTGTGGCGCCTCACAGGGCCGCGAGTCGATTCGATCGGCTCCGGAGCGAAAAAGCTGTGGCACAATCGGTTTCCTTCGCGTTCGTTCGGCCAGGCGCCGAACGTGCTTCAATGGAACGGTCTGCTCGATTTCGAATCTGAATCTTCGAGACTGCGCAGTCCGTTCACACACCAGGCCGACAATCCAGATCGGCAGCCTGAACGACAGTTCCGCCGGACGGCGGAAAAAGGCGGATCCCATGTCCCGCCGTCGTCGACCACAACAATCACATTCGGGGCGATACCCAGCCGGCGTGCATCTCATTTCTGACGCTTGACCCCGCGCCGCTGGCGATTGCTTCCAAAGGAGAAGTCACCACGATGAAGTCGGCGTTTTCATTCCTGCCCAACTGGCCGCTCGCACCGGATGCCGTGTTCTGGGCCGGGCTCGTGTTGTTCGCGGCCGGTCTGTGCGGCGAGCTGTGCTACCGCGCATGGCGGTTGCCGCGTATCACCGGCTATGCGGTGATCGGCCTCGTCGCCGGTTCGTTCGGATTCGGCGTGATCGACGCGAGCACCGACGAAACCTCCCGGCTGCTGATCGACGTCGCGCTCGGGCTGCTGCTGTTCGAGCTCGGCAGCCGTCTCGACCTGAAATGGATTCGCCGCAATCCGTGGCTCATTGCGTCGAGCCTTGCCGAGGCGACACTGACATTCGTGCTCGTGCTGTTCGTGATGCTCGCACTCGGCGTGTCGGGCATGGTCGCGCTCGTGCTGTCGGCGATCGCGATCGCGACGTCGCCGTCGATGGTGATCCAGCTCAAGACCGAACTGCGCGCGGAAGGGCAGGTGTCGCAGCGCCTCATCACGCTGACCGCGCTGAACAGCGTGTACGCGATCGTGCTGACCAAGCTCGTCACGAGCTGGCTCCACCAGGAGGCGTACGGGAACGTTTTCGCGACGATCCTGCAGCCCGTCTATCTGATCGCCGGTTCGTTCATCGTCGCGTACCTGGTCGCGCGTGCATGCAATTACCTGTTCCGCCACATGACCTCGACGATGCGCGACGAGCATTCGTTCGTCGCGCTGTTCGGGCTCGTGATGCTGGCGATCGCGGTGGCGCAGGCGCTGAAGCTCTCGACGCTGCTCACGCTGCTGCTCGCCGGCATCATCGTGAAGAACCTCGAAGCGCGGCCGCAGCTGTGGCCCGAGCATTTCGGCACGGCCGGCTGGCTGCTGACGGTGGTCCTGTTCGTGCTGACGCTCACGTCGTTCACGTGGGGCGACATCGCGCTCGGCGGGCTGCTCGCGATCGTGCTGATCGTCACGCGGCTCGTTGCGAAGCTGGCCGGCGTCGTCGCGTTCGCGAAGCCGAGCGGCATCGGGATGAAGCAAGGCATCGCGCTCGGCATCGCGCTCACACCGATGTCCGCGCTGTCGTACCTGCTCGTCGACGACACCTACCAGCTCTATCCGAATTTCGACCCGCACCTGCGTGCGATCGTGATGTGCACGATCGTGATCCTGCAGCTCGTCAGCCCGTTCGTCGTCTACCGCTGCCTGTCGGCGGTCAGCGAACGCAGCGACGGCAACTGATTTCCGGAACCTGCCATGGCACTCGAAACTTTCGTCAATTCCGAACCGTTCACGTTCGGCGTCGAACTGGAGATCCAGGTCGTCAACACGCACAACTACGACCTGACCAAGGCGGCATCCGACCTGATGCGCCTGATCCAGGGCGAGACCTTCCCCGGCAACATCACGCCCGAAATCACCGAGAGCATGATCGAGCTGTCGACCGGCATCTGCCATTCGCACGAACAGGCGGTCAGCGAGCTGCACGCGATCCGCGACGTGCTCGTGAAGGCGGCCGACCAGCTCAACGTCGGGCTCGCCGGCGGCGGCACGCACGCGTTCCAGCAGTGGAGCGACCGGCAGATCTACGACGCGCCGCGCTTCCAGTACATCTCCGAGCTGTACGGCTATCTCGCGAAGCAGTTCACCGTGTTCGGCCAGCACGTGCACATCGGCTGCCCCGATCCGGACAGCGCGCTGTTCCTGCTGCACTCGATGTCGCGCTTCATTCCGCACTTCATCGCGCTGTCCGCGTCGTCGCCGTTCGTGCAGAACGTCGACACCGGCTTCCATTCGGCGCGCCTGAATTCGGTGTTCGCGTTCCCGCTGTCGGGCCGCGCGCCGTTCGTGCTGACCTGGGACAGCTTCGAGGAGTACTTCACGAAGATGGTCAACACGGGCGTCGTCAACTCGGCGAAGGACTTTTACTGGGACATCCGGCCGAAGCCCGGCTACGGGACGATCGAAGTGCGCGTGATGGACACGCCGCTGTCGGTCGATCGCGCGGCCGCGATTGCCTGCTACATCCAGACGCTCGCGCGCTACCTGCTGACCGACCGGCCGCTGAAGCTGTCGGAGGACGACTATCTCGTCTACACATTCAACCGTTTCGAAGCGTGCCGCTTCGGGCTCGAGGGCACCTGCGTCAATCCTCAGACAGGTGAGCGCCGCACGATCGCGGAAGACATCCTCGACACGCTCGACCGGATCGCGCCGCATGCGGCCGCGCTCGGCTCGCGCGCGGCGCTCGACGAGATCGGCGCGCTCGCGAAGGCGCGGGTGAATGACGCATCGTGGTTGAGAACCGTTTTCAAACAGGAAAAATCGCTGAACGAGACGGTCCGTCAGCAGTGCCTGCGCTGGCGTGAATGAAAAAATGTTTTGCAGATTACAGGCTCGACCGCGCGCCGATTCGCTGAACGCCGTTCGACGCCGATTCGTGCGTCGCGCGTCGCCAGTCGTCCTGAAAATCTGTGGATAACCTGATATTCCGCTTCAAAGTCAATGCTCTGCGGGATGGATAACCCGGTGGATCGGTACCATCGGCACGATGGCCGATTCCAACAGGAAAATGTTTGCGCGTTCGGCTGTGGGGTCGGCAGAGATTGCCGGCACAACGAAAAAATCCGGTTATCCAGCGATTTTCCACAGATTGAAGGGGATAACTTAGCTGTGCGATTTTCCGCTCTCGCTTAGAATGTCGGCTTTGCGGACACCGGAACGACCCGTGTCTCACCGGTCGCCGCGAACGCGACCGCCGCGTGTGCCTCGCGACGGCCGTGTCGACGCTCTTCAACGAGCGTCTGTTTTGAGATAGACATTCGATCTCCACACTACGGCTGCTCGGCGATCCGGGCGGCGGCAAAGCGAAAAGACTATGAGCGAAGGCGTTTACGGGAATCAGGCTTCGGGACGTGTGACCCACAGCTTGCTGCGGTTGAGTACGGCCATGCGAAGCCAGGCATGGGATTGGGCGGAAGGTGCAGGCCTCACGCCGACGCAGGGCGAGATCCTCGTGCTGCTGCTGCAACGCAAGGGCCCGATGCGGCTCGGCGAGATCGCCCGCGAGACGCAGCTCACGGCTGCGACCACCAGCGACGCGGTCAGCACGCTCGAGACGAAGGGGCTCGTCGAGAAGCGTCGCGCACTGGACGACGGCCGTGCGCTCGCCGTGCGCCTGTCGGCCCGCGGCCGCACCGCGGCGAAGAAGGCGCTGCAATGGCCTGAATTCCTGACGAAAGCAGTCGGCAAGCTCGGCGCGGACGAGCAGGGCACGCTGTACCGCGCGCTGCTGAAGACGCTGCGCGAGCTGCAGGTGGCCGGCGCGACGCCGCCGCAGCGCATGTGCCTGACGTGCGCGCATTTCCAGCCGGGCAAGCAGTCGAAGAAGACCGTGCACCACTGCGCGGCGCTCGATCTGTCGATGGCCGACAGCGATCTGCGTCTCGACTGTTCGGTGCACGAAGAAGCCGACGCGGCGACGCAAAAGAAGACCTGGAAGTTGTTCGCCGGCTGACGTCCGTCGATCGACCGGGAGGCCGATGATGAACGCTGAAGTGGTGGCGATCCGCCACGTGCATTTCGAGGACCTCGGCAGCTTCGAGCAGGTGCTCGGAGAGCGCGGGCGGCGGGTGCGATACGTCGACGTCGGATCGTCGCGCGTCGAAGCGCTCGACGCGCTCAAGCCTGCGTTGATCGTGATGCTCGGCGGGCCACTCAGCGTGTACGAGGATGCGCAGTATCCGTCGATCGCGCCGCTCGCGGCACTCGTGCGCCAGCGCATCGATGCCGGACTGCCGATCCTCGGCATCTGCCTCGGGGCGCAGTTCATCGCCCGCGCGCTCGGTGCGCGCGTCTATCCGGCTGCGCAGAAGGAACTTGGCTGGGCGCCGCTGACGCTCACCGACGCGGGCCGCGCGTCGCCGCTGCGCCACCTCGACGGCGCGGTGACCTCGATGCTGCACTGGCACGGCGATACGTTCGACCTGCCGGGCGGCGCGATCCATCTTGCATCGACACCGGCGTGCCGCCATCAGGCGTTCGCGTGGGGGCAGCACGTGCTGGCGCTGCAATGTCATCCAGAAATCCGCACAGACCGCTTCGAACCCTGGCTGATCGGCAACGCCGGCGAAATCGCGTCGACGCCCGGCATCGATGCGCGCCAGTTGCGCGCCGACACGGTTCAGCACGGTCCTGCGCTGGAGACGGCCGCACGACGCATGTTCGGCGAGTGGCTCGACAGCGTCGGGCTTTGATCCCGGGCGAGCGGCACCGCGCGTGACCGGCCCGCGGGCATTGCGGGTCGGCGCACCGCCGCACGCCGCGTGCGCGCTGCCTCGCGGCCGGCTGCACGCCGGCCCTGCCTGACCATCCGCTTACTGCCGAGCCGGCTACGAGCAGGCTTCGAGCCCGCATGCTACGCTGGTCCGCTGTTTCCCTTTCCTGGCGAGCGGCATCCATGACTGCGTTGTTTTCTCCGTTCACGCTGCGCGGCGTGACCCTTCCGAACCGGATCGTGATCTCCCCGATGTGCCAGTACTCGGCCGAGCGCGGCGAGGCGACCGACTGGCACATGATTCACCTCGGCCATCTCGCGCTGTCCGGTGCGGGCTTGCTCTGCATCGAAGCGACCGCCGTCGAACCCGACGGGCGCATCACGGCCGGCGACCTCGGTCTGTGGGACGACGTGACCGAAGCGGCGCTCAAGCCCGTGCTGGCGGCGATCCGCAAGCATTCGCCGGTCCGTGTCGCGATGCAGCTCTCGCATGCCGGGCGCAAGGCGTCGAGCGAGGTGCCGTGGAAGGGTGGCCAGCTCGTGTCCGTCGCCGATGGCGGCTGGCTGCCGCATGCGCCGTCGGCGTTACCGCACAAGGACGGCGAGACGCCGCCGCTCGCGCTCGACGCGGCCGGCCTGAACCGGATCCGCGAAGCGTTCGCTGCCGCAGCGAAGCGCGCCGCGCGCCTCGGCATCGATGCGATCGAGGTGCATGCGGCGCACGGCTATCTGCTGCATCAGTTCCTGTCGCCGCTTTCGAACCAGCGCACCGACGAATACGGCGGCTCGCGAGAAAACCGGATGCGCTTTCCGCTCGAGATCTTCGAGATTGTGCGCGCGGCGTTTCCGGCGGACCGGCCGGTGGGCGTGCGCGTGTCGGCGACCGACTGGGTCGAGGGCGGCTGGGAACTCGAGGATACGATCGCGTTCGCGCACGAACTGAAGGAGCGCGGCTGCGACTGGATCGACGTGTCGTCCGGCGGCGTGTCGCCGCTGCAGAAGATCCCGCTGTCGCCCGGCTACCAGGTGCCGTTCGCGAAGGCCGTGAAGCGCGCGGTCGGGATGCCGACGATCGCGGTCGGCCTCATCAACGAGCCCGCGCATGCGAACCAGCTGATCGAGGCCGGCGACGCCGATTTCGTCGCGATGGCGCGCGCGATGCTGTACGACCCGCGCTGGCCGTGGCATGCGGCCGCCGAGCTCGGCGCGCAGGTGTCGGCGCCGCCGCAGTACTGGCGTTCGCAGCCGCGCGAGCACAAGGCGTTGTTCGGCGACATCGCATTCGGCCAGCGCTGAGCGGCATGCGCGCGATATTGCGCGCGATGTTGAACGAAGCAATCGTGAACGTGTAGGATGCGGGTGATTCGCCGCATGCCCCGACGCGGCACCAACCGGTGCCACGTTTTCGTTTCGCGCGACGTAGAGTCGCACAAGTCGAAAGCGCGGCTGTCTTCCATTCAAGTCGTCTTCAAAGGATTCGTTCGATGAGTTCACGCAGGATCGCGGTGCGCCGCTCGGGAGTACACGGCAAGGGCGTGTTCGCGGTGGCGCCGATCAAGGCCGGCGAACGCGTAGTGGAATACAAGGGCGAGCGAATTTCGTGGAAGGAAGCGCTGCGCCGCCATCCGCACGACCCGAACGAGCCGAACCATACGTTCTACTTCGCACTGGAAGAGGGCGGCGTGATCGACGGCAAGATCGACGGCAACAGCGCGCGCTGGATCAACCATTCGTGCGCGCCGAACTGCGAGGCCGAGGAGATCGAGGGCCGCGTGTTCATCCATGCGCTGCGCGATATCGGGCCAGAAGAAGAGCTGTTCTACGACTACGGCCTCGTGATCGACGAGAAGCTGACGAAGAAGCTCAAGCGCGAATACGCGTGCCATTGCGGCGCGGCCGCGTGTCGCGGCACGCTGCTCGCCACGCCGGACGACGACGGCAAGAAGAAAAAGAAGAAGGACAGGAAGTCAGAGTCCGTCGCGAAGGACAAGAAAAAGAATAAGTGACCGGCGCGGCCGTGCATCGTGCGCGGCTGCTTCACCTTCACCAGGATGGCCGCCGCGCGGCCATCCGTCCTGCCCGATACGGGCCAGCACGCGCCTCAGTGCGTCGGCGTGGCGGCCGGCGTCTCGCTCGCCGGCTTCGCGGTGCGCTTGGCGAGCGGCACCCGCACCACGAAACGCGAGCCGCCTTCCGCTGCATCCTCGTACGACACCGTGCCGCCGTGCATCGCGATGATGTCGTGCACGATCGCGAGGCCGAGCCCGGCGCCCGTCTCGACGCCGTTGCCGCTCTGCGCATCGCCGCGAAAGAAGCGCTTGAACAGGTCGGCCTGCTGGCCGGCCGGCACGCCCGGGCCGTTGTCCTCGACGACGATCTCGGCGGCTGGTTGGCCGTCCTCGAGCGCGCCGCGTGCGACGTTCACCGTGATCCGCGCGCCCGCCGGCCGTGCGAGCGGCACGTACTTCAGCGCATTGTCGAGCAGGTTCGCGATCACTTCGCGCAGCAGCACGGGGTTGCCGCGCACGTTCAGCGTTTCGTCTTCGCCGGGATCGTCGCTGCGCTGGAAGCCGAGATCGACATGCGAGGCGAGCGCGCGCGGCACCCACTCGGCACCCGTCTCGAACGCCATCGCGGCCAGGTCGACATCGACGAAACGCGCGGCCTGTTCGCCCGGCTCCGCACGCGCGAGCGACAGCAACTGGTTCGACAGCCGCACCGCGCGGTCGGCGGCCGCGCGCAGTTCGCGCACGGCGGCATAGGTCTGCTGCGGGTCGCGCGCGACGGCGGCCTGTTCCGCATGCAGCTTCACGGCCGTGAGCGGCGTGCGCAACTGGTGCGCGGCATCGGCGATGAACTTGCGCTGCGCGTCGAGCGCGGTCTTCAGGCGGCCGAGCAGCGCGTTCATCGCGCTCGTCAGCGGCCGGATCTCGAGCGGCACGTCGGTTTCGTCGACCGGCTCCAGCGACGTGTGGGTCTGCCGGTTCAGCGAATCGGCGAGATGCGTGAGCGGGCCGAGCTGCTGGTTCACGACCCGCCACACGATGCCCCAGCCCGCGAGCAGCAACAGCAACAGCGGCATCATGATCGCGACGAGGAATTCGGCCGCGATCCGGTAACGGTGGCGCACCGGCTGCGCGACCTCGACCACCATCGGCTTGCCGCCCTCGACATTGTCGACACGCACCTGCGCGACGCGCACCGCGCGATTGTCGTACTCGGCCTCGAACACGTACGCGTGATGCATGCGGCGCACGTTGATGCCGCGCAGCGGCAGCTTCGGGTCGCCGGCGAGTTCCTGTTCGCCGTCGCTGATCCGGTAGATCAGCGCCTCCGCCGGATCGGAGAACATCGCCTGCGCGAGCGGCGGCACCGTGAACGGCGCGTCGGGGCCGGCGATCTGGATCTGTTTGGAGATGGCGGTGGCGAGATCGGCGAGCGAGCGGTCGATCACGTGCTGCGTGTATTGCCACGCGAGCCAGTAGGCGATCAGGCCGCTCATCAGCGCGAGCATCGACAGCGGCGCGGCGAGGCGCCGAAGCAGCGAGCGGCGCAGGCTGGTGGTGACAGCCGGATCAGAAGACATTTCGACGGGCAAATGGATAAGCGCCGCTCACGGGGAGCGGCGCGGACGTGCGTCGGACGGCGACGCGGGCAGGGCGGCTTGCCGGCGGCACGCGGCCGGCCGGCGTGCGGCGCCGCTCAGACGCTCGCGGTCTGGCGGATTTCCTGCAGCAGGTAGCCGAAGCCGCGCACCGTGACGATTTCGACACGGCACTGCTCCAGTTTCTTGCGCACCCGGTGCACGTAGACTTCGATCGCGGTGTCGCCGAGATCGCCGCCGAAGTGCGTGAGGTGATCCTGCAGCTGGGCCTTGCTGACCACACGGCCGTGACGCAGCAGCAGCATTTCGAGCACCGCGAATTCGCGCGGCGACAGTTCCAGCGGCTTGTCGTCGTTGAAGATGCGGCGATCGACGCCCGACAGGCGGACGCCGCCGAGCGACACTTCCGGACGCGGCATGTCGCTGTGCGGGCCGCTGCGGCGCATCACCGCGCGGATGCGCGCTTCGAGCTCGGCCGGCTCGAACGGCTTGAGCATGTAATCGTCGGCGCCGGAGTTCAGGCCCTGAATCCGGTCGTTCAATTCGTCGCGCGCGGTCAGCACGATGACCGGCGTGTGGCGATTGGTCTGGCGAAAGCGTGTGAGCAGCGTCATACCGTCGATGCCCGGCAGGCCGAGGTCGAGGATCACGAGTTCGTGGCGGTTTTGTGCCAGCGCCTGTTCGGCAAAGATGCCGTCATGCACCATGTCGACGGTGAAGCCAGCCTGCTCGAGGCTGCTCTGGATACCGCGTGCGATGGGGCGGTCGTCTTCGATCAGAAGGAGTCGCATGAAGTTCGCTCAAGTACAATGGGTTGGCGGTTCAGGCACGCGGACAGCACGACGCCGTTTCCACAGGGGCGACGCATCGCCTGACAATCAAGCATGGCGGCCAGCGAACGATTAAATCCAATCATGTCCGATATTTCGATTCACGACCTCGAAGCCGCGATCAATTTCTGGCGCGCCCGCTCGCCGTCGAGCGGCGACGAACTCAAACTCTGCGAAGAGGCCAGCGCGCTCTCCAAGCCGTATGCGCTGCTGATTGTACAGCGCGAAGGCGCGCTGCAACTGGAAGGTTTGGACCCCAAGGCGCGGAAAGCGTACGAGACTTACGTGCGCCTTAAGGATGGCTTGGAAAGCTGAAGGCTTTCGCTGAGTACATCCTAGAAAACGTTCATCGAAATGAAAAGTTGACGCGCCGCGCGTCGAAAGATGCGCGGCGGTAGAGGAAGGTCTCAGGCGGCCGGATCGGTGTGTGCGCACACCTGGTCGATGAACGTCGCGAGCGCGATGTCGCGTTCGGTCAGGCCGTCCGCGTCGTGGGTCGACAGCGTCACGTCGACGCGGTTGTACACGTTGAACCATTCCGGATGGTGGTTCATTTCCTGCGCCTTGATCGCGACACGCGTCATGAAGCCGAAGGCCTCGTTGAAATCGGCAAAGCGCAGGCTGCGCTGGATCGCGTCGCGGCCCGGCACGGCCGTCCAGTGAGGCAGGCCTTCGAGTCGGGTCTTGCGTTCTTCTGATGTGAGCTTGTGAATCATGTTGCACCTCGTTCGGTAACGGCGCCCGCACGCGGGCAGAGGCCACGCGGCAAAGCCGGTACCGGTCATTGTTTCATAGTTGCGGGATGGCCATCCGGCAACGGGCATCCGGGCGCCGGCGCGGGAATCATGCCGGCGTGGCCCGCGGCCTTACGCGTCGGCGTCGTCCGGCCAGCCTTCGCCCGTGCCGCGATGCAGCACGAGATCGCGGTCGACCACCGCGCCGGCCGGGAACTCGGACAGCGGGGCCAGCCGGTCGGCCAGCGCACGGCCATCGACGTCAGCCAGCGCGAACAACTGCGCGAAATCATCGATCACGAAGTAGGTCTTCTGGAACGTGTCGATCCGGTAGCGCGTGCGCATCACGCGCTCGAGGTCGAAACCGAGCCGGTTCGGCGCCGCGCTTTCGAGGCTGTACAGGCTCTCGCCCTTGCTCGACACGATCCCGGCGCCGTAAATCGACAGTCCGTTCGTGCCGTTTGCGTCGCGGATCAGCCCGAACTCCACCGTATACCAGTAGAGGCGCGCCAGGCGCGCGAGCGCCGCTTCGTCGTCCGCGACCGCGAGCGCGGTGCGGCCGTATGCCTGCATGTAGTCAGCGAACACCGGCTCGATCAGGAGCGGCACGTGGCCGAACAGGTCGTGGAAGCAGTCGGGTTCCTGCAGGTAGTCGAGCTGATCGGGGCGGCGCATCCACCAGGTGACCGGAAACCGCCGGTTCGCGAGGTGCTCGAAGAACACGCGATCGGGCACGAGGCCCGGCACGGCGACGATCTCCCAGCCGGTGGCCGGCTTGAGCTGGCGATTCACGTCGGCGAACGACGGCACGCGATCGGCCGGCAGGTCGATCTTCCCGAGCCCTGCGATGAACGCGCCGCATGCGCGTCCGCGAAGCAGCGCCGACTGGCGCGCATAGAGCTGCTGCCACACCGCGTGGTCGACCTGGCCGTAGCGTTCTAGCGGCTGGTCGATGGTGAAATCGGCGCGGGTTTCGAGGCCCGCGTCGAACTGCTCCTGCAGTTTCGCGGTGACGACGGTGGACATGGTGAGGCTCTGCACGCTGTGGTTGGGAACCATGCAAGTGTAGAGCGAGTGGCGTGCGGAATGAGCGCAAAGATGGCGTGAATTCGCCTGTTGATGCGATAATCGCGCATCAAAACAGGAATTAATGCGGAGAACGCTCATGCTGGAACTCGATCACTTCGATCTCGCGCTTCTCGACGTGCTGCAGCGCTTCGGCCGTGCGACGCACCAGCAGCTCGGCGAGGAGGTGCCGCTGTCGCCGTCGCAGATCGGCCGGCGGCTGCAGCGGCTCGAGGCGGCCGGCGTGATTGAAGGCTACCGCGTGATGCTGCGCCCCGAAAAGCTCGGGCTCGGCGTCACGGCGTTCACGAGCCTGAAGCTCAAGCACCACGGCGATTCGATCATCGAGCAGTTCCAGCAACAGATCGACGTGCTGCCCGAAGTGCTCGAATGTCATGCGGTGGTCGGCGACGCCGACTATCTGCTGCGGATCGTCGCGCCGGATCTCAACGCCTTGTCGCAGTTCGTGATGAAGAAGCTGATGCGCGTACCGGGCGTCGACAGCGTGCGCTCGAACATCGTGCTGACGACCTTCAAGCGCAACGGCGCGCTGCCGCTCGCGCACCTGGCGCCCGGCGCCGCCTGACGTGGCGGCCGGGCCGGCGGCGGGGCGCGAGGCGCCGCCGCGGACAGGGCCGGATCAGGCCGCTTCGGATCGTGCGTCGGCGTTCAGCAGGTCGACGTACGCGACCGCGACGAGATCCTCCTGCGCCACGCCGAGCTTCGCGAACACGTCATGGGCCTCGGCTTCGCCGCCGGCTTCGTCGTCGTCGGGACCGAGCACCACTTCCAGTTCGATGAAGTCGCCGAGGCCGTCGACGCGGTCGAGATGGATTCGCGTGCGGCCGACGAGGTACACGTGCCGTTCCTTCGTCACGATTCCGCGCGTGGTGAGCGCGGTCGCGAGCAGCGAGTGCATCGCGTCCGGGTTCGTCACCGGGCTGCGCGTGTAGTACGACGCCTTCGGCCCGTCACGGTCGTCGCGCTGGTAGAAGATCAGTTCGGCCGGCGTGCCGTCCTCGAAGCGGCGCAGCTTCAGCCGGCCGCGCGGCACGTCGTAGAAGAAATCCTGCTGGCGGTAGAAGAGCGGCGCTTCGGCAGCGAGCCTGGCCGCCTGTTCGCGCAGCCGGTCGAATTCGCGGGCGCGGGCTTTGATCTCGATGTTGCGGGCCATGCGGGTCTCCTTCAATCAGGGGTCTCGCGGTGTGCGAAGGCACAATCTAGCAAAAAGCTTGCGATGGTGGCGTGACGCGCAAGCGGGAAGCGGCGACGCGATGCGGGGCACGCGATTCGAGCCCGTTCGCGATAACACCCCTCACCTGCGGGCGTCGATTGGACACCCGCGGCGCGTCGCACGCCTGCGTCCTGAGCCCGATGCACCGGCCGCACCGGCATCAGCGGCATTCATATCGCCCATTGGGTCTCGATCAGCCGCAGCGCGGCCGCGATCGCCGGTTCGGCGCGCCGCTCGGCGAGCGTCACGAAGGTCAGCTCGGTCGGCACCGTCACGTGTTCGACGATGGCCAGCGCATGCGCGTGCGCTTCGGCCAGCGCGGTCGAGTCGCGCGCGAGCGTCAACCCGATCCCCGATTTCACGAGATCGAGCATCGATTGCTCCTGGTCGACCTCGGCGACCTTCACCGGTTGCGCGCCGGCCGCCGCGAACAGCCGCGACAGCAGCCGGTGATGGGCGGACGCCGGCGGCGTCCAGATCCACGGCAGCGCGGCGAGCGCGCGCCAGTCGTGCGCGCGCTGCACGCGCTCCTTCCAGCCGGCCGGCGCGAGCACGCGGTACTGGAAACGTGTGAGCGTGATCGTGTGGAACAGCGTGTCGTCGCGCGGATCGTCCTCGTCGGGCCGGCCGATGTAATAGCCGACGTCGAGCGCCTGCGCACGCACCTGTTCGAGCACCCAGCCGGACATCCCGTGCCGCAATGCGGTTTCTATCTGCGGATGGGTTTCGACCAGCGCGCGCAGGAAGCCGCCGAGCCGCAGGAAGCCGGGATCGAGGATCGTGCCGATCCGCAGCCGGCCGCGCACCTCGTGCCGCAGCGCAGCAGCGGCGCGCTGCACGTCGGCGGCCGCGGCCAGTGCGCGCTCGGCGTGCGGCAGCAGGGTCTGGCCGTCGCGCGTGAGCGCAAGCCCGCGCGACGTGCGCGTAAACAGTGTGACGCCGAGCGTTTCCTGCAGATGCTTGATCTGCAGGCTGACGGCCGGCTGCGTCAGGTGCAGCTGCACGGCGGCGCGCGTCAGGTTGCCTTCGCGGGCGACCGTCGCGAACGCACGGAGCAGGGTGAGATCCATCGTCGTGATATGAGCGCAGCTTATAACGCGGTTCAGCATAACTCATTGGATCGGCGGCGGGCGGCCGGAGTACGCTTCATCGACCGCATCGCCCGCGCCGCACTATGCTGAAAACGACGCGCGGAATCGCGCGCGCGGTGCACAACAATTGATGGAGACACTCGTGAGTACTCAACGCACGCTCGAGGGCGAATTCGATTACGTGATCGTCGGCGCGGGCACCGCGGGCTGCGTGCTCGCGAACCGCCTGACCGAGGATCCCGAGATCCGCGTGCTGCTGCTCGAGGCCGGCGGCAAGGACGACTATCACTGGATCCACATCCCGGTCGGCTATTTGTATTGCATCGGCAATCCGCGCACCGACTGGCTGTACAAGACGCAGCCCGAGGCGGCGCTCAACGGCCGCGCGCTGTCGTATCCGCGCGGCCGCGTGCTCGGCGGCTGCTCGTCGATCAACGGGATGATCTACATGCGCGGCCAGCGCGAGGATTACGACAGCTGGGCGCAGGAAACCGGCGACGCCGGCTGGTCGTGGGACAGCGTGCTGCCGATCTTCAAGCGCAGCGAGGATCACCACGCGGGCGCGAGCGATGCGCACGGCGCAGGCGGCTACTGGCGTGTCGAGAAGCAGCGGCTGCGCTGGGAGATCCTCGAATCGTTCGCACAGGCCGCGCAGCAGACGGGCATCCCGGCGACCGACGATTTCAACCGCGGCGACAATGCCGGGGTCGGCTATTTCGAGGTGAACCAGAAGCGCGGTGTGCGCTGGAATACGTCGAAGGCGTTCCTGCGGCCTGCGATGACGCGCCCGAACCTGACGGTGATCACCGGCGCGCATGCGCAGCGCGTGATCTTCGACGGGCGGCGCGCGGTCGGCGTCGAATATCGCGGCGGTGGCACCGACTACGTCGCGCGCGCGCGGGCCGAAGTGCTGCTCACCTCCGGCGCGGTGAATTCGCCGCAGCTGCTCGAATTGTCGGGCATCGGTGCGGGCGCGCGGCTGCAGGCGCTCGGCATCGACGTCGTGCAGGATCTGCCGGGTGTCGGCGAGAACCTGCAGGATCACCTGCAGTTGCGGATGGCGTTTCGCGTCGAAGGCGTGCGCACGCTGAACACGCTGTCCGCGCACTGGTGGGGCAAGCTGATGATCGGCGCCGAATATGCGCTGCTGCAGCGCGGGCCGATGTCGATGGCGCCGTCGCAGCTCGGCGCGTTCGCGAAGTCTGATCCGGACGATCCCGCGCTCACGCGCCCCGATCTCGAATACCACGTGCAACCGCTGTCGCTGGAGCGTTTCGGCGAGCCGCTGCACGGCTTCAACGCCTTTACGGCGTCCGTCTGCCATCTGCGGCCGAGCTCGCGCGGCAGCGTGCACATCGCGAGCCCCGATGCGGGCGCGGCGCCGTCGATCGCACCGAACTATCTGTCGACCGACTACGATCGTCATGTCGCGGCGAATGCGCTGCGCCTCACGCGGCGCATCGCGTCCGCGCCGGCGCTCGCGCGCTACCATCCGGAAGAGATCCTGCCGGGCAGGCGGTACCAGACCGAAGCCGAACTGATCGAAGCGGCGGGTGCGGTCGGTACGACGATCTTCCATCCCGTCGGTACGTGCCGGATGGGGCGCACGGATGACGAGCGTGCCGTCGTCGACAGCCGGCTGCGCGTGCGCGGCATCGCCGGGCTGCGGATCGTCGATGCATCGGTGATGCCGTTCATCACGTCGGGCAACACGAATTCGCCAACGCTGATGATCGCCGAGCGCGCGAGCGACATGATCCGCGCCGATCGACGTGCTGCGCACGACGCGACGCAGGTGCGAACGGAAGCGACGATGACGGCTGCATGACGCCACGCTGACAGGCACGACAGCGGGCGGTCATGCGGGTGCCCGCTGATTCGCTATGCGAAACAAGCCGGCGCGCGGATCGCAACAGATCGACGACACGCACGGCGATTGCGCCGCAAGCCGCGCATTGCTCGCGGCCTTCTCGTTGCGCGACGACATGACGCGCGGCGTAACGTGCCCGCGTTCGCGCAGGCACGCGTCGTGCGATTGAGCGACCTTCGATGATGCGCGCGTCAAAAAAAACGCGTCGAAATTCGCGCTCAGCCGCGTGCCATATGGCGGCCAGCCCTATAAGTGCAAATCCCGATGATTGCACTGCACCAACGGCGCGACAATGTTGCGCAGTGTGCATACGCGTCGGCGCGGGAGACCACCCTCGAGGCGTAATTCGGCGCCCGGGGGGCAGCCCGCTGATCCGCGGACCTGTTCGCGGACGCTTCTCGCGAATCTTCCCGGTGCTTCGCCTGACTTCGTACGGAAGGGAACATGATTCTCGGCGACACGATTCTCGAAACACGCGGACTGACGAAGGAATTCAGGGGCTTCACCGCCGTGAACGGTGTCAACCTGCGTGTGCGGCGCGGTGCGATCCATGCGTTGATCGGACCGAACGGCGCGGGCAAGACCACCTGCTTCAACCTGCTCACCAAGTTCCTGACACCGACGGCCGGCCAGATCGTCTTCAACGGCATCGACATCACCGACGAGCGGCCCGCGCAGGTTGCACGGCGTGGCATCATCCGCTCGTTCCAGATCTCGGCCGTGTTCCCGCACCTGACCGCGCTGCAGAACGTGCGCATCGGCCTGCAGCGCGCGCTCGGCACCGAATTCCATTTCTGGCGCAGCGAGCGCTCGCTGAAGCGGCTCGACGACCGCGCGATGGACCTCCTCACGCAGGTCGGCCTCACCGATTTCGCGCAGGTGCCGACCGTCGAGCTCGCATACGGCCGCAAGCGCGCGCTCGAGATCGCGACCACGCTCGCGATGGAACCCGAACTGATGCTGCTCGACGAGCCCACGCAGGGGATGGGCCACGAGGACGTCGATCGCGTGACCGCGCTGATCAAGAAGGTCGCGAGCGGCCGCACGATCCTGATGGTCGAGCACAACATGAACGTGATCGCGGGCATCTCCGACACGATCACCGTCCTGCAACGCGGCGAGGTGCTGGCCGAAGGCTCGTATGCGGAAGTGTCGAAGAATCCGCTCGTGATCGAAGCCTACATGGGCAGCGCCGATGCGGCGCTCGCGGGGGCGCACGCATGAAGCACAGCGAACGGGAGGAACGCGAATTGAGCGGCGTCGAGAGCGGTACGCCCGCGCTGGAGATCACGGGCCTGGAGGCCTGGTACGGGGAATCCCACATATTGCACGGCGTCGACCTGACGGTGCATCGCGGCGAGGTCGTCACGCTGCTCGGCCGCAACGGCGCGGGCCGCACGACGACGCTGCGCGCGATCATGGGCCTCACGGGCCGCCGCAGCGGGTCGATCAAGGTTTCGGGCAACGAGACGATCGGCCTCGCGACGCACCGCATCGCGCATTTCGGCATCGGCTACTGCCCGGAGGAGCGCGGGATCTTCTCGAGCCTGTCGTGCGAGGAGAACCTGATGCTGCCGCCGCCGATCGGGCCGCGCGACCACGCGATGTCGATCGACGAGATCTACACGATGTTCCCGAACCTCGCGTCGCGCCGGCAGAGCCAGGGCACACGGCTGTCCGGCGGCGAGCAGCAGATGCTCGCGGTTGCGCGGATCCTGCGCACCGGCGCGAACCTGCTGCTGCTCGACGAGATTTCCGAAGGCCTCGCGCCGGTGATCGTGCAGGCGCTGGCGCGGATGATCGTCGCGCTGAAGGCGCGCGGCTACACGATCGTGATGGTCGAACAGAATTTCCGCTTCGCGGCACCGCTTGCCGACCGGTTCTACGTGATGGAGCACGGCAGCATCGTCGAGCATTTCCGCGCGGCCGAACTGGAAAGCAAGATGCCCACCCTGCACGACCTGCTCGGGGTGTGACGCCGCCCCGTCTCTCTCGCCGCTAGCCGTGGCGGCTTCGAACAACCACAACGCATCAGAACAACAGGAGACGTCAATGAAAATGAAGACCCTCGCACACGCCTGTCTCGCCCTCGCGACTGCCGCGTTCACCGCCGGCGCCGCGCAGGCCGCGGATACCGTGAAGATCGGCTTCATCACCGACATGTCGGGCCTTTACGCGGACATCGACGGGCAGGGCGGCCTCGAGGCGATCCGCATGGCGGTCGCCGACTTCGGCGGCAAGGTGCTCGGCAAGCCGATCGAGGTCGTCTATGCCGATCACCAGAACAAGGCCGACATCGCCGCGTCGAAGGCGCGCGAGTGGATGGACCGCGGCGGGCTCGACCTGCTGGTCGGCGGCACGAACTCCGCGACCGCGCTGTCGATGAACCAGGTCGCGGCCGAGAAGAAGAAGGTCTACATCAACATCGGCGCGGGCGCCGACACGCTGACCAACGAGCAGTGCACGCCGTACACGGTCCACTACGCGTACGACACGATGGCGCTCGCGAAGGGCACCGGCTCGGCGGTGGTGAAGCAGGGCGGCAAGAGCTGGTTCTTCCTGACCGCCGACTACGCGTTCGGCAAGGCGCTCGAGAAGAACACGTCGGATGTCGTGAAGGCGAATGGCGGCCAGGTGCTCGGCACGGTGCGCCACCCGCTGTCGGCGTCGGACTTCTCGTCGTTCCTGCTGCAGGCGCAGTCGTCGAAGGCGCAGATCCTCGGCCTCGCGAACGCGGGCGGCGACACGATCAACTCGATCAAGGCCGCGAAGGAATTCGGCATCACGAAGACGATGAAGATCGCCGCGCTGCTGATGTTCATCAACGACGTGCACAGCCTCGGCCTGGAGACGACGCAGGGCCTCGTGCTGACCGACAGCTGGTACTGGAACCGCGACGCGGCATCGCGCCAGTGGGCGCAGCGCTACTTCGGCAAGATGAAGAAGATGCCGTCGAGCCTGCAGGCGGCCGACTATTCGTCGGTGACGACGTACCTGAAGGCCGTGCAGGCGGCCGGCACGACCGACTCCGACAAGGTGATGGCCGAGCTGAAGAAGATGAAGATCAACGACTTCTACGCGAAGGGCTTCATTCGCCAGGACGGCAGCATGATTCACGACATGTATCTGATGGAAGTGAAGAAGCCGTCGGAATCGAAGGAGCCGTGGGACTACTACAAGGTGCTCGCCACGATTCCGGGCGACCAGGCATTCGGCACCAAGCAGGAATCGCGCTGCACGATGTGGAAGTAAGCGCGACATAGCGGCGCGTGGTGGCGGCCGCAGCGATGTGCCCGCTGCGCCGCCCGTGCGCGCGACGGCTTGAACGTTGCGCGCGCAACGAAACTCATTCTGACGGCTAAGTCGATGGAAATCTTTGGCATTCCGTTGCCGGCGATGCTGAGCCAGTTGCTGCTCGGGCTCGTCAACGGCTCGTTCTACGCGATCCTGAGCCTCGGCCTCGCGGTGATCTTCGGGCTGCTCAACGTGATCAACTTCGCGCACGGCGCGCTGTTCATGCTGGGCGCGATGCTCGCGTGGATGGGGCTGTCGTACTTCGCGTTGCCGTACTGGGCGATGCTCGTGCTCGCGCCGCTGATCGTCGGTGCGTTCGGGATCCTGATCGAGCGTTCGATGCTGCGCTGGCTGTACAAGCTCGATCACCTGTACGGGCTGCTGCTCACGTTCGGGCTCACGCTGGTCGTCGAAGGCGTGTTCCGGTCGATCTACGGATCGTCCGGCCAGCCGTACGACGTGCCGTCGCAGCTGTCCGGCGCGACCAATCTCGGCTTCATGTTCCTGCCGAACTACCGCGCGTGGGTGGTCGTCGCGTCGCTCGCGGTGTGTCTCGCGACCTGGTTCGTGATCGAGAAGACGCGCCTGGGCGCCTATCTGCGCGCCGGCACCGAGAACCCGAAACTCGTCGAGGCGTTCGGCGTGAACGTGCCGATGATGATCACGCTCACCTATGGCTTCGGCGTCGCGCTCGCGGCGTTCGCGGGCGTGCTCGCGGCGCCGGTGATCCAGGTGTCGCCGCTGATGGGCCAGCCGATGATCATCACCGTGTTCGCGGTGGTCGTGATCGGCGGGATGGGCTCGATCCTCGGCTCGATCATCACCGGCCTGCTGCTCGGCGTGATCGAGGGCTTCACGCGCGTGTTCTATCCGGAAGCATCGGCCACGGTCGTGTTCGTGATCATGGCGATCGTGCTGCTGTTCCGCCCGGCGGGCCTGTTCGGCAAGGAAAAATGATGCAGAGAAAAGTGCTCTACGGCGTGCTGCTCGCGGCACTGCTCGCCGCGCCGTTCATCGGCGCGTATCCGGTGTTCGTGATGAAGGTGCTCACGTTCGCGCTGTTCGCGGCCGCGTTCAACCTGCTGATCGGCTATACGGGGCTGCTGTCGTTCGGTCATGCGATGTTCCTCGCGACCGCCGGCTATGTGACCGGCTATGCGATCCAGACGCTCGGCTTCACGCCGGAGCTCGGCGTGCTGGTCGGTACCGTTGCCGCGACGCTGCTCGGGCTCGTCGTCGGCCTGTTCGCGATCCGCCGGCAGGGCATCTACTTCGCGATGATCACGCTCGCGTTCGCGCAGATGGTCTACTTCATCTATCTGCAGGCGCCGTTCACGCACGGCGAGGACGGCCTGCAGGGCGTGCCGCGCGGGCACCTGTTCGGGGTCGTCGACCTGTCGAACGACGTCGCGCTCTACTACGTCGTACTCGCGGTGATCGTCGCGGCGTGCGCCTTCATCGTGCGGATCGTGCACTCGCCGTTCGGCCAGGTGCTCGTCGCGATCAAGGAGAACGAGGCGCGCGCGATCTCGCTCGGCTACGACACCGATCGCTTCAAGCTGCTCGCGTTCATCCTGTCGGCCGGGCTCGCGGGGCTGGCCGGTTCGCTGAAGGTGCTGGTGCTCGGTTTCGAGACGCTGTCCGACGCGTACTGGACGATGTCGGGCCTCGTCGTGCTGATGACGCTCGTCGGCGGGATGGGCACGCTGTTCGGCCCGTTGCTCGGCGCGGCGCTGATCGTCGCGCTGGAGGACCGGCTCGGCGACATCGGCGAATGGCTCGCGTCGGCGACCGGCATCGGCTGGTTCCACTCGCTCGGCGAATCGGCGACGATCGTCACGGGGCTGATCTTCATCGCATGCGTGCTTGCGTTCCGGCGCGGGATCGTCGGCGAGATGGTCGCGCGGGTGAAGACGCTCAGGCCGTCCTGATTGCATCGCAGCGGCCGTTGCGGCGCGTTGATGCGAAGCACCATCCGGCGCAGCCGGGAAGGGCGTTTCGGCGGCCTCGCGCCGGTGCCGCGCGGCAAGGCTGGTGCCCCATTTTCGTGCGGCGATGCACCATAGGGGTAAATGCTAAGTTGTCGCAGGGTGAAAGGTCCTTTAATCTTCGTTTCAGTTCTGATGCACCGCGAAACGAATTTGCAGGTGGAGAACGAGGAGACAATCGAGGCACAAAGTGCCCGGACCCCAAAAGCGCTGTTGGACGGAATCCAACAGCGCTTTTTCATTTGGTGCGCGAATTTCCGTTGCTGGTGCAAAGGCGTGCCGCCACATTCTGCCCGACTTCGCTCGCGCCTCATCCCGTCTTCCTCCGTTTTCGTCCTTCCTTCCTGCCGGTCGATCGCCGCTGGCGCGCAGCCACGTGCATTGCCGTCCGGGCTTACCCGGTTGGCGTGCGCAAAAAGCGTCCGTTACACTCAGCTTTCGCCGACCGTGCGGTCGGGAAAACGGTCGGCAGTTCTCCTACAAGCAAAATGCAGAAGAGGGAGTGCGGTTGGATGAGAAGCGCGGGACGATGGATCGGGGTGCAAGGGGCGGCTGGCGCCGCTCGTTCGGGGTCGGCGGTGCACGGATATACCCCGGCGTTCACGAGCCGTCCTGCGGCCGGCATGCGCGTTCCGGTGCGATTTGCCGGCACGACGGTCTCCGCGGTCGTTGCGTTCGCATCCGACGTGTCGTTCGCGTTCGCATGAACGGCCGATTTTTCGATCCTGCATCGCCCGCTTGTGGAGCCGAACCCGGCCCGGCCAGCCGACCTTCCGATGATCGTTGCGTCCGCATCGATCGTGTCTCGCGCAACGCTGCATTTCTCCGGTTGGTTCATCCAGACGACATTACTGCCGCGCATCGTGGCGGTCGCACGACCGTTTCGGAACGCGCCGCGGCGCGTGCGCGCGCGGTATCACCGGGGCTTGATGGCGGTGCAGGCGTTTCACGGGAAAACGAGTGTAGGCGCGGTACGGCGAGATAGTTAAATTATTAACTTGTTTGAGGACCGGGAGCCGCCCGAGCGACCCGCGGATTTTTCGAGCAGCGTTTGGAGACAACGTAAATGAAGATGAATCGATGGATGGAGGTTCTGCTTGCCGCGGGCCTCGTGTGCGCGGCGGCCACGGCGTCGGCGCAGGTGAAGATCGGTGTAACGCTGTCGGCCACCGGGCCGGCCGCGTCGCTCGGGATTCCGGAAAAGAACACGATCGCGCTGCTGCCGAAGGAAATCGCGGGCAAGAGCGTCCAGTACATCGTGCTCGACGATGCGTCCGACACGAGCCGCGCGGTGCAGAACGTGCGCAAGCTGATCGACGAGGATCACGTCGACGCGATCATCGGTTCGTCCGTCACGCCGAACTCGCTCGCGATGCTCGATCCGATATCGCAGGGCAAGACGCCGACGATCTCGCTCGCGGCGAGCGCGCAGATCATCTCGCCGATGGACGCGAAGCGCGCATGGATGTTCAAGGTGCCGCAGAACGACCAGCTGATGGCCGATGCGATCGCCGGCTACATGGCGAAGCACGGCGTGAAGACGGTCGGCTTCATCGGCTTCGCCGATGCGTACGGCGACAGCTGGTACAACACGTTCAATGCGGCTGCCGCGAAGAACGGGCTGAAGGTCGTGTCGAACGAGCGTTACAACCGCACCGACGCGTCGGTGATGGGACAGGTGCTGAAGCTGATGGGTTCGAATCCCGATGCGGTGCTGATCGCCGGGTCCGGCACGCCGGCCGCGCTGCCCGCCAAGACGCTGAAGGAGCGTGGCTACAAGGGCAAGGTGTATCAGACGCACGGCGTCGCGAACAACGACTTCCTGCGCGTGTGCGGCAAGGATTGCGAAGGCGAGATCCTCCCGGCCGGCCCGGTGCTCGTGACCGACCAGCTGCCCGATTCGAACCCGGTGAAGAAGCCGGCGCTCGGTTACAAGGCCGCGTACGAGAAGGCTTACGGCGCGGGGTCGCTGTCGACCTTTGGCGGCCACGCATGGGATGCGGGGCTGTTGCTGCAGCGTGCGATCCCCGAAGCGCTGAAGAAGGGCCAGCCGGGCACCGAGGCGTTCCGCGAGGCACTGCGCGCATCGCTCGAGAGCGTGAAGGACTTGCCCGTGTCGCACGGCGTGATCAACACGACACCGACCGATCACAACGGCTTCGACACGCGTGCGCGCGTGATGGTGCAGATCGTCGACGGCAAGTGGAAGCTGCAGGCCGAGTAAGCACCACGTGAAACCGGCGGGCGCGGCGCGAACGGCGCCGTGCGCGCCGTCGGCAGCGGAGCGGGCCTGACGGGCCGCTCCCGTGCCGCATGGAATCACCGGGGCCCGCCGCGTGGCGCCTGACGCGCCGATTTTGCCGTTCGTGCGCCGCGGCCATTCCCGTCTTTCGTTTCTCCGCAGCATTTTCGATACCCGAAACGTATGGATCTCTCGATTGCGGCGATCCTCGCGCAAGACGGCATCACGACCGGCGCCATTTATGCATTGCTGTCGTTGGCGCTCGTGCTGGTGTTTTCCGTCACGCGGGTGATCTTCATTCCCCAGGGCGAATTCGTCGCCTACGGTGCGCTCACGCTTGCAGCGCTGCAGGCGCAGAAATTTCCCGCCACGTGCTGGCTGCTGTTCGTGATGGGCATCGCGTGCTTCCTGCTGGAAGTCGGCGGCCTGATTCGCCATCGCGAACGCCGTCATCAGCTCGGCCGCACGCTCGCGACGCTCGGCAGCCGCTACGTGCTGCTGCCGCTCGCGGTGTTCGCGATTACGCGCGGCTTTGCCGCGCAGCCGATGCCGATGCTTGCACAAATCGCGCTGACGCTCGCGATCGTCGTGCCGATGGGGCCGTTCGTCTACCGGCTCGTCTATCAGCCGATCGCCGAAGGCACGACACTCCTGCTGCTGATCGTGTCCGTCGCCGTCCATTTCGCGATGGTCGGCCTCGGGCTTGTGATGTTCGGGGCGGAAGGCTCGCGCACCAACGGCTTCGCGGATGCGTCGCTGTCGGTCGGCAGCATGACGGTGTCGGTACAGAGCATCCTCGTGGTCGTGACCGCGCTGGTGCTGATCGGCGCGCTCTACGTGTATTTCGGCCGCACGATCGCCGGCAAGGCACTGCGTGCGACATCCGTGAACCGGCTCGGCGCGCGGCTCGTCGGCATCGGCACGACCGAAGCAGGGCGGCTCGCGTTCACGCTGGCGGCCGGGCTCGGTGTGCTGTCCGGCATCCTCGTCGGTCCGCTGACGACGATCTATTACGACTCCGGCTTCCTGATCGGCCTGAAGGGTTTCGTCGGCGCGATCATCGGCGGGCTGGTCAGCTATCCGCTCGCGGCCGCCGGCTCGCTGCTGGTCGGCGTGCTCGAATCGTATTCGTCGTTCTGGGCGAGCGCGTACAAGGAAGTGATCGTGTTCACGCTGATCATCCCGGTGCTGCTGTGGCGCAGTTTCGCGACACCGCACACGGAAGAGGAAGAGGAGTGACGCGATGAAGACGATGGTACGCAACAAGACTTTCTGGGTGTTTCTCGTGGTGCTGTTCGCGCTGCCGGTGCTGCCCGGCGCGCTGCAGGTGCCCGAATACTGGATCACGCTGCTGAACTACATCGGCCTCTACGCGATCGTCGCGATCGGCCTCGTGCTGCTGACAGGCGTTGGCGGCATGACGAGCTTCGGTCAGGCCGCATTCGTCGGCATCGGCGCGTATGCGACCGCATTCCTGACGACGCGCTACGGCGTGTCGCCGTGGCTCGCGCTGATCGTCGGCGTCGTGCTGACGGCGCTCGTCGCGCTCGTGCTCGGTGCGGTCACGATGCGCCTGTCCGGACACTTCCTGCCGCTCGGCACGATCGCGTGGGGTCTCGCGCTGTTCTATCTTTTCGGAAACCTCGAACTGCTCGGCAAGTACGACGGGATCAACGGGATTCCGGCACTTAACCTGTTCGGCATCGAGCTCGGAAGCGGCCGAAGCCTGTACTTCCTGATCTGGGCCGTCGTGCTGGCCGCGATCGTGTCGGTGCAGAACCTGCTCAACAGCCGGCCAGGCCGTGCGATCCGCGCATTGCGTGGCGGCGGCGTGATGGCCGAGGCGATGGGCGTGAACACCGCGTGGATGCGCGTCGTGATCTTCATCTACGCGGCCGTGCTCGCTGCGGTTTCGGGCTTCCTGTACGCGCACTTGCAGCGCGCGGTGAACCCGACCCCGTTCGGCCTGAACCACGGGATCGAATTCCTGTTCATGGCCGTGGTCGGCGGCGTGTCGCACGTGTGGGGCGCGGTGCTCGGTGCCGCGATCCTCACCGTGCTTCAGGACTACCTGCAGACGCTGTTGCCTAAGCTGCTCGGCTCGGAGGGCAACTTCGAGATCATCGTGTTCGGCGTGCTGATGGTGCTGCTGCTGCAGTACGCACGCCAAGGCGTGTGGCCGTTCGTCGCGAAGCTGTTTCCGCGCGGGCCGCGCGCGCACGTGCCCGACCATGCCGATCCGCTGCCGCAGCGCGCGAAGCCGGTGGCGGGGGAGCCGCTGCTCGTCGTCGACAACGCGCGCAAGCAGTTCGGTGGCCTGGTGGCCGTCAACGACGTCAGCTTCGACGTGAAGGCGGGACAGATCATCGGCCTGATCGGCCCGAACGGCGCTGGCAAGTCGACCACGTTCAACCTCGTAACCGGCGTGCTGCAGCCGACCGGCGGCACGATCACGTTTCGCGGAGAGCGGATCGACGGGCTCACGTCGCGCCAGATTGTCCGGCGGGGGATCGGCCGTACGTTCCAGCACGTGAAGCTGCTGCCGACGATGACGGTGCTCGAGAATGTCGCGATCGGCGCGCACCTGCGCGGCCATACGGGCGTGTGGCGCAGCATCGCGCGGTTCAATGCGCACGAGGAAGCGCAGCTACTGGCCGAGGCGGCACGACAGATCCGCCGCGTCGGGCTGGAGAGGCACATGTACGATGAAGCCGGCAGCCTCGCGCTTGGCCAGCAGCGGATTCTCGAAATCGCGCGCGCGCTTTGCTGCGATCCGACGCTGCTGCTGCTCGACGAGCCGGCCGCCGGGCTGCGCTACCAGGAGAAGCAGCAACTCGCCCACCTGCTGCGGCGCCTGAAGGCGGAAGGAATGAGCGTGTTGCTCGTGGAACATGACATGGATTTCGTGATGAATCTCACCGACCGGCTAGTGGTGATGGAATTCGGCACGCGGATCGCGGAAGGACTGCCGCAGGACGTGCAGCAGGATCCGGCGGTGCTCGAAGCGTATCTGGGCGGGGTGGAATGATGGCGGAGACGACGGTGCCGATTCTCGACGTGCGCGGCCTGGCGGTGCGGTACGGGAAGGTAGAGGCGTTACACGGAGCGGCGATCAAGGTCGGCGCCGGACAGATCGTCAGCGTGATCGGCCCGAACGGGGCAGGCAAGTCGACGCTGCTGAACGCAATCATGGGCGCGTTGCCGGTGACCGGACATGCGACAGGGGCAGTTGTGTACCGTGGCAAGGACGTGGGCGCGCTGCCGGTCGAACAGCGTGTCGCGCGGGGAATGTGCCTTGTGCCGGAAAAGCGCGAGCTGTTCAGCACGATGACGGTCGAGGATAACCTCGTGCTGGGCGCGTATCGCCGCAAGCTCGCAGGCGAGTCGAACTTCCTCGACCAGCTCGATCACGTGTTTGCGCTGTTTCCGCGGCTCAAGGAGCGGCGCAAGCAGGCAGCCGGCACGCTATCGGGTGGTGAGCGACAGATGCTCGCGGTGGGCCGCGCGCTGATGGGTAAGCCCGATCTGCTGATGCTCGACGAGCCGAGCCTCGGGCTGGCGCCGCTGATCGTGAAGGAGATTTTTCATATCATCAGCGCGTTACGCGGCACAGGCGTCGCGACGCTTCTGATCGAGCAGAACGCTCGGGCTGCGCTGCAGATTTCGGACTACGGCTATGTACTGGAGACGGGGGAGTTTGCGCTGGAAGGGCCGGCGGCGGAGCTGGCGCAGAATCCGCGCGTGATCGAAACATACCTGGGGCTGGTGAAAAAAACGGCTTGATGGGAGGGGCGGTCGGCGGCAAACGTGCGGCGTGTTTCACGTGAAACACGCCGCTTTTGTTTTCTGGGAGTGGGGAGATGCGTCGGCGAATCGGGCGTGGGGATAAGTGCCGGAGCAACAAGCAGAAACCCTGTGACGAGAGCGGGGGGCCTCATCGCGCCGGGTTGCACAGGGCAGTGAGCGCTGCACGCGTGACAGCATTCCATCGACATGAGCCAAGCGGCACAGGGGATAAGCTCGGGCAGGTCGATCCGAAATGCTGTGATGGCACAGCGATGGCGGAGGTCGCAAACCACTGCCGGGTGCGCGATTTTGCACAGTATGACGATGTGCGCTGAGGCTGCAGCAGCGCCGCCGAAGCAGGCCGCACGGCACAGCTCAGCCGATCGGGCAAAAAAAGTGGCCAAATGAACCGGCCCTACCATTCGGACGGTCTTCGGGTGAAAAGCGAACCCGCTATAATTCGGCCCATACATTTCTCAGATAGGTTCGTGCGCAGTTCTGCGCCCGGAATCCACCATGCTTTTTCCCACAGAATTTGACGTCATCGTCGTCGGTGGCGGGCACGCCGGCACGGAAGCCGCATTGGCATCGGCCCGTATGGGTGCGAAAACACTGCTGCTGACCCATAACATCGAAACGCTTGGCCAGATGAGCTGCAATCCGTCGATCGGCGGCATTGGCAAGGGCCATCTGGTCAAGGAAGTCGATGCGCTCGGCGGCGCGATGGCCGCCGCGACGGACGAGAGCGGTATTCAATTCCGGATCCTCAATTCGTCGAAGGGCCCGGCCGTGCGCGCGACGCGTGCGCAGGCCGACCGCATCCTGTACAAGGCAGCGATCCGCCATCGGCTCGAGAACCAGCCGAACCTGTGGCTGTTCCAGCAGGCTGTCGACGACCTGATGGTCGAAGGCGATCGCGTGGTCGGCGCCGTCACGCAGATCGGCATCCGCTTCCGCGCACGTGCGGTCGTGCTGACGGCTGGTACGTTCCTCGACGGCAAGATTCACGTCGGCCTGAACAATTACACGGGCGGTCGCGCGGGCGATCCGGCGGCCGTGTCGCTGTCGGCGCGCTTGAAGGAGTTGGAGCTGCCGCAGGGACGCCTCAAGACCGGTACGCCGCCGCGTATCGATGGCCGCTCGATCGACTTTTCGAAGCTGGACGAGCAGCCGGGCGACCTCGATCCGATCCCCGTATTCTCGTTCCTGGGCCGTGCGGAGCAGCATCCGCAGCAGCTGCCTTGCTGGGTTACGCACACGAACGAGCGTACGCACGACATCATTCGCGGCGGCCTCGACCGTTCGCCTATGTATACAGGCGTGATCGAAGGTGTCGGCCCGCGTTACTGCCCGTCAATCGAGGACAAGATCCACCGATTCGCATCGAAGGAATCGCACCAGATCTTCCTCGAGCCGGAAGGGCTGACGACCAACGAGTTCTATCCGAACGGGATTTCGACGAGCCTGCCGTTCGACGTGCAGCTCGAGCTCGTGCACTCGATGCGCGGCCTCGAGAACGCGCACATCCTGCGCCCCGGCTACGCGATCGAATACGACTACTTCGACCCGCGCGCCCTGAAGGCATCGCTCGAAACGAAGGCGATCAACGGGCTGTTCTTTGCGGGCCAGATCAACGGCACGACCGGCTACGAAGAAGCGGCCGCACAAGGGCTGCTGGCCGGTCTGAATGCGGGCCGCTACGTGCAAGAGAAGGACGCTTGGTGCCCGCGTCGCGACCAGGCCTATCTTGGCGTGCTGGTCGACGACCTCGTCACACGTGGCGTGGCCGAGCCGTACCGGATGTTCACGAGCCGTGCCGAGTACCGTCTGAGCCTGCGTGAAGACAATGCGGACATGCGCCTGACCGAGATCGGCCGCGAATTGGGCCTCGTCGACGACGTGCGCTGGGACGCATTCAGCCGGAAGCGCGACGCTGTTTCACGTGAAACCGAACGACTGAAGTCGACGTGGGTTACGCCGAAGACGCTGCCGCCAGAAGAGGCGACCGCGTTGCTCGGCAAGGCAATCGATCACGAGTACAGCCTCGCGGAACTGCTGCGCCGCCCCGGTATCAGCTACGACGGTGTGTGCGGCCTGAAGGGCGGTGACTGCGCGCCTGCAGAGCCGCTGGCCGACGATCCGGTGCTGCTTGAGCAGATCAAGGAACAGGTCGAGATCGGCATCAAATATCAGGGCTATATCGAGCGGCAGGCCAGTGAGATCGAGCGCAACGATGCGAACGAGAACACACGCCTGCCGGACGGTATCGACTACCGCGAGGTGCGCGGCCTGTCGTTCGAGGTGAGCCAGAAGCTGAACGAGTTCCGCCCGGAAACGATCGGCCAGGCATCGCGGATCTCGGGCGTCACGCCGGCAGCGATCTCGCTGCTGATGGTGCACCTGAAACGCCGCGGCCTTGGCCGTCGTAACGGCACCGCCGCAGAGGTGACGGAACAGGGGGGCGGCACCGTCCCGACGCAACAATGACGGCGCGTCGCGCGCCGGCGGTTAATCGGGACGTACTTGAACAGATGCTCGTCGACGGCACGGCCGAGCTCGGCATCACATTGACGGATGCACAACGGAACCAGCTGCTCGACTATGTCGCGCTGCTCGGCAAGTGGAACGCGGTCTACAACCTGACCGCGATCCGCGACCCGAAGCAGATGCTGATCCAGCACATTCTCGATTCGCTTTCCATCGTTCCGCATCTGCGCGACCATGCATCGGCGCGCGTGCTCGACGTGGGTTCGGGCGGCGGGTTGCCCGGTATCGTGCTGGCGATTGTCCAGCCGGACTGGCAGGTCACGCTGAACGATATCGTGCAGAAGAAGTCTGCATTCCAGACGCAGATGCGCGCCGAGCTGAAGCTCGCGAACCTGTCTGTCGTCACCGGGCGTGTCGAATCGCTGCGGCCGGGTATCGAAGTGCCGGAAAAATTCGACATGATCGTATCCCGCGCTTTCGCGGATCTATCCGACTTCGTTAAACTTGCTCGACATCTCGTCGCGCCCGGTGGATCGATCTGGGCAATGAAGGGTGTCCATCCGGACGACGAAATTGCACGGTTGCCGGAGGGCAGTCATGTAAAGCAGACGATGCGGCTGGCGGTACCGATGCTCGATGCCGAACGGCATCTGATCGAGGTCACCGTCGACGAGGCGAATTGAAGGCGCGCGGTAGCGCGCCGTTTGTTTGAAGGTAAAGGGAACACACCAACGATGGCAAAGATCTTCTGCGTTGCGAACCAGAAGGGGGGCGTCGGCAAGACGACGACATCGGTCAATCTCGCCGCAAGCCTTGCAGCGCAGGAGCAACGAGTCCTGCTGATCGATCTCGACCCGCAGGGCAACGCGACGATGGGTAGTGGGATCGACAAGGCCGCCTGCGAGTCGACCGTGTACGAAGTGCTGGTCGACGGCGTATCGGTGACGGAAGCGCGCGTGCGTCCGGAAGGCGTCACGTACGACGTGCTGCCGGCCAACCGTGAACTGTCCGGTGCCGAGATCGAGCTGATCAGCATCGATAACCGCGAGCGACGGTTGAAGGCCGCGCTCGAACGCGTGGCCGACGACTACGACTTCGTGTTGATCGATTGCCCGCCGACGCTGTCGCTGCTGACGCTGAACGGGCTGTGCGCGGCGCATGGCGTCGTGATCCCGATGCAGTGCGAATACTTCGCGCTGGAGGGGCTGTCGGATCTCGTCAATACGATCAAGCAGGTTCACGCGAACATGAACCGCGACCTGAAGATCATCGGCTTGCTGCGCGTGATGTTCGATCCGCGCATCACGCTGCAGCAGCAAGTCTCCGATCAATTGAAAGCGCACTTCGGCGACAAGGTGTTCGACGCGGTGATTCCGCGCAACGTGCGCTTGGCGGAAGCGCCAAGTTACGGGTTGCCGGGCGTCGTATTCGACCGCAACTCGCGCGGTGCGCAGGCGTATATCCAGTTTGGTGCCGAGATGATCGATCGCGTGCGCGCGTTCGAGGTGTCGTGATCCGGACATGAGCGAAGCGAGGAAGAAAGACATGAACGCGGTACCAAAGAAGAAGGGCTTGGGACGTGGCCTCGAAGCGCTGCTCGGCGGCAGTGCGGACATCACCGAAGCGGTGAAGATCGAAGGGGCGCCGAACACGCTCGCGCTCGGCAAGCTGCAGGCGGGCAAGTACCAACCGCGGACGCGGATGGACGAAGGCAGCTTGCAGGAGCTGGCGGCCAGCATTCGCGCGCAAGGCGTGATGCAGCCGATCCTGGTACGACCTATTTCATCTGACAAATACGAAATCATCGCGGGCGAGCGGCGTTTCCGCGCGGCACGCCTGGCCGGCCTCGACGAAGTACCGGTGCTCGTGAAGGACGTGTCCGATCAGGCCGCCGCCGCGATGGCGCTGATCGAGAACATCCAGCGCGAGGATCTGAATCCGCTGGAAGAGGCGCACGGTATCCAGCGCTTGCTCGACGAGTTCGGTTTCACGCACGAACAGGCGGCCGAATCGGTCGGCCGCTCGCGCAGCGCGGTATCGAACCTGCTGCGTCTGCTGAACCTCGCAGCGCCGGTGCAGACGATGCTGCTGGCCGGCGACCTCGACATGGGCCACGCGCGTGCGCTGCTTGCGGTCGATGCCGCGACGCAGATCACGCTCGCGCACCAGGTCGTCAACAAGCGCATGTCGGTGCGCGAGACCGAGAAGCTGGTCGCGCATACGACGAAGGAAGCGCCGGCGGTGAAGGCGCGCGCGAAGGATGACGGCGGCCGCGACACGCGTCGTCTCGAGGAGGAGTTGTCCGACCTGCTCGCGTCGACGGTGAAGATCAAGCTCGGCCGCCGCGGGCGAGGGCAGGTGATGATCGATTTCGGCAACCTCGACGCGCTCGAGGGCATTCTTGCGCGCTTGCGCGGCAACGTCGCGGCCGAAGAATAACGAGGCACGATCGATGGAAAACACGGGCGCACCGGCGCCGCGCCGGTGGCTTGGCTGGCTTTTGCAGGAACCCGTACTAACGGTGCTGGCGCTTGCGCTGGTTGTTCTGCAATGGTTGCGTCCGCAACCAATTGCCGCGCTGGTCGGTCTCGTCGACTGGCAGACCGTCGCGACGCTCGCGGGTCTGCTGATGCTGACCAAGGCGCTCGAGCTGTCCGGGTGCCTGATGTGGCTCGCGCATCGCATCGTGCATCACGTGCATTCCGAGCGCGGGCTTGCGATGCTGCTCGTCGTGTTCGCGGCGGCGCTCGCGATGTGGCTCACCAACGATGTCGCGCTGTTCGTCGTCGTGCCGCTGATGGTATCGCTGCGTACGTTGACGCCGCTGCCGTTCCGGCGGCTCGTGATCGTGGTCGCGCTGGCCGTCAACGCGGGGTCCGTCGCGACCCCGCTCGGCAATCCCCAGAACCTTTTCCTGTGGCAATTGAGCGGCGTATCGTTTGGCCGCTTCGTCGTCACGCTCGGGCCGCTCGCACTGGCGTTGATGGCGCTGCTGCTCGTGCTGACGGCGTGCGCGTTTCGCGCGAAGCCGCTCGATCTGTCGGGAGACGTCCAGGCCGTTCCCGTGCAGCGCATGCATGCGTTGCTCGCGGCGGTGCTGTTCGGTGCGTTCGTGCTGCTCGCCGATGCGCACAATCCCGTGCCGGGTCTGATCGCCGTCGTGATCGCGCTGCTGGTGGCGAGACGTGACGCGGTCCTGAAGATCGACTGGCTGCTGCTGCTGATCTTCGTGCTGATGTTCGTCGTGCTGCGCAGCGCGGCTGCGCTGCCGGTCGTCCACGATGCGATCGCGCGAACCCATCTCGATTCGCCGCTGCGTGTGTTCGCAGCGGGCGCGGTGGTGTCACAGGGAATCAGCAACGTGCCGGCGGCGATCCTGCTGTCGGAATTCACGCGCGACTGGCGGGCGCTCGCGTTCGGCGTATCGGTCGGCGGCTTCGGTTTCGCGATCGGTTCGCTCGCGAACCTGATCGCGGTGCGTCTTGCGAAGGAGCCTCGTATGTGGCTGCCGTTTCACCTCGTGTCGATTCCGTTCGCGATCCTGAGCGCGGCGCTGGGTGCGTGGTTGCTCGTTCACGGCTGAGCGATGCGGATCAGTGCGGCTTATGCATGCCGCAAGCGTGGCGGGGAGGGCGCACAGCGTTCCCGGTCGTTGCGAGGGCGGTCCTGTTGATAAGTGTCGTGCCACCACAGTCGAACGACTGTGGTGGCACGACAACTGATTGCAGGCATCGGCGTGCTCACGTTCAAGCGCATTTCGCGCATCGCGCTCGACGTGGTGGCCACAGTGTTTCCTCTGTTACCCGTCGCCGCGTCGGGTCATTTCCCGTGATCGCGTCACAGCAGGATTTCTGCTGCGATCACGTCGCGCCGGTGTCGCCCGCACCAGACTTCGTTGTCACCTCAATTCATCGCGACCGCGCTTTTTCGGGCAAGAAATGCCGGCGCAAAAAGCCGACCTTACAACTGTCATCGTACGTCATCGACGCGCACGCTTTTTCACATCATGAGGCGTCGTTTTACGCAGGTTTTTGTCGCGTCTAAAGCCTTGAATCACCTGCAACTATCGCTTACAATCGCCCGGATTTGTTAGCTAGGCACCCCTGAAAGCTTTCAGAAAGCTTGGGGCCGGGTTCAAGGATTTTGCGGAAGATTGCGATGGCGGGTCAGGCGCCGAACGACAGGCACGATGATCACCGAGCGCAACGCACCGCTTCAGCGGCCGGCGAGCGGCGCGAGTTCGATGGCGACGACTGGGATGCCGAGCTGCAAGATAACAACATCGTTCCGCTCACGCGGACGGAAGCCGAGAGGCTGTTCGGTCCGAACGTGAGCAAGCCGCCGCGCGTAACCCCCTACAAGGTGGTGATCGCGCAGGTGGTCTTGTCCCTGGTTGCAACGCTGGCGTGGTGGCTGTTTTCGAAGTCGCCGGGCGCCGCTGCGCAATCCGCGTTTCTGGGCGGGGCGATCGGCTGGGTGCCAAGCGCGTTGTTCGTGGCACGACTGAAGGCAGGTGGTTCGGCCACCGTGATGAGCTGGGTGATGGGCGAAGCCCTGAAGCTCGGTGTGACGATCGGGATGTTCGCCGCAGTGGCGTACGGCTATGCCGGCGTGCATTGGCCGGCGCTCCTCGTCACCTACCTCGTCGTGCTGAAGACGTACTGGATCGCGCTGGCCTGGCGGTAAGCAACAAGCAGCGTGCGGTTTCGACAATGAACCGCACCGGCCCGTTCCCGCAATAGCGTATTGCGGAACGGGGCAAAACGATTTTCGACAATTTGGGTGGCATTAACGATATGGCAGCTAGCGAAGGCACGCGCGGTCCGGATCCGTCCGAGTACATTGCGCACCACTTGCAGAATTTCTCCACCTCGCATCAGACGTCGATTTTCGACATCCACGTCTGGAACCTCGACACGCTGTTCTGGTCGATCGTGTGCGGTATCGTGACGATCCTCCTGCTGCGTCTGGCCGCCCGCAAGGCGACCTCGGGCGTGCCGGGCCGTTTCCAGTGTGCGATCGAGATGCTCGTCGAAATGGTCGAGGATCAATCGAAAGCCATCGTCCACGGCAACCGCACCTTCATCGCTCCGCTCGCCCTCACGGTATTCGTGTGGGTCGCGCTGATGAACTCCCTCGACTTCCTCCCCGTCGACCTGCCGGGCCGCGTCATCGGCCTGCTCGGTCTGTCGGACGTGATTTCCCACCACCGCATCGTCCCGACGGCCGACCTGAACGGCACGCTCGGCATCGCGCTCGGCGTGTTCGTCCTGATGATCTACTACAGCATCAAGATCAAGGGCGCGGGCGGCTTTGTGCATGAGCTGCTGTCGGCCCCGTTCGGCGCGCACCCGCTGCTGTGGATCCCGAACCTCGCGTTGAACATCGTCGAATATCTCGCAAAGACCGTTTCCCTCGGCATGCGGCTGTTCGGCAACATGTACGCGGGTGAGCTGTTGTTCCTGTTGATCGCCCTGCTCGGCAGCATGTGGAGCTTCGGTGGCGACGCAACGTTCCTCGGCTTCGTTGGTCACGTGATCGCGGGTAGCGTCTGGGCAATCTTCCACATCCTGATTGTTCTGTTGCAGGCATTCATTTTCATGATGCTGACGCTGGTGTATCTCGGCCAGGCGCACGACAAGCACTAAGCGCGGCGTGCAAAAAAGAGTTTCCGTTTTAGTTTTTTAAATCTCAGTTCCAAGTCTTTTCACAAAGGAGTGATCATGCAAGCTTACATCGCCAACATCCAGGGTCTGACCGCCATCGGTATCGGCATCATCATCGGCCTGGGTGCAATCGGCGCCTGTATCGGTATCGCGCTGATGGGTGGCAAGTACATCGAAGCCTGCGCACGTCAGCCGGAACTCATCAACCCGCTGCAAACGAAGATGTTCCTGCTGGCCGGCCTGATCGACGCTGCATTCCTGATCGGCGTTGGTGTCGCAATGCTGTTCGCGTTCGCGAACCCGCTCCTGTCGAAGCTCGCAGGCTAAGGTTCCTCGGAAATATGCGCCCGGCGTGAGCCGGCGCAGGGCGGAACGGAGACTTGGGGCGCTGATCGAATGCAACTCGATGAGCGCCTTACCGTTTCATTTTTCCGGAATAGCAGATAAGGAAACACCGTGAATCTCAACGCAACTCTGTTTGCGCAAATGGTCGTGTTCCTGGTCCTCGCGTGGTTCACGATGAAATTCGTGTGGCCGCCGTTGATCAACGCCCTCGACGAACGTTCGAAGAAGATCGCCGACGGCCTCGCCGCCGCGGAGAAGGGCAAGGCGGAACTCGACGCAGCGCACAAGCGCGTGGACCAGGAACTCGCGCAGGCCCGCAACGACGGCCAGCAGCGCATCGCCGACGCTGAAAAGCGTGCACAGGCGGTCGCCGAGGAAATCAAGGCCAACGCCCAGGCTGAAGCCGCCCGCATCGTCGCCCAGGCGAAAGCGGAAGCAGAACAGCAAATCGTGAAGGCGCGCGAAGCGCTGCGTGGCGAAGTCGCCGCGCTGGCCGTGAAGGGCGCCGAGCAGATCCTGAAGCGCGAAGTCGATCAAACGGCCCACGCCCAACTGCTGAATCAACTGAAAGCCGAGCTCTGATCATGGCCGAACTTGCAACCATCGCCCGCCCTTACGCAGAAGCGCTGTTCCGCGTGGCCGAGGGAGGTGACATCGCCGCCTGGTCCACGCTCGTGCAAGAGCTGGCCCAGGTTGCGCGTCTGCCGGAAGTGCTGTCGGTCGCGTCGAGCCCGAAGGTGACGCGCACGCAAGTGGCCGAGCTGCTGCTTGCTGCGGTGAAGTCGCCGGTCGCGGCTGGCGCCGAAGCGAAGAACTTCGTGCAGATGCTGGTCGACAATCATCGCATCGCGCTGCTGCCGGAAATCGCCGAGCAGTTCGAGGCGCTCAAGAACGAACGCGAAGGTGCAGCCGACGCCGAGATCGTGAGCGCGTTCCCGCTGAACGGCGCGGATCTCGAAAGCCTCGTCTCTGGCCTCGAACGCAAGTTCAAGCGCAAGCTGAAGCCGACGGTCGAAGTCGATTCGTCGCTGATCGGCGGCGTGCGCGTGACGGTCGGCGACGAAGTGCTCGACACCTCGGTTCGCGCGCGCCTCGCATCGATGCAGGCTGCCTTGACCGCCTGAGCGCCACGCCGGCACGCAACAGAATTGACTATCAGGAGCGAATAATGCAACTCAATCCCTCTGAGATCAGCGAGCTGATCAAGAGCCGGATCCAGGGCCTTGAAGCGAGCGCAGACGTTCGCAACCAGGGCACCGTGATCTCCGTGACCGACGGTATCGTGCGCATCCACGGCCTGTCGGACGTGATGCAGGGCGAAATGCTCGAGTTTCCGGGCAACACGTTCGGCCTCGCGCTGAACCTCGAGCGCGACTCGGTCGGCGCGGTGATTCTCGGCGAATACGAACACATCTCGGAAGGCGACGTCGTCAAGACGACGGGCCGCATTCTGGAAGTCCCGGTTGGTCCGGAACTCGTCGGCCGCGTGGTCGACGCGCTCGGCAACCCGATCGACGGCAAGGGCCCGGTCAACGCGAAGCTGACCGACGCGATCGAAAAGATCGCCCCGGGCGTGATCTGGCGTAAGTCGGTGTCGCAGCCGGTGCAGACGGGTATCAAGTCGATCGACGCGATGGTGCCGATCGGCCGTGGCCAGCGTGAGCTGATCATCGGCGACCGTCAGTGCGGCAAGACCGCGGTGGCGCTCGACGCGATCATCAACCAGAAGGGCAAGGACCTGATCTGTATCTACGTCGCGATCGGCCAGAAGGCTTCGTCGATCATGAACGTGGTTCGCAAGCTCGAAGAAACGGGCGCGATGGAATACACGATCGTCGTCGCCGCTACGGCTTCGGATTCGGCAGCGATGCAGTATCTCGCACCGTACGCCGGCTGCACGATGGGCGAATACTTCCGCGACCGCGGCCAGGACGCGCTGATCATTTACGACGACTTGACCAAGCAAGCTTGGGCATACCGTCAGATCTCGCTGCTGCTGCGCCGCCCGCCGGGCCGTGAAGCATATCCGGGCGACGTGTTCTATCTGCACTCGCGTCTGCTCGAGCGTGCTGCTCGCGTGTCGGAAGAGTACGTCGAGAAGTTCACGAACGGCGAAGTGAAGGGCAAGAGCGGCTCGCTGACGGCACTGCCGGTCATCGAAACGCAGGCTGGCGACGTGACCGCGTTCGTTCCGACGAACGTGATCTCGATTACCGACGGCCAGATCTTCCTGGAAACCGACCTGTTCAACGCAGGCATCCGCCCGGCAATCAACGCCGGCGTGTCGGTGTCGCGAGTCGGTGGCGCCGCTCAGACGAAGGTCGTGAAGAAGCTGTCGGGCGGTATCCGTACCGACCTCGCGCAGTACCGTGAACTGGCCGCATTCGCGCAGTTCGCATCGGACCTCGACGAAGCGACCCGCAAGCAGCTCGAGCGCGGCCGCCGCGTGACGGAACTGCTGAAGCAGCCGCAGTACCAGCCGCTGCAGGTTTGGGAACTGGCCGTGTCGCTGTACGCCGCGAACAACGGCTACCTCGACGACCTCGACGTGAAGCAAGTGCTGCCGTTCGAGAAGGGCCTGCGCGACAACCTGAAGACCAGCCACGCTGACCTCATCAAGCGCATCGAAGACACCAAGGATCTCTCGAAGGACGACGAAGGCGCGCTGCGCGCGGCGATCGAATCCTTCAAGAAGTCGGGTGCCTATTGATCCGCGAGTGACACACTGAGGCCGCGCGGGTGCTGATGCGCCCGCGCAGCTTCGGTCAAGGAGCAAGCTATGGCTGGAATGAAGGAAATTCGCGGCAAGATCAAGAGCGTGCAGAACACGCGCAAGATCACGAAGGCGATGGAGATGGTGGCCGCATCGAAGATGCGCCGCGCGCAGGAACGCATGCGCGCCGCTCGTCCGTACGCGGACAAGGTCCGTGCCATCGCCGCGCACATGAGCCGCGCGAACCCGGAGTACCGCCACCCGTTCATGGTGGCAAACGACGGCGCGAACACGGCCGGCATCATCCTCGTCACGACGGACAAGGGTCTGTGCGGCGGGCTGAACACCAACGTGCTGCGTGCGACGGTGCAGAAGTTCAAGGAGCTGGAAGAGAAGGGCCAGAAGGTCGAAGCCACGGCGATCGGCAGCAAGGGCCTCGGTTTCCTGAACCGCTTCGGCGCGAAGGTGATGTCGCAGGTCGTGCACCTCGGCGACACCCCGCATCTGGACAAGCTGATCGGCGCAGTGAAGACGCAGCTCGACCTGTATTCGGAAGGCAAGCTGTCGGCGGTTTATATCGCTTACACGCGCTTCGTCAACACGATGAAGCAGGAAGCCGTGATCGAGCAGCTGCTGCCGCTGTCGTCGGAACACTTCGAAGCCGATGACGGTACGCCGGCTACGTCGTGGGACTACATCTACGAGCCGGACGCGCAGGCAGTCGTCGACGAACTGCTCGTGCGTTACGTCGAGGCGCTGGTGTACCAGGCCGTCGCTGAAAACATGGCGTCCGAGCAATCGGCGCGGATGGTCGCGATGAAGGCCGCGTCCGACAACGCGAAGACGGTGATCAGCGAACTGCAGCTCGTATACAACAAGAGCCGCCAGGCCGCGATTACGAAAGAACTGTCGGAGATCGTCGGCGGCGCAGCTGCTGTTTAAGCGCGCGCCACGGACGACAACTGCGCCTTTGCGCGAGTAAAGAATCAGGTATTTAAAGGAAAAGCGATGAGTACTGCTGCTTTGGTAGAAGGCAAGATCGTACAGTGCATCGGCGCCGTTATCGACGTGGAATTCCCGCGCGACAGCATGCCGAAGATCTACGACGCGCTCATTCTCGATGGCTCGGAACTGACGCTCGAAGTCCAGCAGCAGCTGGGCGACGGCGTTGTCCGTACCATCTGTCTGGGTGCATCCGACGGCCTGCGCCGCGGTCTGACCGTGAAGAACACGGCAAATCCGATCTCGGTGCCGGTCGGCAAGCCGACCCTCGGTCGTATCATGGACGTGCTCGGCCGTCCGATCGACGAAGCCGGCCCGATCGTGAGCGAACACACGCGTTCGATCCACCAGAAGGCTCCGGCGTTCGACGAACTGTCGCCGTCGACCGAGCTGCTCGAAACGGGTATCAAGGTTATCGACCTGATCTGCCCGTTCGCAAAGGGCGGCAAGGTTGGCCTGTTCGGCGGTGCTGGCGTGGGCAAGACCGTCAACATGATGGAGCTCATCAACAACATCGCGAAGGAACACGGCGGTTACTCCGTGTTCGCGGGCGTGGGCGAGCGTACCCGTGAAGGGAACGACTTCTACCACGAAATGAAGGACTCGAACGTTCTCGACAAGGTCGCGCTGGTGTACGGCCAGATGAACGAGCCGCCGGGCAACCGTCTGCGCGTTGCGCTGACCGGCCTGACGATGGCCGAGCACTTCCGTGACGAAGGCCTCGACGTGCTGTTCTTCGTCGACAACATCTACCGTTTCACGCTGGCCGGTACCGAAGTGTCGGCACTGCTCGGCCGTATGCCGTCGGCAGTGGGCTATCAGCCGACGCTGGCTGAAGAAATGGGCAAGCTGCAGGAACGCATCACGTCGACCAAGAAGGGCTCGATTACGTCGGTTCAGGCCGTGTACGTCCCTGCGGACGACTTGACCGACCCGTCGCCGGCAACCACCTTCGGCCACCTGGACGCAACCGTCGTTCTGTCGCGTGACATCGCTTCGCTGGGTATCTACCCGGCGGTCGACCCGCTCGACTCGACGTCGCGCCAGATCGACCCGAACGTGATCGGTGAAGAGCACTACTCGATCACCCGTCGCGTTCAGCAGACGCTGCAGCGCTACAAGGAACTGCGCGACATCATCGCGATTCTGGGCATGGACGAACTGTCGCCGGAAGACAAGCTGTCGGTCGCGCGCGCTCGTAAGATCCAGCGTTTCCTGTCGCAGCCGTTCCACGTCGCTGAAGTGTTCACGGGCTCGCCGGGCAAGTACGTGCCGCTGAAGGAAACGATCCGTGGCTTCAAGATGATCGTCGACGGCGAGTGCGACCACCTGCCGGAACAGGCGTTCTACATGGTCGGCACGATCGACGAAGCCTTCGAAAAGGCCAAGAAGATCCAGTAAAGGTCGGGTGTAACGCAGCGGGCGCCCGTGCGTTCGTGAAGGATGTCTCGATGGCATCTTTTCACGGACGGGCGCCCACGTAATACGCTCAACCAGGAGTCGATATGGCAACCATCAAAGTAGACGTCGTCAGCGCGGAAGAGCAGATCTTCTCGGGCGAGGCGAAATTCGTCGCGCTGCCGGGCGAAACGGGTGAGCTGGGTATTCTGCCGGGTCACACGCCGCTGATCACGCGGATTCGTCCGGGTGCGGTGCGCATCGAAGTCGAGGGCGGCAACGACGAATTCGTGTTCGTCGCAGGCGGCATTCTCGAAGTGCAGCCGGGCGCCGTGACGGTGCTCGCCGATACCGCGATCCGCGGCAAGGACCTCGACGCGGCGAAAGCCGAGGAAGCGCGCAAGCGTGCCGAGGAAACGCTGCAGAACGCGAAGTCGGACCTCGACCTCGCAAAGGCGCAATCGGAGCTCGCGACCGCGATGGCGCAGCTCGAAGCGATCCAGCGTCTGGCGAAGATTCGCAGCCGGCACTGAGCCGCGCGCGCGTATCCCGCGAAAGAAAGCAGCCTTCGGGCTGCTTTTTTTTCGTCCGTCGTTTTCGTCGGTTTTTTGCGAGCCGGATCGTATCGTCCGGTCGTGCTATTTCATCCGCCCGCCGCGATTTGATGTCAGAGTGTCGTCAGCAGAACGCGGCATCATCCGCGCAGAGGCAGTCCGCCGCGATCGTGGCGGAGCAGGCGCGCGCGTCAGCCGCGTGCTGAGCCGATCAGACAAAAACGGACGGAGACATCGATGGCAGCAGACCTTGGCAAGGGGGCGCTGATCGCGCCCGAAAACGGACTGTCGTACGTGCGCGGCGCGACCGACGTGCCGCTATCCGAAGCGACGATCAGCCGGTTCCTGCTCGACACGGCGGGCCGCTTTCCCGATCGCCCGGCCGTCGTGTTCCGCGAACAGCAGGTGCGCTGGACCTGGCGCGCGTTCGCGCACGAGGTCGACGTGCTCGCGGCGGGCCTCGCCGCGCTCGGGATCGCGAAGGGCGACTGCGTCGGCATCTGGTCGCCGAACCGCAGCGAATGGCTGCTCACGCAATTCGCGACCGCGCGCATCGGCGCAGTCCTCGTCAACATCAACCCGGCCTACCGGCTTGCGGAACTCGAATACGCGCTGAACAAGGTCGGCTGCAAGGCCGTGATCGCGGCCGAGCGCTTCAAGACGTCGGCGTACGTCGAGATGCTGCAGACGATCGCGCCGGAGCTCGCGAGCGCGACGCCGGGCGACCTGCATGCGGCACGCGTGCCGAGCCTGCGCACGGTCGTATCGATGGGCGAGGTCGCGACGGCCGGCATGTTCCGCTTCGCGGACGTGATGGCGCGCGGCCGCGACACGCTCGATGTCGCGCGGCTCGACGCGATCGGCGCGACACTCGCGGCCACCGATCCGATCAACATCCAGTTCACGAGCGGCACGACCGGCAGCCCGAAAGGCGCGACGCTCACGCACCGCAACGTCGTCAACAACGCGCGCTCGATCGCGATGGCGATGCGCTTCACCGAGCAGGATTCGCTCTGCATCCCGGTGCCGCTGTATCACTGCTTCGGGATGGTGCTGGCCGTGCTCGCGTGCGTGTCGAAGGGCGCGGCGATGGTGTTCCCCGGCGAGGCGTTCGATCCGGTCGCGACGCTCGCGGCCGTCGCCGAGGAGCGCTGTACCGCGCTGCACGGTGTGCCGACGATGTTCATCGCGGAGCTCGATCATCCGGACTTCGCGAAGTTCGACCTGTCGACGCTGCGCACCGGGATCATGGCCGGCTCGCCGTGCCCGATCGAGACGATGAAGCGCGTCGTGTCGCAGATGCATCTGTCCGAGATCACGATCGCGTACGGAATGACGGAGACGAGCCCCGTGTCGTTCCAGAGCTCGACCGACGACCCGCTCGAGAAGCGCACGACGACGGTCGGCCGCATCCAGCCGCACCTGGAGGTGAAGATCGTCGACCCAACCGGCGAGATCGTGCCGGTCGGCGCGACGGGCGAGCTGTGCACGAAGGGTTACTCGGTGATGCTCGGCTACTGGGACGACGACGCGAAGACGCGCGAGGTGCTGGTCGACGGCTGGATGCATACGGGCGACCTCGCGACGCTCGACGCCGACGGCTACTGCAACATCGTCGGCCGGCTGAAGGACATGGTGATTCGCGGCGGCGAGAACGTGTATCCGCGCGAGATCGAGGAATTCCTGTTCAGGCATCCGAAGATTCAGAGCGCGCAGGTGTTCGGCGTGCCCGACGCGAAATACGGCGAGGAGCTGTGCGCGTGGATCGTGCTGCGCGCGAACGAGCAGATGACCGAGGACGACGTGCGCGCGTTCTGTAGCGGCCAGATCGCGCACTACAAGATTCCGCGCTACATCCGCTTCGTCGACGAGCTGCCGATGACGGTGACGGGCAAGGTGCAGAAATTCGTGATGCGCGAACGGATGATCGACGAGCTGAAGCTCGACGTGCAGAAGACCGCTTGATACGAGCAAGCGGCCCGGCGGCGGGACGAACGCGGCGGCCTGCGGGCCGTTGCGTTTTCGATGGACGAAAAAAAGCGGGCTTATTAGCCCGCTAAAAACCACACGCTACGGGGTTAGCGCGAGGAGACCAAAGATGAAACCGAGTCCGGCGGGAGCCGGAAACGACTCCAACAGGGATGCCCCTCGGAAGGGCTTCGGTACGTGACCGACTGGCTCGCAGCGCTTCGCGTCCGCTCACACTTGGCACACGAGACCGCATCCGTGTTGAAACCGTTGAGCCCATTGTGGGCGAATTAATGATCCCTCACGGTAACAAAGTGTTTCAGGTTGTAACGCCCGCCAGATAAGGCTTTCCGGGATTTTTTTCTGTTTTCGGGGTCCTGAAGAAGGTCATATTTACTCGTCATTTCCGCAGAGTTTTCATCGGGTGCGCATAATGCGTTTTTCATGCGTATCGGCGTCGATGAAATGCCGATTTACACGCCGGAATGTGCATCGCGCGGCAGATACCGCACATGACGATTCATTCGTCGGAAAGATTTTGAAACGTGATTGAGGCACGCGATAGTCGGCCATTCGGCCGGTTTTCGCGATTTCACGCCGGCCACGCGCCACGCCGATGTGTAACGGCGTGGCCGGCGGCGGCAACGGGTCCACGTCGTTATCGGACGCCCGTTCCGCAAGCGATCGTGCTCACTTCAGCCACTTGTCGGAGATCGCCTGGTATTCGCCGGACGATAGCGCCAGATGCAGCCACTGGTCGACGTACTGCTGGAAGACGACGTCGCCGCGCGGCACCATGTACGCCTTTTCGCCGAACTGGAACGGCTTGTCCGGATGCACGGAGCACAGGCCCGGATTCAGCTTTTGCTGCAGCAGCGTCTCGGACGCATCCGTCACCATGACGTCCGCCTTGCCCGCGAGGATCTGCTTGAAGATCGTCACGTTGTCCGGATAGACGCTCAGGTTCGCATGCGTGAAGAACTGCTTCGCGAAGCGCTCGTTGGTGCCGCCCGGGTTCACGATCACGCGGGTCTCGGGCCGGTCGATCTGCGCGACGGTCTGGTACTTGTCGGCGTCCGCGCAGCGCACGATCGGCGTCTTGCCATCGACCACGTACGGCTGCGTGAAGAACACGCGCTTCTGGCGCTCGAGTGTCGTCGACACGCCGCCCACCGCGACATCGCACTTCGCGACGAAGTCGTTGGTGAGGTTCGACCAGCTCGTCTTCACGAACTCGGCCTTCACGCCGAGCGATTTCGCGAGCGACTCGGCCATGTCGATGTCGATGCCCTCGAAGCGGCCGTCCGCGCGGTAGTACGAATACGGCTTGTAGTCGCCCGTCGTGCACACGCGCAGCGTGCCGCGTGCGACCACGTCGTCGAGCCGCGAGCCGACGGCCGCGGTGGCCGGGGCCGCCGTCGTGGTCGTACCCTGCGCGTGCGCGGCGGCGCAGCAAAGCATGGCAGCGGCGAGCGTGGCCAGCGTGGCGAATGTCTTCATCGGTCTCCTCCTTCGGTCGGTTCGATATCAGCGTCCGATCATAACGGAGCCATCGCGCGCGTCATATGGCCGCCATCGCATCGGCATACGCAGCCGTGCGGCCGCGCTCCGGTAAAATGCCGCTTTGCCTTCGCTCGTCGCTCCTACCGTGGCCCATACCCTGCTCAACGACACCTTCCTGCGTGCGCTTCTGCGCGAGCCGACCGACTACACGCCGATCTGGCTGATGCGTCAGGCCGGCCGCTATCTGCCCGAATACAACGCGACGCGCGCGCGCGCCGGCAGCTTCCTCGGCCTCGCGAAGAATCCCGACTACGCGACCGAAGTGACGCTGCAGCCGCTCGAGCGCTTCCCGCTCGACGCCGCGATCCTGTTCTCGGACATCCTGACGATTCCCGACGCGATGGGCCTCGGCCTCGACTTTCAGGTCGGCGAAGGGCCGAAGTTCGCGCATCCGGTGCGCACCGAGGCCGACGTCGCGAAGCTCGCGGTGCCGGACATCGAGGAGACGCTCGGTTACGTGACGGGCGCCGTGCGCGAGATCCGCCGCGCGCTGACCGACGGCCAGGGCCGCCAGCGCGTGCCGCTGATCGGCTTCTCGGGCAGCCCGTGGACGCTCGCGTGCTACATGGTCGAAGGCGGCGGGTCGGACGATTTCCGCACGGTGAAGTCGATGGCGTATTCGCGCCCCGACCTGATGCACCGGATCCTCGACGTGAACGCGCAGGCCGTGGCCGCGTACCTGAACGCGCAGATCGAAGCCGGCGCGCAGGCCGTGATGATCTTCGATACGTGGGGCGGCGCACTCGCCGACGGCGCATATCAGCGCTTCTCGCTGGACTACATCCGTCGCGTGGTCGCGCAGCTGAAGCGCGAGCAGGACGGCGAGCGCGTGCCGGTGATCACGTTCACGAAGGGCGGCGGGCTGTGGCTCGAGGAAATCGCGGCGACCGGCGTCGACGCGGTCGGCCTCGACTGGACGGTCAATCTCGGCGCCGCGCGCGAACGCGTCGCCGGGCGCGTCGCGCTGCAGGGCAACCTCGACCCGACGATCCTGTTTGCGCCGCCGGCCGCGGTGCGCGAGCAGGCGCGTGCGGTGCTCGACAGCTACGGCAATCACCCCGGTCACGTATTCAACCTCGGCCACGGCATTTCGCAGTTCACGTCGCCCGACCACGTCGCCGAGCTCGTCGACGAAGTGCACACCCACAGCCGCAAGATCCGTAGCGGATCGGTCGGCTAAGCGCAAGCGCTGTCATGCTGCACTGCGGGGTGGCGGCGTTTCGCTGTCGGCGCTAAACAGGGCGCAACCCCGCACCGGTTGCCGATTCAAGGCTTGTCAAGACTTGACTTATGCACATTTTCCACGTTGCAGCGCGGTAGAGCCCTGTATCGGTCGAAATGTCTCGCTATGGTTCCGTAATTTGAATAGCAGCCTTATGGAATAAGGCTCCGCGGGGCGCGGCCGACGGCGGCCGAAATCAGCGGGAAGCACGGCCCCGCGCGCTTCGCGGCTGTTGAACGGCGAGTTCTCAACAAAGTTATCCACAGGCTGGTCAGGGTATACGGCGATTCCTAATGCGAATCCAAAACTTAGCGCCGAATCTGAAGTTTTACTTTAAGTTCGCCACCGTGGCGCGGACCCGGGTGCAATTCGCCGGTGCGCCCCGTGCTGTCGCCGGAGCGCGGTGATGGGCGGCACCTACCTCAGGGTCGCCCTCGACCATCCGCTCGCCACCCTGTTCGACTACCGCTGCGACGTCCAGCCGGCGCCTGAGCCCGGCACCCTGGTGCAGGTGCCGTTCGGCAAGCGGCAGGTTGTCGGCCTCGTCTGCGAAGTGACGACTCACACCGACGTGCCGCCGTCCCGGTTGCGGGCGATCGACGCGATCTGTACCGAGCTGCCGCCGCTCGCGCCGGATTGGCTCGCGCTCGTGTCGTTCGCGGCCGACTATTACCAGCGCGGTCGCGGCGAAGTCGCGCTGCCGGCGTTGCCGCAGGCGCTGCGCGACGCGGAGCGCTGGGGCCGGCTGCTGGCGCCCGAGGTGCGCTACCGGCTGACCGAAGCCGGCCGCGCGGCGCTGCCCGACGCACTGCCGGCGCGCGGGGCCGCGCTGCGGCGGCTCGCGCTGGCGCTCGCCGACTCCGATTCGATGACGTTGCCCGATGCGCGTGCGTTGCATCCGAAGGCCGCCGCCACGCTCGACGACTGGGCGGCGCGCGGCTGGGTCGCCATCGAGGAAATCGGCTGGGCCGACGCGCCTGTGCCCAAAGCTGTGGATAACCTGTCGACAACCAGTGGACGAACTGTGCCGCCGGCGCTCACCGACCAGCAGGCGGAGGCGCTCGACGCGATCCGCGCCGCGCAGGGCTTCGCGCCGTTCCTGCTGCATGGCGTGACCGGAAGCGGCAAGACCGAGGTCTATCTGCATGCGCTCGCCGCGCTGCTCGATGCACGGCCCGATGCGCAGGCGCTCGTGCTCGTGCCCGAAATCAACCTGACGCCGCAGTTCGAGGCCGCGTTCCGCGCACGCTTCGCGGGCACGCTCGCCGACGACGCGATCGTCACGCTGCACAGCGGGCTCGCCGAGGGCGAGCGTGCGCGCAACTGGCTCGCCGCGCACACGGGCCGCGCGCGGATCGTGCTCGGCACGCGGCTCGCGGTGCTTGCTTCGCTGCCGACGCTCGCACTGATCGTCGTCGACGAGGAGCACGAGCCCGCGTACAAGCAGCAGGAAGGGCTGCGCTATTCGGCGCGCGATCTTGCCGTGTGGCGCGCGAAGCATCTCGGCATTCCGGTCGTGCTCGGCTCGGCGACGCCTTCGCTCGAGAGCTGGTGGCAGGCCGATCAGGGCCGCTACACGCGGCTCACGCTGTCGCGCCGCGCGGTAGCCGACGCGACGCTGCCGACCGTGCGGCTGATCGATCTCGAAGAGGAGCGGCGGCGCGGGCGCGCGTCGATGGGCGGGCTGTCGGGGCCGCTCGTCGCGGCGTTGAAGGCGCGGCTCGAGCGCGGCGAACAGAGCCTCGTGTTCCTGAACCGGCGCGGTTACGCGCCGCAGCTCGCGTGCGACGCGTGCGGCTGGGTCGCCGGTTGCCCGCGCTGCAGCGCCTACGTCGTGCTGCACAAGCCCGAGCATGCGCTGCGCTGCCATCACTGCGGCTGGGAAGCGCGCATTCCGCGGTCGTGCCCGGAATGCGGGAACGTCGATATCGCGCCGCTCGGGCGCGGCACGCAGCGCATCGAGGAGGCGCTCGCCGAGGCCGTGCCGGGCGCACGGATATTGCGGATCGACGCGGACAGCACGCGACGCAAGGGCAGTGCGCAGGCGCTGTTCTCGGACGTGCACGCCGGCGAAGTCGACATCCTGGTCGGCACGCAGATGATCGCGAAGGGGCACGACTTCCAGCGCGTGTCGCTCGTCGGCGTGCTCAATGCCGACACCGCGCTGTTCTCGCACGACTTCCGCGCGAGCGAGCGGCTGTTCGCGCAGCTGATGCAGGTGAGCGGCCGCGCGGGGCGCGCCGGACTGCCGGGCGAGGTGCTCGTGCAGACGCGTTACCCGCGTCACGCGCTGTATCACGCGCTCGGCCGGCAGGATTACGTCGGCTTCGCGAATTCGACGCTCGGCGAGCGCCGCGACGCGCACCTGCCGCCGTTCGTCTACCAGGCGCTGCTGCGCGCCGAAGGACGCACGCTCGATGCGGCGCTCGCGTTCCTGCTGCAGGCCGCGGCCGCGTTGCCGGGGCTGCCGGGCGCCGATCGCGTGACTGTCTACGACGCGGTGCCGATGACGATCGTCAAGGTCGCGAACGTCCACCGCGCGCAGTTGTTGCTCGAAAGCGCGTCGCGGGCGGCATTGCAGCATGCGCTGCGCGCATGGCAGCCGGAACTGCGTGCGCTGAAGGGCGTGCTGCGGTGGAGCGTCGAGGTCGATCCGCTGGATATCTGAGCGCTGCGCGCGCGGCCGCCACACCGCTCGCCGATACCGAGCCGGCCGGAACCGGCGACCTGCGCGATCCGCCTGCCGGCCAGTCCCACACCCGCCTGAATTCCCTGCCACCTCGCACAGTGCAACCCGCTTTTCCCCTCGGTGGTGCACGCCGAGGGTTGCCCACGCGCGCCGACTCGCCCCGATCAGGGAAAACACCGATCCGCCGACCACGGGCAACTCCTAGGTTGCAACTTCATAAGTGGCTGATTATATTGAGTAAGTTGAAGGTGCAACCGATCCATCAATTCGGTTGCACCTTTTTATTGCGTGCCGTAGGATTTCGCGCATCCTCTCACACCACATCGCCGGGCTCGCACCGGCGCACGAACCCACCATGGCAAGCACGACTCTCGGCGTCAAAGTCGACGACCTTCTCCGCTCGCGCCTGAAAGACGCGGCAGCGCGTCTCGAGCGCACTCCCCACTGGCTGATCAAGCAGGCGATCTTCGCGTATCTCGAGCGGATCGAGCACGGCCAGCTGCCGCCTGAACTGTCGGGCAACAGCGGCGTGACGGAGCTCGCCGACGGCCAGGCGACGGACGGCGACGACGACAACTCGCCGCATCCGTTCCTCGAGTTCGCGCAGAACGTGCAGCCGCAATCGGTGCTGCGCGCGGCGATCACGGCCGCGTATCGCCGCCCCGAGCCGGAATGCGTGCCGTTCCTGCTGGGCCAGGCGCGCCTGCCCGCGAACCTGCAGGCCGACGTGCAGACGCTCGCGACGCAGCTCGTCGAGGCGCTGCGCGAGAAGAGCTCGGGCGGCGGCGTCGAGGGGCTGATCCACGAGTTCTCGCTGTCGAGCCAGGAAGGCGTCGCGCTGATGTGTCTGGCCGAAGCGCTGCTGCGCATTCCCGATCGCGCGACGCGCGATGCGCTGATCCGCGACAAGATCAGCAAGGGCGACTGGCGCTCGCACGTCGGCCACGCGCCGTCGCTGTTCGTGAACGCGGCGACCTGGGGCCTGATGATCACCGGCAAGCTCGTGACGACCAATAGCGAAGCGGGCCTGTCGTCGGCGCTCACGCGCCTGATCGGCCGCGGCGGCGAGCCGCTGATCCGCAAGGGCGTCGACATGGCGATGCGTCTGATGGGCGAGCAGTTCGTCACCGGCGAGACGATTTCCGAAGCGCTCGCGAACAGCCGCAAGTACGAAGCGCGCGGCTTCCGCTACTCGTACGACATGCTCGGCGAAGCGGCGACGACCGAAGAGGACGCGCAGCGCTACTACGCGTCGTACGAGCAGGCGATCCACGCGATCGGCAAGGCCGCCGGCGGCCGCGGCATCTACGAAGGCCCGGGCATCTCGATCAAGCTGTCGGCGCTGCACGCGCGCTACTCGCGCTCGCAGCAGGACCGCACGATGAGCGAGCTGCTGCCGCGCGTGCGTGCGCTCGCGCTGCTCGCGCGCCGCTACGACATCGGCCTGAACATCGACGCGGAAGAAGCGGATCGCCTCGAAATCTCGCTCGACTTGCTCGAAGCGCTCTGCTTCGATCCGGAGCTGGCCGGCTGGAACGGCATCGGCTTCGTCGTGCAGGGCTACCAGAAGCGTTGCCCGTTCGTGATCGACTACCTGATCGACCTCGCGCGCCGCAGCCGTCACCGCCTGATGATCCGCCTCGTCAAGGGCGCGTACTGGGATACCGAAATCAAGCGTGCGCAGGTCGACGGCCTCGAAGGCTATCCGGTCTACACGCGCAAGATCTATACGGACGTGTCGTACCTCGCGTGCGCGAAGAAGCTGCTCGCGGCGCCCGACGCCGTCTACCCGCAATTCGCGACGCACAACGCGTACACGCTGGCCGCGATCTATCACCTGGCCGGCCAGAACTACTACCCCGGCCAGTACGAATTCCAGTGCCTGCACGGGATGGGCGAGCCGCTGTACGAGGAAGTCACGGGCCGCGACAAGCTGAACCGTCCGTGCCGCGTGTATGCACCGGTCGGCACGCATGAAACGCTGCTCGCGTACCTCGTGCGTCGCCTGCTGGAGAATGGCGCGAACACGTCCTTCGTGAACCGCATCGCCGACAAGACGGTGTCGGTGAAGGAACTGGTCGCCGATCCGGTCGACGAGGCATCGAAGGTCGTGCCGCTCGGCGCGCCGCACGCGAAGATCCCGCTGCCGCGCAACCTCTACGGCGACGAGCGTCCCAACTCGATGGGCCTCGACCTGTCGAACGAACATCGTCTCGCATCGCTGTCGTCCGCGCTGCTCGCGAGCGCGCACCATCCGTGGCGCGCGGCGCCGATGCTCGCCGACGACGCGCTCGCCGACGCCCCGGCGCGCGACGTGCGCAACCCGGCCGACCAGCGCGACCTGGTCGGCACCGTCAGCGAAGCGACGGCCGAACACGTGAGCGCGGCGCTCGCGCACGCGGTGGCCGCCGCGCCGATCTGGCAGGCGACGCCGGTCGATGCACGCGCCGACTGCCTGGTGCGCGCTGCCGACCTGCTCGAAGCGCAGATGCACACGCTGATGGGCCTGATCGTGCGCGAAGCCGGCAAGTCGCTGCCGAACGCGATCGCCGAAATTCGCGAAGCCGTCGACTTCCTGCGCTACTACGCGGCGCAGATCCGCGACGAATTCTCGAACGACACGCACCGCCCGCTCGGCCCCGTGGTCTGTATCAGCCCGTGGAACTTCCCGCTCGCGATCTTCATGGGCCAGGTGGCGGCCGCGCTCGCGGCCGGCAACACGGTGCTCGCGAAGCCGGCCGAACAGACGCCGCTGATCGCCGCCCAGGCCGTACGCCTGCTGCGCGAGGCCGGCGTGCCGGCCGGCGCGGTGCAGCTGCTGCCGGGCACCGGCGAGACCGTCGGCGCGGCGCTGGTCGCCGATCCGCGCACGCGCGCGGTGATGTTCACCGGCTCGACCGAAGTCGCGCGCCTGATCAACAAGACGCTCGCCGCGCGCCTCGACCCGGACGGCAAGCCGATTCCGCTGATCGCGGAAACGGGCGGCCAGAACGCGATGATCGTCGACTCGTCGGCGCTCGCGGAGCAGGTCGTCGCGGACGTGATGCAGTCGTCGTTCGACTCGGCCGGTCAACGGTGTTCGGCGCTGCGCGTTCTGTGTCTGCAGGATGACGTCGCGGACCGCACGTTGACGATGCTCAAGGGCGCGATGCACGAGCTGGCGCTCGGCAACCCGGACCGGCTGTCGACCGACGTCGGCCCGGTGATCGACGCCGAAGCGAAGCAGACGATCGACACGCACGTCGCGGCGATGAAGGAGAAGGGCCACGCGGTCACGCAGCTGTCGTCGCCGGAAGCTTGCGCACACGGCACGTTCGTGCCGCCGACGCTGATCGAGATCGGCAGCATCGACGAGCTGAAGCGTGAAGTGTTCGGCCCGGTGCTGCACGTCGTGCGCTATCGCCGCAGCCAGCTCGACAAGCTGCTCGAGCAGATCCGCGCGACGGGTTACGGCCTGACGCTCGGCATCCACACGCGGATCGACGAGACGATCGCGCACGTGATCTCGAACGCGCACGTCGGCAACATCTACGTGAACCGCAACGTGATCGGCGCGGTGGTCGGCGTGCAGCCGTTCGGCGGCGAAGGGCTGTCGGGCACGGGCCCGAAGGCCGGCGGCGCGCTGTACCTGCAGCGCCTGCTCGCGACGCGTCCGTCGGGCCTGCCGCGCTCGCTCGCGCAGATGCTGATCGCGGACGGCGCGGTCGAAGGCGACGCACGCGGCAACCCCGCGGCGGCGCTCACGACGCTGCGCGACTGGCTGATCGAGCAGCGCGAGCCGGCGCTGGCCGCACGCTGCGACGGCTATCTGGCGCAGGTGCCGGCCGGCGCGACCGCGGTGCTGACCGGCCCGACGGGCGAGCGAAACACGTATACACTCGGCCCGCGCGGCACGGTGCTGTGTGTCGCGGCGACGCCGGGCGGTGCGCGTGCGCAGTTCGCGGCGGTGCTGGCGACCGGCAACCGCGCATTGTTCGCCGGCGCGGCCGGCGAGGCGCTCGTCGCCGCGCTGCCGGCGTCGCTGAAAGCGCACGCGACCGTGCGCAAGCAGGCGGACGTGGCGTTCGACGCAGTGCTGTTCGAAGGCGACAGCGACGAACTGCAGACGCTCGTGAAGGACGTCGCGCAGCGACCGGGCCCGATCGTGTCGGTGCAGGGCGTGTCGGCGGGCGCGTTCGAGAACGGCGACGCGGAAGACTACGCGCTCGAGCGCCTGCTCACCGAGCGCTCGGTGAGCGTGAACACGGCCGCGGCGGGCGGCAATGCGAATTTGATGACGATCGGCTGACCATCCTTGCCGTTCGGATCAAACAAAGGAAGCGGCAAGGCGATCCCGAAGCCGCTCCATTTACCCTGGTACCAAGGAGATGCTATGCAACACACGATGAAAAAGCTGGCAGGCGCGACGTTCGTCGCCGTCATGTCGCTTGCGGGGACGGCCCATGCGGACGACGTGAAGATCGGTTACGCAGGGCCGATGACGGGCGCCCAGGCGCACTACGGCAAGGATATGCAGAACGGGATCGCGCTCGCGCTGGAAGACTTCAACGCGACGAACCCGAAGATCGGCGGCAAGGCGGTGAAGTTCGTGCTCGAGACGCAGGACGACCAGGCTGACCCGCGCACCGGCACGACGGTTGCGCAGAAGCTCGTCGACGACGGCATCAAGGGCATGCTCGGCCACTTCAACTCGGGCACGACGATTCCCGCTTCGCGCATCTACGCAAACGCCGGCATTCCGGAAATCGCGATGGCGACGGCGCCGGAATACACGCAGCAGGGTTACAAGACGACCTTCCGCATGATGACGTCCGACACGCAGCAGGGCTCGGTGGCGGGCACCTTCGCGGCGAAGGATCTCGGCATGAAGAAGATCGCGATCGTCGACGACCGCACGGCCTACGGCCAGGGTCTCGCCGACCAGTTCGAGAAGGCCGCGAAGGCCGGCGGCGCGACGATCGTCGACCGTGAATTCACGAACGACAAGGCCGTCGACTTCAAGGCGATCCTGACGAAGCTGAAGGCGGCGAAGCCGGACCTCGTCTACTACGGCGGCGCGGATTCGCAGGCAGCGCCGATGGTCAAGCAGATGAAGACACTCGGCATCACCGCACCGCTGATGAGCGGCGAAATGGTGAAGACGCCGACGTTCCTGAAGATCGCGGGCAACGCGGCCGACGGCACGATCGCATCGCTGGCAGGCCTCCCGCTCGAGGAAATGCCGGGCGGCAAGGGCTACGCCGACAAGTACAAGAAGCGCTTCGGCGAAGACGTGCAGACGTACTCGCCGTACGCGTACGACGGCGCGATGGCAATGCTCAACGCGATGAAGAAGGCCGACTCGACCGATCCGGCGAAGTACCTGCCGGTGCTCGCGAAGACCGACATGGCCGGCGTCACGTCGTCGCACGTCGCGTACGACGCGAAGGGCGACCTGAAGAACGGCGGCATCACGATGTACAAGGTCGAGAAGGGCGAGTGGAAGCCGCTGAAGAGCATCGGCGGCAAGTAAGCATGGCGTGAGTCGCCGGCGGCGTCGAAGGGCGCCGTGCCGGGCATCATGTGAAGAAGCCACCGGGCCGTCGGGTCCGGTGGCTTTTTCTTTGGCGTCGGTGGTCGGTTCGGCGCCCGTCAGGCCGCGTATGCGCGCTGCAGCAGCGCGGCGACGTCGAGCGCGTGCGGATCGAAGCCGCCCGCGATGCGGCCCCAGTCGGGCGCGGCAAGCCGCGTCGCGATGAACGCGTCGGCGACGGCCGCGGGCGCGTCGCGCCGCAGCAGGCAGGCCTGCGCGACGAGCGCGAGCCGCTGCGCGAACACGCGGGCCGACGCCTCGAGCGTATCGGCCGGTGCCGCGAGCCTCGCGCGCAGCGCATCGAGCGCCGCGCGGATGCGGGGCTCGCCCGCGCAGAGGTCGGTCAGCTCGTCGAAGAGCGCCGCGGCCGCGTCGGGTTCGCGCGATACCGCGCGCAGCACGTCGAGGCACATCACGTTGCCGGAGCCTTCCCAGATCGAGTTGACCGGCGCTTCGCGGAACAGCCGCGCGATCGGGCCGTCGTCGACGTAGCCGTTGCCGCCGAACACTTCCATCACCTCGCCGGTCAGCTCGACCGCGCGCTTGCAGACCCAGAATTTCGCGGCGGGCGTGACGATCCGCTTCCACGCGCGTTCGCGCGGCGAGTCGTCGCGCTCGAACGCGTCGGCGAGACGCATCGCGAGCACGAGCGCGGCTTCGCTTTCGAGCGCGAGATCGGCGAGCACGGTGCGCATCAGCGGCTGCTCGGCGAGCGCTCGGCCGAACGCATGGCGCTGGCGCGTGTACGCGATCGCCTGCACGACGCCCTGGCGCAGCATCGCCGCGCTGCCGAGCACGCAGCTCAGCCGCGTGTACGTGGCCATCTCGATGATGGTCGGAATGCCGCGGCCTTCGTCGCCGAGCATGATGCCCCACGCGTCGTTCAACTCGATCTCGCTGCTCGAGTTGCTGCGGTTGCCGACCTTGTTCTTCAGCCGCTGGATCTCGACCGCGTTCTTCGTCCCGTCGGGCCGCCAGCGCGGCACGTAGAAGCACGACGGGCCGCCGGCCGCGGTGCGCGCGACGACCAGGTGCGCGTCGCACATCGGCGCGGAGAAGAACCACTTGTGGCCGCGGAGCCGGTATTCGCCGCCGCGTCCGCCCGCGCCGACGGCGCTCGCCAGCGTCGTGTTCGCGCGCACGTCGGAGCCGCCCTGTTTCTCGGTCATGCCCATGCCGAACCAGATCGAGCGCTTGTCGGCGACCGGCACGTCGCGCGGATCGTAGTCGTCGCTGTACAGCTTGTCGCGCAGCAGGTCCCACAGCGCGGGTTCCTTCTGCAGCACCGGAATCGCGGCCTGCGTCATCGTCGCCGGGCACAGCGTGCCGGCCTCGATCTGGCCGTGCAGGTAGAAGCCGGCCGCGGTCGCGGCCCAGCGGCCCGGGCGCGTATCGCGGAACGCGAGCGACACGAAGCCCTCGTTGCGGTACATGCCGAGCAGCGTGTGCCACGCCGGATGGAAGTCGACGCAGTCGATGCGCCGGCCGCGCCGGTCGAACGCGTTCAGTTCCGGCGGGTGGCGGTTTGCTTCGTCGGCGAGCCGCGCGGTGTCGGCGCTGCCGAGCCGCGCGCCGTACGCGTCGAGCTGCGGCACGGCCCAGCCGGCGCCCGCGCGGGCGAGTGCCTCGCGCAGCGCGACGTCGGTGGCGAAGAGGTTATAGTCGACCAGTTCGTCGAACTGGTTCGTGATGGCATGGGTCGATTCGGTCATCGGGCTGTCTCCGGTCTCGTGCTTCGCGGTCTGCCGGTCAAACGCGTTTCCGCTGAATTTCAGAGTAGCAAATATGCCGCCGCGACATGTTCAGGTTCCGGCGCCGCCCGGCCAGCCGGCGGCGCAACCCGCGCCCGCGTTGCGCCGCCGGCCGCGCCAGTCGCGCGCGCAGGCCACGTCCGAGGCGCTCCAGCAGGCCTTCGTTCAGCTTTTGCTCGAGCGCGGCTACGCGAAGGCGACGATCCGCGAGATCGCAGCCGTCGCGGGCGTGAGCGTCGGCACCTTCTACGAATATTTCGGCGACAAGCAGAGCCTCGCCGCGCTGTGCATCCATCGGCGCGTGCTGGCGCTGGCCGACCGGCTGCGCGAAGCGGCGCACGGGCTGCGCGGCGTGCCGCGCGCCGAGGTCGCGGCCGTGCTCGTCGACCTGCAGGTCGATGCGATCGCCGCCGACGCCGCGCCGTGGAGCGCGTTCTTCGCGCTGGAGCGGCAGGTGTCGCCGCTGTCCGCATACCGCCGCCATTACGACGCCTATGTCGCGCTGTGGCGCGACGCGCTTGCGCAGTGCAGCGATCCGCCGCCGGCCGCGAGGCTCGACGGGATCGCGCGAATGGCGCATGCGGTCTGCTACGGCGGCGTGTCGCAGGCGCTGCTCACGCTCGGGCCCGCGCTGGACTTCGCCGCGTTGCGGGGCGAGTTGCAGGCCGTCCTCGGCGCCTATCTGGCGGCCGCGGGCGCGTGATGCGCGGCGTGGCCGTGCGTCCGGGCGGCCAGCGCAAGCCCGTCGCGAGTGTGGGCAGGCCCTGGGAGGAGATGCCTGATGCGCATGCGTTGCCGGGCACATGGTCTTGGCATTGAGCCTTGCGCATGGCCGGTCATGAGAAAAATGCATGGCCGCCATGACGAACTTTCGATTGTCCACCCTTATTGACTCGGGCTAAATCATGCGTCACGAACCGGGCCGCGCGCGTCGCGCGGGCCGGCGCGAAGGACATCTGAAGGAGGAGTCATGCGAAGCGCCACCACGCCCCGCTCGAAACTGCCGGACGTCGGGACGACGATCTTCACGGTGATCGGCCAGCTCGCCGCGCAGCACGATGCGCTGAACCTGTCGCAGGGCGCGCCGAATTTCGCGCCCGATCCGGCGCTCGTCGAGGGCGTCGCGCGCGCGATGCGCGACGGCCACAACCAGTACGCGCCGATGGCCGGCGTCGTGTCGCTGCGCGAACGCCTCGCGGAGAAGACGGAGGCGCTGTACGGCACGCGCTACGACCCGGGCACCGAGATCACGGTGATCGCGAGCGCGAGCGAAGGGCTCTACGCGGCGATCAGCGCGCTCGTGCATCCGGGCGACGAAGTGATCTATTTCGAGCCGTCGTTCGACAGCTATGCGCCGATCGTGCGGTTGCAGGGCGCGACGCCGGTCGCGATCAAGCTGTCGCCCGAGCATTTCCGCGTGAACTGGGACGAAGTGGCCGCGGCGATCACGCCGCGCACGCGAATGATCATCGTCAACACGCCGCACAACCCGACCGCGACGGTGTTCTCCGCCGACGATCTCGAACGGCTCGCGCAACTCACGCGCAATACCGACATCGTGGTCCTGTCGGACGAGGTCTACGAGCACGTGGTGTTCGACGGCGCGCAACATCAGAGCGTCGCGCGTCACCGTGAGCTCGCCGAGCGCAGCGTGATCGTGTCGTCGTTCGGCAAGTCGTTCCACGTGACGGGCTGGCGGGTCGGCCATTGCTTCGCGCCGGCCGAACTGATGGACGAGATCCGCAAGGTGCACCAATTCATGGTGTTCTCGGCCGATACGCCGATGCAGGTCGCGTTCGCGGAGATCCTCGCGCGGCCGGAAAGCTATCTCGGCCTGTCGGCGTTCTACCAGGCCAAGCGCGACCTGCTCGCGCGCGAGCTGGCCGGTTCGCGCTTCGAGCTGCTGCCGAGCGAAGGCTCGTTCTTCATGCTCGCGCGGTTCCGGCACTTCTCGGACGAACGCGACAGCGACTTCGTGCTGCGCCTGATCCGCGATGCGCGCGTCGCGACGATTCCGCTGTCGGCGTTCTATACCGACGGCACCGACGCGGGCGTGATCCGGCTCAGTTTCTCGAAAGACGACGCGACGCTGATCGAAGGCGCGCGGCGGTTGCGGTCGCTGTAAATCGCGGGCGCGGCCCGCACCCCAAGCAGGCGACGTGTACGTCGCACGGAAAGCCACCGACGGAACCGGAGCACGTGCGAACGCACGGCGCCGGCCGACAAGCCAGGAGATCACGATGAAGCATGCACACACACTCAAGCTCGCGTTCGCACTCGCGTGCGCGCTCGGTTCTGGCGCGGCGCTCGCCGACGGGCAAACGCTGCGTTTCGGCCTCGAGGCGCAATACCCGCCGTTCGAGTCGAAGGCGCCGAACGGCGACCTGCAGGGCTTCGACATCGACGTCGGCAACGCCGTCTGCCAGACCGCGAAGCTGTCGTGCAAGTGGGTCGAGACGTCGTTCGACGGGCTGATTCCCGCGCTGAAGGGCCGCAAGTTCGACGCGATCAATTCGGCGATGAACGCGACCGAGCAGCGGCGTCAGGCGATCGACTTCACGACGATCATCTACCGCGTGCCGACGCAGCTGATCGCGCGCACCGGCAGCGGCCTGCTGCCGACGCCGGAATCGCTGAAGGGCAAGCGCGTCGGCGTGTTGCAGGCATCGATCCAGGAAACCTACGCGAAGGCGCACTGGGAGCCGGCCGGCGTGTCGATCGTCGCGTACCAGGATCAGAACCAGGTGTATGCGGATCTCGTGGCGGGCCGTCTCGACGCGACACTGGTGCTCGCGCCGGCCGGTCAGCGCGGTTTCCTGTCGCGCCCGGACGGCAACGGTTTCGCGTTCGTCGGCCAGCCGGTGCGCGACGACCGGATTCTCGGCAGCGGGATCGCGTTCGGCCTGCGCAAGGGCGACGACGCGCTGAAGGCGAAACTCGATTCCGCGATCGACAAGCTGAAGGCGGACGGCACGGTGAAGTCGCTCGGCCAGAAATACTTCGGCGATATCGACATCTCCACCAAATAACGGACGCATACGATGCAGAGCCTGGATACGGGCGGAGAGACTGGCGGCCACGGTGCGACGGTGCAGGCGGACGACGCGCTCGAGGCGGCGCTCGTCGCCGGCCTGGGCGACTCGCTGGTCACGCGGGCGGCCGAGATCGATCCGCGCTACTTCACCGCGTACAACGAGCCGGCCGGTGTGCGGCCGCGCGCGCTGGTGCGGCCGCGCAGCGTCGACGACGTGTCGCGCACGCTCGCGCTGTGCACGCGGCTCGGGCAGCCGGTCGTGCCGCAGGGCGGTCTCACCGGGCTCGCCCGCGGCGCGGTCGCGCTGGGCGGCGAGATCGTGCTGTCGATGGAGCGTTTCGCGGGTGTCGAGGCAATCGACGCGGCGGCGGGCACGATGACGGTGCGCGCCGGGACGCCGCTGCAGACGGTGCAGGAAGCCGCGGACGCGGCGGGCTTCACGTTCGGCGTCGATCTCGGCGCACGCGGTTCGTGCCAGATCGGCGGCATGCTCGCGACCAACGCGGGCGGCACGCGCGCGATTCGCTACGGAATGATGCGCGAGCAGGTGCTCGGGCTCGAGGCCGTGCTCGCCGACGGCACCATCGTGTCGTCGATGAACCGGATGCTGAAGAACAACGCGGGCTACGACCTGAAGCAGCTGTTCATCGGCAGCGAAGGCACGCTCGGCATCATCACGCGCGCCGTGCTGCGGCTGCATCCGAAGCTCGCCGCGCCGGCCACCGCGCTCTGCCGCGTGCGTGGCTACGACGCCGTCGTCGGGTTGTGGAACCGCCTGCGCGCACTGCCCGAGATCGTCAGTTTCGAAGCGATGTGGCCGGCCTTCTACGACTACGTCGCGGGCCACACGCCCGGCGTCGTTGCGCCGTTCGCGGGCGACGGCGGCTTCGCGGTGCTGATCGAGTGCGCGACGAGCGCGCCGGGCGGCGATGCGCGGCAGGCGCTGGAAACCGGTCTGGCGGATGCGATCGACGCGGGGCTCGTCGACGATGCGGCGCTCGCGACGTCCGAGCGGCAGGCGCGCGACCTGTGGACGTTGCGCGAAGGCCTCGCGATCGATGCGCTGCCGCATCTGGTGAACTTCGACGTGAGCCTGCCGACGGGTGAGCTCGGCCTGTTCGCCGCGCGCTGCGAGGCGGCGTTGCGTGCGGTCTGGCCCGGCATCGTTTGCCTGTTCTTCGGCCACGTCGGCGACGGCAACGTGCATATCGGCGTATCGCTCACCGGCATGCGCGACGCGGACGCCGATGCGATCGATCGCTGCGTGTACGCGGTCGTTCGGGACATGGGCGGCTCGGTGTCGGCGGAGCACGGCATCGGCATGCTCAAGCGTGCCTATCTCGCGCACACGCGCAGCGAAGCGGAAATCGGCTTGATGCGGCGCCTGAAGGCCGCGCTCGATCCCGCCGGCGTGCTCAATCCCGGCAAGGTGCTTTGATCGGCACTCGCCGATGGTGGGCGCGTCAGCCGTCGACCCAGCGCAGCGCGCCGATCCTCAGGTGTTCGACGACGCTGCGCGCCCAGTCGAGTTCCGCGTTGAGCAGCACGAGCGCATGTTCGTTCTGCAACAGGAACAGACGCGGCACCTGGTCGTTCTGCGCGGCGTTGCGCAGCGACTCGAGACGTTCGCGTTCGGCCTCCAGCGCGGCAATGCGGCGCTCGAGTTGCTGGCGCGCATCGTCGGCGTCGAGCAGCGGCAGGAATGCGAGACCGGCGCCGAATGCCGGAAACTCGCGCGCGGGCTCCGCGAGCAGCGTATGCAGCCACGCCTGCCCGGCCGTATGCCCGGCTTCGGTCAGCGTGTACAGCGTGCGTTCGGGAAACGCGCCGTCGCGCTCGGTGTCATGCACGGCGATCAGCCCATCGCGCACCAGCCGGTCGATCGTCTGGTAGAGGCTCGTGCGCTGTCGCACGTTGACGACTTCGTCATAGCCGCGCGCCTTCAACTGCTGGAGCATTCCATACGGATGCATCGGCGTTTCGGTGAGCGTCGCGAGGACCGCGAGCGCGAGCGGAGACGGGCGGCTTGTTGCCATGAATAGTTCGATTATGTCTAGTAAGAATATAACTAGTATCGACTAGACTATCATATTCCACAAGCGTTTCAGCCGAGGTGTGAGCGCTTCGCGGCTGGCGCGACGGTTTCCATCGTCGTGAGACCGTGGACGATTCCGCAGTCCTCGACCGAATGTTCGCCGACGCACTGGCGGCGCAATTCGGTGAGCTGGTCGCGCAGATGCGTCAGTTCGGCGAGGCGCGCGTCGACGTGGCCGATGTGCTCGTCGAGCAGCGCGTTGACCGAATCGCACGGGTCGGCCGGCGTGTCGGTGAGCTGCAGCAGCGCGCGGATTTCGTCGTGCGCCATGTCGAGCGCGCGGCAGTTGCGAATGAAGCGCAGCCGCTCGACGTGCACGTCGGTGTAGTTGCGGTAGTTCGCATCGGTGCGTTCGGCGTCCGGCATCAGCCCTTCCTTCTCGTAGAAGCGGATCGTCTCGGGCGTGCAGCGGGCCGCCTTGGCCAGTTCGCCGATCTTCATGGCTTTCTCCGTTGTAAGGGTTGACCTTGTAGTGGCTTCAGGGTGTTAACTCTACACCGTCAAGCCACAGAGGAGGTTGTCATGACCGACGCCCAGCGTACCCCCGACCCACGACACCGTCTTGCAGGCGGCGCCGATGCGTGCTGCGCCGATGCGCGCGACACGCAGGCGGCGACCACTGCCGACGCGGCGCCGGCGGCCGGCGAGCACGCGCATGGCGACGCGGCGGCGCACCGCGCGCAGCCGCATGCATGCGGTCACGATCATGACCACGATCGCCCATCCGCGCACGGCACGGGGCACGATCACGACACCCATGCCGGCCACGCGCACGGCGACGGGCATGAGCATGGAGCGGCGTGCTCGCACGACCACGCGGCGCACGATCATGCCGGTCACGACCACGACCACGACCACGACCACGACCACGACCACGACCACGACCACGACCACGACCACGACCACGACCACGACCACGCGGCCGGCGCATGCTGCGCGCCGGCCGCGCTATCGCTCGCGCCGCTGCCGGTCGCGCGGGCGACCGCGTCGGGTCACGTCCGCTCGGCGTTCCGCATCATGCAGATGGACTGCCCGACCGAAGAAACCCTGATTCGCAAGAAGCTCGGCGGAATGGAGCAGGTGTCCGCGCTCGAATTCAACCTGATGCAGCGGATGCTGACCGTCGAACACGTGCCCGGTGCGCAACCGGCGATCGAAAGCGCGATCCGCACGCTCGGGATGACGCCGGAGGCCGCGTCGGCCGACGCACCGGCAGCATCCGTCGCGCCGCCGCCCGCGAAGCCGTGGTGGCCGCTTGCGGCGGCCGCCGTCGCCGCGATCGCATCCGAGGCGGTGAGCTGGGCCGGCCTGCCGACGTGGCTGTCGGCGGTGCTGGCGCTCGCGGCGGTGCTCGCATGCGGGCTGACCACGTACAAGAAGGGCTGGATCGCGATCCGCAACGGCAACCTGAACATCAACGCGCTGATGAGCATCGCGGTGACGGGCGCGATGGCGATCGGCCAGTGGCCGGAAGCCGCGATGGTGATGGTGCTGTTCACGATCGCCGAGCTGATCGAGGCGAAGTCGCTCGACCGCGCGCGCAACGCGATCCAGGGCCTGATGCAGCTCGCGCCGGACACCGCGACCGTGCAGGACGCCGACGGCACGTGGCGCACGATCGAGGCCGCGCAGGTCGCGCTCGGCGCGATCGTGCGCGTGAAGCCGGGCGAGCGGATCGGGCTGGACGGCGAGGTCATCGCGGGCCGCTCGACGGTGAACCAGGCGCCGATCACCGGCGAGAGCCTGCCGGTCGACAAGACGGCAGGCGACGCGGTGTACGCGGGCACGATCAACGAAGCGGGTTCGTTCGACTATCGCGTGACGGCGGTTGCCGCCAACTCGACGCTCGCGCGGATCATCCACGCGGTCGAGGAAGCGCAGGGCGCGAAGGCACCGACGCAGCGCTTCGTCGACCAGTTCGCGCGCGTCTATACGCCGATCGTGTTCGCGGTCGCGCTGCTGGTCGCGGTGGCGCCGCCGCTCGTCATGGGCGGCGCGTGGCACGACTGGATCTACCGCGCGCTGGTGCTGCTCGTGATCGCGTGCCCGTGCGCGCTGGTGATCTCGACGCCGGTGACGATCGTGTCGGGGCTCGCAGCCGCGGCGCGGCGCGGGATTCTCGTGAAGGGCGGCGTCTATCTGGAAGAGGGCCGCAAGCTCGCGTGGCTCGCGCTCGACAAGACCGGCACGATCACGCACGGCAAGCCCGTGCAGACCGATTTCGACCTGCATGCGACGGACGTCGACGCGGCGCGCGTGCGTCACCTCGGCGCGAGCCTCGCGGCGCGCTCCGATCACCCGGTGTCGCAGGCGATCGCCGCCGCGGCCCGCGACACGCAGACGGCAGCGTTCGCCGATGTAGAGGACTTCGAAGCACTCGTCGGGCGCGGCGTGCGCGGCACGATCGACGGTACGCGCTACTGGCTCGGCAACCACCGGCTCGTCGAGGAGCTCGAACGCTGCTCGCCGGCGCTGGAGGCGAAGCTCGACGCGCTCGAGCGGCAGGGCAAGAGCGTCGTGATGCTGGTCGACGACACGCGCGTGCTCGGCATCTTCGCGGTGGCCGACACGATCAAGGACACCAGCCGCGCGGCGATCGCCGACCTGCACGCGCTCGGCATCCGCACCGCGATGCTGACCGGCGACAACCCGCACACCGCGGAGGCGATTGCGCGGCAGGCCGGCATCGACGATGCACGCGGCAACCAGTTGCCCGAGGACAAGCTCGCGGCGGTCGAGGAACTGTCGGCGGGCGGTGCGGGCGCGGTCGGGATGGTTGGTGACGGCATCAACGACGCACCGGCGCTCGCGCGCGCCGACATCGGCTTCGCGATGGGCGCGATGGGCACCGACACGGCGATCGAGACGGCCGATGTCGCGCTGATGGACGACGACCTGCGCAAGATCCCCGCGTTCGTGCGGCTGTCGCGCGCGACGCACCGCGTGCTGGTGCAGAACATCGGCTTCGCGCTCGGCGTGAAAATCGTGTTCCTCGGCCTCACGGTCGCGGGGCTCGGCACGATGTGGATGGCCGTGTTTGCCGATGCGGGCGCGAGCCTGATCGTCGTCGGCAACGGGCTGCGGCTGTTGTCGAAGACGAGCGTGTTCGACGGCGCGACGGCGAAGCGATGAGGAGCGGGCTGTGAGCTTTCTGAAACGGATCCTGCGCGGCCACGGTGGTGGTCACGGCGGAGGTGGTCACGGCAGCGGGCAGGGCGGCGGCCACGGTGGCGGCGGGCATCACGGCGGGCAGCAACGCGACGGTCACGGCGGCCACGATGCGCGCGGCCGCGACCGCTACGGCTGGGGCCGGCAGCCGTCGACCGACGCGCCGGGCGGCAACATGCCGCTGCGCCAGCTCGCGTGCGCGGGCTGCGGCGCCCTCAATGCGTCGGATGCGCGTTTCTGCGCGCAGTGCGGTGCCGCGCAACGCGGCAAGTCCTGCAGCCGCTGCCATTCCGCGCTGGCGGCCGACGCCCGGTTCTGTCCCGGGTGCGGGACACAGGCTGCGTAAGTTCGTCGGCCATCCGCGCCGGCGGCATCTGAACGCCGGCCGGCGCGCTTCGTTTCAGGTGCAGGCACACCCGTCTTTCGATCAGCGCAGCGGCAGGTAGATCTCGGTGCGCAGGTCGGCCGGCGCCGCATTCATCGGCGTATTGAGGTACAGCTCGAACGGCGGCGCGTCGGCGGCTTCTCGGCCCGAGTGACGCAGCCAGTCGCCGTAGAGCCACTGGTAGGCCGTCTTCAGGTCCGCATACGGCCCCGTATGCAACAGCACCGCATATTCGCCGCCCGCCACTGTCACGCGCTCCACCGGCGGCACGGGCTCGACGTCCGGCGCACCGTCGGCGGGCATGAAGCAGGCCTTCGCGCGCAACTGCGCTTCGGGCGTGGTGTCCGGATCGTCGTAAAAAATGCCGATCATCTTCGCGCCGGGGCCGATCAACCCGTGCTGCCCGACCCACGCGCCGATCCGCATGAACGCCTCGCTGACCTTCAAGTACGAACCGGTGTGCGCTATCGCATAGCCGTGCAATTCAGGCAGCTGCCGGATTTCGACTTCATGCTTGAACATGTCTTCTTCTCCTCGCTGTAACGGATAGATGGGCCGGTGGCTGCCCGTGCGCCGGTGCTGCGCGGGCGGCACGCCGTATGCGCCGCGAAACGCCCGCGTGAACGCGTGCGTCGAACCGTAGCCCGCGCGCCGTGCGATCTCGTCGATCGGCCGCGCCGTGCAGACGAGATCCTCGGACGCGCGCACGATCCGCATCCGCCGCACCGTCAGCACGACCGACTCGCCATACAGCGCGCGATAGACGCGCTGCCAGTGATACGGCGACAGGCACGCGACTTCGGCAAGCCGGTTCAGGTCGAGCGGGCCGTCGAGGTGCGCGCGAATGTATTCGTGGACGCGCGCCACGCTGGCCGCGTAACGGATCCAGGCGAGCTGGTCGGGTTTCGTTTCGACGGTCATCGGCGTGTCCGGGCGGGAACCGACGTCACGGTAGCACGGGCCGAATTGATAAATCTTGCGGAAATGCGTAGGAGGCCGACAAATCCGGCCCCTTTTTATTATGACGAAATGGGGTCTTGCCCCCCTGCGATCTACGACTAAAGTTAAAGACGGTGAAATCGTATGATCGCGTCATTTTTCTCGGGTAAGTTGCTCGGACGGCAACGCACGGTTTTCGAAGTACGCAGGTAGTTCGTCGATGTTCAATCGCAACGCCACGTTTTTCGGGAGAAGAAGAAATGGATGCTTCCAGCTTCATCACGTCGCTGCAGACCACGCTAGGCGGATACCTGCCCAAGATCGCCGGCGCGATCGGCATCCTGGTGATCGGCTGGCTGATCGCCGTGGCGGTGCGTGCCGGCGCGCTCCGGCTGCTCAACGCGCTGAAGGTCGATCAGCGGATCAGCGAAAGCACCGGCCAGGGCGCGTACGTCGAGCGGATCATCGCCGGCGGCCTGTTCTGGCTTGTGCTGCTCGTCACCGCGGTGGGCATCTTCAACGTGCTCAACCTGTACGCGGTGTCCAATCCGTTCTCGCTGCTCGTCACGCACATCGTCAACTACCTGCCGAACCTGATCGGCGGCGCGGCGCTGACGCTGATCGCGTGGCTGATCGCATCGCTGCTGCGCAGCCTCGCGAACCGCGCGCTGAAGGCGAGCAAGGTCGACGACAAGCTGTCCGAAAGCGCAGGCATGCAGCCGATGAGCGGCTATCTCGGCGACGTGCTGTTCTGGCTCGTGATCCTGATGTTCCTGCCCGCGATTCTCGGGTCGTTCGCGCTGTCCGGCCTGCTGTCGCCGGTGCAGGGGATGGTCGACAAGCTGCTCGCGATCGTGCCGAACCTGTTCGCTGCCGCGGTGATCGGCATCGTCGGCTGGATCGTCGCGCGCGTGTTGCGCGGTCTCGTGACGAACCTGCTCGTCGCCGCCGGCGCCGATCGCCTGACGCAAAGCCTCGACAGCCCGACGCCGGTGCGCGTATCGAGCCTGGTCGGCACCATCGTCTACGTGTTCGTGTTCGTGCCGACGCTGATCTCCGCGCTCGACGCGCTGAAGATCGACGCGATCTCGATTCCGGCCACCAACATGCTGAACCAGTTCCTCGGCGCGGTGCCGGACATCGTCGCGGCGATCGTGATTGTGCTCGTCACGTTCTACTTCGCGCGCTTCGTCGCGTCGCTCGCGCAGAAGCTGCTGGAAGCCGCCGGCGTCGACGGGCTGCCGGCCGTGCTCGGCGTCGAGCGTGTGTTCTCGGGGATCCTGCAGCCGTCGGTGCTGGTCGCGCGGCTGATCGTGTTCTTCGCGATGCTGTTCGCGTCGGTCGAGGCCGCGAACCGGCTCGGCTTCACGCAGGTGCGCGACGTCGTCACGCTGTTCATCGAATTCGGCGGCCACGTACTGATGGGCGGCGTGATCCTCGTGATCGGCGTGTGGCTCGCGGGCCTCGCGCGCCGCGTGATCGAGCAGGCAGACCGCGAGCACAGCGTGCTGTTCGCGCGCATCGCGCAATTCGCGATCCTCGGCCTGGTATTCGCGATGGGGCTGCGTGCGATGGGCATCGCCAACGAGATCGTGCAGCTCGCGTTCGGCCTCGTGCTCGGCGCGATCGCGGTGGCGGTCGCGCTGTCGTTCGGCCTCGGCGGCCGCGAAGCGGCCGGCAAGCTGCTCGATCGCTGGTTCAACCAGCGCGGCGGCGGGCAGTAAGCCTGCCGCGTGCCCGTCCGGCCGCTTCGCGCGGCCGGCGGTGGTGCCCGCAGGGGGCGGTCGGGCGTGCGCGCCCGGCACATCGACGCGCGTCGCATGGCCGGCCGGGCCGGCATTTCCGTCAGCGAAATGTCAGCCGTCATCTTTGCCGAATTTCGATAACACGTCGTTTAATGACTCTCTAGCATCGATTCTCAGTCGCGCAGGCCGTCAGGCCCGGCGCATTTGAGGAGAGAATCCGATGAAAGCAGAGTCGAATGGCCGGCCCGCCGCCGGCGCCAAGTCGTCCGGCCAGCCCGCGCTGCAGCAGACGCTCGGGACCTGGCAACTGTGGGGCATCGCGGTCGGCCTCGTGATTTCAGGCGAATACTTCGGCTGGAGCTACGGCTGGGCGAGTGCGGGCACGCTGGGCTTCGTCGTCACCGCGTTGTTCGTCGCGGCGATGTACACCACCTTCATCTTCAGCTTCACCGAACTGACGACGTCGATCCCGCACGCGGGCGGCCCGTTCGCGTATGCACGCCGCGCGTTCGGCCCGGCGGGCGGCTATCTCGCCGGCGCGGCGACGCTCGTCGAGTTCGTGTTCGCGCCGCCCGCGATCGCGCTCGCGATCGGCGCGTACCTGCACGTGCAGTTCCCGGGGCTCGAACCGAAACACGCGGCGATGGGCGCGTATCTCGTGTTCATGGCGCTGAACATCGTCGGCGTGCAGATTGCCGCGACGTTCGAGCTGGTCGTCACGCTGTTCGCGATCTTCGAGCTGCTGGTGTTCATGGGCGTCGTGTCGCCGGGCTTCGCGTGGAGCAATTTCATGAAGGGCGGCTGGTCGGGCGCCGATCATTTCAGCGTCGGCGCATTCCACGGCATGTTCGCGGCGATCCCGTTCGCGATCTGGTTCTTCCTCGCGATCGAAGGCGTCGCGATGGCCGCCGAGGAGGCGAAGAACCCGAAGCGCTCGATCCCGATCGCATATGTGGCCGGCATCCTGACGCTCGTCACGCTGGCCATCGGCGTGATGGTGTTCGCCGGCGGCGCGGGCGACTGGACCAAGCTCGCGAACATCAACGACCCGCTGCCGCAGGCGATGAAGTACATCGTCGGCGCGAACAGCGGCTGGATGCACATGCTCGTGTGGCTTGGGCTGTTCGGGCTGGTCGCGTCGTTCCACGGGATCATCCTCGGCTATTCGCGCCAGATCTTCGCGCTGGCCCGCGAAGGCTACCTGCCGGAGTGGCTCGGCAAGGTGCATCCGCGCTTCAAGACCCCGCATCGCGCGATCCTCGCGGGCGGCGTGGTCGGCATTGCCGCGATCTACAGCGACGAGCTGATCCAGTTCGGCGGCCAGACGCTCACCGCGAACATCGTGACGATGTCGGTGTTCGGCGCGATCGTGATGTATATCGTAAGCATGGCGGCGCTGTTCAAGCTGCGCCGTTCGCAGCCGAACATGGCGCGGCCGTTCCGCGCGCCGCTGTACCCGTTCTTCCCGGCATTCGCGATCGTTGCGGCCCTGATTTGCCTCGCGACGATGGTGTATTTCAACGGGCTGGTGGCGATGGTGTTCGTCGCGTTCCTCGCGCTCGGCTACGCGTACTTCCTCGCGACCCGTTCGCAGCGTGCGAGCGCGCCGGCCGACGTGCTGCTGGAGGAATGAGGATGGTGGACCCGAACGGCCGTTGGTGACGGCATCCGGCGCGCCCCGTCGAACGGGCGCGCCGTCGGCGTTATGCAAGGCAAGGACTGGCAAGGAGATTCGAACGATGTCCTACACGGAGACGATCGGCCCGCGCACGTACCGCTTCGCGGACCTGAAGACGCTGCTCGCGAAGGCGAGCCCGCTGCGTTCCGGCGACCAGCTCGCCGGCGTCGCGGCGGCGAGCGAGGAGGAGCGCGTCGCCGCGAAGATCGCGCTCGCGGGCGTGCCGCTGAAGGCGTTCCTGAACGAAGCGGTGATTCCGTATGAAGACGACGAGGTCACGCGCCTGATCGTCGACGATCACGACGCTGCCGCGTTCGCGGAAATCTCTCACCTCACCGTCGGCGACTTCCGCAACTGGCTGCTGTCGCCCGCGGCCGACGGCGCCGCGCTCGAACGGATCGCGCCGGGCCTCACGCCCGAGATGGTCGCGGCGGTGTCGAAGCTGATGCGCAACCAGGACCTGATCGCGGCCGCGCGCAAGCGCCGCGTCGTCACGCGCTTTCGCAACACGGTCGGGCTGCCCGGCCGGATGTCGGTGCGGCTGCAGCCGAATCATCCGACCGACGACGTGAAGGGCATCGCCGCGTCGATGCTCGACGGGCTGATGTACGGCTGCGGCGACGCGATGATCGGCATCAACCCGGCGACCGACAGCCTCGCGGCGATCGTGAAGCTGCTCGCGATGATCGACGGGTTCCGCGAGCGCTACGGCGTGCCGACGCAGTCGTGCGTGCTCACCCACGTGACCAATACGATCGCGGCGATCGAGAAGGGCGCGCCGGTCGACCTGGTGTTCCAGTCGATCGCGGGCACCGAGAAGGCGAACGCGAGCTTCGGGATCTCGCTCGCGCTGCTCGGCGAGGCGCACGAGGCCGCGTTGTCGCTGAAGCGCGGCACCGTCGGCAACAACCTGATGTATTTCGAGACGGGCCAGGGCAGCGCGCTGTCGGCGAACGCGCACTTCGGCGTCGACCAGCAGACCTGCGAGGTGCGTGCCTATGCGGTCGCGCGCAAGTTCGATCCGTTCCTCGTGAACACGGTGGTCGGCTTCATCGGGCCCGAATACCTGTACGACGGCAAGCAGATCATCCGCGCGGGGCTCGAGGATCACTTCTGCGGCAAGCTGCTCGGCGTGCCGATGGGCTGCGACATCTGCTACACGAATCACGCGGAAGCCGATCAGGACGACATGGACACGCTGCTGACGCTGCTGGGCGCGGCCGGCATCAACTTCATCATGGGGATTCCCGGCGCGGACGACGTGATGCTGAACTACCAGAGCACGTCGTTTCACGACCAGCTCTACGTGCGCGAGGTGCTCGGCCTGCGCCGCGCGCCCGAGTTCGAGGAATGGCTGGAGACGATGGAGATCGCCGACGCGCGCGGCGCGCTGCGCGTGGCGAGCGCGCGCGTGCCGCTGCTCGCGGGCGCGAACGACTGGATGGGGATTTCGGCATGAGCGACGCCGTCGAAAAGAATCCGTGGGCGCAGCTGAAGGCGTTCACGAACGCGCGGATCGCGCTCGGCCGCGCGGGCAGCAGCCTGCCGACCGCGCCGCTGCTCGCGTTCAACCTGTCGCACGCGCAGGCGCGCGACGCCGTGCATCAGCCGCTCGACGCGGACGCGCTGCGCCGCCAGATCGACGCGGCCGGCTTCGCGACGCTCGGCGTGCAGAGCGCGGCGCCGGACCGCCAGCATTACCTGCGCCGGCCCGATCTCGGCCGCAAGCTGTCCGACGACGGACGCGCGCTGCTGGCCGGCTACGGCGCGGCGCTCGACGATGCGCCGGACGTCGTGTTCGTGGTGGGCGACGGGTTGTCGGCCTTCGCGGCCGCGAAGCAGGCGCTACCGTTGCTGCAGGCCGTGCGGCCGCGGCTCGACGCGGACGGCTGGCGGGTCGGCCCGGTGGTGGTCGCGACGCAGGCGCGCGTCGCGCTCGGCGACGAGATCGGCGAACTGCTGCGCGCGCAGGTCGTCGCGATGCTGATCGGCGAACGGCCGGGGCTCAGCTCGCCGGACAGCCTCGGTGTGTACCTCACGTGGGCGCCGAAGGTCGGCTGTCACGACGCGCTGCGCAACTGCATCTCGAACGTGCGGCCCGAAGGGCTGCCGCATGCCGCCGCCGCGCACAAGTTGCATTACCTGATGACGCATGCGCGCAGGCTCAAGCTGACGGGCGTCGGCCTGAAGGACGACAGCGATTCGTTGTTGCCGCAGGCGGAAGCGGAGCGGATCGGCGCGGCGTGACGGGGCCGACCGTCTATTTGAACAGCCGCTCGCACAGGAAGTCGACGAACACGCGCAGCTTCGGCGACAGTTGCCGGCTCGACGGCCACACGATCGAGAACTGCCCCGGCGCGATCCGGTAGTCGTCGAGCACGGTGACGAGCGCGCCCGTGTCCAGCGCGTCGCGCGCGAGGAAGTCGGGCATGTAGCCGATGCCGAGCCCCGCCATCACCGTGCCGCGCAGCGCTTCCATGTTGTTGCAGGTCATCGCGGTGCGCAGCTTCAGCGGCGTGCCGTCGTCGGCGGCAAGCGCCCAGTCCTGCAGCTTGCCGGTGGTCGGGAAACAGTAGCGCACGCAATCGTGGGTTTCGAGATCGTGCGGCGCCCGCGGCGTGCCGGCCAGCGCGAGATACGCGGGCGTCGCGCACAGCACGAACGCGAACGGGCCGAGCCGCCGCGACATCAGGCTCGAATCCGACAGCGGGCCGCTGCGGATCACCGCGTCGAAGCCGCCTTCGACGACATCGACCATCCGGTCGTTGAAATCCAGATCGAGTTCGACGTCCGGATAGCGCAGCCTGAATTCGGGCAGCACCGGCAGCAGGAACCGGTAGCCGATCACCGGCAGGCTCACGCGCAGCTTGCCGCGCGGGCGCTGCGCGGAGGCCGTCACGGTCGCCTCCGCATCACGAAAATCCTCGAGGATCCGCTGGCAGCGTTCGTAGAAATGGCGCCCTTCGTCGGTCAGCGTGACGCGCCGCGTCGTGCGGTTGAACAGGCGCACGCCGAGCGACTGCTCGAGCCGCGCGATCGTCTTGCCGACGGCGGAGGCCGAGATGCCGAGCGCGCGGCCGGCCGCGACGAAGCTGAGCGCTTCGGCGGTGCGGACGAAGGCGGCGATGCCGTTCAGGTTTTCCATCGACGTAGACGGGCGAGCGGGGCGCGAAGCGTTGAATTGAAGAATTTTAGTCCGTTATATGCGGAGCTTCGCATTGTTTTTCTAAGATTGAATCGAAATTATCCTTGATCGCGCTTGAGGCGCATCCGCGCCGGCTTTTCGAGGAGCGATGATGGATCACCCGTTTTCACCCGGTCCAGCCACGTCGGCGCGTCGGCGCGCGTGGGTGCTGGCCGCCGTCTGCATGGCCGCGGTCGCGCTGCCGCTGTCGTTTTCGGGCGGTGCCGTCGCGACACCCGCGATCGGCCGCGACCTGCACGGCGGCCCGGTCGCGATGAACTGGATCACCAACGCATTCATGCTCGCGTTCGGCAGTTTCCTGATGGCGGCGGGCGCGCTGGCCGACCAGTTCGGCCGCAAGCGCGTGTTCGCGATCGGCGTCGGCGGCTTCACGCTGATGTCGGTGGCGCTCGCGTTCGCGCCGTCGATGCTCGCGGTCGACCTGCTGCGCGCCGCGCAGGGGCTCGCGGCGGCCGCGGCGCTCGCGGGCGGCACGGCCGCGCTCGCGCAGGAGTTCGACGGCGCGGCGCGTACGCGCGCGTTCAGCCTGCTCGGCACGACGTTCGGGATCGGGCTCGCGTTCGGGCCCGTGCTCGCCGGCGGCCTGATCGCGCACTACGGCTGGCGCGCGATCTTCGTCACGGGCGCGGCGGCAGGCGCGTTGTCGCTCGCGTTCGGGCTGCCGCGCATGCACGAGTCGCGCGATCCTCACGCGACGGGGCTCGACTGGCCCGGCACGGCCGCGTTCACCGCCGCGCTCACGCTGTTCACGTTCGGCGTGATCGAGGCGCCCGCGCGCGGCTGGGCGCATCCGCTCGTCGTCGCGCTGCTGGCGGCTGCGGCGCTTGGCGCATGCGCGTTCGTCGCGATCGAGACGCGCGTCGCGCGGCCGATGCTCGACCTGTCGCTGTTCCGGATTCCGCGCTTCGTCGGCGTCCAGGTGCTGCCGGTGTCGACCTGCTGCTGCTACATCGTCCTGCTCGTCGTGCTGCCGCTGCGCTTCATCGGCATCGACGGTTTCAGCGAAATCGACGCAGGCTGGCTGATGCTCGCGATTTCCGCGCCGATGCTCGTCGTACCGCTCGTCGCGGCGACGCTCACGCGCTGGCTGTCGGCCGGCGTGATCTCGGGGCTCGGGCTCCTGCTCGCGGCGGCGGGCCTCGTGTGGCTGGGCGTCGCGCTGCACGGCGGCGCAGGGCCGACGGCGATCGCGCCGATGCTCGCGATCGGCGTCGGGGCCGGCATGCCGTGGGGGCTGATGGACGGGCTGTCGGTCAGCGTCGTGCCGAAGGAGCGCGCGGGGATGGCGACCGGGATCTTCAGCACGACGCGCGTGGCGGGCGAGGGGATCGCGCTCGCGATCGCCGGCGCGGTGCTGGCGACGCTCGCGCACACCGATCTGCGGCGGGCGACCGGCGCGTCCGACGCAGCGTTGCGCGCGGCCGCGCGGCTCGCCACCGGCGATCTCGCGGGCGCGGCGGCCGTATTGCCGGGCGTCGAGCGTACGGCGCTGCTCGCGAGCTATACGCATGCGTTCGATCGGCTGCTGATCGGGCTCGCGATCGTCACGGTGCTGTGTGCGGGGGTGGTGTTCGCATTTCTCGGTGCGCGGCCCGGGGTGACGGAAGCGCGCGGCGACGATGGTGAAACTGCGCATCCCGGCGCGCCGGCGCGCCGCCGAACCGAACCGGCTTGCACGGAGGCAAGCGGGCGGTGAGCGGGGCGTCTCAGGGGGCGCGCAGGTCGACGATCGCGGGCAGCGTGCCCGCGCATGTTGCGATCACGCGAATCCGTGTACCGACGATCGGCCCCCCGCGCGAATGAGCGTGGAGCGTTGCGTCGCCCGCCGGGCACGCGTCCTGTGGGAATGGCGCCGGCGTACTCCGGCACCGACGACTGGCTCGACGCATCACGCTTGCACAAGCGTGCGCAGCACCGCACCGGGCATTGCCTGCCCGCCTTGTGCCGACGACGAAAGGGTGCCGCGCATCACGCCAGCACGAGCGGCGGCAATCCCGCATCGGCCCGTGCCTGCGCGCTTTCCACATCGACGACCACATAGCGCAGCGCATCGGGCCACAGGTGCGCGCGACTTCCGGCATCTTCATCGATCGTCGCGCGACCTTGCACGAGCCACGTCGTCTGCCGGACGAAGTCGACGAACAGCAGCGCGATCGCCGGATTCACGAGCAGGTTGCCGATCGTGTTGAACAGGTTGTTGCCCGCGAAATCGGGCAGCACGAGCGTACGACGGTCGGGCAGGTCGACGAGCGGGGCGAACGAACCGTCCGCGCGCGGCTGCCGGCCGCGATACGAGCAGTCGCTGTCGCCCGCCGCGTTCGCGGTCGCGACGATCAGGAATGCCTGTTCATGGATGAACGCGACGGCATCGTCGCCGAGGGGGCCCGGGTTCATGGTTCGGTCGGCGCGTGGCCGGTGCGTGTGGATCCGCGTTGCGCATGCAAGTGACATGCCACGCTGCGAGCACGGTGCACGGCGAAGCGTGCGCGGGTGCGCTGTGGAAAATCAGAACACCCGCCGTGCCGGCTGTGCCGTCGCGATGTTCAGAATCGGGACACTCGTTTTTCGTGCGCCGGCGCCGTCCGCGGCGGGCGGCCGGACACACCGCTCCTGTTCGGTTTTCGGCCGGTTTGGCACGCATGTTGCGTAAACCGTGTAGCGCGATCCAACCGGCGCTGCATTCACACAAGCACGATGAACAGGAGACATGTATGAACCCGTTTGACCTGAAACAACTGGGCCTCGACGTCGAATATCCGTATCGTCAGCAGTACGACAACTACATCGGTGGCAAGTGGGTTCCGCCGGTGAAGGGCGAGTATTTCGAGAACGTGTCGCCGATCAACGGCAAGCCGTTCTGCCGCGTGCCGCGCTCGGGCGCCGACGACATCGAGGTCGCGCTCGATGCCGCGCACGCCGCGCGCCGCAAGTGGGGCAAGACGTCGGTCGCCGAGCGCGCGAACCTCCTGCTCGCCGCCGCCGACCGGATGGAAAAGAACCTGAAGCTGCTCGCGGTGGCCGAGACGATCGACAACGGCAAGCCGCTGCGCGAAACGATGGCGGCCGACCTGCCGCTCGCGATCGACCACTTCCGCTATTTCGCGGGCTGCATCCGCGCGCAGGAAGGCGGCATTTCCGAGATCGACGACAACACCGTCGCGTATCACTTCCACGAGCCCCTCGGCGTCGTCGGCCAGATCATCCCGTGGAACTTCCCGCTGCTGATGGCCGCATGGAAGCTCGCGCCGGCGCTCGCGGCCGGTTGCTGCGTCGTGATGAAGCCGGCCGAGCAGACGCCCGCGTCGGTGCTGGTGCTGATGGAACTGATCGGCGACCTGTTCCCGGCCGGCACGATCAACATCGTCAACGGCTTCGGCAAGGAAGCGGGCGAGGCGCTCGCGACCAGCAAGCGGATCGCGAAGATCGCGTTCACGGGCTCGACGCCGGTCGGCAAGCACATCCTGCGCACCGCGGCCGAGAACCTGATCCCGTCGACGGTCGAGCTGGGCGGCAAGAGCCCGAACATCTTCTTCGCCGACGTGCTCGACCAGGACGATGCGTTCCTCGACAAGGCGCTCGAAGGGCTCGCGATGTTCGCGCTGAACCAGGGCGAGGTGTGCACGTGCCCGTCGCGGATCCTGATCCAGGAATCGATCTACGAACGCTTCATCGAGAAGGCCGTCGCGCGCGTCGAGCGCATCAAAGCCGGCCATCCGCTCGACATGCAGACGATGATCGGCGCGCAGGCGTCGCAGCAGCAGCTCGACAAGATCCTGTCGTACATCGACATCGGCCGCGACGAAGGCGCGCAATGCCTGACGGGCGGCGAGCGCACGGCACCGGCCGCCGACCTCGGCACGGGCTACTACGTGAAGCCGACGATGCTGCTCGGCAACAACAAGATGCGCGTGTTCCAGGAAGAGATCTTCGGGCCGGTCGCGTCGGTGATGACGTTCAAGGACGAGCAGGAAGCGATCGAACTCGCGAATGACACGTTCTACGGGCTCGGCGCCGGCGTGTGGACGCGCAACGGCACGCGCGCGTACCGGATGGGCCGCGAGATCGAGGCTGGCCGCGTGTGGACCAACTGCTACCACCTGTACCCCGCGCATGCGGCGTTCGGCGGCTACAAGCAGTCGGGCATCGGTCGCGAGACGCACAAGATGGCGCTGTCGAACTACCAGCAGACGAAGTGCCTGCTGGTCAGCTACCAGGCCGAGGCGCTCGGGTTCTTCTGATCGCCGCAGCAGGGGCGAAGTGCCGGGCCGGCCGGGCGGCAGCGCGACGCTGCGCGGTACGGCAACCGGTGCCGGACGGCGGCGTGTCCGGAACCGGATTGCCGGGCAGCGTTCGACGGTCGGGCGATGGCTGCCCGGCCGTCGGGCGGTGCGCGCGGCGCGGCAGCGCGCTTGCGGCCGATCGTCCGGCACTTCGCTTTTTTCGCCTTTCGACATTCGATACGCGGCGTCGGCTGCGCGTCGCCGGCGGCCCGCCTCGGCAACCGCATCGGCTGTCGCGCGGTCGCGCCCGCATCGCGCACCGATGGCCCCGACGGAAACCAGCATGGCAGATCCGCCTCGATCCTGGCCGCGTCACCCCGTGTTTCACGCGGGCGAGCTCGACGCGCAGCACCGGTTCGGCGTCGCCGACGAAGCCGAGCGCATGAGCGACGTCATCACGACGCGGCTGAGCATCGGCGTGCGCCAGTTCGTCGAATCGCAGCCGTTCATGTTCGTCGGCACGACGCGCGGCGACCCGGCGCGCGTGACCTGCGACATCGTGCAGGGCATGCGCGACGCGAACGGCGACCTGTGGCCGGTCGTGCGCGTGATCGACACGAAGACGCTGCGCTTCGCGCTGCCGACGCGCGGCGACGGCGACCGGATCGATGCGCTCGCGTGCGACGGCGGCGGCATCGGGCTGTTGTTCATCGATTTCGTTCGCGGCATCCGCTATCGGATCAACGGCCGCGCGACGTTGCGCGCCGATCTGCCGGCAGCGGATGCCGCGCCCTGGCCGGCCGGCAGCCCGATCATCGAGCTGGCGGTCGCGCAGGCGTACGGCAATTGCGGCACGCGGGTCGTGCGGTTGCGGCCGGGCGCGTAGCGCGTCGCCGGGCTGCCCGCGGCGCGCAAGCCGCACCCGCACGGTGCGTGGCATGCCGCCTCCGGGTGCGCCCTCATGGCGCGCGGCGGCCGCACGGCGTGCAATGACGGGCTTGTCGCCGGGCCGCGCGGTTCGGCACGGGACTTGCGTGTTGGACGCGGTTCCGGGCAGGTGAGGAGAACACGATGGGTCAACGATTGGAGTGCATGGCCGAGCCGACGGCCGAGGACACGCGGTGCAGCGCGCAGGGTGACGACGCGCTCGCCGGCCAGGCCGTGGTCAGCGTCGCGCACGACGCCGACGAGCAGGCGCGCAACCTGATCGGCTGGCGGCAGACTTACGACCAGCTCGCGGCCGGCCGCTTCGTCGGCACGCTGACCGAGCTGCCGCTCGACACGATGAAGCTGTTTCGCGAATCGACCAGCCACCTGCTGCGCCAGGCATGCGAGGTGCGCGGCGACGCGTACTGGTTCGGCATCCCGCTGGTCAGCGACGGCACCGCGCGCGTCGATGCGTGCCGCATCGGGCCCGGTGCGCTCGCGTTCCGGCCCGGCAACGTCGAATTCGAATTGCTGACGCCCGCGCAGTTCTCGATTTATGGCGTGGTCGTGCGCGGCGACGTGCTGCGCCGCTACGCGGAGGAAGTCGAACACCGCGCGCTCGACGAGCGGCTGTTCACGCAGCACGTGATCCAGGTTGGCGATACGCGGCTCGCGCGCCTGTGCGCGCTGCTCGGCCGCCGGCTCGACGGCGCGGCGGCCGTGGGCGGGCCGCTGCCCGACGCGCAGCGCGACGACCTGCAGGCCGAGGTGCTGGCCGCGCTGTTCGATGCGTGCGCGCAACCGGCGGACGATGGCGCCGGCGGCGCACCGTCGACACGGCGCTGGATCGTCGAGCAGGCGCGCGAGTACGTGCTCGCGCACCGCACGCGCCCGGTCGGCGTGCCCGAGCTGTGCGAGCAACTGCACGTGAGCCGGCGCACGCTGCAGTACTGCTTCCAGGACGTGCTCGGCATGGCGCCCGCGACCTACCTGCGGACGCTGCGGCTGAACGGCGCGCGCCGTGATCTGTGCGGGCGGGCGGCCGGCTCGGTGCAGGACGTCGCGGAGGCGTGGGGCTTCTGGCACCTGAGCCAGTTCGCGACCGACTACCGGCGGCTGTTCGGCAAACGGCCGTCGGAGACGCTGCGCGAGCGGGCAGTGACGGTGACGGCCGGATGAGCCGCGCGGCAGTGCGTGGCTGCCGCTGCACGCCCGATCTTTCGGGTGATCTTCGTTTTTCTATCCGGACTTAGTCGCCGCGTCGCGCGGTGCAGGCCACGGCACGGCATCCCAGTCGATCGCCCGGTAAGCGGCTTCGACCGCCGCGAGATCGCCCGGTCGCTCGCTGCGATGCAGCCCGTGCAAATCGTCCGGCACGTCGAGCGCGACCGGCACGCAGTGCGGATAGTCGCGCACCCGCAGCACCGGCCCGATCGTCGTGAAACAGGCGAGCGTCGGCACGTCGAAGCCGTCGGCGAGATGCAGCGCGGACGTATCGGGCGCGAACAGCATGCTCGCACCTTCGACCCAGGCAATGAAGTGCGCGGTATCGGCCGCGTCGCGGCTCACGTCGACGTAGGCGGGATGCGCGACCGGGCCGAAGCCGAGCACCGGCAGCCCGTAACGCTGCGCGAGTCGCTCGACGAACGTCGCGTGCAGCGCCGGCGGCACGCTGCGCACCGCGGTGCTCGCGGTCGGGCAGAACAGCACGTATGGCCGCCGCCATTCGGCCGGCAGCGCGGGCAGCCGCAGCCGCGCGAGCCAGCGGTTGCGCTTCGCGGCGGCCGGCACCGTGGCCGGATCCGCGCCGAGCGCGTCCAGGAAGAAGTCGATCATCGGCTGCCGCGCGAACGCGGGCCAGTACAGGTGATTGCCGAGATCGACGCACGGCGCGTGCGCGGGCAGTGCATCGGCGGCGCACGGCAGCGCATGCGACGGCGCGACGACGTCAGCCGCGAGCGCATACAGCGCGTCGACGTAGCGCGGCGCGCGGGCCGGCCGGAACAGCGTGAAGCGCAGGCCGGGATGCATCGCGCGCAGCGCGGCGAGCGCGGTCAGCCCGATCACCGAGTCGCCGAGGGTGACGCCCATTCCGTTGATCACGTGCACGTCCGTCATGCGGTCGTAGTCGAGCCGGAACGGCTGGTGGGCGGCGTGCAGCAGGCCGAGCGCCGGCGCGGCCGGCACATGGCCCTCCGTGGGGCCGCCGCCGTGCTCGAGGTCGTACGGCGCGACGAGCGTGCCGTCCGGCGCGAGCAGCGTGCCGGGGTGGGCGAGCGCGTCGTCGCGCGACAGCGCGAGGCCGGCCGGTGTGGTGCGCAGTTCCACGGTCATGCGCCGCGCGCGCGGCGGCCCTGTTCGCGGATCTGCTCGAGCGTCGCGGCCGGCGTGCTGGCGTCCTGCGGGATGCGGATCTCGATCAGCGCCGGCAGCCCGCAGGTCAGTGCGCGCTCCAGTGCCGGCGCGAAGTCGGCGGTGTGCTCGACCGTCTCGCCATGCGCGCCGAACGCGCGCGCATACGCGGCGAAATCGGGATTCGTGAGCCCGGTGCCATGCACGCGCCCAGGATAGTTGCGCTCCTGATGCATGCGGATCGTGCCGAAATGCCCGTTGTTGACGACGATTGCGACGATGTTCAGTCCATACTGCATCGCGGTCGCGAGTTCGTTGCCGGCCATCATGAAGCAGCCGTCGCCGGCGAGCGCGACGACGGTTCGCGACGGATACAGCGACTTCGCGGCGAGCGCGGCGGGCAGCCCGTAGCCCATCGCGCCGCTGGTCGGCGCGAGCTGCGAGCGGAAGTGCCGGTACGCGAAGTGACGATGCAGCCAGATCGCGTAATTGCCGGCGCCGTTGGTCAGGATCGCGTCGTGCGGCAGGCGCTCGCGCAGCTGCACCATCACGTCGCCGAGCTGGACGTCGCCGGGCATCGGCAGCGGGGCATGCCATTCGCGGTATGCGCGGTGCGAGTCGGCGGCCGTGCCGGCCCACGCGGGGGGCGCCGGCGGTTCGAGCGCGGCGAGCGGCGCCGCGATCTCAGGCATGCCCGACACGATCGGCAGGTCGGCCGCATACACGCGGCCGAGCTCGTCCGCGCCCTGGTGCACGTGGATCAGCGTCTGGCGCGTCTTCGGGATGTCGAGCAGCGTGTAGCCGCCGGTCGTTGCTTCGCCGAGGCGCGGCCCGATCACGAGCAGCAGGTCGGCGTCGCGGATGCGCTTCGCGAGCGCCGGGTTGATCCCGAGCCCGACGTCGCCCGCGTAGTTCGGGTGCGCGTTGTCGATCGTGTCCTGGTAGCGGAACGCGCATGCGACCGGCAACTGCCACCGCTCGACGAAGGTGCGCAGGTTCGCGCATGCGTCGGGCGTCCAGCCGCTGCCGCCGACGATCGCGAACGGCCGCTCGGCGCGCGCAAGCCGTTCGCGCAGCTCGTCGACCTGCGCGGCCGACGGCGCGGCGGCGACGCGCTTCGCGGCCGGCACGACGGGCTGCGGCGCGCAGGCTTCGGACAGCACGTCCTCGGGCAGCGCGAGCACGACCGGGCCCGGACGGCCCGACATCGCGACGTGGAACGCATGACTCAGGTATTCGGGAATGCGGCGCGGGTCGTCGATCTGGGCGACCCACTTCGCCATCTGGCCGAACATCCGGCGGTAGTCGATTTCCTGGAAGGCTTCGCGGTCGAGGTGCTCCCGCGCGCACTGGCCGACGAACAGGATCATCGGCGTCGAATCCTGGAACGCGGTATGCACGCCGATCGACGCGTGGGTCGCGCCGGGACCGCGCGTGACGAACGCGATGCCGGGATGGCCGGTCAGCTTGCCGACCGCCTCCGCCATGTTCGCGGCGGCCGCCTCGTGGCGGCAGACGACCGTCTGGATGCGCGCGGTGTCGTCCGCCAGCGCATCTAGTACGGCGAGGAAGCTCTCGCCCGGCACGCAGAACACGCGTTCGACGTGATTGGCGAGCAACGCATCGACGAGCAGTCGCGCGCCGGTGGTGGCGCGCGGCTCGAGATCCTTGGAATGCGACATGGGCTGCCGTCTCCCTGGGTAGCGGGAGGTACAGCTTACGCCTGTCGGCGGGGCGCCGGTACGCCGGCCGGTGAAAAGTATCGGAACGAGCGGGGCGGCGGCGTGCCTCGGCGCGTGCGCCCGCCCGCCGTCACCGCATCAGCATTCGACGATATTCACCGCCAGCCCGCCGCGCGACGTTTCCTTGTACTTCGTCTTCATGTCGGCGCCGGTCTCGCGCATCGTCTTGATCACCGAGTCGAGCGACACGTAGTGCGAGCCGTCGCCGCGCAGCGCCATGCGTGCCGCGTTGACGGCCTTCACCGATGCCATCGCGTTGCGCTCGATGCACGGGATCTGTACCATCCCGCCGACCGGGTCGCAGGTGAGGCCGAGGTTGTGCTCCATCCCGATCTCGGCCGCGTTCTCGACCTGGCGCGGCGAGCCGCCGAGCACGGCCGCGAGCGCGCCGGCCGCCATCGAGCAGGCGACGCCCACTTCGCCCTGGCAACCCACTTCCGCACCCGAAATCGACGCGTTGAGTTTGTACAGAATGCCGATCGCGGCGGCGGTCAGCAGGAAGTCGATCACGCCCTGTTCGTTCGCACCCGGCGTGAAGCGCGTGTAGTAGTGCAGCACGGCCGGGATGATGCCGGCCGCGCCGTTGGTCGGCGCGGTGACGACGCGGCCGCCGGCCGCGTTTTCCTCGTTGACGGCGATCGCATACAGGTTGATCCAGTCGATCATCGACAGCGGATCCTGCAGCGCGCGCTCCGGGCTTCCCGTCAGCGTGCGGTACAGCTGCGGCGCGCGGCGCTTGACCTGGAACGGGCCGGGCAGGTTGCCGTCGGCGTCGGGGTTGCCGATCCCGCAGCCGCGCGACACGCACGACTGCATCACGGCCCAGATCTTCAGCAGCCCGTCGCGCGTCTCTTCCTCGGTGTGCCACGCGCGCTCGTTTTCCCACATCAGCTGCGCGATCGACTTGCCGGTCGACTCGGTCAGCGCGAGCAGCTCGGCGCCGGTGCGGAACGGATGCGTCATCTGCTCGGCCGCGCTCAGCACCTTCGTGTTCGGCGCGCCGGCCGTCACGACGAAGCCGCCGCCGACCGACAGGTACGTGCGCTCGACCAGCACCGCGCCGTTCGCGTCGGACGCGCGCAGCTTCATGCCGTTCGGGTGCTCGGGCAGCGCCTGGCGGTAGAACGCGATGTTCTCCTTCAGCACGAACGGCACCGGATGCGTGCCGAGCAGCGCGAGCTTCTTCGACGTGCGGACGTCCTCCAGACGCGCGTCGATCGTGTCGGGATCGACGGTATCGGGCGCGTCGCCGAGCAGCCCGAGCATCACGCCGCGATCGGTGCCGTGGCCCTTGCCGGTGGCGCCGAGCGAGCCGTACAGCTCGACCTTCACGTGGGCCGTCGCGTCGAGCAGCCCGTCGCGCTCGAGGCCCTGGACGAACATCAGCGCCGCGCGCATCGGTCCGACCGTATGCGAACTGGACGGGCCGATGCCGATCTTGAAGAGGTCAAACACGCTGACTGCCATTTCGATTCCTGCCTTGCTTTGAGAATAGTGCTAACGCGCCTGCAATGGCAGGCACGCGGCGAGCCATGCGGGCGGCATGGGGGAGAGCTGCCGCGCGACGCGGGCATAACGCCCGTCGAGCCGCGCGGCCAGATGAAAGAGTTCAGTGGCGTTTTTCGGGTCCCACTGCCCCGTGTAGCCCGGCAAGCCGGCTTCGCGGCGCTTCGCGTCGAACGGCACCGGCGAATTCACGAATTCCTCGTGCGTCTTCTCGCCGAGCGCGTACGGCACGAGCCAGTCGAGCGCGGCCGCGAGCGTCGCGCCGTTCGCGCCGCGCTCGCGCAGCCAGTTGCGGTTGAAGCGGCGCGCGGCGAGCGCGGCCGTCACCAGCGGCTGCAGGTCGTACACCGCGTAGTGCAGCGCGTCGCGTTCCTCGAAATCCCAGGTCTTGCCGTCCGGGCCGATGTTGTCGGCGAGATGCTCGACGAACAGCCGCTGCGCGGCGTTCATCATCTTGCGGTCGCCGAGCGTGAACGCGGACAGCGCAATCAGCTTGATCCTGTGGCTTTGCCAGTTGTTGCGCCAGGTGCCGGTGAGCGGGCGCTTCTGCGCGTCGATCTGCGCGACGTAACCGGCGCCGAGCTTCGCGATGAACGCCGCCGTCGCGTTGCGGGTCTTCACCGGCAGCGCGCTCGCCGTCATGTCGTACGCGACGATCAGGCTGTCGAAGCGCGTCTCGTCGATCGGGTTGAAGCTCGGCTGGTAGGTCGCAACCCACGCGGACAGGAAGCGGTCGACGAGCTGCAGGTAACGCGGCGCATTGGTCACGCGCCACGCGAGCGCGGCGTCGCGCATCAGCTCCATGTCTTTCAGCGCGTCGGCGCTCTGGTCGTAGATGCCTTCGTGCGGCAGCGTGCCTTCGGTGTGCACGCGCGCCAACGCCTTCGGCTGCTCGCCGATACGCGCGTCGACGCTGCGGATCAGCGCCTGCACGCCCGGCTCGGCCTGTGTCGTCTCGCTCGCCTGCAACGCGGGCGCCGCGCAGAAATTCATCGCCGCGCTTGCGCTGCCCGGCGTGCCAAGGCCGGCGACGGCAAACGACAGCGACGCGACGAGCAGCGGCACGAAGCGGCGCGTGCGCGGCCGCTCGTGCGCTGCACCATGGCCCGGAAACATCGGACGCACCATGCGGAACTCCTTGATTGGCTGGATCGCGTGTGATGTTAGCCGGATTGGGGGGCAAGCGTGAATCGATCGGGTTGGCGGCGAACGCAAAAACCGCACGCAACCGGAGGTTGCGTGCGGTGTGGTCACGGCCGGACTCCGGTGCGCGACGGGCGTTATGCGTATTCCGACATCGGCACGCACGAGCAGAACAGGTTGCGGTCGCCGTAGGCGTTGTCCGCACGGCCGACCGGCGGCCAGTACTTGTTCGTGCCGAGCGATGCGACCGGGTACGCAGCCTGCTCGCGCGAGTACGCGTGCGGCCATTCGTTCGCGGTGACGACTGCTGCCGTGTGCGGCGCGTGACGCAGCGGGTTGTCCTCGCGATCGGCGCGGCCTTCCTCGACCGCACGGATTTCATCGCGGATCGCGATCATCGCGGCGATGAAACGGTCGAGTTCTTCCTGCGATTCCGATTCCGTCGGCTCGACCATCAGCGTGCCCGGCACCGGGAAGCTCATCGTCGGTGCGTGGAAGCCGTAGTCCATCAGGCGCTTCGCGACGTCGTCGACGCTGATGCCGCTGGTTTCCTTGAGCGGACGCAGGTCGAGAATGCACTCGTGCGCGACCAGCCCGCCCGGGCCCGAATACAGCACCGGGTAGTGCGGCGCGAGGCGCTTCGCGATGTAGTTCGCGTTGAGGATCGCGGTTTCGGTGGCGGCGGTCAGATTCTTCGCGCCCATCATCGCGATGTACATCCACGAGATCGGCAGGATCGACGCCGAGCCGTACGGTGCGGCCGACACCGCGCCGATGCCGTCTTCCGCGCGCGCGTAGCCGGTCGAACGCTGGTTCGGCAGGAACTTCGCGAGGTGCGCGCCGACCGCGACCGGGCCGACGCCCGGGCCGCCGCCGCCGTGCGGGATGCAGAAGGTCTTGTGCAGGTTCAGGTGCGACACGTCGCCGCCGAACTGGCCCGGCGCGGTCAGGCCGACCATCGCGTTCATGTTCGCGCCGTCGACGTACACCTGGCCGCCGTGCGCGTGCACGATCTCGCAGATCTCGCGGACGTTCTGCTCGAACACGCCGTGGGTCGACGGATACGTGATCATGATCGCCGCGAGGTCGTTCGCGTGCTGCTCGGCCTTCGCCTTCAGGTCGGCGATGTCGACGTTGCCCTGCGCGTCGCAGGCGACGACGACGACCTTCATGCCGGCCATGTGCGCGGACGCCGGGTTCGTACCGTGCGCGGATGCCGGGATCAGGCACACGTCGCGATGCGCTTCGCCGCGCGAAGCGTGGTACGCGTGGATGATCAGCAGGCCCGCGTACTCGCCCTGCGAGCCGGCATTCGGCTGCAGCGACACGGCCGCGTAGCCGGTGGCCGCGACCAGCATCTGCTCGAGCTGGTCGATCATCTCGCGGTAGCCGACGGTCTGCTCGGCCGGCGCGAACGGGTGGATCCGGCCGAATTCGGGCCACGTGACCGGCAGCATTTCCGACGTCGCGTTCAGCTTCATCGTGCACGAGCCGAGCGGGATCATCGAGCGGTCGAGCGCGAGATCCTTGTCCGACAGGCTGCGCAGGTAGCGCAGCATTTCGGTTTCGGAATGGTGGCGGTTGAACACGTGGTGCGTCAGGTACGCACTCGTGCGCTCGAGGCCGGCCGGCAGCGCGGCGACGCCGGCGAGGCCCGCGTCCAGCGCGTCGACGGTCGGCGCGGTGCCGCCCGCGGCCTGCGCGAACACGGCGAGGAGATCGGCGAGGTCGTCGCGGGTCGTCGTTTCGTCGACCGACACGCCGACTTGCGTGTCGCTCACACGGCGCAGGTTGATGCGCTTGGCCTTCGCGAATGCGTGAACCTGCGCGGTGCGCGCGCCGGTGTCGATCGTCAGCGTGTCGAAGAACGTGTCGTTGACGGTCGCGAAGCCGAGCTGCTTCACGCCGGCGGCGACGAGCGCCGCGATGCGGTTCACGCGCAGCGCGATCGTCTTCAGGCCGTGCGGGCCGTGGTAGACCGCGTACATGCTCGCCATGATCGCGAGCAGCGCCTGCGCGGTACACACGTTCGACGTCGCCTTCTCGCGGCGGATGTGCTGTTCGCGGGTCTGCAGCGCGAGACGCAGCGCGGGCTTGCCCTGCGCGTCGACGGTCACGCCGACGAGGCGGCCCGGCATCTGGCGCTTGAATTCGTCACGCACGGCCATGTAGGCGGCGTGCGGGCCGCCGAAGCCCATCGGCACGCCGAAGCGCTGCGTGTTGCCGACCGCGACGTCCGCGCCCCATTCGCCCGGCGGCGTCAGCACGGTCAGTGCGAGCAGGTCGGCCGCGACGACGACGTGGCCGCCCGCCGCGTGGATCGCTTCGGTGAGCGCGCGGTAGTCACGCACGTCGCCGTTGACGCCCGGGTACTGGAGCAGCACGCCGAACGCGTTGGCCTGCGCGGCGTCGGCCGCCGGGCCCGTCTTGACCTCGATGCCGATCGGCAGCGCGCGCGTGCGGATCACCTCGAGCGTCTGCGGCAGCACGTCGTCGGCGACGTAGAACACGTTCGACGCCGGCTTGCCGGTGCGCTGCAGCAGCGTCATCGCTTCGGCCGCGGCCGTTGCTTCGTCGAGCAGCGACGCGTTCGAGATCGCGAGGCCCGTGAGGTCGGCGACCATCTGCTGGAAGTTCAGGAGCGCCTCGAGGCGACCCTGGGAAATTTCGGGCTGGTACGGCGTGTAGGCCGTGTACCACGCCGGGTTTTCGAGCACGTTGCGCAGGATCACGGCCGGCGTGTGCGAGTCGTAATAGCCTTGGCCGATATACGAGCGGAACACCTGGTTCTTGTCCGCGAGGGCGCGCAGCGCGGCGAGGGCTTCGGCCTCGCTCTTCGGTTGCGCGAACGGGCCGAGCGGCAGCGTTTCGGCGCGGCGGATCGAGGCCGGGATCACGGCGTCGATCAGGGCGGCGCGCGACGCGAAGCCGAGCGTGTCGAGCATGGCCTGCTGGCTGGCGGCATCGGGGCCGATGTGGCGTTCGGCGAACGCGTCGTGCGTTTCGAGCGCGGCGAGCGAGAGGGGCGTGCGGTTCATCAGGCGGTCCGGGTGTTCGAGCTTCATGGCGTGACTCTGGTCCCGCGCGGCCCGGCTGGCCGGCCGCGCGGTTCGGGTAGGGAAAATTAGTCGATCAGCTTGCTGTAGGCGTCAGCGTCGATCAGCTTGTCGGTCGAGGCGCCGGCCGCGAGCTTGATCTTGAAGAGCCACGTGCCGTATGCGTCGCTGTTCACTTCTTCCGGCGAGTCGGCGGCTTCTTCGTTGATGGCGACGACCTCGCCGGACACCGGCGAGTAGATGTCGGATGCCGCCTTCACCGATTCGACGACGCCGACGGCGTCGCCCGCGTTCACCGACTTGCCGACTTGCGGCAGTTCGAGGAAGACGATGTCGCCGAGCGTGCTCTGCGCGTGATCGGTGATGCCGACCGTCAGCGTGCCGTCGGCTTCGGTGCGGATCCACTCGTGTTCGTCGGTGTATTTCAGATCGGCCGGGACGTTGCTCATCGGATGCTCCTGGATAAAAGGGTGTGTTCGTTATGCTGGCGCGCCGCCGGGGCGCGCCGGGTGTGGTTGCGCCGGGCGCCATTTCCCGGCTTCCCCGGGAGGCGGCCTCCCGGTCGCCTCTCGGTCGTTACGCAGCGAGGACCTTGCCGTTGCGCACGAACGGCAGTTTTACCACGCGCGCGGGAAGTTGCTTGTCTCGAATCTGCACATGAACGGTGTCGCCGACCTGGACGGCCGCCGGCACGCGCGCGAACGCGATCGATTCCTGCATCGACGGCGAGAACGTGCCGCTCGTGATCTCGCCTTCGCCGTGCGGCGTGACGACCTTCTGGTGCGCGCGCAGCACGCCGCCCGCCTTGCCGTTTTCCTTCTGCAGGATCAGGCCGACGAACGCAGCGCGCGAGCCGTCGCGCTCGAGCGCGGCGCGGCCGACGAACTCGCGCGGCGCCGACAGGTCGACCGTCCATGCGAGGCCCGCGTCGAGCGGGGACACGGTGTCGTCCATGTCCTGGCCATACAGGTTCATGCCGGCCTCGAGGCGCAGCGTGTCGCGCGCGCCGAGCCCGCAGGGGCGCACGCCGTTTTGCTGCAGCGCGGCCCACAGCGCTTCGACGTGCACGGCCGGGACGATCACTTCGAAGCCGTCTTCGCCGGTGTAGCCGGTGCGCGCGACGGTGAGATCGCCGAACGGCGTGCCGGCGACCTGCGCGGCGTTGAACGGCTTCAGTTCGCTGGTCGCGGCACGCGCGGCGGGCACCGTCGTCCAGACCTTTTCACGGGCATTCGGGCCCTGCACGGCGACGATCGCGAAATCGCGGCGCGGCGCGATGGTCAGGCCGTAGCCGCCTTGTTCGTTGAGCTGGTTGAACCACGCGATGTCCTTCTCGGCCGTGCCGGCGTTGACGACGACGCGGAAGAAGTCTTCGGTGAAGTAATAGACGATCAGGTCGTCGACGACGCCGCCCTGCGGATTGAGCAGGCACGAGTAGAGCGCCTTGCCGGGGGTCTTGAGCTTGCCGACGTTGTTCGCGATCGCGTGTTCGAAGAACGCGCGCACGCGGCTGCCGGTGAAATCGACGACGCACATGTGCGATACGTCGAACATGCCGGCGTCGGTGCGCACGGCTTCGTGTTCTTCGATCTGCGAGCCGTAGTTGACGGGCATGTCCCAGCCGCCGAAGTCGACCATGCGGGCATTGAGCGCGCGGTGCGCGGCGTTGAGCGGGGTTTGATTCAGTGCAGTCATCGAGGCCTCAGGCAAGGCGCTTGCGCGCGGGTCAGAACGGCCATGTGCCGACCGCCGCGGCCTTGGGCCTGCGAGCGATGCGATACATGCCCCTCTGTCCTCGATACCTGAGAGATTGCGCCGCGGGCAAAGCCGGCGAACGCGCGCCCCTTCGGTGGGCAGCCTGCCCGCGCTGCAATCGCGCAGCGGGCTACTGCCGCTCTCCAGAGTGCGGGGAGTGCGGCCCGCGCGAAGCGCGGACGGGATTCCCCGACGCGGTCGGTCCTTTTGCCTGAGAGTTTGCGGGTGTGCCCCTTCGGCGGCGCGACCGGCGTTGCGAGTTGCTACGCGGTCACACGCTCTCCCGACGCGTGCGGGCGACTGTACGCGAGCGGGTGGGCGTTGTCAATTTGAGCAAAAGAATGTCGCTTCGCGACAAGCGGCGGCGCGAGGGCCGCCGCCGCGTTTGCCGGCACCGGCCGGTCCCGGCAGGGCCGGTATTACTCGCCGATCGCGCGCGCGGCCGTGTCGAGTTCCTGGTTCAGCACGCGCTGCTCGTCGCCGGACAGGCCGCCGTTGTGCTGCGCCGACATGTCGTTCGCTTCCTGGCGGATCACGTCGAGCCGGTGGTGCAGCTGCGCGCCGTACGGCGGCGGATAGTAGCCGCCGTTGACGCGTGAGTCGATCCGGCGGTGCAGGTTGTCGATCCGGCCCTGGACCTCCAGCAGGCGATCGTTCGCGACGACCTGCGGATTTGGCCGCGGCGGGGGCGGAGGCGCCTGTCGGGCCGGCCGCTGCGGCTGCACGACACAGGCCGCGAGCGAGGAAACCAGGACGCAGCATGCCGCTGCGCGAATCAACCGTTGCATCACATTCTCCTGACGGTTTGGTGTCGGATCGACTTTTTGAGAAACGCATCAGACTGGGCGACCGATGACTTTCGTTCCCGCACCATTTGTAACGGAATGTTCGGGACCGTGCCGTCGCGGCGGCTGACGCGTGGCCGCTGCCGGGGACGGCGCGGGGTAGCGGCCGAGGCCGGGACGGTGCCGACCCGGCCGGCGGTCAGACGGTGCGGCGCACGAACGGTACCCGGCGGCCTTCGTGCTCGCTTTGCGCGGCGAGCTCGATGATCGTCATCACGTCGACGGCGTCCTGCGGCGTGATCGGGAACGGCGCGCCGTCGTGGACCGACGCGGCGAGCGCGCGGTAGAACTCCGCGTACTGGCCGTCTAGCGTCGGCACCGGCCGCTCGACCTCGACTTCGCCGTCGAGCACGCGCAGCACGCCGGGCGGGTTGCCGCCGCCGAACTCGACGTGGTCCGGCGTGAGGCCTGCCTTCAACTGATCTTCCTGCGTGTCGAGCCCGAACTTCTGGTAGCTGCCGCGCGTGCCGTGCAGCGTGAAGCGCGCGGGCTCGATCGCCGACAGCGCGCTCGCGTGCAGCGCGACGTCCTTGTCCGGATAGCCGAGCAGCAGGTGCACGAAATCGGGCGCCGTGCCGTTGTCGCGGCGCGTCTTGACCGTGGCGCTGACCGTTTCCGGCAGCCCGAACAGCGCGAGCGCCTGGTCGATCAGGTGCGGGCCGAGGTCGAGCAGCAGGCCGCCGCCGCGTGCGGGCTCCTCGCGCCAGCGCGTGCGCGGGGTCGGCCGGAAGCGGTCGAAGTGCGACGCGAAATACGTGAGCCGGCCGAGTTCGCGGGATTCGACGATGCGCCGCACGGTGAGGAAGTCGCCGTCCCAGCGGCGGTTGTGGAACGGTGCGAACAGGCGGCTGCGCGCGTTCGCGAGCCGCGCGAGCGCGAGCGCTTCGTCGGCCGTGAGCGTGACGGGCTTGTCGACGACGACGTGGCGGCCGGCTTCGAGCACCTGGCGGGCGAGCGTGAAGTGCGTGTCGTTCGGCGTGGCGATCACCACGCAGTCGATGTCGTCGAGGCCGAGCAGCGTGTCGAGATCGGGGACGATGCGTGCGCCCGGGTATGCGGCGCGCGCGCGATCGGGCTGCCCCGTCGCGATCGCGGCGATCTCGGTGCGGCCGCTCGTGGCAATCACGGGCGCGTGGAACGTCGCGCCGGCGAAACCGAAACCCATCAAACCAATCCTGAGCAATGACGACATGGCAAATCCTTGGCTGCGTACGAAGGGCAAAGCGCTGCGGCCACCGGCCGCGCGGACGGCTATTGTGGCACGGCGGCACGCGCGCGAGCGGGCGTTGGCCGAACGGACAAGGAACCGCTGCGCGTGCGCACGACCTCGGCCGAATGGCTCGGATCGAGCCCGCCGGCGCGCGAATCCGACACAATGGGGGCTGTTCCGGCGCGTGTCCCGCGTCGCCTGCTTGCCCCGTTACCGGATCGAAACCATGGGATATCCGCTCGCCACCGCCGCCCTGGGCCCGTTGCTGCTGATGCAGGGGCGTCGTGTCCGCCGCGTCACGCCGCGGCTCGCCGAGGCGGCCGGCCCGCGCGACGGCACGGCCGGCGACGGGCCGCCGCTGCGCGTGCTGGTGCTGGGCGATTCGGCTGCCGCGGGCGTCGGTGTCGCGTCGCAGCGCGACGCGCTGTCGGGGCAGCTCGCCCGCGCGCTTGCGGCATCGCACCGCGTGAGCTGGAAATTGCTGGCGCGCACGGGGCTGACCGCCGAGGAACTCGTCGACTGGCTTGCCGCCGAGCCGGCGCAGCCGTTCGATGTGGCAGTGACGTCGCTCGGCGTGAACGACGTGACGGGCGGCGTGTCGCCGGCGCGCTGGCGCGCCGCGCAGGCGGCGCTCGTCGATCTGCTCGCCGTGCGATTCGGGGTCGCGCACGTGATCCTGTCGGCGGTGCCGCCGATCGAGCGCTTTCCGGCGCTGCCGCAGCCGCTTGCGTGGTATCTCGGCCTGCGCGCGAAGCGGCTCAACGCGACGCTCTCCGAGTGGGCCGCGACGCAATCGCGTTGTACGTTCCTGCGCGTCGCGCTGCCGCTCGAGCCGCACCTGATGGCGGCGGACGGCTTTCATCCCGGCGCGGCCGCGTGCGCCGCCTGGGCCGCACAGGCCGCCGACGCGCTCAGGCAGCGCCTGCGCGCGTAACGTTGCGCCGGGTGCGAACCGTCAGCGGGTGCGGTTCATCCGGATCACGCCGTCGGCGCCCGTCTCGAAGCTGACCTGCCGCGCGAACGACGGATGCTGCGCGACGAGCTCGTCGCCCATCGCGAACCACGTGTAGCCGAGCGTCTTCAGGTAGTCGAGCAGCGCGGCGCGCTTTTCCGAGAACCATTCGAGGTTCCAGGCCTCGAGCAGCAGCGGCGGAAAGCCGTGCCGTTCGAGGAAGGCCGTGCCGCCTTTCAGCACGTCGAGTTCGAGCCCTTCGACGTCGATCTTGATCAGCGCCGGCGACTTCGGGAAGTTGAGGGTGTCGAGCCGGGCGATCGGCACGTCGCTCGGCTGCTGGCTCGCGACGGTCTCGACCGAGTTGCGACGCAGGTTGAACTGCTCGTCGAGGGAGAAGCCGCCGATGTTGATCGAGCGCGAATAGTCGATCGCTGGCAGCGGGATGATGCCGTCCTGGTTGCCGATCGCGACGTTGAACGCATGCACGTTCTCGAGCCGGTTCAGAAACACGTTGCCGCACAGCTGGTAATAGACGATGCGCTGCGGCTCGAACGCGTAGACCATGCCGCCCTGCGCGGCGATGCTCTTGGCGACCGGCACCGCGTACGCGCCGAGGTTCGCGCCGATGTCGAGCACCAGCGGCGCCTCCTCGTTCGCGTAGAACATCTGGCTGATGGTCAGCAGCGATGCGTCCCACGAGCCGTTGTAATAGAGGTTCGCCGAAATCGCGTCCCGGGTTGCGAACAGCAGGTAATCGGCGTTGTCGGTCTTGACGAGGTTGACTCTGGGTAGCATGGCGCGAGGTGTCAGGGTTGTCGGGCGAAGAGGGCGGCGTGCGTGCACGGCGCTGCGATGCGCCGATGCCGGCCGCCGCGGGTCAGGCCAGGTAGTTCGACCACTTCTGGTGTTCGCGGTAGTACTGTTCCTCCGCGTCCGTCAGGCCGGTCTCCTTGTACCAGGGCACGTGCTTGCAGGTGTAGCGGCCCGCGAACCGGACGCCGCAGAGATGCGATTCGCGGCGGAAGTAGCGCTTGTTGTAGACGGCGAACGTGGTATCGATCGGCGCGTTGTAGATCGGGTCGCCGCCCGCCGTGCTGCCGATCTGGTGGCGCCAGAAGTTCGCCTCCCATTCGAGCGTCGTGTATTGGCGGTCGCCGCAGAAGAGCGTCGTTTCCTTCATCAGCTCGGGTTGCGAGATGTCGAGCGCGAAGCCGGCCTTGCCGGTCTGGAACGCTTCGGTCGCATCGATCAGCTCGAACAGGAATTCGGGCGGCAGCGCGTCGTTCAGTTCGAGGTCCGGATCGGTGACGCAGAAGAGCTCCGGCAGGCGCGCGTAGTTCGCGTCCGACAGGAACAGGTCGCGCGGGCCCGCGTTGCGATCGAGGCGCACGACGGTCACGTCGTCCTGCACGCTTTCCAGGAACGCGAGCATGTCCGGCGCGCCCGACGCGTTGTCGACGATCACGATGTTGCGCAGGCCGCGGGCCTTCAGCTGGGCCACCATCCGGCGCGTATAGGTCGGATTGTTGAAGGTCGGGATCAGCACCGGCACCGTGGCGACCAGGCCGCCCGCGAAATGCCGGAACTGACGGCTGCCCGGCAGCGTCGTGCAGAGCGTCGCGTTCGGCACCAGCGGCATCGCGACGGGCTGCGGCGCCGGCGCGGATTGCATCACATGCGCCTCGAGCTCGGCGAGGTCCTGCCGCGTGTCGGCGTCGTCGGGCATCAGCGCGGCGGCCTTGCGCATCGGCGCGAGCGCCTCTGCGTGACGCTCCTGCTGAACCAGCGTGACGGCCAGCGCCCGCCAGCCGAGCCCGATGTCGGGCATCCATTCGGTCAGCTGGGTCGCGATGCCTTCGGCCTGCGCGAATTGCCGCTTGTCGAGCAGCGCCGCGAGCGTATTCATGAATTCGGAGAGGACGGCCGCCAGCTCGTCGGCGGAGGCCGACGGCGCATCGGCTGCCGCGAGTTCGAGCGACAACGCGTCGATGCCGTGCGTGCGGGCCTGCGCGACCAGCGCGCGCGCCGCATCCATCTGGTTGTCGCGCGTCAGCGCGTCGATGCACGCGATCCAGTAGCGCCGCTGCGACGGCTCGGTTGCCACCGCGGCCCGGAAGTGCCGCAGCGCGGCGTCGCGCCGGTCGAGCTGTTCGAGCACCGTCGCGAGGCGGAGGTGAGAATCGGCATGTTCGGGATGCGCTTGCAGGATCTGGCGGTAGGCCTGCTCCGCGTCCTGAAGCGAGCCGGCGGCGTGAAGCGCGGCGGCGTGGGCCAGCTCGGCCTCGGAAACGGGGGCGGCGATGACGGTGTCATTCATGGCGGCGGAAGTCGATGACGGCGAATGAAGGGGCGGCGGCGCGTACTCGCCGACGTTTCGCGTATCTTGCCGCCGGGGGCCGCGCGGTCATGGATCAAACAGAGGGGAGATTTGCTGCCTGTTCGGATATTCGGCGCGCGTCCACCGGCGCGTCCACCGGCGCGGGCAGCGCGCGGAAAGCGCGCGGGGAAAGGGGGCAGGAAAAGGGCGCAGGAAAAGGGCGCAGGAAAAGGGGCGCGAAGCCCGCCGGTGTCGCGCGTCGCCACCCGGCTGCATCGTCATCCGCCGGCTGCCGCCGACGTGTTAACATGCGCGTCCTGCCCCGCGTGTCCGCCTGCATTCCAGGCCTGCCGCGCGCGGCATCCTCCCGGCGTTCCGCCGTCAACCGCAACATCATCCGTCATCATGTCCGCAGGCCTCAACCCCGCTCAGAACGAAGCGGTGCGCTACCTCGACGGTCCCTGCCTCGTGCTCGCCGGCGCGGGCAGCGGCAAGACCCGCGTGATCACGCAGAAGATCGCGCACCTGATCGAAGCGAAAGGTTTCGAGCCGCGCCATATCGCGGCCGTCACGTTCACGAACAAGGCCGCGGCCGAGATGCGCGAGCGCGTGTCGAAGCTGCTGGAGGGCAAGACGCTCACCACGCCCGGCAAGGAAGGCCGCAAGGTGCCCGTCAACCAGCTCACCGTGTGCACGTTCCACTCGCTCGGTGTGCAGATCCTGCGCCAGGAGGCCGAGCACGTCGGCCTGAAGCCGCAGTTCTCGATCATGGATTCGGACGACTGCTTCGGGATGATCCAGGAGCAGATCGGCACCACCGACAAGGGCCTGATCCGCAAGATCCAGAGCACGATCTCGCTGTGGAAGAACGGCCTGATCATGCCCGATGAGGCGATGGCGATCGCGGCCAACGAGGACGAGCACCAGGCCGCGCTGGTCTACCGCAACTACGTCGCGACGCTGCATGCGTATCAGGCGGTCGACTTCGACGACCTGATCCGCCTGCCCGCCGAGCTGTTCGCGAAGAACGAGCAGGTGCGCGACCGCTGGCAGAACAAGCTGCGCTACCTGCTGATCGACGAATACCAGGACACCAACGCGTGCCAGTACGAGCTGCTCAAGCTGCTCGCCGGCCCGCGCGCCGCGTTCACGGCGGTGGGCGACGACGACCAGGCGATCTACGGCTGGCGTGGCGCGACGCTCGAGAACCTCGCGCAGCTCGGCAAGGATTTCCCGAAGCTGCACGTGATCAAGCTCGAGCAGAACTACCGGTCGACGGTGCGGATCCTGACCGCCGCGAACAACGTGATCGCGAACAACCCGAAACTGTTCGAGAAGAAGCTGTGGTCCGAGCACGGGATGGGCGACTCGATCACCGTCACGCCGTGCAACGACGAGGAGCACGAAGCCGAATCGGTCGTGTTCCGGCTGTCCGCGCACAAGTTCGAGCGGCGCACGCAGTTCCGCGACTACGCGATCCTGTATCGCGGCAACTTCCAGGCGCGCATCTTCGAGCAGGTGCTGCGGCGTGAGCGGATCCCGTACGTGCTGTCGGGCGGTCAGTCGTTCTTCGACAAGGCCGAGATCAAGGACCTGTGCGCGTACCTGCGCCTGATCGCGAACGCCGACGACGATCCCGCGTTCATCCGCGCGGTCACGACGCCGCGCCGCGGGATCGGCAACACGACGCTGGAAGCGCTCGGCTCGTTTGCGGGCCAGGCGAAGGTGTCGCTGTTCGAGGCTGTGTACATGGGCGGGATCGAGGCGCGGCTGTCCGCGCGCCAGGTCGAGCCGCTCAGGATGTTCTGCGACTTCATCCAGCGCCTGACCGATCGCGCGGACAAGGAGCCCGCGACCGTCGTGCTCGACGACATGATGGAGGCCATCCACTACGAGGCCTATCTGTACGACGCGTTCGACGAGCGGCAGGCGCAGTCGAAGTGGCAGAACGTGCTCGAATTCCTCGAATGGCTGAAGCGCAAGGGCACCAAGCCCGAGACGGAAGCCGTCGACGGCGAGGCCGACGGGTTCCACAACGCCGACGGGCTGGCGGACACCGGCAAGAACCTGCTCGGCCTGATCCAGACCGTCGCGCTGATGTCGATGCTCGAAGGCAAGGACGAGGATCCGGACGCGGTGCGGCTGTCGACCGTCCATGCGTCGAAGGGGCTCGAGTATCCGCACGTGTTCCTGGTCGGCGTCGAGGAGGGGATCATGCCGCATCGCGGTGGCAGCGAGGACGACGGCCCCATCGACAACGAGCGGATCGAGGAGGAGCGCCGGCTGATGTACGTCGCGATCACGCGCGCGCAGCGCAGCCTGCATCTGAACTGGTGCAAGAAGCGCAAGCGGGCGCGCGAGACGGTCGTGTGCGAGCCGTCGCGCTTCATCCCCGAGATGGGCCTCGACGAAGCGCCGCCGCCGACGCCGGAGGAAGCCCCGATGACACCGAAGGACCGGCTCGCGAGCCTGAAGGCGCTGTTGCAGAAGTGACGTGCGAGAGGCGGCCGGCGCCGCCGTCCCAAGAAAGGAAAACCCCCGCGATGCGCGTGCGCCGCGGGGGTTTTTTCTGGCCGGCAGACGTTACTTCGACGCGTTGACCATGTAGTCGACGGCCGCCTTCACGTCGGCGTCGGACGCGCTCGACCCGCCCTTCGGCGGCATCGCGCCCTTGCCGTGCAGCGCGTAGTTGTAGACGATATCCATCGAGTCCTTCAGGCGCGGCGCCCAGTCCTCCTTGCTGCCGAACTTCGGCGCGCCGAGCACGCCGGCCGCGTGACACGCCTGGCAGACCTGCGTGTACAGCGCCTTGCCGGCCGATGCGGCGTCGGCGCTGGTCGGCGCAGCCGCGGGCTTTTCGCCGGCCTTCGGAATCGCGGCGATCGCGGCCATTGCGGCCGCGGCCTGCGCGTTCGACGCATCCGCGCCCGACGCGCCTGCCGCACCCGCCGCGCCGCTCGCCGCCGGCGCCGCATTGGCGGCCGGGGCAGCCGGCTCGGGGAAGTTCGCGCCGTCGTTGTTCGCCATGTAGACGATCGCGCGCGCGATTTCATAGTCGCTGACGTCGTCGGGATTCGTGCCGCCACGCGGCGGCATCGCGCCCTTGCCCGACAGCGCCGTCTTCAGCAGCGTGTCGAAGCCCTGCGAGATGCGTGGTGCCCAGTCATCCTTGTTGCCGAACTTCGGCGCGCCGGCGGCGCCCGTGCCGTGACAGGTCACGCACACGGCCTTGTAGACTTCCTCGCCGGTCTTGTACGTGCGGGGCGCGTTGGCGTCCTTCACGTCGACTTTCGCGAGCGGTGCGATCCGCGCGGCGACCTGTTCGTCCGATAGCGCGTCCGTGCCGGCGCCCGAGCGGAACGCATGGTTGGCATAGGTGGCAAACAGGACGATCAGGGCGATCGGAATCGCGAATGATGCGATGACGACGGCAATCAGCTGCCCGGGGGTTTTGACGGGAGATTCGTGGGGTGCTTCGCTCATGCTTGCCTCGTCTCCGTGAATAGGAATTGTGAGCGCGGTGCAACGGCAAAATGGCAGTCCAATGAAGCACGGACGATTATAGACGGAACGTTTACATCACGGCGAGCGGCGCGAAGGCGCGTGTTTACCCGCACGAATGGGGGCCTGACGGGGATTCTGCAGGCAAGGTGGACGCTTCATGGGAAACCGGGTATCCTTGCCGTCTTGCCAATGGTGGGCGGCCGGTTTATTGGGGTCGTTTCACTGTCACATGCGCCCGTAGCTCAATGGATAGAGTACTGCCCTCCGAAGGCAGGGGTTGCTGGTTCGATCCCAGCCGGGCGCGCCAAGCCTAGTCAGGCTTTCAGCGGTTTCCTCCCTTCGTCGGACAGACTCATTGCAGCTAAATTGCAGCTAGCACCGGCACCGGCTCGGCCGTTAGCGGCGTGACCCAATGCGCCAGATGATCGGCTGACAGGTGCGCATACCGCTGCACCATTTCCAGCGTTTCCCAGCCGCCCAACTCTTTCAACACCTGCAGCGGCGTGCCGCGTTGCACGTGCCAGCTCGCCCAGGTGTGGCGCAGGTCGTGCCAGCGGAAGTCCCTGATACGCGCACGCTTCAACGCCTTGCGCCAGGCTTCGGTCACGGTCTGATACACCGGCCGACCGTGGTAGACGAACACGCTGTCGACGAACTCGGGCGCGCGCTTCTTCCCGCGTTGGCGCAGCAGCACGGCGATCGCTGTATCGGACAACGGCACCGTGATCGCCTTCTTCGCCTTCGCCTGGTCCGGATGGATCCATGCGACGCGCCGCACGATGTCGACCTGCGACCACTGCAATCCGGTCACGTTCGAGCGACGCAGCCCTGTCTCGAGCGCGAAGCGCGCCATGTCGGCCAGGTGATCGGGCAACTGGGCTAGCAGACGTTCGGCTTCAGCCTGCGTCAGCCAGCGGATCCGCTTCTGCACGACTTTCGCGTGCTTCGTGACCGGCACGCGGTCCAACCATTCCCACTCGACGGCCGCGTTCAGCACCGCCTTCAACACGCCGATCACGCGCGTCACCGTGCCGGTGCTGACGCGCTGGTCGGTGGTGACGATTCCGCGCTTCGTGCGGATGACTTTCGGTTCCATCCTCTTCGCCTGGGCGATTGCGTCGATTTTGTCGCGGTCGATGTCGATCAGCGCGACGCCGGACAGGTGTTGGTCGAGCCACCGCAGGTGCGTTTTCGACGTTTCCAGACTCGCCAGCCCTTCCCGGTCGCTGATGTATCGCACGACGGCGTCGTTCCAGGTGTAGCGCGGCTTGGTGCCGAGCCGCGCCTGGTTCCAGAGGTCGACCTTCAACCGGTCGTGGAACTCCTGGGCCTGCGCTTTGTTGCTGGTTCCAGTGCTGCCTTGTAGCGGCGTTCCGCCGCCAGGGGGGTAAAGCTTGTATTGCCAGTTGGGACTGGTCTTCCGTTTGTAGAGCGACATTTTTCAACTTCTCCAGGACGATCGCCCTGCACAACTCGCGGGATCCATTCTCCGGCGAGGTAACGCTGTAGGGCAACCGTCGAAAACATCCAGCGCTTCCCGACCTTACGGCCCGGGATGTCGCCGGCCTTTGCTTTCAGGCGCACCGTTTCCGGATGTGCGCCGAGCAACGCGGCCGCTTGCTCAAGGTTGACGGTGTGCATCGGGCTATCTCCCGAGCGCGACGCGGCAGGGGGAGGGGCAAAACAACTCGTGGATTCGTGGCATGCCCCGTTATTCATACGTAACCATCTGATTTTTAAGGTTTTTGCTTGCCATCATTTGCCATGAAAAACCCGTGGCACCCCCTTCCGACTCGTGGCCTAAAAAATAGGCAGCGCCCGCGACTCGTGGCAAAACGCGCCCGACTCGTGGCGTAGCGTTTCGATCAATTTCCGCCCCTTCTACGTATTCTTTCTTCTTCTTTTTCAATGAATTAGAGAGAAGAGAAAAAGGGACGGCGGCGGCCGGCGCAAAAACCGGACTAGTGGCGAAAACGCCTCGACTAGTGGCAATTCGAAGGCGATTCATGGCGGCACTCTTCTCAACAATCAAAGACTTACGAGCGGACGGCCCCGAAAACCACGATTCGCGTGCGCTGCCTGCCCGTTCCCTGTGGAAAAACCGGCTCGCGCGCCCCCTCTCCCTCAAGGCCCGCGTAGTTGCCCGGCCGTTTCGACTTGCGGGGGGGACGGGGGGAAGCGGACAGCACGCGGGCCGCGTGACGGCGTGCGCCGATTGCTGCGCGCATCGACGCACGTACCGCAAACCCGAATACAGGGCCGCTACGCGGCCGGTAAGAGGGTGGGAAGGGGTGCGGCCGCGTGGCGGCCGCATCGGCTGAGAGGGCGTCACGCTGCAGCCCCTTGCCGGGCATCGGTCGCCAGGTCTTCACGGATGGACACGTGCAGCCCGAAGCCGGTCAAGCGGTCCAGCGAGATCGGGGTGAGGTACGGCACGCGTCGGGTGTAGATGCGGCGCTCGACTTCCTTCTCGCCGACGACGACGCCAGCGTGCTTGAGCTGGGCCTTGAACACGCGATCGGATTTGACCGGCAGGCCATTCCATTTGTCACGCAGCGCGCTCGTGTGGGCGATGTGGTCCATCACGTGCCCGGTGCGCAGCAGCAGGCAGAACTCGCCGTCGACGGTATCGAACGTGAACGGGTGCTTGTAATTGCCGCCGTCGATCTCTGACAGCACGGTTTCCATGATCCAGACCCACGGCTCGCGATCGGCGCTCGTCTCGGCGATGTGACCGTTCATTTCGGCGAGCAGGTCACGCGGGAAGTCCCCTTCGGTCGGGTCCATGCCGGCGAACTCGCACAGGTAGCCCCAGGCGAGCGCGACGGCCGCATAGTTGCCGGACATCCGCTTCGCGCCGTCGTCCTCGCCGCTCGCGCGGCAGTTGGCCAGCGCCTTGTCGCGCAGCGTCGCGTACTGGTCGACCACGGCGCGCTTGTCCAGGCCGGCGAGGAATTCGAGCCACTGGCGAACCGGGAAGCGCGGCAGGTCGTCCGGCATCAGCGGGCCACGCTTGCCGGTCAGCGTCGTGCGCACGAGCTTGCCAAGCAGGCTGCGCACGGGCACGTCTTCGCCGGCCAGCATCACGGGCGCGCACAACAGGTATTCCGTCATGTCGGTGCCGCGACGCGTCACGGTGTACTGGTAGTTCTCCTGCAGCAGGCCGACGGCCTTGTCGATCACGTCCTGCCGGCGCGCGGACAGCTCTTCCCATCCGACCGGGTGGCTCGTGTGGCTGATGCTGGTCAGCAGCCGGAACTCGGTCTGCAGCGACTGCCCGGAGAACATCGTGAACGCGAGCGAGCGCTCAAGGCGCTTGATGAGCGTCGACTTGCCGGCGCCCTTGTTCGCCTGGATCGTAATGTGCGGCCAGAAGCCGAGCAGCGCCTTCAGGTGGCCGCCGAGCGCCCACACGAGCGGAATCGTCGCGGCGTTCTGTTTGAACGTCGCCTGGTACGCGGTGATGACGCGGCGCGCGTCGCTGGCCGGGCCGGTCGGGAAGGTCAGGTTGTGATACGGGCACTGCTTGTCGGCTTCAGTGAAGTAGCAGTCCGGGCCTTCGTTGACGATCAGGCGGCCGTCGCGCCAGGCGAGCCCGACGAAGTTTGCCGCCTGGCGCGCGCCGAGGTCGGCGCCGCGCTCGAGGATGTTGACCATGCGCTTGAATGGCGCCGGCGCCCAGATCGGGCCGAACTTGCCCCACTGGTCGACGTTGTGCAACTGGTCGTCGAGCATCACGCGGCGCACGAGCTGCGCGCCGTGGCGCGGCGCCTGGACGGACACGGCGAAGTAGACGGTCGGTGCCTGGTCGGCGTCGCCCGTCATGGTCGACGTCGCGCTCGCGACCGACACGCGGCTGATGCCGGCAATGCGGAAGCCGCACAGATCCGTCATGACGGGCGTTTCGACGCCGGATTCCTCGTTGCGGTCCATCTTCGTGATGTAGCTGGTGAAGTCCGGCCGCACGCGGAAGCGCCAGTACTGCGCGAAGTCGTGCGACGGCAGGAAGATGCGCGGCCGGCCACGACGTGTGGCGTCGCCGGCCAGGCCGGCGATGAGCCAAGGCTCGAGCTGCTCGAGCGCGCGCGACAGCTCGAGCGGGCCGCGCAGCTGCAGGTAGTCGTTGACGTCGTTGATGGGCTTGGCGGTCTTCTCGCCGTCCGCGAGGTCGGCGAGCCAGTCGGCCTGGTCGACGAGCACGGCGCTGATGTTCAGCGCCGTCAGCCGTTCGTAGAGCGCCCAGGCGGCTTCCGGTCCAGGGCGGCGGCCGGCGCGTGGATGGCCGTCGGCGAACGGCTCGTCGTTGTCCAGGCAGATCACGACCTGTTTGCCGCGCAGGAACGTGAAGTCGATGCCGTCGACGTTCGCCAGGCCACGCAGCGCGAGCGCGGCGGCGCCAGGCATCGCACAGGTGTCGATCGACAGCGCATTGATCGCGCTTTCGACGATGAACACGCGCTTCGCCTTGTCGAGCCGGCGCGGATCGGCGGTCCAGCCGTAGCCGGCCTTGTCGCCCTGGGTCTGCGTCTTGACGCCGCCGTTGAGCGCCGGATCGATGTAGCGCATGTCGACGGCGACGACACGCGCGTCGCCAGGTGCGCGGACGATGAACGCGGCGGCCGGGCCGGCGTGGCCGACTTCGCCGGCGGCGACCTTCGAGCTGGTCCACGTGTTGAAGCCCAGCGAGCGCGATGCGATCGCCGCGTCGATCGCGGCGGCTGAAATGCCACGGCCGCCGAGGTATTCGCGCACCTGGTCGCGCTCGGCGAAGCACCGATCGGCGATGTACTCGACGGTCGTTTTCTCGCGGCGCTCGGCCGGCGCCTGGCGGTCGAGCGGGATGCCGTACGCGTCGTGCAGGTAGCGCACCGCGTCGGCGACCGTGCCGCCACGCGTGTGAATCACCAGGTCGATGCACGAGCCGCCAACGTCGGCGCTGTGGTCGCGCCAGCCGGTGCCGTGCTTCGGGTGGTTCACGTAGATCGACAGGGACGGGCTCTTGTCGTCGTGCTGCGGCGAGTGGTAGAGCGCGCGGTCGCCGCCGCGACCGCGCTTCAGGCCGAGGCGATCGGCGAGGTCGTGCAGGTCGATGCGTTGTTTCAGTTCGTCGATCGAGGCCATTGTTATTGCTGTTGCTGTTGATGCAGGGAGAGGGCGGCAGGGTTGCCGGGTGTCGCGGGGCTGTCGACGAGCGCGCGGAGCGCGCCGGCCGACGCGGGGAAGGCAAGCGCCAGGCGATCGCCAAGGACGCTCACGAACAGCGCGAGCACCGCGACGCGCTGCAGGCCGCCGGGTTCATGGTCGAAGCGAAGGGCGTCGGCGGCCGCCGCGATGGAGGCAGCGAGCGCGGCGTCGTGAGGGGGGGTTGTGTGCGTCATGCTGCTGTACCTCCGAGGATGTCGTGATGGTTCTGCTGCAGGCGTTGAACAGCGTGCTGCAGCTCGTAGCGCGAGGTCATTGCCTGGTCGAGCGTCGCGCGCAGGCGATCGCGATTGCGCTCGACGTTCGACGTCGCGCTGGCAAGCGCTGCGGTGCGCGTTGCGCCGTGGCCGATCCGGATGCCTGACGCGAGGTGAGTGACGATCCACTTCTCGGGGTGGCCGTCGCGCACGTGCGGCTCGGCGTGGATGCCGAATGCGGCGCTGGCGTCGTTGGGGATGACGACGTGATCGCCGGCGACGGTACGCAGACCGGCCGACGTCAGCAGCTCGTAACGGATGGTGGGTTCGTGGTTCACGTATCACCCCTTCTGGCCGGGAAACAGCGCGTCGACGATTACGCGGGCCAGCGAAACCCAGGCACGTGCGCGCGGGCTCTGCAGCTCGAGGACGTCCTGGTCCGGATTCGCCTGTGCGTATCCGTGGTGCGACATGAGCTTCGCGACGACGATGCGGACACGTTGCTCGCGGTGATTCATCGTGACGTCCGGTATCAGACGCATGACGTCGGCGCTACGCCTCGATGCGAACGCTGCGCGCAGCTCCTCGATGTCGTTCTGAGTGAGATCACGTCGAGCCACCAGCGGTAGCGTGAGCGGATTCAAGCGCCGGACGGCGTTCCAAAATTCGCGAGCGGCGTCGTCGACGGTCAGGTGGTCGGCGATCGTAATGCGGCCGTCGTGGTGGATGGTGAACAGCACGTTGCTGTAGGACGTGTCGACTGACTGAAACCAGAAGGGGTTTGTGTTGGATGTCATCGCATTACCCTCGCGGCGGGACGGACCAAGCAAGCGCCGCGACAATCGCGACCATCGCGACGACGCCGATCACGAAAGCGATCGCACGGGTGTTTCGAACGTCGAACAGGCGCAGCACATCGGCGACCAGGCAGTAGATGCCGGTGAGGGAGAGGGAAAGCATCAGCAACACGCTGATGCTGAAAACGTAGGGCTTCATGTTGTGGTTCCAGGTGAGTGCGCCGGCGGCCGGCGCGGATGGGTCAGTCGAAGTCGTTCGCGGCGCGGCATTTCCCGTCGACGGTCGGCAGCTCGGGGACGGGTTCTCGATCGCGCCACACGTTCGCCGTGCATTCGAATGCGTGGCGGGCCGCCGGGCACAGGGCGTCGAAACTGCCGACCATGCGCAGGCGGCGCCACATCGCGCGCAGGTCGAGTTCGGAGAGGGGCGCGCGCATCGCGTCAGTGCATCCAGGCGAGCACCGGCGTACCGCGCGCAAGGTCCCACGACACGACGAAGCCCAACGCACGGGCGGATGCGACGAACACATCGGCGCGCACGTCGGCTGCGAAGATCTTCGTGAGGTAAGCGACACGCTCGTCGTAGGACAGCGAATGGGCGAGTGCGGCGATCGGTGCGGGGATCAGCGTTTGCATACGGCCTCCTAGAAATTTCAGGCAAAAGGAGTCCCTCACGCCCGCAGAGCGGGCGCGATGGGTGTTCAGCGAAAAAGCGGGTTAGGGCTTAGGCGTCGAGCAGCGGGAGCTGTCGCGAATCGGTCGGAAGCCGATCAACCTTGCCGATCGGCACGTACACGTGCGGATTCGGGTTGAGGCTCGGCGCGATCGTATGGACGGTCGCGACGTGAATCTTGTAGGTCGTCGCACATTCGATGTTGGTGCACTGGCAGTACGCCTCACGAACGAGAGCGGACAGCGTGCGGCTGGTTCGAATGACGGCGCGGCTGCCGCAGTGGTGACACTTCAATTTCATCGTGACTTCCTGTCGGAGACTGCCGCGTTAAGAACGGCTGCTGTTGTGGACGACGTAGAGAGCCCGGTCTCGTCCGGTGAGGCGACGTGTGCCGAGACGCAGTCGTCGCTTCACGAGCCATTCGGCCGCCTGCTGGAGCGTCGCGAGACCTTCCTGCTGTCGCACGCGCTCGAGCAGTTCGGCGTCCTGCTCGGTGAATGTGATTTCGAGTTCGGGCATGGAATCGGCTGCTTCTGAGCTGCTGCCTTTAGCCGCGCTCGTGGGCTACATTGCTCGATGGCAACAGAGCCTCGGCGGCTTCGCGCAGGACCATCTGGCGAATCAGCGTTGCGGTTTGCTCGCCCTGGTAGTTGGCGAGTGCAGTGATGAGCGCGTATTCGTAATCGTCGAACCGCACCATCAGGCGCCTTTCTCGGACGCGCTTGGGATCGGGGTACATGGTTGTCACCTCGGGTTCAGCTTGCGGAAACGTTGCCCGTGGTGTCCTCAAACGAGGACATCTTGGCGAGGTAGAGGGGGAGCCCTTCGAGGTAGATGAGACGCGCCAGGCTCGACAGCGAGCGCCGCTCTTGGCGGCCGAGCTGCTCCAGCCCGGCACGCTCTGTGGGAAGGAGGCGCAGCGAAACTGTCTTGCTGGACATGACGCCCGGCGGCGCACGCCGCGGGCCTTTGTGGGTAGTCATGGCGGGTATACTCAATTTCGATAGTGCTTCACTAGGGGTAAGTGAAGTGTAAGTTACTCAAAACGATTACGCAAGATGTCTGATACAACAATCGGATTACGGCTGAGGGAGGAGCGGATGCGCATTGGCATGAGCCAGGCGGAGTTCGCTGCGCTCGGCGGGCTCGGGAAACAGGCGGAGTTCAACTACGAAGCCGATGCCCGATCGCCTGACGCGAACTATCTGGCGGCGCTTTCGAAGGCCGGGGTCGACGTGCTGTACGTGATCACGGGCGAGCGTGCGCAGGGGGCTTCCATGCCGGACGACGAAGCCGAGCTGCTCGAAGGGTTTCGCCAGTTGAACGACATCGGCCGCACGGCCGTCCAGGCGTCGATCAATGGCTTCCTGCTCGCGGGTACGATGACGATCTCAGGCGCGCCGGCGAAGCGGCTTCCGCGCCTTGCTGAAAACCGAGCGGCGAAACTGGATGCTGCGGCGCTGCAGGCGCTGAAAGACGCGCAGGCAGACGCGGAGCGCACGCAGGGCTCGCGATCGCCGCGTAAGAGCAGTGTGAAAGATCAGGACTGACGAAGTGTCTCTGCGGCGCGCTCGAGCGCCGCCATCGCTGTTTCGACTTCCCCTAACACGTCGATCGTTGTCAGCTCGGTTGATTCCTCACGAGACAATTCGCACAACGCAGCGAGTTCACGATCGAACCGCGCTACGACGGTGCGGAGCTGCGCTCCGAAATCGGTAAGCCGAAACCCATCACTTCCCGAACGACGCTCCATCAGCAGGCGGCCGAGGACGCGCTCGAGCGCGGACACCTTCTCGCTGACGGTCGGCCGCTGCACGCCCATTGCCTGCGCCGCTTCCGAAATGCTGCGATAGCGCGCGATCTCGCTGTATGCGCGCAGCAGATTCCAGTTGAGCCGAGGGGGAGTCGTCCGGGAGACCATGATTCGAGCGATAGTTGTTGTTGCAGTAATGCGCGCTTCGCAGGGGCGGGGGACGAGAGGCGGGAGAAAGCCTGCGAAAGATAGGCGTTTTCCTAACTTTCACGGGGCTTTCTCCTTCATTCCATTTGTCTGAAAAAAGCACGAAAATGGGGCAGCGTTACAGCACGCGTGAATGCCGTTTCACGTCGTAGCGCCTCTCAAAATATCCGAAGAGGAAGCCGTAGTGACCTACCAGCATGAAGATCCACAGTGCCCGATTGGAACAGCCGAGGACGAGGTAATCCAGCGCTGTGCAGACGCCACGATTGCCGCCCAGTGTGGGCGCGCGATTACCACTGTAGCGGGGAACCGCAATGCGTGTGCAGTGCGCGATCTATCGGCCAGCGATCGTGCTGCCCTACTGGCGCAGGTGTCGAGCGCGATGCTCAGTCTGTCGAACATCCGCACGTTGTTACTGACGTAACGTCACTCCTACTCCGAGGTGTCGATCTCCGGCACCTCGCTAGCTTTTACCTCCAGATCGAGGTCCGATGTAAATCCGCCGTTACCGTCGATCGAGTGTGTAACGCGCGCAATGATCCAGTTGCAATCATCGATGACACGTTTGTAACCGCGCACGGTTACTGGTAATTCCGTCATCAGCTCGGGGCGGCCGAGCGCAAGCACGATGCTGAATTCTGCGACGCCGCGTTGCAACTTCTCCCACTCTGCCTTCGCCGCACGCGTCGCGTTGCCCTTGTTCGCATACGTATGCCGCAACGTCTTCACGTTCTCGGCCGTGCCGAACATCACCTCGCCACTCTTGTCGATCGGCTTCTTCTTCGCCGTCGTGCGACGCCTGCGCCGCTTCACGGTGGTCGATTGCTTCTTCGCGGTGCGAGTGTTCAAGTAGAACGCCTGCACACCGGAATACGTGTCGCGATCTGCCACGCCGAACGCGTGGCGATCGCCGACGTCGCGCGTGATCGTGACGGCCGGCAACGGCTTACCGCTGGCTGTGGTCGCCTCGCCGGCCTTGATGAAGAGGAGCAGCCCGTTCTTCACTGTGGCGATCGCGTCGAACATCTTCGCCAGGCGCGACAGCAGATTTGCATCCGATTCGGCCGTCTGGTCGATGTGGTCGACGAGCTGAGCGTCGAGCGCCTTGCTGATGCGCGCCTCGACCTTGTTCTGACTGGCGATCGCGCGCACGATGGCACCGACCGTCTGCCGGTGCCAGGATCGCTCTTTCTTGATCGACAGACCCGCGCGAAGATCGACGCTGCGCGCGCGGATGGTGAGCACATCCGGCGTGCCGGTGTGCCGAACCTCATCGACCATGAATTCGCCCTTGTCGACCAGGCCGATCGCCGCGCCGGCCCAGCCGATCGACAGCTTCAGCGTAACGCCGCGACTCGGGATCTCGAGGGCGCCGTCCGAGTCGTCGAGGGTGATGTCGAGCTGGTCCGCCTCGAAGCCACGGTTGTCCTGCAGCGTTAGCGAGATCAGCCGGCCGTCGAACTTCTTCGTGATGTTCTTGCCGTTGAGCGTGATCGAGTAGATCGCACGCGGCACGCGATCATCGGCGATCACGACGTTCTGCAACAGGTCGGCGCCCGGGATGTCGGCCAGGTTCATAGTGAGATCGCCCCCTTGATGGCGTCGGTCACGATGCCGAGCATGTCGAGATCATCGTTGCGCGTCAGTGCAATGGTGAACTCGATGCGCCGCGCGGTGCCATCGTCGAAAAACAGCGTGCGCGTCGTGACAATGTTATCAATCGTGAACATGCCGTAGATGTGGCCGGTGCCTTCGATCAGCGGCCAGGCGGTGTGTTGGTTCGCCATCGCCTCAATCACAGCCAAGGACAGGTCGCCACCCGTCAGCTCGGGTAGCAACACGCCCGACAGGCTGATGGTCTCGTCGTCCTCGCCGACGTACTGCCGCGCGGGTTTTTTGCCGACGCGGTTGTTGCTGGCGAAACGCCAGCCGCGCCGGCGCTTCAGCTCCTGATAGGGCAGGGTCGACAGGCTGAACACGAACAGCCCGAGCGCCATCATCATGACAACCTCTCCTTCAATCTCGGTCGCGCAGACGCGAGCGTTCGCGCGCGGCCTGCGCGGCTTGTTCCTGACGCATCACCTGCAGCACCTTCTGCGCGAGCGCCTGCTCGTCCATGCCGGGCGCCGCGTAGACATGGATCGTGACGGGCGCTGGTGCGGCAGGCGCGCGTGCGGTGGCCGACGCGACCGTAAGCGGCGCCCGGTTGTCGACGGTGAGCGGTGCGCCGCCGGCGATCGCCGCGCCCGTGATGCCGATCCCGGCGCCGGCGGCGACGATCCGCTTACCAACCTCGATCACGGTCGATAGCGGGCCGTCCTGGCCCTCGCGCAACCCTTGCTCGAGGCCGGCCATCGTGAAGCCGCCGAGCGCGGCGAACACGCGACTCGGCGAATGGATGCGGAGCTTTTCCTTGAACCAGCCGATCACGCTGCCGCCGGCCGACTCGATCGCATCCTTCACGGAGCCGAGACCGCTCTTGATGCCGTTGACCAGGCCGGACATCAGGTTCGCGCCGAAGTCGACGAAGCGCGCAGCAGCCTGCGCCGCGACAACGACGATGTCCGCGAGCCACGCGCCGAACCCCCTGCCGGCGCTGGCCGCCGCGTCGAGGCTTTTCTTGCTCGCGTCGACCGGCCCCAGCAGACGCGTGATCCAGTCCCATGCGCTCTTCACGGCGCCGACCAGCCAGTCGAACACGGGCTTCAGAGGTGCGAACGCCGCGCCGAGCGTCGCGAGCACGCCGCTGAAGATCGGCGCGAGCGGACGCAGGCCGTCCGTCAGCCCCTGCCAAAAGCCCGAGAAAAACGCCTTGACCGGCTCCCAATACTTGATGACCAGGAGTGCGGCGAGCGCGATGCCGGCAATCACCAGTCCGATCGGATTCATCAACGCGGCGCGGCCGACGAACAGCAGCGTCTGCGCAAGCCCGCCGAGCGCAGCTCGCACGCCGTTGATCGCGCCCATCGTGCCGCCCTTGACCAGATCGAGGCCGCCGCGCGCTGCGTCGACGGCCAGGCCGGAAACGCCGCGCCGGGCGACGTACTGGCGCGCCGTCGTCCAGCGCGACGCCGCTGCCGCACGGGTGGCGGCCGCTTGTGCGGCGACGGCGCGCCACACCTGGACGGTGTACTGCCGCGCGGCGCCGGCGCCATCCTTCATCGCGGTCGCGGCCGACACGCCCCATTGCTGGATCGACGCCTTCGCGGCCTGGCACGCGGCCGGCACGCGCTGCGCGAGCGACACGAGATAGGTGCGCAGTGACGACGCGGCGGCTCGAGGCGATGACGCCTGCCATGCGCTCGACAGCGCCGTGCGGATGCGCCCGGCTGCGGACTGCGTGCCCTTGCCGGCTGCCGTGACGCCGGCGGCTGCGCCGGACGCTGCACGCGAAATGCCGCGCAGCGCGCCGGCGCTGGCGCCGAGCGCACGCACGAAGACGCCGCCCTGGATGCCAAGCATCGACATGCTGAAGCGCACAATCGCCAGCGGCCCGAGAATGCCGGCGAGTGCGATCGTCAGCGTGCCGAGCACGGCGAGCAGCACGCCGAGGCCGGCGGCACCGATCGCGACCGCACGCGTGAAATTCGGGTATTCCTTTGCGAAGCCGAGCAGCCGCTCGAGCACACTCGTCGTCAGCTCGAGCGCGCGGTTGTACACAGGCAGCACTTGCTCGCCGATGACGGTGCGCAGGTTGCGCACCTTCTCGAGAGCGATCAGCTCCTTGCCTTCCGTTTGCTTCTGGCCCAGCTCGTGCAGCTTGTCGATGCCGTACGCGCCACGGTTCAGCTTTTCATTCTTGTGAATCTGCTCGCGCTGCATGTACATCGTGGCGAACAGGTTCGCGCCGTTACCGTTCGTCATGATCGTGGAGAATTCCTCCAGGATCTTCGCGTCGGACGTGATGCCCTTGGCCTTCAGCTTCGGCAGCAGCACCTTCTCCAACCACTCGAACGGCGACGCGTTGAAGAGATCGCCGCCGATCAGCGCGCCGGGCTTGATGCGCTTCACGTTGCCGATCGTGTTGTACTCGACCGACTTCTTGTCGACCAGGCCCAGCTCGACCAAGCGCTTCGCCGCGCGCACGGTGGTCTTGCCCTGCATCAGGTTGCTGTACGCGGCCTGCACGCCGGTCCCGGCCGCATGCCCGCCCATTTCCTGAATCAGCGGCTCCATCTGGTAGTAGAACGCGTCCTGGCGCATCTGCTTCGCCGCGACCTTGCCGGTCTGGATGAAGTTGCGCCACTCGTCGCCGCCGACGCGGCCGCCCGTCGCGGTCAGCACCTGCTGGACCATGTTCGCTTCGCTCTTGAACGCTGCCTCGCTTTTCGTGCCGCCGCGCAGCTCGATCACCTTCAGCATGTTCATGAACTTCTGTTCGTTCTCGTGCCCCTGGCCGGCACCGAACATCGCCTCGTTCGCGAACTTCATCTTCGCGAGCGTCGGCATCACCATCTGCGCGTGATGCTCGTCCGCGAAGATGGACATCGCGTCGCGCATCAGCGTCATGTTCTCGGCGATCGCCACGCCCGGCGTCTTCATCGCGCGCACGTAGCGCTCGGCATCCTGCGTCGCGCGGTCGCCCAGGCCGAGCCCCAGGATTCGGCCGCGCTCGTTTTGAACCTTCTTCGCCTCGGCCAGCGGTTCGCGCAGATCGTCGAGGAGGTGTTTGCCGGTCGCGCGCGCGGCGTATCCGCCGATCGCCATCTCGGCAGCGGCGCCGCGCGTGGCGCCCATCCTTGCGCGCGCGTCCGCGATGCGTTTCTGGCGGCTGTTCAGCGCGTCAAGGCGACGCGATTGGGCGTCGATCGCGCCGGTCGTTGCGGCGATGTCGGTGCGCAGCGTGCGCTCGTGCAGGGAAAGCCTGCTCGTGTCGACGCCGGCGCGACTGAGCCGGCTGCGCAGCTCGTCGACACTGGCGGATTGCTTTTTGAACGCGACGCCAAGCTTTGACGAGGCTTGCCGTGCCTTCGCCAACTCGGCGACCATCTGCTGCGATGGCGGCCCGTACGCGCGCAACGACGTCGCGAGTTCCTTGACCTTCTTCTGCGCGTCTGCGAGCTTCGTCGCGGTATTGGCGAGCCCCGTGCGCATCTCGCGGAATTCGCCGATGCGCCGTTGCGTATCGTTGAGTTCCTTGAGGCGCGCGCGGGAATCCCGCAGCTCATTTACCAGGATGCGGTTCTTCGCGGCGATCTCGCGAATCGGCCGGCTCGCCTGGTCGAGCGCCTTGAGGACGACCTCGAGACGGAGAGATCGGGCACTCATTCGTCACCCTGTTCGTAGCGTTCACGCGCCCGCTCTCGCCAGCCCATCAGCTCGGGCAGCGACATCGTCGCCATAACCTCGGGCGACCAGTGGAACACGAGCGCGATGTCGGCCATCACGTCGTCGACGGATCGAGGGAGACGTCTACCTTCGACGAGTTCGGCACCAAAAAACCGGCCACCTCCGTGCCGAGCTGCAGCAGGTCGGCCGGGTCCAGGCGCAGCACGTCCTGCGTGGTGAGAACGGGGTCACTGATGCGCGGTAGTACCTTCGACAGCGCGATCACGTCGAGCTGCAGGACGTCGGTGAGCGCGACGCCGCGCAGCGCGCCGGCGAGCGGCTTCATCAGCGTGACGGCGGTGATTTCCTGCTCGCCGCGGGTGATCGGCGTGTCGAGCGAGATGACGACGGATTGCTTCGATTGCATGGTGTGGTTCCTGAATGGGTAGTGGAAGGGTGGTTAGAGTCCGAGCGCGCGGCGCTGCTGCGCGAGGCGATCGACGCCACCGACGATCTCGACGAAGTTGGGGATGTCGATCTCGATCAGGGTTTCGCCGTTGCACACGAGGCGGTAGTACGACAGCGACATCGTGCCGGTCTGGTCGGCGTTGTCGCCGGCCTTCGCCTTGCCGGGGTCGATCTCCTTGTAGCGGCCACGCACGTACACCTCGATCGCATCGGTCTCCTCGGTGTCGTCGCGCTGATACGAGCCGGCGAAACGCACGGACACGCCGTCGATCTTCGACGTGCCCCACGTCTTGAACATCTCCTTCATGAAGCCGCCCATCGTGAGGCCCAGCTCGAGCTTCTCCATGCCGAGATCGATGTCGACCTCGGCATTCATGCCGCCGCCGCGATACGCCTCCATCTTGCGCGTGAGCTTCGGCAACTGGATCTCGGGCACCTCGCCGACGAACGAAACGCCGTCCTCGAACACGTTGAAATTCTTGAGTTTGGATGGCAGAGCCATTGCGTTTTCCTATGGTGAATAGCGGTCTGTCAGACGGCGATGCTTTCCGCAAACTTGACCAGGTAGCGATCGGTGATGCGCTGGCGGAACGTCAGGTCTTCGAGCGGGGGCGTCGGGCAGAAGTCGTAGTCGATGAAGCCATGACCAGCCTTCAGCGAATCCTTCTCGTTGGCGGCCGGATCGAACCAGCACTCGCCGTCGATCAGGTAGCCGGCGGTCTTCCACGCGCGGAACTTCGCGTTCACGCCGTCGACGACGTCGCGCATCAGCGTGCGACTCATCGGCTGGTCGACGGCCCACATGTGCGCTTCGGCCATCGTGTCGGCGATCACCTGCGCGCTGCGCACGTAGTTCTCGAACGCCCACAGCTTGTCCTCGGAACAGGTGCGCGATCCCCACAGACGGTACCCATTCGCATTCACGAGCGTGGTGACGTCGTGGCTGTTCAGGTAGCCGGCGTCGGTATTCGGGTCTTGCAGGTCCCAGAACACGTCGCGGCTGATGCCGGTGACGCCGTTCACGGCGACGTTCGAGATCGTCTTGTGCCAGCCGGTCTCTTCGTCGATCTTTGCGCGCATGCCGAGCGCGCGCGCCGTCGCCCAGGTGATGTCCTCGGCGTTGGTCGTGGTGTTCCAGTTCACGAAGTCCGGCCAGATCGTCATCAGCTCGCGCTGGCCGAAATTCGCGCGGTAGGCGACGGCTTCTTCCTTCGTCTTCGCGCCGAAAGCGTTGACGTAGCCGAAGCCGCGAAGCTTCTGCGCGATCGTCGCCAGCTCGGTTGCAACCGGCAATGTGTCGAGGCCAGGGCAGCCGAGCACGCGCGGCTTCACGCCGAGCCTGCTCTTCGCGGCGAGCAGCGCCTTCATGCCGGTGTACTGGCCGTCCGCGTTGGTCGTGCCGATCACGTTGCTGGTCGTGGCGTCTGCATCCTTGCCGGTCGGCACGCGCACGGCGACGATCAGCGGCGAGGTCTGCGCGGCGATCGCGTCCAGCGAGCGAGCGAGCGTGCCCTTCGTGCCAGCTTTGCCGATCGCGGCCTGCACGTCCGTGATGAGCACGGGCCGGTTTTCGGGGAAGGTGCCCGCATCGGCGTCGTCGCCGGTGCTGACCAGGCCGATCACGGCGGTGCTGACCGTGCGAATGGGGCGCGTACCGTCATTGATTTCAATGACGCGTACGCCGTGGTGGTAATCAGAAGGCAAGCGTTTCTCCCGGAAGTGAGCCTTCCGAAAGATTGCCTTCCGCGCGCGCGGAGATCACGCGCCGGAGGTTGTGCAGCGGCCGGGTACAACCGAAGCCGCTGCAGGCCGTCGCTATGCCGCGACGGGCAGCGCGTCCAGCTCGGCCAGGCGTGCGGTCGCGACCTGATGGTAGGTCGGTTCGAGCTCGCAACCGATCCAGTTCAGGCCGGCCCCCTTCGCTGCGGCGAGGAACGTGCCGGACCCGGCGAACGGGTCCAGGACGACGCCGCTGGCAGGCGCCAGGCGCACGACGTCGCGCGCGAGCTGCGCGGGCTTCTCGGTCATGTGGCGCTTCGGATGCGCGAGGCGCTCGGAGAACACGCCAGGCAGATACACGTCGGCGCGGCGCACGGCGCCCTTCGTCGCCCAGACCAGGAACTCGGTCTGCTGCGCGAAGCCACCCATGCGTGGCCGCGTGCGGCCGCTCGTCTTATCCCACACCGCGACGCCGCGCCAGGTGAAGCCGGCGGCCTGGATCGCATCGGTGAGGCTCGGCAACTGGCGCCAGTCGACGAAGCAGGCCAGGTGCGCTTCGTTGCGGCACACGCGGTAGGCTTCGGCGAGCCACGTCATGCACCAGAACGTCCACGATCGCTGGTCCTTGCTGTCGTGCTGGAACTCAGGATAGACGGTCTTCACGTCGCCGCCGATGTACTTGCTCGACGGTGCCTGGCTGCGCGACGCACTGGTGGTGCCGCCGGACGAGTAGGGCGGATCGGTGAAGACCAGGTCGACGCAGGCATCGGGCAGCGCGCGCATGACGCTCAGGGCGTCGGCCTGGTGCACGCGGTTGATCAGATCAGCGGAGATGGTTTGCTGCATGGGGCGATTCCCTCGTATCGGAGGCTCGATGGCCTGCGGGTAGGGGGCTCGCGGCCCTCAGAATATTCATTGCGCCGCACCGCGGGCATTTGATGGTGAGCCGGACGTATTCGCCGGCGCCGAGTTTGCGGTTACAGCTTCCGCATCGGATGTCCTGCATGGGGTGTTTCCTGCCTGTGCTAGGATGCCGGCGCCTCTCGAGAGGTGTCGCGGCCCTGGCCAATCCTGCAGGCATACTCTGCTGGTGCGGGGCGTGCACGATGTTCCTGCATCGCGCACGTCGCCGCGTCCTATCCTTCCTGCCTCGCGTTACGCGACGAATTCGCCACCGGCGAGCATGTATCGGTCGGCCGTGCCGTACATCATCGACTCGTCCGCATTCGCGGCCTCACCTTCGGGCTTCGGTTCCACCAGTCGTCGCTGGATATACGCGAACGCCCCCTCGTTGGCTTCCGGCATGCCCGACACGAAAATCGTTACGCCGCCCTGCAGCGGCAACTTTCCTGACTTGAACGTCGCTTCCGACACGTAGCTCTGTACCGTTCCACTTGTGTACTTCGATGCTGCATCGATCGAGACGTTGCTGACGACGTGGTAGGCAGCTTGCACACCGGTCGATTCGAGCACGATGTCTTTCTTGATTGCCATTTTCTGTTTCTTCCTATGCGAATTGGGCAGGCGCCCAGAGAGGTGAAATTGCGCTTTTGGTCGCTCTTCATAACGGAAAAGCGGGCCACTGGACTTCCGGAAATCCTTTCATTCTGGTCATGTCACGAAGCTCGCGGCGATATGCGAGCAGCGTGCGGTACTGCGCTTCGGTCAGTGTTGTCTCGATACCTTCTTCGACTTGGTCTCGATGCCGTGCGACCATGCCGTCGGTCTGCTCCAGTAGGCGGTTGCGCTTGTTTTTTGCTACCTCGATGCGTTCTTCGATGGGCGGCGGAGGATGATCTGCGAAAGCAGGACGTCCTCTGACACAGAGAGCCATGCATTTCCCATGAGACTGCCCCTCAAGGAGTGCGCGATGTTCGTCATCACTGATTTGGATTGCTCCGGCCGGGATGGCCTTTTTGCTATGCAAGGCGTCGTCATAGAAAGCAACGATGCGCCGCGTTTCGTCAACCACTGCGTATTTTTGTCCCATATCACTCACCACCCGATTGCCAGCCAAAAGAAACCATCGATTGCGCCTTGACCAGACGACTGCACGAAAGGTTGGAATCCATCGTTGTTCCACCAGCGCACTTGCATCCAAACGTCGGAATCGATCGAGCCGCTAGCGTTATGTGCTGTCGCTTGCACATTCATGCACCCGGAAGGGAAGGCCAGCGGAAAATGCACAACGGGCGGATGACCCTCTCGGAATGGGCCAGTCTGGTATCCAAGCTGAATAAGGAATCCGCTAGGGTGCCGCCAGATCGCCGGATTCCCCCGGCTGAATTCAAGATCGAGACTTCCGCCAAACAGTGCGCTGAGATACTTTCCCGCCCACGGCATCCAGACGTTGCCGTCACTCTGATAGGTCGACCCGCCGATATGTAGATTGCCGTTATCCTCAAAGAACGCCGGTACGTTGTTGTATGCGCTGTTGATGATTTCGATTCCGCCACCACGCCGCGCGCGGAGGAACGTCTGCCAACCATCTGCCGAGCGCAATCCGATGTCTGCATCCCACCCGTCGCGCGCGAGAAATAGCCGCCCGTTCATGGTGTCGCCACCGCGATTGATCTTCGCGTTCGGATCGAAGTTGCCCGTATCCCACGGCGTGAGGCCGGCCCAGCTCGGTCGCGCCCGTGGGAAACTGACGGTGCCGTTATCCTGAACCACCATATTCGCGGCAGTGTTCGCGGCGTTCGCGAATATCAGTTGCTTCGTCGAAGCTTGCGCTTGGATGCGCGGCGCATAGCCATTCGAATTGAAAACGAGCGGCGAGCCATTGTCGCCGGCGCCGTAAAGTGTCACCGTGCCGTTGATCTGGCCGCCGATGGTCCGGTCGAGCGGCGTGAGGTTTGTTGGGTCCCACACACGCGCGCCGTTCACATAGAACCCACCCTTGACGTCCCACTTGCCGGCACGGAAGTCGTAATACCCGTTGACGCTTCCGTCATACGAGCGCATCCCCATGCCGTTCCAACCCTTCAACGCGAAGTTGTAGGTGCTGTAACTTGCTCTATCCCCGGTGCCGTCCTCGAAACCGTTGATTCCGGCTTTGGCAAGCAAGTAGAGAGGGGCAGCCATCGTGCCGCCGGTCTTCTTGTCGAGCGGCGTCAGATTCATGCTGTCCCACGGTGTCGCACCGGCCCAGGTCGGGCGTGCGGCGAGCGCCGCCACGCCGGTATCGCGCGCAATCGAGAGTGCTGCGCCGAGGCTCGTACCGTTGTCCGCAAATCGGTTCAGGTTGAGCGCGTCCGCTGTGCCGGAACACGAGAGCGCCCAGCGAAGCACGCCGGCCGTCCGAAAGATCACGGCCTTCTCCTGCCCGGCGTCAGCGTCCATCGAGTACGCAGCCCGGCCGCCGCGCCCCTTTCGGTCCACGGTCAGCTCTCCAACGATGCTCTGTGCAGCCGTCGCGGTCTTCGAGACGTAATCACCGGGGTTGAAGTTGCCCTCGTCCCACGCAAGGTTGCCGGCGAACCGTGGGCGAACCGACGTGATGATGCTGGTGACTTTGACGCCGTTTCGTAGAACCGTCAGCCACGCATTCGAATCACGCCAGGCATCGTTGACCGCGCGGAACTGCAGGCTCGATCCGTATGCCTGGACGTCCCACAGCTTCTCGTCGACCGCGCCATCCTTGTAGCGCCACAGCACGTTCGGCAACGCTCCGTTGCGGCCGATGGTTACGCCCGATACGTCCGGCGACGCCGTGACGATGCTCCCCTCGAACAGATACGAGCCTGTCGCGTGCTGATTCGCGCCCGCATACGTGAGAAAGCGGGTTGGGTCGAGGTTGCCCGCATCCCAGGCTTCGTACCCGTTGAAGCGCGGACGCACGGCGAGCGACGCGCGGCCCGTCATGCGATCAATGAACAGCACCGATCCGGCGTTTGCCCCGTTGTCGTCGTAGCGGAACAGATTCAGGTTCGACAGGGCGGCGGCGCTGGACAGAAGCCATTTGTGTTTGCCGTCCGTGCGGAACGCAATTACCTGCTCCTGCCCGTCGTCGCCGTCGAGGAAAAGGGACGTCGTGCCGCCGATCCCGGTGCGATCGAGATACAGCGAACTGAGGATCTTCTGCGCGTTTGTCTGGACCTTGCTGACATAGTCGGGCGGATTGAAATTCCCGGCATCCCAGGCGAGATTGCCGGCGAACGTCGGGCGCACAGTCGTGCTCAGGCCGCCGTCGACCTGGATGCCTGCCGCCGTCAGATTCATCACGCGCTTTTGTTTTGCGTCGCTCGCAGCGTCGTTTACGGAACCGTTGTTGATCCAGAATCCGAGCGACTCCTTGCCCCACGTGCCGCCGATGAAAGCGGCGCGGATCGAGGCGATGAGGCGGACGCCGGCGTCGGCGGTCCCTGTCCCCGAGCCGAAGGTGCCGTGGAAGCGCAACTTTGCTTCCCGGTTCAACGCGCCGGACTGGGCCTTGATTGCCAACTGCGCATCGGAAGCGCCAGGCGCGGACGTCATGCTCGCCGAGCCGGTGATCGCGGGGCTGGCGAGCGGTGCATATCGCGCGGCCGCCGTCTTCGGCGTGATGGCGCGCGTGTTGTCCGCGCCCGCGTCGACCTCGGCCTGTGTCGCTAGCTCGACTACACCCTTGCGCTCGGTGGTCGCCGGTGGATTGAGGAAAGACGTCGGCCCGAACGTCAGCTTTGCCACATCGATGGACGTGAACTCGGTGTCGGTGGCGAGCAGCAACATCGACGCCGGCGCCTTTTCCAGAATCGGCGTGTTCTGCACGTAGACGCCGAACAGCACGCCGTTGTCCAGGTACAGGCCGAACCCGTACAGCTTGTATTGGTCCGCGCTGTCATCCTGGATCACGAGGTGGATCGTGTCTTTCGCGACGGTGTCGCCGCCGAAGGTCGTGATGCGCTTCAGTTCGTTCGGTAGAGCGGTCATGTCCGGCTTGAACGTGAATGCCGCCGTGCTGAGACCAATCTGCGTGACCTGGCGCGCGGTCGTGCCGGTGTTGCCGAGCGCGACCAGTGCGGCGCGGCCAGCGTCCGTGATGTAGATGAGGTTTCCAGCCATGTCCGTTAGTCCGTGAGAGAGAGGCGGCGATAGACGGCCGCACGTACAGCGCAAGCGACGCCGATTGCGCCGGTCACGTTGAAACCCTGCGTAAAGGTGTAGTGCGCGGTCCCTCGCTTCGTGCGATCGACCTCGGCCATGATGTCCGCGACGTACTGCGCGGTGGCCGGCACGCCGTCGCGCGCACCGACCGTCATCACGATCTCGAACGTGCCCGGCACGCCGCGCGGCGTCTTCTCGAACCACTCGCGCATCATCACGTTTGCGCCGAATGACGCGCAGACATCGCGCACGGCGTCGGCCGTGCCCTTTTTACGGGCGATCCGGATCGCGGACTTCACGCGGGCGCGCTTTACCTGCTCGGGCCATTCATCGCGCCAGGTGTCGACGCCCATATGCCAGGCGAGCCAGGGGAGAAAGCGCAGCGGGATCCGATCCGGGTCCATCAGCGTGTCGATCTCGACCGGGATGTCGCGCACGTCCGCATTGGCTTCGGTCAGGCGCCGCTCGAGCACAGTCGCGTTCGGCGGTAGCAGAGAGTGGGCAGGCTTAGTCATCGGCCACCCCGCCGTCCTTCAGCTCGATACCCGTGCAATACGGCGCCTGGTCGATCGCGATCGCCACGCCTTCGGCCGGCGTGTCGAGCAGCACCTTCTGGACGCCGGCGACGCGCATCGACGCGTACAGGCCGTCCAAAGTGACTTCGGAACCCGGCCGATGCATCGACTCGGTGAATTGCCGCGTCTTTCTCTGTGCTTCGGCAAGTGCGACCGCTCGATCAGGGCCGTTGAAGAATCGCAGCGTCGCGCGGATCGCGTATCGGACGATCTTCGCGCTCTGCACGATGACCTCGTCCGCCTGCGGCCGCTTCTTTTCCAGCGCCTTCTTCACGATGTCGATCAGCTCGTGGCTCGCCGTGCCGTCACCCTCGCGCGACAGGATCGTGACGATCATCACGCATGGCGACGGGCTGTAGGCGGTCGCCGCTTTCACGCGCCCGTCAGCGGCGCGTGCGTGGAACACGTACGCATCGTCAGGGCCGGCGACTGAGAAACCGCGGGGCGCGAGCTGGATGCGCTCGCGCAGGCTGTCGTCATCCTCGTAGACAGGATCGATACCCTGGTCGGGATCACCCGGCGAGATCAGCAGACGGTCGACGTCGAAGAGAGCGCCGATGTGCTCGAGCGTGGTGCGCTTGGCGTAGGCGAGCAGGATGCCGCGCGCTTTCTCGTTCATGAGCGCCAGCAGCAACATCTTTTCGTACGCGCCTTCCTGCAATAGCTTCACCATCGGCTCCGATTCCAGCTCGAGCGTGGCTGCGATCTCGTCCTGTTGCTCCTTCGGATACAGCGAGATCAGGCGTGCCTTCTTCTCGGCCAGGATCGTTTCGTAGTCGAGTTCGTCGACGATGTCGGGGGCCGGGAGCTGCGACAGATCGATGGGCGTGGTTCTCATGCCGCACCTCGACCGTTCGTTGCCGGCAGGTGCATGGAGAAGGGCGAGCCGGCGTGCGGTCCGTCCGTGCGCTCGCCTTGCAGCTCGAGCACCGCGCCGCCGTCGATGCCCGTGCTACCGAAGTCCACCTGGTTGACCTGGATGCGCGGCTCCCACCGGGCCAGCGCCATGACGGACGCCGCCATCACGCGCATGCGCATCAGGGGATTGACGGGGCCGTCGATCAGGTCGGGCAGCAGCGAACCGTATTCGCGGCGCATCACGCGCGTGCCTAACGGCGTGAACAGGATGTCCGCGGCGGATTGCTCGATGTGGGCCTGGCCGGCGATTGCGCGGCCGGTGCGGGCGTTCATGCCGATCATGCGCCTCCCGGGATCGGCTTCGACGTCTCTGCGAATTCGCCTTGCGCCTGGTGCGGATGGCCCACGAGGCTGACGTTGCGCGACTGCACGTCGACGTCAGCGGTCACGGTGCCGGTGAAGTGGGCGCTGCCCTGAATTTCGATCACGGAGCCGATACCGCCCGTGCTACCCCCATTCTTGCCGGTCGCGCCGGATTCGAACGTGAGCGGTCCCTTCACGAGCAGCGAGCCGGTCACGGTCGTATCGTCGGCGTCGAGCGTGACGGATTGCGCCTTGACCGTCGCGGTATTGGTTTCGACTGTGACGCTGCCCGGAGCGATGACGTGCACGGTGGCGCCAGCGGGCAGCGTGGCGGTGAGTGCGTGCGCGGCGAAGTCGTACACGATGCGCGCGCCGTCGCGGTAGTGGCGCACGTGCTGCGTCGGGCTCGAGCTGGGCGAGTCGTGGCCGTCGCAGTACACGCCAGGGAGAAAGAGGCCGGTCGTCGGCTCACCGGACGGGCAGAAGAGCAGGCCCGGCTCGCCGATCGACGGCGGGTCCCACACGATGCTGTCGCCGGTGCGCTGCGCGAGCCAGCGAATCCAGTCGGTTTGCAGGCCGCCGGATTCGATGCGAACGCGGCGGGCGCCATGGTCGACTTCGATCACGGTGCCTTCGCGCAAAAGGCTTTCGATGCGGCGGTTCAGGTCAGCAAAATCATCCATGCGGCAAGGATGCCGCGCGCGCGGGAGAGGATCACGCGAAAAGGGTTGTACACGGCTGGCTAACAACCGTGACCCAACGCGAACGGGTACAGCGTCTCGCTATCGCGACAGGAAGTCCAGAACGACGTCAGCGATCCGGTCGACGTCGGCATCGGCCAGGCCAAGCAGCTCGCGCACCGGATACTGGACGACCGGCCCGTTGCGCTCGACGCGATCGCGGAGGCCCTCCTGGTGCACGCGCGCGATGCGCTCGACTTGGCGCGTGAAATGCAGGACCGACGCGTCGGCGCTCGAGGCGGTTTTGAGGAAGCGTGCAGTGCGCAGCTTCGCGAACATCGCGCGCCGGATGCGGCCTTTCTTGCGGCGGGCCTGCGGCTTGCGCGGCGCGTACCGGCTGCCGTCCGGGTTGCGGGCTTCAGCGATGCGTTGCGAATGGCGCCGGCGCAGCTCGACGGCCAGCCGCTTCGCCAGGACCGCGCGCTGCGCGGACGTGAGCTGGCCGAGCAGGCCGGACGCCCAATCCTCGGCCCGTGACAGGCGATCAGCCATCAGGTCCCCGCGATCGGCGGCTCGCCGAAGTGGCGAATCTCGTAGCCGCCCGGCTGCTCGATCACGCCGACGCGCTCGGTCAGCTTCAACAGGATCTCGACGTCGGATTTTCCATTGTCGAGCTGCTCGGCCTGGAACTTGAACCCGTCACGGCACAGATCGCGATTGAGCAGCAGCTCGGGCTGGTGGATCTTCAGCCAGGCGATGATCGGGACCATGAGGTGATCCGCATCGCCAGCGTAGTCCGTCACGATGACGTCGAGTGTGTAGGCGTATTCGAACGACAGCGACTTCGCAGCGGTGACGGCGATCGACCCGTGTTCGATGAAGATGTGCAGCCGATCGGGATCGCGCGCGAACTCGGGCAGGGCGGCCGTGAGCGCCGCGCGCAGGCTGTCGGGCTTCTTCATGGCGCCGGTTCCTCCGTGTCGCGTACTCGGGCCTGCAGCGCGATCAGTTGCTCGGCGTTTTCGTGACAGGTGGTGTAGTTGTCAGCGACGGTTGCGGCGACGGCAGAGAGCGCAATGCCCGAGGGGGCCGCATCAGCGCTTCCGGGATCGCCCACCGGCACGTTGCCGGCGGCGCCGTCGTGCACGCGCACAAACCCGACAGGAACAACGCAGGCGCGATCAGCTTCGCGATCCACATAAACGGGAACCTCTTTGATGATGATGTCGCCCTTCTCGCGGACGACCTGGACGCGGTCGACGTACTGCGTGACGACCTTCACGTCGCGGCGGGCCGCGTCGCGCTCGGTCGTTCGCTCGCGCAGGTCGCGCGCGAGATCGTCAACGCGCTGGCCGGCGTCGACCAGGTGCGCATGCTGGACAGCGATGACGACGACCGCAGCGACCAGCGCGATCGCGCCGACGACGAAGATGCGGGCGTCGGTCGTCACGCGGCCACCCGGCAGTAGCGATCGAAGGCCCGTTCGAGCTTCACGTCGTACAGGTGCTCGGCATACGCCTTGCCGTTGTACAGCTCGGCGAACTTTGCCCACTTCTTACCGCGCAACGCGGCGAGCATCACCTTGTCAGCCAGGACGAAGCGGACGAATGCCTCAAGCTGCTCGGCCTCGCTGACCTTCATCGCGTCGACGAACGCGAACACGTCCGGGTAGCCGAGCGCCTTCCAGTGATAACCCATGATTTGAAACGCGCCCCAGCTCGTCGCCTCGAGCGCGCACGCGGCCGAAATCTGCGATGCGCTCGCCAGGCGCGCATATTCCGCCGCGTCGCCGGCGTAGCCGCCGCGCTTCCGGTTGACCAGGGCTGGATACTTCGCCGCCAGTGCATCCGCGTCCATGCCGGCCGCCGCGAGCTGGCGGTACATGATGTGCCGCTCGTACAGAATCACGGGCCGGCCGTCCGGCAGGAACCCGGCACCGTGCGATTCCACCTCGTTGACGGCGCGTACGGCGGCGAGATCGACCTGCAGCCGATCGGCTGCACGTTGCAGATCCGCGTCGGTCAGGTGTCGCGGGTCGCGCCGGCCTGCCGCGAGCGTCGACCAGGTCTTCGGGCCGGCGATGCCATCCGCGACCAGGCCGTGCGATGCCTGGAACGCCATCACGGCGCTACGGGTCGCGTTGCCGTAGATCGCGTCGGTGTCGAGACGCGCGCCGGCGGCGACGAGCTGGCGCTGCAGGTAGCCGACGTCCGTGCCACGATCGCCCAGGCGAAGGGTCTTATACATGGCGCCCCCATACCTTGAATTGCAGCACGCGCGCGATCAGGGAGTCGCGCGGGTTGCCTCGGTGGAACAGCTCGACGACGTTGCCGCGAACGCCGTACACGGCGAGGCACAGGACGCCGACCAGCACCGTGTCGGCGAGATTCGCCGGCGGTAGCATGCCGAACGCTGCTCGGATCGGCGCGGCGCCGGCGGCGACCGCGATCGTGTACGCCAGGCATGCCGCGAGCGGCCGATGGGCGCTCGCGCCGCGACGGAAAGTCACGAGGCGCAGCGCGATCGCCGCGCACAACAGGACGTAGAAGGTCGTGAGCATCACTTTTCCCTCCCCTTGAACACGTTCAGTAGCCGATCGGGTGCATCCGCCTGGGCGATTAACCACAGCAGCAGTTTCACGACGAGCGCGGATGCGATCAGCGCGCCTATGCCGGCGTGCACCTCGACGCGGGCCGGCAGCACCGCGTCGAGCGCGGCGGCGAACAGGTCGGCCGTGAGGCAGCCGGCGACGAACGAGATCACGAAGAACGCGATGCGCTTCGGGATCGACGGGTCGGCCGAGGTCATCACGAACAGCAGCGAGCCGGCGAACGCGCCCATGACGACATTGGCGTCGACGCCGGGAAACAGCGACAACGTGGCGACACCGAGCGCCGCGACCGTTGCGGACGACGTGGAAATAGGTTCAGCCATCTTCAGTCCCATAACTGGAGCCGCTCGGCGCCGGATTGCGCCGCTTGCGGTACTTCGTCGGGCAACTCGACGAGCAGCCCGTGAGGCAGGATCGGGCCGTACTGCGCCAGGTCCCGGTTGAGGTCGAGCACCGCTTCAACGACGCCGCGCGTGCGGCCGAGCGCGCGCCAGCAAAGCGCGTCGATGGTTTCCCCCTGGAGCGCCCGCACCTCCATCAGATCAGCTCCACCGTCACGCGAGGGCGGCCGATGATGTCGCTGATTGCCCAGCGAGCGTCACGGCGCAGCTCGTCGCCCTGGGGTTCCAGCTCGTCTGCGCGACGAGCGCCATCGCCAGTCGTGTCGTAGTCGCGGTACCGCTCAATGAGCGTCGCCTTCGCCAGGCAATACACCGCGCGCCGGTAGTGCTGCAGCCGTACGCTTTCGCCGTCGAGCTGGTCGGCCGGCGCGTCGGCGAGGCACGTGATGCCGGAATCGCGCCACGCCGCGCGTGCGCTGCGCAGCTCGTCGTTGACCTCGGCGATCGCGGCGAGCAGCTCGTGCCGCAGACGGGCGTCGGTAATCGTCCCGTCAAAGCGAATCGTGTCGCGCGCGTGCTCGAGCGATACATCCGGGTAGAACGGATCGTTCTTGATCGGCTTGGCGGGTTCCGCTTCCGCCGGCGCACGCGACAGCGGCGGGGTCGAGACAAAGGACATGGTCGGGCTCGTCAGGTTGATCGATAGAGGCGGTGGACGGGGCTTTCGCGCGGACAGTGCCGGCTACGGCCCCGTGCCGCCTGGTGCGCGGGGTACGCTTGGTGTCAGCCACCGGGGCCGGACTGGCCCCCGTTGGCGGAATTCTTCAGCTCGCGCTCGAGCCGCTCGATGTCTTTCTTCACACCCACGTTCGCGAAGAGCTGCAACGCGCGGCGTAGGTGGTCGAGGGCACGCGCGGGATCGGAAGCGGAGAGGCCGTAGCCGATCGCCTTGTGCAGCTTCGCGCGCACTTCGTCGGGCATGTCGGCCGCCGCCGTGAGCTGCTCGATCTCGACGAGCGGTTCGACCTGGATCGCGTCGCCGGCGCGATGGGCGCGCAGCGCGGCCTCGGCGAATTCCTCGACGAGCAGACACGGCGTGCTGCGCTTGTACTGGTCGGGGAGTGGGAGAGCGTGCCGCAGCGCGTACGCGCCGATCTCGAGCGCGCCCTGGTAGTCGCCGACGTCGACGCGCCAGACCATGATCGTCATCAGCACGTCGTCCTGGGCGCCGGCCGCGCCGTCGAGCACGCCCGCGACCCACGCGTCGTATGCGGGCAGAAACTGCCGCTTCAGGTCAGCCTTGCGCTCGAGCGACTCGACGGCCTTCAGTGCGCGGCGGTGTTCGTCGAGCTGCGCGAGCATCAGCGTATAGGCCGAGTCGTCGCGCAGCCCGCCGACACTCGCCGGCGTGCCGCGCGCGGCCGTGGCCGCGACGGTGCGCTGGAAGTGTTGGCGGAACGGGTTCGTCATGCGCCACCCTGCGGAGCGGCCGGGGCAGCGTCGACGAACTGGATGTCCTCGACCACGCAGCCGGCGCCGTATTGCTCGATCACGTACGCATCGTTCGAGCTTTCATAGTTCTCGATGCGGTCGCGCTCGGGCACTTCCTTCAGCGAGCGCCGGCGCGCGCTCGTTTGCCAGTAGATCGACAGGTTGTCCAGGCGCGTGACCATCAGCGCGTGCGGCGGGAAGTACGGCACACTGACGGCCGGCAGGTTGCCGACGCGCTTCTGCGAGACGACGATGTCGGTTGCGAGCGTTTCGGTCGACGGCTGCGCTTGGTTGATGAGCGGGAAATACTTGTCCTGGAGCAGCTCGCGGCCGCAGATCACGACGAGGTTCGGGTCTTCGGCGTACCACGGATCGAGGAACTCGTTGCGCGCGAGCGAAACGACAGCGTCGAGATTCTTGAATTCTTCGCCCTTGCCGATCTTCACGCCCGAGAACACGCGTTGCTTCGCGTTGTTGCGGTACTGCTGCAGCCAACCGATGTTCACGTCCTGCAGCAGCGGGTTCATGGCGAGATCGGTATCGTCCGCAACCTTCACGCCGTTCCAGCCGATCATGATGCGATCGAGTGCCTGACGCACAATGATGGAATCACGCACACGCGCCTGGAAGTCCGGGAACTTCGCCCACGCGTCGAGCTGCTGATAGCGGATGTGCGTGTCGTAGTTCGTCTTCTCGCAACGGTATTTCTGGTTGTCGAGTGCCGAGACGTCGCGCGTTTCACGCGCTCGTTTGGTCGTATCGGTGCGGCTCGCGATCGGGCCGGATACGCCGAGGCCGATCTTCTCGCCTTCCATTTCCTCGACGCCGTGGATGTTGATCCGGCCGAGGAATGCGCTCGATTCCTGGATCTTGGTTTCGAGCGTTTGCTGCACGCTCGGCGCGACCGAAAACTTCTTCGTCGCATCGCCGACGCCGTTCAGCTCCTGGATGCGGGCCAGGTACCGGTTGTACTGCTCGCGGGTAGTGTTCCGCATGGGTTCTCCGTCTATGGGAAATGGGATGAGGGCGGGTTAGCAGTCGGTCTGCGCCCCGTTGTCGCTGCCCGTCGACGTCGGCCGCTGTTGCGCGCTGCTGTCGGTGCGCGAGAGTTTTTGGACCAGCTCACTGTGTCGCTTGTCGCCGTCCTGCTGCGCGCGCTTCAGCTTGTCGACGTTCGTGTTGAACTTCTCGAGCTGCTCGATCACCTGGCTCTGGCTTTCTGCGAGCGCGACGATCGATTGCGACAGGTCGGAAAAGCGCTGGTCGTCGGTTGCTTCCTTGCGGTTCAGCAGGCCGCGCACCTTCGAGAACAGCGACTTCCCGGCGTCGGTGGTGCGCGGGGTTTCTTCTTCGAGTTCGATCTCGACCTCGACGGCAGCGCTGAACAGGTTTTCCGGTCGCAGCTTGCGCGAGTCGAAAACCTTGTTCTTCGCGCTGAACTTGAGCATCTCGGTACCGAGGCTCGCCGGGTTGTCAGTAACAGCGAGGGCGACGAGGTACGCCGCGCCGGTGTCGGCGAAGTCATCGTCGATTTCCATCGACGTATAAACTTTCTGGCGCTTTTCGGTGGTCAGGTCGATCAGCTCTTTCGTCGGCGAGAGCTGCGCGAGCAATCGCATCTTTCCATCTTGCTCTTCGGCTTTGAGCGCGATCACATCGCCGTAGGAGCCAAATGCGCTCTCCGGATGGATGCCGCGAATGTGTTCCACGTTGATGCGTGCGCCGTACACGTTCGGGTCGTAACTGTTCGCCATCTGTTCGAGCATCGTTCGATCGATCGTACGACCGTCCGTCGTCGCGCCTTCGGTCGCGATCCGGAAAAACTTTGTCTTCTGTGCCTGTGCCATGTGCGAATCCGCTGAGAGGGGGCTGTGTTCAGGGATTCCAGTTTCGGCAGTTCGAACCTGCGTCGCAACGCATATTGGTTGTGCACACAACCGATACAACCGTACGCAGTAGGGCCTACGCGCGCGCGTCGGTAGCCTTGCTGCATGACTGCACTTCCCATTGATTCGTCTGACGTTGATCCACGCCGACGCGCACGCGACCTGTACTGGCAGGGGTATCGCATCGCGCGGATCGCCGAGCTGCTCGGCGTGAAGCCGGCCACGCTCTATAGCTGGAAAAAGCGCGATGGATGGGACGAGACCGAACCGGTCGATCGCGTCAACATGACGATCGAGGCGCAACTGATAAAGCTCGTCACGAAGGAGGCGAAGGAAGGGCGCGACTTCAAGGAGATCGACCTGCTGACGCGTCAGCTCGACCGGTTGCGCTCGCGACCAGCAAACGATGGAAAGGTGAGCGAATCCGGGGGCGGTGGCGGCACGCGCCGATCGCGCAGCTCGGACGACCGCAACGCGTTCAGCGAAGAGCAGATCGAGAAGTTGAACGATGCGTTCCTCGAATCGATCTTCGACTATCAGCGCACGTGGTACCGGGCTGGCTTCAAAGAGCGGATTCGCAACATCCTGAAGAGCCGGCAGATCGGCGCGACCTGGTACTTCGCGCGCGAAGCGCTGCTGGACGCGCTGAACACGGGACGCAATCAGATCTTCCTGTCGGCCAGCAAGGCGCAGGCACACGTGTTCCGCCAGTACATCGTCCAGTTCGCGAAGGACGCCGTCGGCGTCGAGCTGAAGGGCGATCCGATGGTGCTGCCTAACGGCGCGACCTTGTACTTCCTCGGCACCAATGCGCGCACGGCACAGAGCTATCACGGCAACCTGTATTTCGACGAGTATTTCTGGGTTCCGCGCTTCCAGGACCTGCGCAAGGTTGCGTCCGGCATGGCGATTCATTCGCAGTGGCGCCAGACGTATTTCTCAACGCCGTCGAGCCTCGCGCACGACGCGTACCCGTTCTGGTCCGGTGCGCTGTTCAACCGCGGTCGACCGAAAGATCAGCGCGTTTCGATCGACATCTCGAACGCTGCGCTCGCGGCGGGCCGCGCGTGCGCGGACGGCCAGTATCGGCAGATTGTGACCGTCGAGGACGCCGTGCGCGGCGGCTGCAACCTGTTCGACCTCGAACGCCTGAAGCTCGAATACAGCGCGGACGAATACGCAAACCTGCTGCTATGCCAGTTCATTGACGATTCGCTGTCGGTCTTCCCTCTCGCGACGTTGCAGACGTGCATGGTCGACACATGGGAGGTGTGGGACGACTTCAAGCCGCTGTACCTGCGTCCGTTCGGCGACGAAGAGGTGTGGATCGGTTACGACCCGTCGCACACGGGTGACAGTGTCGGATGCGTGGTCCTGGCGCCGCCGAAGTATCCCGGCGGCAAATTCCGCGTGCTCGAGCGATTCCAGTGGCACGGCCTTGACTTCGAAGCGCAGGCCGCGCAGATCGAGGCGTTGACCAGGCGCTACCGCGTGACCTACATCGGCATCGACACGACCGGGATCGGGCAGGGCGTCTATCAGCTCGTCACGAAGTTTTTCCCGGCCGCGACGCCGTTCCACTACTCGGTCGAGATCAAGACCGCGCTCGTGATGAAGGCGCAGAACGTGATCCGCAAAGGCCGGCTCGAGTTCGACACGGGCTGGAAGGATCTCGCTGCCGCGTTCATGGCGATCAAGAAAACGATCACGCCCAGCGGGCTGCAGGTTACGTACAAGGCGAGCCGATCCGAAGAGGCGAGCCACGGCGACCTGGCCTGGGCGTGCATGCACGCGCTCGCGAACGAGCCGCTCGAGGGCGCGACGGGGACCAATACCGGATTCATGGAGCTTTTTTGATGTCACGCAAGTATCGACGCGGCGCCGGGCGCCGCACGCACGGCCACGCCGAGCCGGCGGCCAACGCGACGCCAGCGCCGGCGCCGCGCGCGGAGGTGTTTTCCTTCGGCGATCCGGTCGAAGTGATGGATCGGCGCGAGCTGCTCGAGTATGTCGAGTGCATGCGGATGGGGAACTGGTACGAGCCGCCGCTGCCCCTTGACGGCCTCGCGCGCTCGTTTCGGGCCGCGCCACACCACAGCTCGGCCATCTACGTGAAGCGCAACATCCTCGTGCAGTCGTACATAGAGCATCCGCTACTGTCGCGCGCGGACTTCAGCCGGTTCGTGCTCGAGTACCTGGTCTTCGCGAACAGCTACCTCGAGCTGCGCACGAATCGGATCGGCGCACCGATGGCGCTGAAGTCGTCGCTCGCGAAATACACGCGGGTCGGTGTCGAGCCGGACCAGTACTGGTTCGTGACGAACGTGCGCGAGCCTCACGCGTTTCCGAAGGGCGCCGTTTATCACCTGTACGAGCCCGACCTCAACCAGGAGATCTACGGGCTGCCGGAATACCTGTCGGCGCTGAATTCGACCTGGCTGAATGAGAGCGCGACGCTGTTCCGCCGGCGCTACTACAAGAACGGCAGCCACGCGGGCTTCATCCTGTACATGACCGACGCGGCCGAGCGCACGGAGGACGTCGACAACCTGCGCGCGGCGCTGAAGAGCTCGAAGGGGCCGGGCAACTTCCGGAACCTGTTCATGTACGCGCCGAAGGGGAAGAAGGACGGCATCCAACTCCTGCCGATCGGCGAGGTCGCGGCGAAGGATGAGTTCTGGAACATCAAGAAGGTGACGGTCGAGGACCAACTCGCGGCGCACCGCGTGCCGCCGCAACTGATGGGGATCATCCCGTCGAACGCGGGCGGGTTCGGCAACGTGCACGACGCGGCCGAGGTGTTCAACGAGCTTGAGATCGAACCGCTGAAGGCGCGGCTGCGCGAGGTGAACGACTGGCTCGGCGTCGAGGTCGTGCGCTTCCGCCCGTATGTGCTGCCGGCGCAGTGACGCGGCGCCACGTGTCGACAGCGCCCGCTACTTCGCCGGCCGATCAGGTTCGGCGGTCATTTCGTCGGCCGGGTAGAGCTGCAGCATCGCGCGCGCGGCTTCGACGTTCTTCGTGTGCAGCCATTCGTCGTAGTCGGCCGGCCGCAACATCACGACGCCGCGTTTCTCGTCTTCGGGCCGGTGCATCAGCTTGAACAGGGGGTGTTCGTCTGCGTTGAGCGTGAGCATGGTCATGCCGATCAGGACGCGGCCGTCGTCGCCCTCGTAGCGTCGCCAGATCCCGGCGACACAGTAGGCGCTCCAGTCGGCAAGGCCGATCCGCTGCCACACGCACGGGCCGCGATCCCATCCGCCGCCAGCCTTCGGCCTCGCATGCGGGTATGACGGCTCGACGACATACTGCGCCGGGATGAGGCAGCGCTGCCCGTCGCGCCACGCGCGCTGATATAAGCGCTTCTCTGCAACCTCTTCGCCGCGCGCGTTGACGGTGTCGAACTTCTTCCGCTTCTTGCCGTTCTCGTCAACCTTGTCCGGTTGCATGAACTTCGGCCAGAAGCCAAACACGGCCACGGTAACGGCCGAGCCGTCGCCGTCCGGAAGTACGGCCGGTGCTCGATAGTCGGGCCACACGTCGACATCCCACGGCGCGCGGCGGAACAGGTCGCCGATGCCGATCTTCAGCTCGTTGATACCCGGATCTTCGTTCGGTGCCTTGTAGTTGGTGCACATCACTGTCCCCTTTTTCAGTCGGACTGGCGCGGTCGATTGCACCGTATCGGGAATCGATGCGCGCAGCTACACTGTATAAATATACAGGTATTGATGATGGGTAGCGAACGACCAGGCTACGGCCTATTCATCCCGAAGCTAGACGGCCCATGCTGGACGTGCGAGCACTGGAGCGGGTACATCGCGGGCAGCGACAGGACGGCGGTGTGTTTTTATCCTGGGGCGGAGCATGTGCGCGCGACTGCGGTTTCTGGCTGCGCGTTCTGGGTTCGCGCGATTGGGCTGGACGAGCTGACGGACGCGCGATGTGATGCGCTCGTGCAGGAGTTCCAGCCGCAATACCCGTATCCGAAGCGCCCGCGCGCGCCGCGAAAATAACTTATAAAACGCTTGCCGAAACTTATAATAAAACTTATAATTCTTTACATGAACTCGATCAAATGGACCCCCAAAGCATTCAAGCAACTGCGCAAGCTTGATCGTCAAATCCAGACGGCCATTCGTGACAGCGTGGGCACCTTGGAAGCAATGCCGAACTGCCATAACGTGAAGTCACTTACGAATCACGAGTATGGCTACCGGCTCAGGGTCGGCAACTACCGGGTTCTGTTCAACTGGGACGGTGAGATCAAGGTAGTCGAAATCGAGGAGGTAAAGAAACGCGATGAACGCACGTACTAACATCCAAATCATCAACGGGCCGGACGGAGCGCCGGCCTTTGTGGTGATCCCCTACGCGGAATACATGGCGCAGCGCGACGAAGAACGCGACCTGATTCCGCATGCAGTCGTCAGCGCAACGGTCGACGGGGCGACGCCCCTGCGCGCGTGGCGCGAATATCTCGGGCTGACGCAGGCCGAAGTCGCGACGCGGCTCGGCATCAGCCAGTCCGCCTACGCTCAACAGGAGAACAGCGAGAAGCTGCGCAAGTCGACGCGCGAGAAGATCGCCGCCGCGCTCGGCATCACGGACGCGCAGCTCGACGTCTGACGAGCATTCGGTCAGCAGCAAAAAAGCCGCCAGGCACTTCGGTGCCGGCGGCTTTTTTTCGTCCACGCCAATGCGTGAGGTTGGCGGTCTCAGGCGCCCTTTGAGCGGCCGGCCGCGTGAGGACGCGCCGCAAGTGCGCCGGCACGCAGCAGGCCGCTGGCGGGCCTGCTGGCGCGTGCGAGAGGCCCCCTTGGGGACGGATCGGTCCCGGATGAGGCCGGCGCGGACCCGGCGCGCGCAGTTGTGACCCCGCCCCACCTGCCCGCAAAAACGAGTGGTTTTTATGCACACATGCACCGGCCGCTCGGGGCCGGCCGGGGCCGGCCGCGCGGCGATCGACGAGCGAATTCCGCTATGCACTTTCATGCGCCATGGTTATGCAGTCTCGCTCATTTGGCAACTTACTGTACCCTCCAGCCATTCAAATATGCGCGGGGGGCGTTATGTTGGCAGCGTGCGAGGCGCAAGCCATTTACTTTGCACTGACGGGGCGTGCGCCTGTTTCGGCTGTCACATTGCCAATCAGTCACTCTGATGTAAGCGGAGCGGTCATGTCTGAGACGCATTCCATCTGGTTTGAACTGGTGAAGGGGGTGCCGACCGCGATGGTTGCGCTCGTGGTCGGCATCGTCGGCGGCCTTATTGCGTGGCGGCAATACCGCGTCGCTAGGGCGAAATTGAACCTCGACCTGTTCGAGAAGCGCTACGAACTTTTTATGGTCGTCTGGACGTTTGCATCTGCGGTCGTTCAGGGTGGAGTCGACCGGCTTCACGCGCCGGAGCGGCGCGAGATGACAAACCTGATACCCAAGATCGAGTTCCTGTTCGGCAGCGAACTTGCGGAATACGTGCGCTACCTCAATGCACAACACGCTTCCTTGTGGGCGATCCAGCAGGCTACCAAGGCAAATAACAACCTCATCCCGCCTCAGCACATGGATGCCCATATTAACCTCATGAAGTGGTTTGCTGACGAGGCTTTGGAGGGCGTCAAGCAGAGGTTCGGCGCGTACTTGAATTTCGAAGAGTGGCATTGAAGGGCGGACGCTGCACGTCCGCAAAAGCGTGCAACGACGCTAGCCGACCACCTCGTCCATAATGACAAGCGCGCGCGAACGGGCCGTCGTGCGCGATCAAACTGCCGCCCAGCCGGCACAATCCACAACGACAAATCGAACAAAAACCGATCGTGAAGTTTTCCCGTATTCCAGAACTTGATGTCCTTCGTTTCATTGCGGCAACTGCTGTCGTGTTCTTCCACTACGCGTTCCGAGGCTACGCTGGCGACGACCTGACGACCATGCACTATCCGGCGCTTGAGCCGGTTGCGCAGTACGGTTTCCTTGGCGTTCACCTGTTTTTCATGATCAGCGGCTTCGTGATCCTGATGACGGCGGGCGACGGGAGCATCAAGCGCTTCATCGCGTCACGCGCGTCTCGCCTCCTGCCCGCTTTCTGGGTCTGCTGCACGATCACCTTTCTCGTGACACTCGCGATCGGCGGCGATCGCTTCGTCGCGACGTGGCCGCAATACCTCGTGAACATGGTTACGCTCGGCGGTGGCTTCGGCGCGGATCCGATCGACGGCGCGTACTGGTCACTCAGCGCGGAACTGCGGTTCTACCGCTTGGTCGGCATTCTGCTCATCATCGGCCAGATTCATCGCGCCGAGCGCTGGCTGTTCGTGTGGCTCGTCGCAACCGTGCTTGTAGAGGTGTTCCCGTTCATCAAGCTCAAGGGCTTTCTGGTGACGGACTATGCTGGTTTCTTCATCGCCGGCGCTGCGTGCTTTCTCATCCGTGCACGCGGCCTGTCGAGATCGCGCATCGCGCTCGTCTACGCTTCCTGGGCGCTGTCGCTTTATCACGAATTCCAGCTCCTGCCGTACTTCAGCGAGAACTTCGGGAGGGCGCTGAATCCTGCGGTAGTGGTTGCCGTGATGACCACGTTCTTCGTTGTGATGCTTGCGCTCGCGTTGCGCCGCACATCGATGCTGGCCAGCTCGCGATGGGTCTGGTTCGGTGCGGTGAGCTACCCGCTGTACCTGATACACCAGAACGTCGGCTACATGCTCTTCAACCAAGTCGGCTCGACCGTCGACCAAGTTGTGATGTTTTGGGGCGTTGTCGCTGCGGCGATCGGGGCTGCGCTGCTGTTGCACGTCGTGGTGGAGAGGCCCGCTGCGGGGCCGCTGAAACGGGGCATGTTGCATGCGCTCGACACGCTGCAACGCTACACGCCTGCGCGCTGGCGGCAGCACACGACCTACCGGGTGCCGCGTCAGTAAGGCGTCGTGCAGCTAAATTGCAGCTTGGATGAACTGGATTGGCCTTGATTGACCTTGTGCAGCCTTGGTTTTGCAGTTTGCGAGTTGCGTAAGGCTTTGATTTAAAAGGATGTGTTGCGCGCCGGTAAAGCTCCGAAGGCAGGGGTTGCTGGTTCGATCCCAGCCGGGCGCGCCAAACAGCCTGATTCCAGGCACCGAATTTCCCGATCCATTTTCCGAATTCGCTGAAGCGTCGCGTTGCATCGCGCATGCGGTCGAGTCCGCGAGGCTTTCCCGCGCCGTTTCGCCGCAACTCCGTGATGCGAGGTGCCCCCTCGCAACGTCAATCCCGGCGTCGATCACGGCGGCCGCCAGCGCAAGGCGCCCGAGCGCTGAAACGATCTGATCCGGGTCGCGCCACCGCCCCGTCGCGCGATGCGACGAATTGCGGGTGTTTTGCTCGACTGATCGTCCCTTCGAAACACAGCGAACGTCGCGACAATATCCGCGAGTTTCCTGCCGTCGGCGCCGACGCGCCGGCATGTCCGCGCCCGCCTTTCACGCGACCCGGCGCGCTCGGCCTGATGGCGGGGGCGCCGGTTGTCGCGCGCCGAAAGCGCCGTCCCGGCATCGTTCGCGCCAGTCGCCCCGGGCGGCCGGTTCGTCATCCATGCCTATCGCACACCCAGCGGACCCAGCGGAAGCCCGGCCTATGAACGAAAACCTCCTCGAACGCGGACTCCCGTCCGGCGGCGTACGTGAACCGTCCGACGGACTGTCCGGCGCGGACACGCCGGTCGAGGCGCTGCTGGCGTGCGCGCTGGAACATTACGACGCGGGCCGGCTCGACGCTGCCGAGGATCTGTGCCGGCAGGTGCGGCAGCGCGAGCCCGAGCGGGCCGAGGCGCTGCACGTTCACGGGCTGGTCGCGTTTCGCCGCGGGGACTTCGACGGGGCCGTCGCGGCGATCGCGGATGCGATCCGGCGCGATCCGCAGGCACGCTATTTCTACAACCTGGGCACCGTGATGGCCGCGCACAACCGGCCCGCGGCGGCGGCCGAGTGCTTCCGGCAGGCGCTCGCGCTGCAACCGGACGATGCCGATGCGTACAACAACCTCGGCAACGCGTTGCGAACGCTGAAGGATTGCGAAGGCGCGGTGGAGGCGCTGGGCACGGCGATCCGGCTGCGGCCCGACCATGCGCAGGCCTACAACAATCTCGCGAACGCGATGCTCGATGCGGGCGAACTGGAGGCCGCGCTTGAAGGCTACCGCGCCGCGATCGCGTTGCGGCCGGATCTTCTCGAGCCGCACGACAACCTGCTGTTCGCGTTGAATTACAGCGCGGCCGCCGCGCCGCACGTTCATTTCGATGCCGCGCGGCGCTACGGCGCGCAGGCCGCCGCGCGAGCGGTGCCGTACCGCTCGTGGCCGACGGCCGACGGCGCGAGACCGCTGCGGGTCGGCGTCGTATCGGGCGACCTGAAGCATCACCCGGTCGGCTATTTCCTCGAAAGCGTGCTGCGCGCGACCGATCGCACGCGCGTCGTGTTCGTCGCGTATCCGACCCGCGATGTCGAGGACGACCTGACCCAGCGGCTGCGCCCGCTGTTCGCGGGCTGGACGAGTCTCGCCGCGCTGAGCGACGAGGCCGCGGCCCGGCGGATTCGCGACGATGCGATCGACATCCTGGTCGACGCGGCGGGCCACACGATCTTCAACCGGCTCGCGCTGTTCGCGTGGAAGCCGGCGCCGGTGCAGGTTTCGTGGATCGGTTATGTCGCGACCACCGGGCTGGACGCGATCGATTACGTGCTGGGCGATCGCCACGTGCTGCCGGCCGACGAGGAAGCGCATTTTGTCGAGCGTCCGTGGCGCCTGCCCGACAGCTATCTGTGCTACACGCCGCCGCGCGACGCGATCGTGCCGGGCCCGCTGCCGCAACTGGCCGGCGGCGCGGTGACGTTCGGCTATTTCGGCAAGCTCGGCAAGATGAGCGACGCGGTCGTGCGCGTCTGGTCGAGGGTGCTCGCGGCTGTGCCGCGATCGCGGCTGCTGCTCAAGGCGAGCGAGCTGGCCGGCGCGTATGCGGTGCGCCGCACGCGCGAGCGGTTCGCGCAGCACGGCATCGATCCGGCGCGGCTGCTGCTCGAGCCGAATGCGCCGCGCGGCGAATACCTGGCGTCGTACCGTCGCGTCGACATGATGCTGAGCCCGTTTCCGTATTCGGGCGGCACGACGACCGCCGATGCGTTGTGGATGGGCGTGCCCGTGCTCGGCATCCGGGGCGACCGGTTCGTCACGCACATCTGCGAAAGCCTGCTGCAGACGGTCGGCCTGGCCGACTGGGTCGCGCGGGACGAAGACGACTACGTCGCGAAGGCCGTGGCCTTCGCGACCGATCCGGCGCAACTGCGTCTGCTGCGGACCGGCCTGCGCATGCAGTTGATCGCATCGCCGCTGTGCAATGCGCCGCGCTTCGCGCGGCATCTCGAGGAGGCGTTCCACGGAATGTGGGCCCGTCGCGCGGGCCAGGCCGGCAACGTCGCCGGCCCGCACGACTCACGCATCGACTGAACCGCGCGCGAACGACGAAGCGACGACATGCAACAGACCACGGACATTCTCGGCGCCGCACTGGCGCATCACCAGGCGGGCCGGCTGGGCGACGCGAAGGCGGGCTACGAGCAGCTGCTCGCGCGGGAGCCCGCGCATCCGGACGCGCTGCATTTCCTCGGACTGCTGACCTGTCAGGCAGGGCAGCCGGAAGAAGGCATCGCGCTGATGCGCCGCTCGATCGACGCATATCCGAGCGCGATCTATCACAACAACCTGGGCAACGCGCTGCGCGAGCGGGGCAGGCTCGACGATGCGATCGAGCAATACCGTGAAGCGGTGCGGCGTCAGCCGGAGTACGCGGAAGCGCACAACAACCTGGGCGATGCGCTGCGCGAGGCGCGGCAGCCGGATGCGTCGATGCAGCACTGCGCGCAGGCGATCGCGCTGCGTCCGGACTATGCGCAGGCATACAACAACCTGGGCAACGCGCTGAAGGATCTGGGGCAGGCGGACGCGGCGGTGCTCGCATACGGAAAGGCGATCGAACACGATCCGCGCTACGCGGACGCATACAACAATCTCGGCAACGTGCTGACGACGCAGCGCAAGTTCGACGCGGCGGCGGACAGCTATCGCGCGGCCGTCGCGCTGGCCCCGTCCAACCCGATCGCGCACCGCAATCTCGGTGCGGCGCTGCTCGCCCGCGGCGACCGCGACGAGGCGATAGCGACCTTGCGTCGTCTCGTCGAACTGACGCCTGGCGACGCGCAGGCGCGTGTCGACCTCGGCGTCGCGCTGCGCGACGCAGGGCAGGCCGACGCGGCGATCGCACAGTTCGAGCGAGCCGCGGAACTGTCGCCGATGCGCGCCGACGCGCACGCGGGCCTTGCCGAGGTGCTGTACCGCCGGCGGCAGACGGCGCGTGCGGCCGAGTGCATGACGCGCGCGCTTGAGCTGGCGCCCGCTCACGGTCCCGCCTATCGCATGCTCGGCGACATGTATCACGACCTGGGCAAGTACGACGCGTCCGTCATGTGCTACCGGGCCGCGACCGAGCTCGATACGAACGACGTCGACGCACATCATCGCTGCGCGATCGTGCTGCTGAAGCAGAACCGTGCCGACGACGCGCTGCCTCATGCCCGCGCGGCGCTCGCATTGAACGACCGGGCAGCGCCCGCGCACATGACGCTCGGCGACGTGCTCGGCATGCTCGGCGACGTGGATGGCGAACTCGCGCATTACCGCCGCGCGGTCGAACTCGACGTGACCAACCCGGTCCTGCACGACCGGCTGGTCTTCGCGCTCGCCACGCATCCATCGATCGACCAGGAAGAGACGCTCAGGGCTGCGCGGCATTTCGGCGAATACGTCGAAGCCGATGCACGGCCGCTCGCGCATACCGACACCGGCTCGCGCCCGTCGGGTGGACGGCTGCGCATCGGCTGGGTGTCGGGCGACCTGGTGACGCATCCGGTCGGCATTTTCCTCGAAGGCGTGCTGGCGCATCTCGATCGACACCGGCTCGAATTGATCGCCTATCCGACGTCGGCGGCGGAAGACGACACGACCGCGCGCCTGAAGCCGCACTTCGACGCGTGGCATTCGCTTCTCGACCTGTCGGACGAACAGGCGGCGCAGCGGATTCGCGCGGACGGCATCGACGTCCTCGTCGACCTGTCGGGCCACACGGCGCTAAACCGGCTTGGCGTATTCGCATGGAAGCCCGCGCCGGTGCAGGTTACGTGGATCGGCTTCTTCGCCTCGACGGGGCTGCGCGCGATCGACTACGTACTGGGCGACCGGCACGTGCTGCCGGCCGGCGAGGAAGCGCATTTCGTCGAGCGGCCGTGGCGGCTGCCCGACAGCTATCTGTGCTTCACGCCGCCGCATCCGGCGCTCGACGTCGGTCCGTTGCCGCAACGCGAGAACGGTGTGATGACGTTCGGCTATTTCGGCAAGCTCGGGAAGATGAACGATGCGGTCGTGCGCGTGTGGTCGCGGGTGCTTGCCGCGGTGCCGGGCGCGCGGCTGTTCCTGAAGGCGGGCGAGCTCGACGACGCGCATGCGGTGCGCCGCACGACCGAGCGGTTCGCCCGCAACGGGATCGACGCGAGCCGGCTGGTGATGGAAGGCCGCTCGCCGCGCGCCGATTATCTGACGGCCTACCGCCGCGTCGACATGATGCTGAGCCCGTTTCCGTACCCGGGCGGCACGACGACGGCCGAGTCGCTGTGGATGGGCGTGCCGGTGCTCGGGATGAAAGGCGAGCGATTCGTCACGCACATCTGCGAGAGCGTGCTGCAGACGGTCGGCCTGGCCGACTGGATCGCGCGGGACGAAGACGACTACGTCGCGAAGGCCGTGGCCGCTGCGGCCGATCCGCAGCGGCTCGGTGCGCTGCGGCAGGCATTGCGCGCGCAGCTGCTCGCGTCGCCGCTGTCCGACGCGCCGCGCTTCGCGAAACATCTCGAGGAGGCGTTTTACGGGATGTGGATGGACAGGACGAACGCCGGCGCCGACGAGCGGGCCGCGGCGGGCGACGAACCGAATTGAGCCGCCCGGCAGGGTGGCGCGCGAACGACGAAACGACGACATGCAACAGACCACGGACATTCTCGGCGCCGCACTGGCGCATCACCAGGCGGGCCGGCTGAGCGACGCGAAGGCGGGCTACGAGCAGCTGCTCGCGGGGGAGCCCGCGCATCCAGACGCGCTGCATTTCCTCGGACTGCTGACCTGTCAGGCAGGGCAGCCGGAAGAAGGCATCGCGCTGATGCGCCGCTCGATCGACGCATATCCGAGCGCGATCTATCACAACAACCTGGGCAACGCGCTGCGCGAGCGCGGCCGGCTCGACGATGCGATCGCGCAGTACCGCGAAGCGGTGCGGCGGCAGCCGGACTACGCGGAAGCGCACAACAACCTGGGCGATGCGCTGCGCGAGGCGCGGCAGCCGGATGCGTCGATGCAGCACTGCGCGCAGGCGATCGCGCTACGTCCGGACTATGCGCAGGCATACAACAACCTGGGCAACGCGCTGAAGGATCTGGGGCAGGCGGATGCGGCGGTGCTCGCATACGGCAAGGCGATCGAACACGATCCGCGCTACGCGGACGCGTACAACAATCTCGGCAACGTGCTGACGACGCAGCGCAAGTTCGACGCGGCGGTGGACAGCTATCGCGCGGCCGTCGCGCTGAACCCTGGCCGGGCGATCGTGCACGGCAATCTCGGCACCGCGCTGCTCGCGCGTGGCGAGCTCGACGAATCCATCGCGACGCTGCGCCGGGCAGTCGAACTCGATCCGCGGGATCCGCAGGTCCACAACTGTCTCGGCAGCGCGCTGCGTGAAGCAGGTCGGAACGACGAAGCGATCGTGCATTTCGAACGGGTGATCGAGCTGTCCGGCGGCGACGTCGACGCACACCTCAACCTGAGCCGGGCGCTGAAGAGCCAGAACCGCATCGAGGAGTCCGTCGAGGCCGGCAAGCGGGCCATCGAGCTGGATCCGCGCCGGGCGGAGGGCTATGTGAACCTGGCCCACGCGTATTACTGGCTGGACCGTGTCGACGACGCGATCGTGCAGTACCGGCACGCGCTCGAATTCGATCCGGATTCGGCGGATATCCACCAGAACCTGTCGATCGCGCTGTGCCAGGCGCGGCGCGTCCATGAAGCGCTGGAGAGTGCGCATGCCGCCGTGGCACTCGAACCCGGCACCGCGCGCCGGTATGCGCATCTCGCGGACGTGCTGCGCAAGACCGGCGACGTCGACGCGGCGATCCAGTGCTATCGCCGCGCGCTGGAGTGTGATCCCGACAATCCGGGCACCTACACGTCGCTGCTGTTCTGCCTCGCGGGCCAGACCGCCTTCGACCCGGATGCGTACCTGGCGGATGCGCGCGTGTTCGGCGCGCGCATGTCGATGCACGCGCAGCCGTGGCGGCACCGGCCGGCGCCGCTGAACGGGCGCAGGTTGCGTGTCGGCTTCGTGTCGGGCGATTTCCGGCGGCACCCGGTCGGCATCTTTCTCGAAAGCGTCGTCGCGCATCTCGATCGGTCGCGGCTCGAGCTCGTCGCGTTCACGACGTTCGACACCGAGGACGACTACACCGCGCGGCTGAAGCCGCATTTCGACGGCTGGCATCGCATCACGGATCTCGGGACGGAGCAGACGGCCCGACGCATCCACGAGGAGCGGATAGACGTGCTCGTCGATCTGGCCGGGCATACGGCGCACAACCGGCTGCCTGCCTTTGCGTGGAAGCCGGCGCCGATCCAGGTGAGCTGGCTCGGCTTTTTCGCGTCGACCGGCATCGCGGAGATGGACTATTTCCTCGGCGATGCGCACGTGCTGCCGGCCGCCGAGGAAGCGCACTTCGTCGAGCGGCCGTGGCGCCTGCCGGACAGCTACCTGTGCTTCACGCCGCCGCCGTACGACGTGCAGGTCGGCCCGCTGCCGATGCTGCGCAACGGGCACATCACGTTCGGTTGCTTCGGCAAGCTCGTGAAGGTGACCGACGAGGTGGTGCGCGTCTGGTCGCGCCTGCTGCACACCGTGCCGGGCGCGAAGCTGCTGCTCAAAGCGTACGAACTCGCGGTCGAGGACATCTGCGATGCAACGCGCGCGCGCTTCGCGGCGCACGGCATCGACGCCGACCGGCTGATCCTCGAGCCGGGCTCGTCGCGCGACGCGTACTTCGCTGCTTACAACCGCGCGGACGTGATGCTGAGCCCGTTTCCGTACCCGGGCGGCACGACGACGGCCGAGTCGCTGTGGATGGGCGTGCCGGTGCTCGGGATGAAGGGAGAGCGGTTCGTCACGCACATCTGCGAGAGCCTGCTGCATGCGGCCGGTCTCGGCGACTGGATCGCGAGCGACGAAGCGGACTACATCGCGAAGGCCGTCGCGTTCTCCCGCGATCGCGGCGAGCTCGCGGCGATGCGTGCCGGGTTGCGCCAGCAGATGCAGCGTTCGCCGCTCGGCGACGCGAAGCGGTTCGCCCGCCACCTCGAGGACGCGTTCCACGGCATGTGGGACGCATGGCTCGCCGGCACCCCGGGCGACGTGCCGGCGCGGTAACGGCCGCGGCCGGACGGGCGCCGTGCCGCCGGGCATCGCGGCGCGGTGCGGTGGGGGCGCGGTTGCGGCGTCCCCCAAAAAAAAGAAGCCGCATCGCTGCGGCTCTTCGAGGAGGGCGCCCTCGCGGGCGTCGTTGTTGTTCTTGTTCGATCTGCGTCGGTGCGGTTCAGCCGAGCATCCCGGTCGACTGATAACGCGATGCCGCGTCGATGCGCTGCAGCGCCAGCCGATGATTCGTCATCAGCCGCTCGCGGCCGGCCATCGCCTGTTCGGTGATGATCGCATCGAGCCGCTGGATCTCGCGGATGATCGCGAGCGCATCCGGCGTCTGGTCAGCGTCGAGCGACATCAGCAGCGCGGCGCGTTCGTTCACGAGCGCGGCGGCGCGCTCCCATGCGTCGTGCGAGACGGCGTCCGCGAGCGCGTGCGTGAGCGCCAGCGCGCGTGTCAGCGAAGTGGGTTCCATGGCGAGAAGTCCTCGTGGGCGGTGGCCGGGTGCCGGTCCGTCACTTGTTGGTGGCAAGCGTGCCGGCGCTGCTCGACCCGCCGAACAGCTGCGTCAGATACTGCTGGTTGTTCTGCATCTGCGTCATCAGCGTGTTGAGCGCGGTGAACTGCGCGTTGTACTGGGCCGTGAGCGCGGTCTGGTAGTTCTTCAGCTGCGTCGCCTGATCCTGCAGGTTCGACAGGTCCTTGTTCAGCGAGGCCGTGCGCTGGTCGATCAGGCCGCCCGTCTGCGAGTACGAATTCGCGAAGTTGTTCAGCGCGACCCCGACGCCGTTCGTCGAGTTGAAGATCGCGGAGACGGCTGAGCCGTTGGTCGTGAGGGCGGTCTGCAGCTTCGTGCTGTCGACCGTCAGCGTGCCGTCGGTGTTCAGGTTGAGGCCGATCGACGACAGGCTGTAGGTCTTGCCTCCCGTCGTGACGCCACCGCTGAGCGCGGTCGCGAGGCCGTTCGTGATCGAGTTCAGCATCGCGTCGCCGAGCAGGGGGCCGGCCGTCGAGCCCGAGGACGTGCTCGTGTACGACGACAGGCTCGATGCCGTCGTGACGAAGCTCGAATACGCCTTCGCGAAATTGTTGATCGCCGTCGTGATGCCGGTCGTGTCCTGCGCGATCGTGAGCGTCTGCGTCGTGTTGACCGCGGCTGCCGTCAGGTTCAGCGTGACGCCGGTCAGCGCGTTGGAGATCTGGTTCGTCGCGCTCGTCACGGTGCTGCCGGCGATCGTGATGTTGGCATCCGCGGCGGGCGTCACCGTGTTGTAGGTCGACTGGGTCGAGTCGAGCTTGCTGTTCAGGCCGGCACCCGCGGTGATCGACACCGTGTTCGTCGCCCCCGTGTTGTTCGAGGAGAGCACCAGGTGCTGGCCGTCGGACGCATTGATCACCGTGGCCGTCACGCCCGGGTTGTTCGAGGCCTTGTTGATGTTCGCGGCGATCGTTGCGAGCGTATCGGTCGACGAGACCGACACCTGCATCGAACCGCTGCCGACGCCGACGGTCAGCGTGCCGCTGCCGATCGTGTCGGACGACGTGAGCGCCGGCGACGAAATCGAGTTGGCGGTCGCGACGGCATTGACTTTCACCGTGTACGTGCCGGCCGCCGCGCCGCTCGCGGTGGTGGCGGTGAGGCCGGAGCCGCTGGCCGTCGCGGTCAGTGCCGACAGCGTGGTGCCGTCGGTGAGGCCCGTCAGCGCCGTTTGCAGCGCCGCGAGCTGCGACTTGATCTGCCCGATCGCGGATAGTTCGGTGTTGTCGGACGCTTGCTTGTTCGCGAGTGCGGTCGATTGCGCGGTGGTCTTCGCGGTGACGAGCGCGGAGACGAGCGAATTGACGTCGAGCGACGACTTCGTCGAGCCGCTGATGAGGGACTGCGCAGCCTGCTGGAGCGCGGTGTTCAGGTCGCTGGTGGACGTGGTGGTGGTGGTCGTCGAGGTCATTCGGGGGCTCCGGTCCGCGTCGCCGGACAGGTTCGGGCGAATCGCGCGTCGGTGTCGAACAAGCGCGCAACGGGAGGTGAGCCTCCCGGGTGCGCGATGAAAAGGCGCGGGCGCCGGACCCAGGTCGCGGCGCCCGTGCCGGCGGCCGGCGCGTCGCGAGACGCGCGCCGCCGGTCGTGGGGTATTAACCCAGGAGCTTCAGAACCTGCTGCGGCAGCGAGTTTGCTTGTGCCAGCACCGAGATGCCTGCTTGCTGCAGCACTTGCGCCTTGCTCAGGTTCGCCGTTTCCGTCGCGAAGTCCGCGTCGGTGATCTGCGAACGCGCTGCCGACATGTTCGTCGATTGCGTCTGCGTGTTCGTGATGGCCGACTGGAACGTGTTCTGCGTTGCGCCGAGCGTTGCCTGGAACGTGTTGACCTTCGTCAGCACTGCGTCGATCGAGCCCATTGCGGCTTGCGAATCCGTGACGCTCGAAACCGTCAGCGCGGAGAGGCCGAGGTTTGCCGAGTCCCAGCTCTGCGTGCCGAAGTTCGCGGCGATCGTCTGGCCGTTGATTGCGCCGATCTGGAAGCTGACGGTGCTCAGGCCTTGCAGGACGGACTGGCCGTTGAACGTCGTTTGCGTTGCGACGCGCGTGATTTCCGTCAGGCGGGTCGAGACTTCCGACTGCAGGTTTGCACGTGCGTTGGAGTCGAGCGAGCCGTCGCCTGCTTCAACTGCCAGCTGGCGGATACGCTGCAGGTTGTCGACGATCGACTGGAGCGCGCCGGCCGTCGTCTGGACCATCGAGATGCCGTTGTTCGCGTTCGACACGCCTTGGTTCAGCGCGTTGATTGCGGCCGTCTGGGTCGTCGCGATTGCGAGGCCCGCTGCGTCGTCCGCTGCGCTGTTCACGCGCTTGCCCGACGACAGGCGGTTGATCGCTTGCGACAGCGCGTTTTGCGAGCCCGACAGATTCGTCTGCGTCGACAGCGAAAGGATGTTGGTGTTGATGTTCAGCATTTGCTTCCTCGTTTTGGAAAATGCCTGAGTTCAGACAGGATCAGGTTCGTTTTCGGCGTTGCGCTTTATCGCGAGTGGCGCTGCCCGCCTTTCCTGGTTGACGGCGGCACCCGGCGAAAACTTTAGAGGGATGTGTGAGGAAAATCGGGACGGAATGTGGCGATCGCCGCGCAGGCCGCGCCTGGCTTGGGTGACAGCGATTTCGGGCAGGTTGCGCGACGGTCCCGTTGGATGGTGTACGCGGCCGCGCCGCGCGGGGCGGCGAGCCGGAATCGACAAAAGGATAGTTTTGTCTGTGATTTCCTGATATGATGGCGGGCTGAATTGAGATTTTCTGTCAAGCCTGTGCCGTCTCGGCATTCTTGCTGGCAGTCAAACGCGGCGCTGCACGCGGCTTGTGAAGCGTACCCGCGGTGCTTTGTGCCTCTCTTTTCCGGCCTCCGAGGCCGTATTTCCGCTCGTTTCGCCTGTTGTGGGGACGCCCGGATGGCCGGTGCGTGGCGCTTGGCCGCTACGTTTTTGACCGTTTAAGCAATTTAGGAACGACATGACGACGATTCTTCTGAAAGAAAACGAGCCGTTCGAAGTGGCGATTCGCCGCTTTCGCCGTGCTATCGAAAAAAATGGCCTGATCGCTGAACTGCGCGAACGCCAGTCCTACGAAAAGCCGACCGCAGTCCGCAAGCGCAAGAAGGCAGCAGCCGTCAAGCGCCTGCACAAGCGCCTGCGCAGCCAGATGCTGCCGAAGAAGCTCCACTAAGAGCATCTCCGGTTCGCCGCGAAACGGCGGAGCGTGCTTCGAAAGAAGCCGCTCCGCCGTTTTGCTTTTCCGGGCCGGAAAAAGGGCGCCGGTCTCGGGTTTCAAGCCTTGGCGGGGCGGTCGCCTGACGGCGACGCGGCCGATTCGACGGATTGCCGGCGGCTTCGAGCCGCCGCCGGGCGCGTTCCGAAGCCGTCATCGCGACGCTCAGCGTCGGCGTGACGGGGATCGGTATCAGTTTGAAGAAGCGCAGCGCGTGTGTGTGGGGCCGCGCATGGCGTTGTGATGTGCCGATGCGCCAACCCCCGGCCCGCCCCGGGCGGGTTTCGTCGCCGTCAACCTGCCTTGCGGCTCCGTGCCGGCTGCTGCTTGCCCCCGAGCGCCGCGCATTTGGCGTGACACGGACAGCCGGTCTCGTGGTCATTGACCATTCCGGTTGCCTGCATCAGCGCGTAGCAGATCGTCGAGCCGACGAACTTGCAGCCGTACTCCTTCAGCGCCTTGCTGAGCGCATCCGACTGGGCAGTCGACGCGGGCGCGTCGCGATACGACTGCCACGCGTTCTGCACCGGCGTGTGATCGACGAACGACCACAGGAATTGCGCGAGCGAGCCGTGGTCGTCGCGAATGCGCTGCACGGCCCGGGCATTGGTCACCGCGGATTCCACCTTCGCGCGATTGCGCACGATGCCCGGATTTTCGAGCAGCTTCTCGATGCGCTTCGGCGTGAAGCGCGCGACCGCGTCGACATCGAACTCGGCGAACGCCTCGCGATAGCCGGCGCGCTTGTTCAGGATCGTCGACCACGACAGGCCCGCCTGCGCGCCTTCCAGAATCAGCATTTCGAACAGATGGCGATCGTCGTGCGACGGCACGCCCCACTCGGTATCGTGATAGTGAGCATCCGCTTCCGTCCTTACCCAGTTGCACCGCTGCGACATCGTCAGCCTCGTTCCAGTGTCGATTCGATCGTGCCAGCATAGCGGAAGGCCCATTCACGGCATAGCTGGCCGAACGGCAGATGGGCGCGCGGCGCCGATCCGGTTAAGCTTGGCGCCTGTTCGAATCAGCAGGATCTACGCATGACGGCACTACTTTTTGCGATCGGCATCGACGGCGGCGGCACCGGCACCCGCGTGGTACTGGCCGACCGGCACGGGCGCGAGCTCGCGCAGGGGCGCGGCGGCCCGTCGGGGCTCGGCCTCGGCATCGAGCGCGCGTGGGCATCGATCGGCGCTGCCTGCGCCGACGCCTTCACGCAGGCGGGGCTCGCGTTCGACTGGTCGCAATGTGCGCTCGGTTGCGGGCTCGCGGGCGTCAACAATGCCGCGTGGCTCGCCGCGTTCCGTGCGCAGGCGCCGCTCGACGCGCTCGCGATCGAGAGCGACGCGTATACGACCGTCGTCGGCGCGCACGGCGGCGCGCCGGGGCTCATCGTCGCGCTCGGCACGGGCAGCATCGCGGCGGCGCTCGACGCGGCGGGCGACTGCCGCATCGCGGGCGGCTTCGGTTTTCCGTCCGGCGACGAGGCGAGCGGCGCGTGGCTTGGCATGCGCGCGCTTGCATACGCGCAGCAGGCGCTCGACGGCCGCGTGCCGCGTGACGCGTTCGCCGGCGCGCTGCTCGCGGAAACGGGCGCGCACGATCGCGACGCACTCGTCCAGTGGTCGTGCGATGCGAACCAGACGATCTACGCGCGCCTCGCGCCGATCGTGTTCGCGCACCGCGACCATCCTTGTGCGGCGGCGCTGATCGCGCAGGCCGGCGATGAGATCGGCAAGATGATCGACGCGCTCGATCCTCGGCAGGCGCTGCCGGTCGCGCTGTGCGGCGGGCTGGCCGACGCGTTGGCGCCGGCCGTGCCGGCACGCCACGCGGCCCGGTTGCGCGCGCCGCTCGACGATTCCGCGCACGGTGCGTTGCGGCTTGCGCTGCAGGTGTTGAGGGCGACGGAAGCGGGGTGAGCGGTTCAAGTGGGCGGCGTGCGGTGAGTGGGCCGAGCAGGCCGAACGGCCCGAAACCCGCTCCATTCCCCAACCGCCCGGCGGCCCTCCGGGCACGACGTTAAAATGGCGGTTCCGCAGCGTCCCGCGCGCCATTCACCCGTCCCCATGTACAAAGTCATCGCCACCGATCTCGACGGCACCCTGCTGAACAGCGACCACCAGCTCGATCCGTACACGATCGAGACCGTCCGCCGGCTCGACCGCGACGGCCTGCAGTTCGTGATCGCGACGGGGCGCCACTACGCGGACGTCGCCGGCATTCGGGACGTGCTGGGCATTCGGCCGTACCTGATCACGTCGAACGGCGCGCGCGTGCATGCACCGGACGACACGGCGATCCACGCGCAGGACATCGATCCCGCGATCGTCCGCGGCCTCGTGCAGCCGGGCGTGACCGGCGCGCACGGGCGCGTGATCGTCAACCTGTTTACCGACCGCGGCTGGCTGATCGACCGGGACGCGCCGCACCTGCTCGAATTCCACCAGGATTCGGGATTCCGGTACGACGTGATCGACATGTCCGCGCACGACGGCGCCGATATCGCGAAGGTGCTGTACATCGGCGAGCCGGCCGATCTGGCGGTGGTCGCCGAGCAGATGCGCGTGCGGTTCGGCGATGCACTGTACGTCACGTACTCGCTGCCCGACTGTCTCGAAGTGATGACCGCCAACGTGTCGAAGGGCCGCGCGCTGCGTGCGGTGCTCGCGCGGCTCGGCGTCGACGCCGGCCGCTGCATTGCGTTCGGCGACAACATGAATGACATCGATCTGCTCGAAACGGCCGGTCACGCGTTCATGATGAACAACGCCAACCCCGACCTGATCGCGCACCTGCCGCACATCCCGCGAATCGGCAACAACTTCGACGCGGGCGTCGCCCGTCACCTGCGCATGCTGTTCGCGCTCGAGGACACCCTCGACGGCGTCGCCGCTTCCTGAGCGGCCATGAAAAACGGGCGCCAGCGGCGCCCGTCCAAATTACCTGCCTCTATGTTGTTCGACAGCGTGAGGCTCGCTGCTCTGCTCGCGTGACCCCGTAGTGTTTTATTCGTTGGTGCGAGCGGATGCGGGCAGCAGGCCGACGGCATCGTCGCGCCCTGCGATGAGTGGGTAGACGATCCCGGCGATTGCCGCACCGATGATCGGCGCGACCCAGAACAGCCACAGCTGGCCGATCGCCTCGCCACCCACGAACAGCGCCGGGCCGGTCGAGCGGGCCGGGTTGACTGACGTGTTGGTGACCGGGATCGAGATCAGGTGGATCAACGTCAGGCACAGGCCGATCGCGATCGGCGCGAAGCCGGCAGGCGCGCGCTTGTCGGTGGCGCCGAGAATCACGAACAGGAAGAAGCCCGTCATCACGACTTCGCAGATGAACGCCGCGCCGAGCGAGTAGTGGCCGGGCGAGCGCTCGCCGAAGCCGTTCGTCGCAAAGCCGCTGCCGACGACGTCGAAGCCCGGCTTGCCGGTCGCGATCAGGTACAGCACGAACGCACCCAGCGTGGCACCGACCACCTGCGCAACGATGTACGGCGCGAGATCGCGCGCCGGGAAGCGGCCGGCGACCGTCAGGCCGACGCTCACCGCCGGATTCAGGTGGCAGCCCGAAATATGGCCGATCGCGAATGCCATCGTCAGCACGGTCAGGCCGAAGGCGAGTGCGACGCCGGCAAAGCCGATGCCGAGGCCCGGAAAGGCGGCGGCCAGCACGGCGCTTCCGCACCCGCCGAGCACCAGCCAGAACGTGCCGAATGCCTCTGCAGCCAGACGCTGAGAAAGATTCATGTAAGGACCTCGTTCAAGTGGGTTGAAGACAAACGGACGACCGGATGAGTTATTCCAACGCCCGGAATTGGTCTGGATTATAGGAAATGAATCGGGTTCGAGAGGGTCAACGATTGTTAAATCTGAATGGCTGGCGAATGGCTTTTATTAGAATAAGTCCGCATTCTCGATATCGACGAATCGGTTAAAGATGACAGCATTAATTTCGAAGAGCAGGGCGGCGGTACGATGACGTAACGGATGTTGGCGTTCCGGCCGAACTCGCCGGAGCTGCATCATGGAAAAGGGGAGTCGAAAAATGTCTCAATACGCGAAACTCAAGGCGCAAATCGCCGACTTGCAGGCCCAGGCGGAGGACGTGCGTCGCCAGGAAGTGGCGGCGGTGATTGCCGACGTCCAGCGAATGATTGCCGAATATGGCCTGACGGCCGAGGATCTGGGCTTCGCGGAGCGAGCGCGGCGCGGCCGTCCGCCGAAAAAGGCGCCGCTGCCCCCGAAATACCGCGATCCGAAGTCGGGTGCGACCTGGAGCGGGCGCGGCAAGCCGCCGAATTGGATCGTCGGGAAAAACCGCGATCGTTTCCTGATCGAATGACCGCGCAAAAATAAAGAGCCGCATCGACGATGCGGCTCTTTGGCGTTTTCGGGATTTTCACGCCGATTTCGGCGCGAATTTTACCGGGTATTTCCTGACGAATTTCGGCGTCAGGCGCCCGCGACCTGGCGCAAGGTCGGCCGTTTTGCCGCCGTGCAAAGCGATTCGTAAGTTTCGACATAACGCCGCGCCATCGCTTTCGAGCTGAAACGCGTATCGAAACGCGCGCGGATCGCATCGCGCGACAGGCTGTCGATCCGGTGCAGCGCACCGACGGCGCCCTGCACGTCCTCGACGATGAAGCCGGTCACGCCGTCCTCGATCACTTCCGGCACCGAGCCGCGGTTGAACGCGACGACCGGCGTGCCGCAGGCCATCGCCTCGATCATCACCAGGCCGAACGGCTCCGGCCAGTCGATCGGGAACAGCAGCGCCTTCGCGCCGGACAGGAACGCGGGCTTCTGCGCCTCGTTGATCTCGCCGATGAATTCGACGTGCGCCTCGCCGAGCAGCGGTTCGATCACTTCCTTGAAGTAGTCGGCGTCGGCCTTGTCGACCTTCGCGGCGATCTTCAGCGGCAGCCCGCTCTGCGCGGCGATCCGGATCGCGGTGTCGACTCGCTTTTCGGGACAGATCCGGCCGAGGAACGCGAGGTATTCGGGCTTCACGTCCGGTTGCGGCGTGAGCAGCGTGTCGGGCAGCCCGTGATACACGGTGCCGGCCCAGGCGGCCTGCGGCAGCGGCTTGCGCTGGTTGTTCGAGATCGACACGACCGGCGCGTCCGGGAATGCGTCGAACACCGGCTGCAACTCCGGCAGGTCGAGGCGGCCGTGCAGCGTCGTCACATAAGGCGTATCGAGGCGCGACATCAGCGAGAACGGCAGGTAGTCGAGGTGGAAGTGCAGCACGTCGAATTCGTGCGCGACACGGGCGACCTGCTCGATCAGGCGCATATGGGGCGCCATCGAATCGCGGATCGACGGGTCGAGCCGCAGTGCGCGCGGCCATGCCGCCTCGAGACGCGCGGACGTGACGGAGTCGCCGCTTGCGAACAGCGTCACGTCGTGGCCGAGCTCGACGAGCGCCTCGGTGAGGTAGGACACGACACGCTCGGTGCCGCCATAGAGTTTCGGCGGGACAGCTTCGTAAAGGGGCGCGATCTGGGCAATACGCATGGGCGTTCTCCGATGTCGACCAGCGAGGGCGCTCGAGTGCGCATGCTGGTCCGATGCAGGGTTGCGGAACTCGCCGACGCACGCGCTCTGCGGTACGTGGCCCGGTCCGGGGCGCGGTGCGCGGGAGGCCGGGCGGCAAGCTGCGGGGCGGGCCGGCGCGGCTCCCGCCGCCGCCCATTGGAGTCCATTATCGATATCGCCTTCAGGGGTTCGAGTGTTTTTTCAAACACTTAAGGCTTGTTACACCGTGAAATACGCGAAAACCCCGATAAAAGGGGTGCGGAAACACAAAGCGATATGGCAACGAGAATTGTTGCGCTATCGTGAAAAACCACTATAATTTTTTCCGATTCACTTTCCGGCAGCCTTGCCGGAAGGCCTTCAGCCGGATTCGTCCCGTGTCGGACCGCATCGTCGACGAATTCGCGCGTCACCCGCCCCGCCGTTTGTTCCCTTTCAATTCGCCTTGTCGGAAAAATTCCTACACGGTTTACAGACAAATCCTGCGCGGCATACGCCACTTCGCTGATACCGGCATAAATGCCGTTTGGCCAAAATTCGCCCTGTAAGAATATAAACGTGCCGACGGAGCGCCCAGCGGGGCCTGATCGAGCAAACGTTTTCATAACATGAACGGCCAAAGCAAAGCTCTTAACGGGGGAATCATGAGCGCCAACAGCGAAATGCTCAGTGAGATCAAAGAGGTCAACCTGTCGTACCTCCTCCTCGCGCAGCGCCTGCTGCGGGAAGACAAGGCGATGGGCATGTTCCGCATGGGAGTTTCCCAGGAACTGGCCGATGTGCTCGCGAACCTCACGCTCGCCCAGACCGTGAAGCTCGCCGCATCGAACCAGATGTTGTGCCGCTTCCGCTTCGACGATCACGCGTTGTTGTCGTCGCTCGCCGACAAGGGGCGCAGCGACGTCGTCACGCACGCGCATTCGGCCATCCTGATGGCCGGCCAGCCGGTCGAAAGCGTCCGCTGATCCTTACCCGCCTTGCGTTCGTCCCGGCGCGCCGCGCCGGCAGGCAGCGTCTTGGCCACTCATCCGAACAACGTCAAGCGGACGATTATTCACCATGGCAAGCAAAAGCGTCGTGATCGAGGTGAAGGAAATCACCCTCGCCATCGAACTGATCGAGCTGGGCGCCCGGCTGCAACTGCTGGAGGCGGAGACGAGCCTGTCGCGCGATCGCCTGATCAAGCTGTACAAGGAGCTGAAGGGCGCGTCGCCGCCGAAGGGGATGCTGCCGTTCTCGACCGACTGGTTCATGACGTGGCAGCCGAACATCCACTCGTCGCTGTTCTACAACATCTACCGGTTCATGCAGGACCACGGCCGCTGCGAACCGATCCAGTCGATCGTGAAGGCGTACCGGCTCTATCAGGAGCACGTGAAGCTGTCCGGCGACGAGGCCGCGCTGAGCCTCACGCGCGCGTGGACGCTGGTGCGCTTCTTCGACTCGGGGATGCTGCAGATGACCCCGTGCACGCGCTGCGGCGGCCACTTCGTCGCGCATGCGCATGATCCGCATCAAGGTTTCGTGTGCGGCCTGTGCCAGCCGCCGTCGCGCGCGGGCAAGACCCGCAAGGCCGCCGCCGCGCGCGCCGAGCTGTCCGCCGCCGCGGCCTGAGCGCCGGGCCGGGCAAGGCCGGGCGGGGCGCGAGCGGACGCCTCACGGCTGCCGCTCGCCGCGCGAACCGCGCGGGGCTTGCTGGTAAACACCGCCGCGCCGCCGCGGCGCGGCCGCGAAAGTTTTCCTGCCGACTGCCGTAAACCTGATTAACGGCGGTCTCCCCGCCGGTCATTCGTGAGGGACAGGCAGTGCTGATTATCGTGGGAACACTCGTGACGCTGTTGTCCGTCTTCGGCGGTTACGCGCTGGCAGGCGGGCATCTGGGCGCATTGATCCAGCCGGTCGAGATCCTGATGATCGCGGGCGCGGGCGTCGGCGCGTTCATCCTCGGCAACGGCATGAAGACCATCAAGGGGACGCTGCGTGTGCTGCCGACGCTCTTCAAGGGCTCGAAGTACACGAAGGACGTCTATATGGAGTTGATGGCGCTCCTGTACGTGCTGCTCGCGAAGGCGCGCAAGGAAGGCACGCTGACACTCGAGGCCGACATCGACGATCCGGACAAGAGCCCGATCTTCACGCAATACCCGAAGATCCTCGCCGATCGCCACATCGTCGAATTCCTGACCGACTACCTGCGCCTGATGGTGGGCGGCAACATGAACGCGTTCGAGATCGAGAGCCTGATGGACGAGGAGATCGAGACGCACCACGCGGAAGGCGAGGGCCCGGCGCACGCGCTGATGCGCGTCGGCGACGCGATGCCGGCGTTCGGGATCGTCGCGGCGGTGATGGGCGTCGTGCATACGATGGCATCCGCCGACAAGCCGCCCGCGGTGCTCGGCGCGATGATCGCGCAGGCGCTGGTCGGCACGTTCCTCGGGATCCTGCTGTCGTACGGGCTGATCGGGCCGCTCGCGAGCCTCGCGGAGCAGCGCGTGGCCGAGTCGACCAAGATGTTCCAGTGCATCAAGGTGACGATTCTCGCGAGCCTGAACGGCTATGCGCCGGCGATCGCGGTCGAGTTCGGCCGCAAGGTGCTGTACTCGACCGAGCGGCCGTCGTTTACCGAGCTCGAAGAGCACGTGCGCCGCGTGAAGGCGAAGTGACGCGGAGCGTTCGATGAGCAAGAGCAAGGATCGCGCGATCGTCGTGAAACGGGTGGCCCCGCAGAAGAAGGGCCACCACGGCGGCGCATGGAAACTCGCCTATGCGGACTTCATGACCGCGATGATGGCGTTCTTCCTGCTGATGTGGCTGCTGAGCTCGGTCACGCCGGTGCAGCTGAAGGGGATCGCCGAGTATTTCAACACGCCGCTGAAGGCCGCGCTGTTCGGCAGCGGCGATCGCAGCTCGCAGGACTCGAGCATCATCAACGGCGGCGGCCGCGACCTGTCGAGCCTCGACGCCGGCACGCTGCGCCGCACCGACGGCACGACGTCGCTCGCCGACCGCGTCGCGAAGGCCGGCGACGACAAGACGCGTTCGCAGGCGCAGGGCGCGCAGGACCGGCTCGAGCAGACGCGCCTGCACGACCTGCAGATCAAGTTGATGGCGGCGATCGAGGCGAACCCGACGCTGCGCCAGTTCCGGCAGCAGATCCGCATCGATTCGACGCTGATGGGGCTGCGCATCGAGATCGTCGATTCGCAGAAGCGGCCGATGTTCGCGATGTCGAGTGATCACGTCGAGCCGTACATGCGCGACATCCTGCGCGAGATCGGCAAGACGCTGAACGACGTGCCGAACCGGATCATCGTCCAGGGCCACACCGACGCGGTGCCTTACGCGGGCGGCGAGGGCGGCTACAGCAACTGGGAGCTGTCGGCCGACCGCGCGAACGCGTCGCGCCGCGAACTGATCGCGGGCGGCATGGACGAGGCGAAGGTGCTGCGCGTGCTCGGCCTCGCGTCGACGCAGAACCTGAACAAGGCCGATCCGCTCGATCCGGAAAACCGCCGGATCAGCGTGATCGTCCTGAACCGCAAATCCGAAGACGCGCTGATGCGCGACGACGCGACGACCACGACGCTGTCGGCCGACGCGGCGGGCTCGAAGCTGCTGGCCCAGCAGCTCGGCGGCCCGGCGCAGGCCGCGCGACCGGCGCTGGCGAGCGCCGTCGCCGTGGCACCGAAACCCTGACGTTTCCCAGATTTCGAGACAGACATGATCCGAACCATTCTCGCCATCGACGACTCGGCGACCATGCGTGCGCTGCTGCAGGCGACGCTGGCGCAGGCCGGCTACGACGTGACGGTGGCGCCGGACGGCGAAGCCGGCTTCGACATGGCGGCCACCGTGCCGTACGACCTGGTGCTGACCGACCAGAACATGCCGCGCAAGAGCGGGCTCGAGGTGATCGCCTCGCTGCGCAAGCTGACGGCATACGCGGACACGCCGATCCTCGTGCTGACCACCGAAGGCAGCGATGCCTTCAAGGACGCCGCGCGCGACGCGGGCGCGACCGGCTGGATCGAGAAGCCGATCGACCCGGCCGTGCTGATCGACCTGGTCGCGACGCTGTCCGAACAGACCGCCTCCTGACATGAACGCGACGAATCCAACCGGTGACCGGGCATGACTCTCGACATCACGCAGTTCTACCAGACCTTTTTCGACGAAGCGGACGAGTTGCTCGCACAGATGGAGCAGCTGCTGCTGAACCTCGACGTCGGCTCGCCCGACCCCGAGGACCTGGCCGCGATCTTCCGCGCCGCGCATTCGATCAAGGGCGGCGCGGCGACCTTCGGCTTTTCCGCGCTGACCGAGACGACCCACATCCTCGAGTCGCTGCTCGACCGCGCGCGCAACCATGAGCTGACGCTGACCAAGGAAATGGTCGACGCGTTCCTCGAGACCAAGGACGTGCTGTCCGACCAGCTGGTCGACTATCGCGCGAGCGCGGAACCGGACGCGGCGGCTGCCGCGACGATCTGCGCGAAGCTCGAGCGCCTGAAGGCCGAGAGCGGCGCGGATGCGGCCGCGGCCGTCGTGCCGGCCGCAGCGGCCGAAGCGCCCGCGCCGGCGCCGGCGCCTTCCACCGACGACCGCGTGCCCGATCACGTGGTCGAACAGGCCGTCGCGGCCGCGCATCCGGCGGACGACGCCGTCGCGGGCGGCCCGCACCTGAAGATCACGCTCGTCGGCGTCGACGCGAAGGACCAGGCGCTGCTCACCGAGGAGCTCGGCAATCTCGGCCGGATCGTCGGCCGCGAGGAAGCGGGCGCGGACCTGACGCTGTGGCTCGAATCGGACGTGCCGTCCGACGACATCGTCGCCGTGTGCTGTTTCGTGATCGACGACAGCCAGATCCGCATCGCGCGCGGCACCGCGCCGGCCGCACCGGCGCCTGCCGTCGCGCCGGCCGCGCCCGAACCGGCCGCGGCGCCGGAGCCGGCCGCACGCGTCGAGGTATTCGCGCAAGCCGCCGGTGCCGCACCGGCCGCCGCCGCACCGCAAGCGCCGGCGCAGCCGAGCGCCGCCGCGCAACCGGCGCCGCAACCCGCGCCGCAATCGCAGGCAGAACCCGCCGCGCCGGCTGCCCACGCTGCCGCGCACCACGACGACAAGCGTCCACGCCCGGCCGCCGCCGCATCGGGCGCCGAAGGCAGCTCGATCCGCGTCGGCGTCGAGAAGGTCGACCAGCTGATCAACCTGGTCGGCGAACTCGTGATCACGCAGGCGATGCTCGCGGAAACGGCGAGCGCGTTCGATCCGGCGCTGCACGACCGTCTCTTCAACGGGATGGCGCAACTGGAACGCAACGCGCGCGACCTGCAGGAAGCGGTGATGTCGATCCGCATGATGCCGATGGACTACGTGTTCAGCCGTTTCCCGCGCCTCGTGCGCGACCTGGCCGGCAAGCTCGGCAAGCAGGTCGAGCTCGTCACGTTCGGCCAGGCGACCGAGCTCGACAAGAGCCTGATCGAGCGGATCATCGACCCGCTCACGCACCTCGTGCGCAACAGCCTCGACCACGGGATCGAGACCGTCGACAAACGCGTCGCCGCGGGCAAGGATGCGGTCGGCCAGCTCGTGCTGTCGGCCGCGCATCACGGCGGCAACATCGTGATCGAGGTCAGCGACGACGGTGGCGGCCTGAACCGCGAGCGGATTCTCGCGAAGGCCGCGAAGCAGGGGATGCAGGTATCCGACAACATCAGCGACGACGAAGTCTGGCAACTGATCTTCGCGCCGGGCTTCTCGACCGCCGAGACGGTGACCGACGTGTCGGGCCGCGGCGTCGGGATGGACGTCGTGAAGCGCAACATCCAGTCGATGGGCGGCCACGTCGAGATCTCGTCGCAGGCCGGCCGCGGCACGACCACGCGGATCGTGCTGCCGCTCACGCTCGCGATCCTCGACGGGATGTCGGTGAAGGTCGGCACGGAGATCTTCATCCTGCCGCTGAACTTCGTGATGGAGTCGCTGCAGCCGTCGAACGACGACATCTACACCGTCGGCAACGGCGAGCGCGTGGTGCGCGTGCGCGGCGAATACCTGCCGCTCGTCGCGCTGCACGAGGTGTTCTCGGTCGAGGACGCGCGTACCGATCCGACCCAGGGGATCGTCACGATCATGGAAACCGAGGGGCGCCGCTTCGCGATGCTGATCGATGAGCTGGTCGGCCAGCAGCAGGTGGTCGTGAAAAACCTCGAAACGAACTACCGCAAGGTGCACGGCATCTCGGCGGCGACCATCCTCGGCGACGGCAGCGTCGCGTTGATCGTCGACGTCGCGGCGCTGAACCGTGAAACCCGTGCGACGCACGGCGCCCGAGCCGGCGCCGAGCTCGCAATCTTCTGACTCTCGCCATTCAACTGATTGGGGGCAAACGTGTCTGCTGAAGTCCAAATGATCAATACGGCCGCGGCGAACGCGGCGACCAGCCGCCGCGACGCGGAGCAGGGCGATGCGACGGGCCAGGAGTTCCTCGTCTTCACGCTCGGCGACGAGGAATACGGGATCGACATCCTGAAGGTGCAGGAAATCCGCGGCTACGACAGCGTCACGCGTATCGCGAACGCGCCCGAATTCATCAAGGGCGTGATCAACCTGCGCGGGATCATCGTGCCGATCGTCGACATGCGGATCAAGTTCCATCTCGGCCGCGTGGAGTACGACCACCAGACCGTCGTGATCATCCTGAACGTGTCGAACCGCGTGGTCGGGATGGTGGTCGACGGCGTGTCGGACGTGCTGACGCTGCAGACCGACCAGATCATGCCGGCGCCGGAATTCGGCGCGACGCTGACGACCGAGTACCTGACGGGCCTCGGCACGGTCGACGGCCGGATGCTGATCCTGATGGACATCGAGAAGCTGATGTCGAGCCGTGAAATGGCGCTGATCGAGACGCTCGGCGGGTAAGCGCGCCGCGCGCGCAGGAATTTCGGGAGAATCTGCAATGTTGCATAACTGGTCGATCCGCACGACGCTGACGGCGGTCGGACTCATCCTCGTGTGCCTGGCCGCCGCGGTTGGCGGGCTCGGCCTTTACGCGCTCGATCACGCGAGCCGTTCGCTCGACGAGATCGCGCACGTCGACCTGCCGGCGATCCACACGCTGGACGACACGGCCGCGCACCTGCTGCGCTCGCGCATTGCGCTCGATCGCTTCCGTACGCTGACCGAAGCCGGCAATGCGGCCGAGGCGGCGAAGGTGCTCGACCGCGCGCAGGAGCTGTACGCGAAGTCGAACCAGAACTGGCAGGCGTTCCAGTCGACGCCGAAGCTCGGTGTCGAGCAGGCGCTCGTCGACGAGCTCACCGCCCGCTACACGACGATCGTGAAGGAAGGCGTCGAGCCCGAATTTGCCGCGGCGCGCGCGGGCGACATGGCGGCGTACCACGCGATTGCCGACGCGAAGATCAGCCCGATGTTCGTCGCGTTCGACCAGACGGCGGCGGCCGTGATCGCATCGCTGCAGAAGCGCGCGGAAGAACGCCAGGCCGCGACGCAGTCGCAGATCTCGCTGATGGTCGGCCTGATCGCGGCCGGCATCGCGATCGCGTTCGTCGTCGTGATCGCGATCCGCTTCGCGCTGCGCGGGCTGATCGTGAAGCCGCTCGAGGACGCGATCGCGCACTTCGAGCGCATCGCAGGCGGCGACCTCACGCAGCCGGTGAACGTGTTCAGCACGAACGAGATCGGCCGCCTGTTCGGCGGCATCAAGCGGATGCAGGACGCCGTGACGACGATGGTGCAGGCCGTGCATCGCGGCACCGAGTCGATCGACGTCGGCGCGCGCGAAATCTCGACCGGCAACACCGACCTGTCGCAGCGCACCGAGGAGCAGGCCGCGTCGCTGCAGGAAACCGCATCGAGCATGGAGCAGCTGACCGGCACCGTGCGGCAGAACGCGGAGAACGCGCGGCAGGCGAGCCAGCTCGCGGTGAACGCATCCGACATCGCGACGCAGGGCGGCGAGGTGGTCGGCCAGGTCGTGTCGACGATGCAGGACATCGCGGCGAGCTCGGGCAAGGTCGTCGACATCATCGGCACGATCGAAGGCATCGCGTTCCAGACCAACATCCTCGCGCTGAACGCGGCGGTCGAAGCCGCGCGCGCGGGCGAGCAGGGTCGCGGCTTCGCGGTGGTCGCGGGCGAAGTGCGCTCGCTGGCGCAGCGCAGCGCGAGCGCCGCGAAGGAAATCAAGCAGCTGATCGGCGACTCGGCCGAGAAGGTCGACAGCGGGTCGGCGCTCGTCGCGCGGGCCGGCTCGACGATGGACGAGATCGTGCAGGCCGTGCGCCGCGTGACCGACATCATGGGCGAGATCAGCGCCGCGTCGGAAGAGCAGTCGACCGGCATCGAGCAGGTCAACCGCGCGGTCGGCCAGATGGATTCGGTCACCCAGCAGAACGCGGCGCTCGTCGAGCAGGCAGCGGCCGCGGCCGCATCGCTCGAGGAGCAGACGCGCCAGATGAAGGCGATCGTGTCGGCGTGGCGCGTCGCGGGCGGCATCGCGCTCGCGCCGGCGCGCAATACCGCACGCCCGGCCGCGCACGCACCAGCGCCGGCGTTGCCGTCGGCGCACCGTCACGAAGCCTCGCCGGCCGCACTGCCGGCACCGCAGGCTGCCGTGCAGCCGGCCCGTCGCGCCGCACCGGCGCCGCATGCCGCGGCACCGGCCGCGAGCCACGAAACGAAGCGCGCGCCGGACGCCGCTGCCGCACGCGCATCGAAGGAAGCGCCGGCCGCGGGCGGCTATGGCCCGCGTCTCGCGAAGGCGGCCGCCGCACCGGCGCAGAAGCCTGCCGAGAAGCCCGCGCTGGTGCGCCCCGCGCTGAACGGCGAGAAGCCGGCGATGGCGGCGGCCGGCACGTCCGACGACGACTGGGAGACTTTCTAAGCCATGCCGTCCGCGCGCGCACCGTTTCGACCTGATGCACCGGATGCCTCGCCCCGCGCGGGCGAGCCGGGGCGCGACTTCGCGTTCACCGGCGCGGATTTCGCACGCATCCGCGCGCTGATCCATCAACGCGCGGGCATTTCGCTGTCCGAGCACAAGCGCGACATGGCGTACAGCCGGCTCGCACGCCGGCTGCGCGCACGCAGCCTCGACACGTTCCGCGACTACCTCGACCTGCTCGAGCAGGAGAACGATCCGCTCGAGTGGGAAGCGTTCACCAACGCGCTGACGACGAACCTGACCGCGTTCTTCCGCGAGTCGCACCATTTCCCGATCCTGGCCGACTTCGTGAAGGGTCGCGCGGCGCCCGTGTCGGTGTGGTGCTCGGCGGCGTCGACCGGCGAGGAGCCTTATTCGATCGCGATCACGCTGATCGAGGCGCTCGGCGAATCGGCCGCGCGCGGCGCATCGATCCTCGCGACCGATCTCGACACGCAGGTGCTCGCGAAGGCCGAGGCCGGCATCTATACGTACGACCAGGTCAAGCACCTGAGCCCGGAGCGGCTCAAGCGCTTCTTCCTGAAAGGCACGGGCGCGCAGGCCGGCCGCGTGAAGGTGCGCCCGGAACTGCGCGCGATGATCCGCTTCGAGCAGCTGAACCTGACCGATGCCGACTACGGGATCGCGAAGCCGTTCGACGCGATCTTCTGCCGCAACGTGATGATCTATTTCGACAAGCCGACGCAGGGGCAGGTGCTGTCGCGCTTCGAGCCGCTCGTGAAGCCGGGCGGCCTGCTGTTCGCCGGGCATTCGGAGAATTTCACGTACGTCTCGCAGGCGTTCCGGCTGCGCGGGCAGACGGTGTACGAACTGACGCGCGATGCCGCGCCGGGCCTGCGCCCGCGCGGCGCCGCGC
>NZ_JAIZRQ010000011.1:0-214160 GCF_020419685.1 Burkholderia sp. AU33545 | reverse complement strand
TGCCTGATGACCATAGCGAGTCGGTCCCACCCCTTCCCATCCCGAACAGGACCGTGAAACGACTCTACGCCGATGATAGTGCGGATTCCCGTGTGAAAGTAGGTAATCGTCAGGCTCCCTAAGCCAAGAACCCCCGCCCGAAAGGCGGGGGTTTTTGCATTTGGGCGGCGAAAAGCGCGAGTGCAGGCAATCGAACCTCTCCGGTTGTTGCTCAATGAGGCTGGTCCAATTTCCATCCCGGCCTTAGCTCGAAAATTCCGGTACTTCGGGGTGGGCCGCCCAGGCCCGATCGGTGCGCTGGCGGGCGAATTCCGCCGGTGTCATCCACTGCAGCGCAGAATGAGGGCGCGCCTCGTTGTAGTACTCGCGACAGACCTCGATTTTGCGTCTGGCTTCTTCAAGCGACGAGAACCAATGCGCGTTGAGGCATTCCTCCCGAAAGCGTCCGTTGAAGGATTCATTCTTCGCGTATTCGGTCGGCTTGCCAGGACGCGAGAAATCAATCTCCACGCCGTTCTCGTACGCCCATTTGTCGAGCACCTTCGAAATGAACTCGCTGTCATTGTCTGCCTTCATATAGCGTGGAAGCGGGCGATGCTGCGCAAGCTTGGTCAGCGCGGCAACCGCGTGCTCGCCACCCAACGAGCCGCCGACTTCAATCGCCAAGCATTCCCGCGGGTAGTTGACCACGATCGTGAGGGTGCGCAAGCGTCGACCATCAAACAGCGCATCAGCGACGAGGTTCTTACTCCAGCTTTCTTTGATCGCGCTCACTGACTGCTTCGGTTGCCGGCGCCGGGCAGACTTGTTTCGACGGGCTCGCTAGTGGCACAACGAAAGGCCCAGTTCCCGATACACGCGTTCTACTCTCTGATGATTGTCTCTCCAGCCTTCCCTGCGAAGCATCACGTACACGCGGGGCGCACCGTAATGCCTCCGCACTTCCGTGATCTCCTTGATGCGCATTTCCAGTGCGCTGTGATCCCACGCGACCGACTCGTGACGGTAGACCGTGCGAGAAAGCTGCAACAACGCGCAGGTCTGCCGTTGGCTCGCGCCGAAACGCTGCATCAAGTCCGTGACCAGATCTCGGCGCCGAGAAGGCTTCAAAGCCTATTTGACAGCGCGTCCTGCAGCATGGCCTTTTCCAGCGACAGAACAGCCACGAGCCGCTTGAGCTTCGCGTTCTCTTCCTCAAGTTGCTTCAGCCGGCGCACCTCCGAGGGCGACAGTCCTCCATATTTCGTCCGCCAGTCGTAAAACATTGCGTCGCTAATCCCCATCTTGCGGCAGACCTCCGCGACCGGCGTGCCCAACTCGGCCTGCTTCAACGCGTATGCGATCTGCTCTTCGGTGAACTTGCTCTTCTTCACGGCATGACCTCCAAGTCTCGATGACAACGTCATGCCGGAATTTTCCACTCTCAAATCCGACAGTTTTGTGGACTAGAAGGGCCAAAGCTCAACCTGCCTCGGCGTCAAGCTGCCGCTCGTACGCGACGATCTGCTCCTGCACCCCTGGCTACCACGTCGACTGCGCGTAACCGTCGCGGCGAACGTGCTGCGGTGCAGCCCGCATTGCATCGGGCCTTCGTGCAAGCTTATCAACGTGAGCGTCAGGTCAAGCTATCGCAGCGGAGGAGGCGAACAGCGGCGCTATATCCCGAATCCGGTGTCCCCGAGGCCCCTGCGGACAACGCGGCTGCCCCCGGCCGGGCGATATGCTGACGTCACCGTCATCCGGCTTCAGCTGGTCCGGGCGTTTGCCGGATGCCCCCACAATTCCCGTCGGCATGGAAATTGCAAATTTTTTGCATCTACCCGCTTGGCATTATCCGCGGGAGGTCGTATCATGGCGGTCTTTCGTTTTTAGCGAAGATGCAAATCGACGCTGAAGACGGAGTCTGACGAAGATGTGGCGCCGATCGGCCTCCTCTCGTGCTTGCCTCAGCCGGGTGAGCGTGAGTGTCGGGTGAGTCGGCAAGTGCTCTGGAAGAGAATGAAAATAATCTTTCAGATGTGCTTGACAAGAGTGCGATGCACCCCCATAATCGTCAGTTCTCTACGGAGGGGTGCCCGAGTGGCTAAAGGGGGCAGACTGTAAATCTGTTGGCTTACGCCTACGTTGGTTCGAATCCAACCTCCTCCACCAGAACATCAACGCAAAGAGCGGTAGGGAATCGTTAGTGGCCCGTGCGGGTGTAGCTCAATGGTAGAGCAGAAGCCTTCCAAGCTTACGACGAGGGTTCGATTCCCTTCACCCGCTCCAGTCCGTGTAGTTGAAGCGTAATAGCGCCCATGTGGCTCAGTGGTAGAGCACTCCCTTGGTAAGGGAGAGGTCGGCAGTTCGATCCTGCCCATGGGCACCAGCAGTACAAAGTCAGTGTCTGTTTGCGCGCGGCGCAACATGTGAAATTCCTTTTGGGAGTTGAAAATGGCCAAGGAAAAGTTTGAGCGGACCAAGCCGCACGTCAACGTTGGTACGATTGGTCACGTTGACCACGGCAAGACGACGCTGACGGCAGCGATCACGACGGTTCTGACGAAGAAGTTCGGCGGCGAAGCGAAGGCGTACGACCAGATCGACGCGGCACCGGAAGAAAAGGCGCGCGGCATCACGATCAACACGGCACACGTCGAGTACGAAACGGCAAACCGCCACTACGCACACGTCGACTGCCCGGGCCACGCTGACTATGTGAAGAACATGATCACGGGCGCGGCGCAGATGGACGGCGCGATCCTGGTTTGCTCGGCAGCAGACGGCCCGATGCCGCAAACGCGTGAGCACATCCTGCTGGCGCGTCAGGTTGGCGTTCCGTACATCATCGTGTTCCTGAACAAGTGCGACATGGTGGACGACGCTGAACTGCTCGAGCTGGTCGAGATGGAAGTTCGCGAACTCCTGTCGAAGTACGACTTCCCGGGCGACGACACGCCGATCGTGAAGGGTTCGGCGAAGCTGGCGCTGGAAGGCGACACGGGCGAGCTGGGCGAAGTGGCGATCATGAGCCTGGCAGACGCGCTGGACACGTACATCCCGACGCCGGAGCGTGCAGTTGACGGCGCGTTCCTGATGCCGGTGGAAGACGTGTTCTCGATCTCGGGCCGTGGTACGGTGGTGACGGGTCGTGTCGAGCGCGGCATCGTGAAGGTCGGCGAGGAAATCGAAATCGTCGGTATCAAGCCGACGGTGAAGACGACCTGCACGGGCGTTGAAATGTTCCGCAAGCTGCTGGACCAAGGTCAGGCAGGCGACAACGTGGGTATCCTGCTGCGCGGCACGAAGCGTGAAGACGTGGAGCGTGGCCAGGTTCTGGCGAAGCCGGGTTCGATCACGCCGCACACGCACTTCACGGCTGAAGTGTACGTGCTGAGCAAGGACGAAGGCGGCCGTCACACGCCGTTCTTCAACAACTACCGTCCGCAGTTCTACTTCCGTACGACGGACGTGACGGGCTCGATCGAGCTGCCGAAGGACAAGGAAATGGTGATGCCGGGCGACAACGTGTCGATCACGGTGAAGCTGATCGCTCCGATCGCGATGGAAGAAGGTCTGCGCTTCGCAATCCGCGAAGGCGGCCGTACCGTCGGCGCCGGCGTCGTCGCCAAGATCATCGAGTAAGCCAGTTATTCGTTGATCGACAGTTTTGGGGCTGGCATCAGCCGGCCCCAGCATGGTTTAGGGGTATAGCTCAACTGGCAGAGCGTCGGTCTCCAAAACCGAAGGTTGGGGGTTCGATTCCCTCTGCCCCTGCCAAAAATCGCCACGTGTCCCACGTGGCATTTGTTTTAAGGTGTTATGGCGAATCCATCCGTCGAAACTGTAAATACCTCCGGCGATAAGCTGATGCTGGCCCTGGGCGTATTGCTGGTCTTGGCCGGATTCGTGGGCTTCTTCTGGCTGGCCAATCAGCAGTGGTACGTCCGCGGTGCCGCATTGGCGGTAGGTATTATCGCCGGCGTGGCCGTCGGCCTGATGTCCGCACCTGGCAAGAGCCTCATCGCGTTTGCCAAGGATTCGTACAAGGAAGTCCGCAAGGTCGTTTGGCCCACCCGCAAGGAGGCAACGCAAACCACACTCGTCGTGTTTGGTTTCGTGCTCGTGATGGCGATTTTCCTCTGGTTGAGTGACAAATCGATCGAATGGGTGATTTTCTCGGCGATTCTGGGTTGGAAATGATATGAGCGATACTCCGGCATCCCCGAGCGGAAAGCGTTGGTACGTCGTGCACGCCTACTCCGGTATGGAGAAGAGCGTGCAGCGCGCGCTTCAAGAGCGCATCGAACGTGCTGGCATGCAGGATAAATTCGGTCAGATCCTGGTTCCGACCGAAGAAGTGGTCGAAGTCAAAGGTGGCCACAAGGCTGTAACCGAGCGTCGTTTCTTCCCCGGCTACGTGCTGGTGGAAATGGAGATGACGGACGAAACGTGGCACCTCGTGAAGAACACGGCGAAGGTCACGGGTTTCGTCGGCGGTGCGCGTAACCGCCCGACCCCGATTTCCCCGAAGGAAGTCGAAAAGATCATGTCGCAGATGCAGGAAGGCGTCGAGAAGCCGCGCCCGAAGACCCTGTTCGAAGTTGGCGAGATGGTGCGTGTCAAGGAAGGCCCGTTCACGGACTTCAACGGCACTGTCGAGGAAGTCAACTACGAAAAATCGCGCGTGCGTGTGTCGGTCACCATCTTTGGCCGTTCTACCCCGGTCGAACTCGAGTTCGGTCAGGTCGAAAAAGTTTAATCCCGATTCGGTGGGCAGCCTCGGCTGCCCACCTTCGCGCTTACGGCTCGCGTTATGGCCGTTGAGGAGCGTCAGTAGCCAGCGGCGAAAGCGCGTTATCACTCACCGAACGCCGCTTGGCGTTCCAACGAGGTTTACAAATGGCAAAGAAGATTGTCGGCTTTATCAAGCTGCAGATCCCTGCAGGTAAAGCCAATCCGTCGCCGCCGGTCGGTCCGGCACTGGGTCAGCGCGGCCTGAACATCATGGAGTTCTGCAAGGCGTTCAACGCGCAGACTCAAGGCATGGAGCCGGGTCTGCCGGTGCCGGTGGTTATCACGGCATACGCTGACAAGAGCTTCACGTTCGTGATGAAGACGCCGCCGGCGACCGTCCTGATCAAGAAGGCGGCGAAGGTGGACAAGGGCTCGAGCAAGCCGCACACCGACAAGGTCGGTTCGATCACGCGCGCTCAAGCCGAAGAAATCGCGAAGACCAAGATGCCGGACCTTACGGCAGCTGATCTGGACGCAGCCGTTCGCACCATCGCTGGTAGCGCACGCTCGATGGGCATCACTGTGGAGGGCGTGTAAATGGCTAAGATCTCCAAGCGCCGTCAGGCATTTGCCGCCAAGGTCGATCGTCAGAAGCTGTATGCGATCGAGGACGCACTGGCACTCGTGAAGGAATGCGCGAGCGCGAAGTTCAACGAATCGATCGACGTCGCAGTGCAACTCGGCATCGACGCGAAGAAGTCGGACCAAGTCGTTCGTGGTTCGGTCGTTCTGCCGGCAGGTACGGGTAAGTCGGTTCGCGTTGCCGTGTTCGCACAAGGCGACAAGGCCGAGCAGGCTCGTGCAGCAGGCGCGGAAATCGTCGGTATGGAAGACCTGGCTGAGCAGATCAAGGCTGGCCAGATGGACTTCGACATCGTGATCGCTTCGCCGGACACGATGCGTATCGTCGGTACGCTCGGTCAGATCCTCGGCCCGCGCGGCCTGATGCCGAACCCGAAGGTTGGCACGGTCACGCCGGACGTTGCGACTGCAGTCAAGAACGCGAAGGCTGGTCAGGTGCAATTCCGTGTCGACAAGGCCGGTATCATTCACGCAACCATCGGCCGTGCATCGTTCGAATCGACCGCACTGCGTTCGAACCTGTCGGCACTGATCGAAGCGCTGCAGAAGGCCAAGCCGGCAACGAGCAAGGGCGTCTACCTGCGCAAGATCGCACTGTCGAGCACGATGGGTGTCGGCGTGCGTATCGACCAGGCTACGCTGGCAGCACAGTAAGCAAGTATTCGGGCCGCTTCGTTCGCGAAGCGGCCTACATGGGCTTTGGGCGGTTGTTCGTGCAGCAAGGCGGGCAACCGGTTATCAAAGACCGTTGGTGGGGCGCAGCAGGCAGGCGATCCCTTAATTCAAGCCAACGCAGATGGCGAACCCGAAAAAGTTTTGCAGTGGTGAAGCCGCAGGCCGTGAAGCGATTCCCGGCGTGTGGTGGAAATACTCCTAACGAGGTCGGACGCCGTTGTTGAACGAGGTACGTGAGGTTTCGTGCCGAACGTATCGTTTCTGGAGGCTAACCGTGCCGCTTAATAGAGAAGACAAGCAAGCCGTCGTCGCTGCGGTTGCCGCGCAAGTCGCGAAGGCCCAGACCGTTGTGCTGGCTGAGTATCGTGGAATTGCGGTTGGCGATCTGACCAAGCTGCGCGCGAAAGCGCGTGAGCAACAGGTTTACCTGCGCGTGTTGAAGAACACGCTGGCGCGTCGCGCTGTTGAAGGTACGCCGTTTGCTCCGCTGGCAGAGCAGATGACTGGCCCCCTGATCTACGGCATCTCGGAAGATGCAATTGCTGCTGCTAAGGTCGTCAACGACTTCAGCAAGGGCAATGACAAGTTGGTCATCAAGGCTGGTTCGTTCGATGGCAAGGTGATGGACAAGGCTGGCGTGCAAGCGCTGGCAAGCATCCCGAGCCGTGAAGAACTGCTCTCGAAGCTGCTGTTCGTTATGCAATCGCCTGTTTCGGGCTTCGCGCGTGCTCTTGCCGCGCTGGCCGAGAAGAAGCAAGCAGAAGCTGCGTAATCGAGCGAGCATCAGCGTCACTGATCGCTGGCTGTATCCGAATTCAATTTAGGAGTATTTCAAATGGCAATCGCAAAAGAAGACATCCTGGCAGCAGTCGAAGGGATGACCGTTCTGGAACTGAACGAACTGGTCAAGGCGTTCGAAGAGAAGTTTGGCGTGTCGGCAGCTGCAGTGGCAGTCGCTGGCCCGGCAGGCGGCGGCGCTGCTGCTGCTGCAGAAGAGAAGACCGAATTCACGGTCGTTCTGGCTGAAGCAGGCAGCAACAAGGTTGCAGTCATCAAGGCAGTTCGCGAACTGACGGGCCTCGGCCTGAAGGAAGCGAAGGACGTCGTTGACGGCGCACCGAAGGCTGTCAAGGAAGGCGTCGACAAGGCTGCTGCTGAAGAAGCCAAGAAGAAGCTGGAAGAAGCAGGCGCAAAGGTCGAAGTCAAGTAAGTTTCGACGCGCTGTGCGAAGGCTGGCGGTATTTTCACCGCCGGCCTTTTTGTGCTTTGTGGGGACGTTATTCTGGCACTCATTCGGGAGCCCGAATAATCGGCCCCAGAAGCCAAAGAAAACCGCCGAATCGTAATCAAAGGTCGCGATCGGCGTTTCTCTTTGTCTTCTGAAGCGACTGCAGAAGGCAAGTTTGGTCGGGTAGCGGGCAACACAGGCATCCGCTGCCGTCAGCCAGCGGTTGGTAGCGGCCAACCACCAAGCTTCTCGGCTCGTTCAAGCCGTTGGACGGCCATCGGGTCTCAGTCGGTGAACACTCGGGTTTGAAACGTCCAGGTATTCCGCCTCGATAGCACCCGCCGTGATTCGGAGATCGTATGCAATATTCCTTCACCGAGAAGAAGCGCATTCGCAAGAGTTTCGCGAAGCGCCCCATCGTTCACCAAGTTCCGTTCTTGCTGGCCACCCAGCTTGAATCATTCAGCACGTTTCTGCAAGCCGATGTGCCGGCCACACAACGCAAGCCTGAAGGTTTGCAGGCCGCGTTCACATCGGTATTTCCCATTGTTTCGCACAACGGTTTCGCGCGCCTCGAGTTCGTGAGCTATGCGCTGTCCTCGCCGGCATTCAACATCAAGGAATGCCAGCAGCGTGGCCTGACGTACTGCTCCGCGCTGCGCGCGAAGGTCCGCCTTGTCATCCTCGACAAGGAATCGCCGAACAAGCCGGTCGTCAAGGAAGTGAAAGAGCAGGAAGTGTACATGGGCGAAATGCCGCTCATGACGCCGACGGGCTCGTTCGTCATCAACGGCACCGAGCGTGTCATCGTCTCGCAGCTGCACCGTTCGCCGGGCGTGTTCTTCGAACACGACAAGGGCAAGACGCACAGCTCGGGCAAGCTGCTGTTCTCGGCACGGATCATTCCGTACCGCGGCTCGTGGCTCGACTTCGAATTCGATCCGAAGGACATCCTGTACTTCCGCGTCGACCGTCGCCGCAAGATGCCGGTCACGATCCTGCTGAAGGCCATCGGCCTCACGCCGGAACAGATCCTCGCGAACTTCTTCGTGTTCGACAACTTCACGCTGATGGACGAAGGCGCACAACTCGAGTTCGTGCCCGAGCGCCTGCGTGGTGAAGTCGCGCGTTTCGACATCACGGATCGTGATGGCAAGGTCATCGTCCAGAAGGACAAGCGGATCAACGCGAAGCACATTCGCGACCTCGAAGCCGCCAAGACCAAGTTCATCTCGGTGCCGGAAGACTATCTGCTCGGCCGCGTGCTGGCGAAGAACGTCGTCGATGGCGATACCGGCGAAGTGATCGCGAGCGCGAACGACGAAGTCACGGAAAGCGTGCTCGAGAAGCTGCGTGAAGCGGGCATCAAGGACATCCAGACGCTCTATACGAACGATCTGGACCAGGGTCCGTACATCTCGTCGACGCTGCGTGTCGACGAAACGACCGACAAGACGGCCGCGCGCATCGCGATCTACCGCATGATGCGTCCGGGCGAGCCGCCGACCGAAGAAGCGGTCGAGGCGCTGTTCAACCGTCTGTTCTACAGCGAAGAAGCGTACGACCTGTCGAAGGTCGGCCGTATGAAGTTCAACCGCCGCGTCAGCCGTGACGAGATCACCGGCCCGATGACGCTGCAGGACGACGACATCCTCGCGACGATCAAGATCCTCGTCGAACTGCGCAACGGCAAGGGCGAAGTGGACGACATCGACCACCTCGGCAACCGTCGCGTGCGTTGCGTCGGCGAACTGGCGGAAAACCAGTTCCGCGCGGGTCTCGTGCGTGTCGAGCGCGCGGTCAAGGAACGCCTCGGCCAGGCCGAAAGCGAAAACCTGATGCCGCATGACCTGATCAACTCGAAGCCGATTTCGTCGGCGATCCGCGAGTTCTTCGGTTCGTCGCAGCTGTCGCAGTTCATGGACCAGACCAACCCGCTGTCGGAAATCACGCACAAGCGCCGTGTTTCCGCACTGGGCCCGGGCGGTCTGACGCGCGAACGCGCAGGCTTCGAAGTGCGTGACGTGCACCCGACCCACTATGGCCGCGTGTGCCCGATCGAAACGCCGGAAGGTCCGAACATCGGTCTGATCAACTCGCTCGCACTGTATGCGCACCTGAACGAGTACGGCTTCCTCGAGACGCCGTACCGCAAGGTCGTGGACAGCAAGGTGACCGACCAGATCGACTACCTGTCGGCGATCGAGGAAGGCCGCTACATGATCGCGCAGGCGAACGCCGCGATCGACGAGAACGGCACGCTGGTCGACGAACTCGTGTCGTCGCGTGAAGCCGGCGAAACGATGATGGTCACGCCGGATCGCATCCAGTACATGGACGTCGCGCCGTCGCAGATCGTGTCGGTTGCAGCTTCGCTGATCCCGTTCCTCGAGCACGACGACGCGAACCGTGCACTGATGGGTTCGAACATGCAGCGTCAGGCCGTGCCGTGTCTGCGTCCGGAAAAGCCGGTCGTCGGTACGGGCATCGAGCGCACCTGTGCGGTCGACTCGGGCACGACGGTTCAGGCGTTCCGCGGCGGCGTCGTCGACTATGTCGACGCAGGCCGTATCGTGATTCGCGTGAACGATGACGAAGCGGTCGCGGGTGAAGTCGGTGTCGACATCTACAACCTGATCAAGTACACGCGTTCGAACCAGAACACGAACATCAACCAGCGTCCGATCGTGAAGATGGGCGACAAGGTCTCGCGCGGCGACGTGCTGGCCGACGGCGCCTCGACGGACCTGGGCGAGCTCGCGCTCGGCCAGAACATGCTGATCGCGTTCATGCCGTGGAACGGCTACAACTTCGAAGACTCGATCCTGATCTCGGAGAAGGTCGTGGCCGACGATCGCTACACGTCGATCCACATCGAAGAGCTGAACGTCGTTGCACGCGACACGAAGCTCGGGCCGGAAGAAATCACGCGCGACATCTCGAACCTAGCGGAAGTCCAGCTCGGCCGTCTCGACGAATCGGGCATCGTGTACATCGGTGCGGAAGTCGAAGCGGGCGACGTGCTGGTCGGCAAGGTCACGCCGAAGGGCGAGACCCAGCTGACGCCGGAAGAGAAGCTGCTGCGCGCGATCTTCGGCGAGAAGGCTTCGGACGTGAAGGACACCTCGCTGCGCGTGCCGTCGGGCATGAGCGGCACCGTGATCGACGTCCAGGTATTCACGCGTGAAGGCATCCAGCGCGACAAGCGTGCGCAACAGATCATCGACGACGAGCTGAAGCGCTACCGTCTCGACCTGAACGACCAGCTGCGCATCGTGGAAGGCGACGCGTTCCAGCGTCTCGCACGGATGCTCGTGGGCAAGGTCGCGAACGGCGGTCCGAAGAAGCTCGCGAAGGGCACGAAGATCGACCAGGCTTACCTGGAAGACCTCGACCACTACCACTGGTTCGACATCCGCCTCGCGGACGACGAAGCAGCGGCATCGCTCGAAGCGATCAAGAACTCGATCGAAGAAAAGCGTCACCAGTTCGATCTCGCGTTCGAAGAGAAGCGCAAGAAGCTCACGCAAGGCGACGAACTGCCGCCGGGCGTGCTGAAGATGGTCAAGGTGTACCTCGCGGTGAAGCGCCGCCTGCAGCCTGGCGACAAGATGGCAGGCCGCCACGGTAACAAGGGTGTCGTGTCGAAGATCGTCCCGATCGAAGACATGCCGTACATGGCCGACGGCCGTCCGGCAGACGTCGTGCTGAACCCGCTCGGCGTGCCGTCGCGGATGAACGTGGGTCAGGTTCTGGAAGTGCACCTCGGCTGGGCCGCGAAGGGCCTCGGCTGGCGTATCGGCGAAATGCTGCAGCGTCAGGCGAAGATCGAGGAACTGCGTGTGTTCCTGACGAAGATCTACAACGAGTCGGGCCGCCAGGAAGATCTGGAAAGCTTCACCGACGACGAGATCCTCGAACTCGCGAAGAACCTGCGCGAAGGTGTGCCGTTCGCAACGCCGGTGTTCGACGGTGCGACCGAGGAAGAAATGGGCAAGATGCTCGACCTCGCGTTCCCGGACGACATCGCGGAACAGCTCGGCATGAACCCGTCGAAGAACCAGGTCCGCCTGTACGACGGCCGCACGGGTGAAATGTTCGAACGTCGCGTGACGCTCGGCTACATGCACTACCTGAAGCTGCACCACTTGGTCGACGACAAGATGCACGCGCGTTCGACGGGCCCGTACTCGCTCGTCACGCAGCAGCCGCTGGGCGGTAAGGCGCAGTTCGGTGGCCAGCGTTTCGGTGAAATGGAAGTGTGGGCACTCGAAGCGTACGGCGCGTCCTACGTGCTGCAGGAAATGCTGACGGTGAAGTCGGACGACGTGACCGGCCGGACGAAGGTGTACGAAAACCTCGTCAAGGGCGATCACGTGATCGATGCAGGCATGCCGGAATCCTTCAACGTGCTCGTGAAGGAAATCCGCTCGCTCGGTATCGATATCGATCTCGACCGCAATTAATCGGACTACGGAGAGAAAGCAATGAAAGCTCTGCTCGATCTATTCAAGCAAGTCCAACAGGAAGAAGTTTTCGACGCGATCAAGATCGGTCTGGCCTCGCCCGACAAGATCCGTTCGTGGTCGTTCGGTGAAGTGAAGAAGCCGGAGACCATCAACTACCGTACGTTCAAGCCGGAACGCGATGGTCTCTTCTGCGCGAAGATCTTCGGGCCGATCAAGGACTACGAGTGCCTGTGCGGCAAGTACAAGCGTCTGAAGCACCGCGGCGTGATCTGCGAGAAGTGCGGCGTCGAAGTGACGCTGGCGAAGGTGCGTCGCGAACGCATGGGCCACATCGAACTGGCCTCGCCGGTCGCGCACATCTGGTTCCTGAAGTCGCTGCCGTCGCGTCTGGGCATGGTGCTCGACATGACGCTGCGCGACATCGAACGCGTGCTGTACTTCGAAGCGTACGTGGTGATCGAACCGGGCATGACGCCGCTGAAGGCGCGGCAGATCATGACCGAAGAGGATTACTACAACAAGGTCGAGGAATATGGCGACGAATTCCGTGCCGAGATGGGCGCGGAAGGCGTGCGTGAACTGCTGCGCGCGATCAACATCGACGAGCAGGTCGAGACGCTGCGCACCGAGCTGAAGAACACCGGCTCGGAAGCGAAGATCAAGAAGTACGCGAAGCGCCTGAAGGTCCTCGAGGCATTCCAGCGCTCGGGCATCAAGCCCGAGTGGATGATCCTCGAAGTGCTGCCGGTGCTGCCGCCGGAACTGCGTCCGCTCGTGCCGCTGGACGGCGGCCGTTTCGCGACGTCGGACCTGAACGACCTGTATCGCCGCGTGATCAACCGTAACAACCGGTTGAAGCGTCTGCTCGAGCTGAAGGCCCCTGAAATCATCGTCCGCAACGAAAAGCGGATGCTGCAGGAAGCCGTCGACTCGCTGCTCGACAACGGTCGTCGCGGCAAGGCGATGACGGGCGCGAACAAGCGTCCGCTGAAGTCGCTCGCCGACATGATCAAGGGCAAGGGCGGTCGTTTCCGTCAGAACCTGCTGGGCAAGCGCGTCGACTACTCGGGCCGTTCGGTCATCGTGGTCGGCCCGACGCTGAAGCTGCACCAGTGCGGTCTGCCGAAGCTGATGGCGCTCGAGCTGTTCAAGCCGTTCATCTTCAACAAGCTGGAAGTGATGGGCGTCGCGACGACCATCAAGGCGGCGAAGAAGGAAGTCGAGAACCAGACGCCGGTGGTGTGGGACATCCTCGAAGAGGTGATCCGCGAGCACCCGGTGATGCTGAACCGTGCGCCGACGCTGCACCGTCTCGGTATCCAGGCGTTCGAGCCAGTGCTGATCGAAGGCAAGGCGATCCAGCTGCACCCGCTCGTCTGCGCGGCGTTCAACGCCGACTTCGACGGTGACCAGATGGCCGTTCACGTGCCGCTGTCGCTCGAAGCGCAGATGGAAGCGCGCACGCTGATGCTGGCGTCGAACAACGTGCTGTTCCCGGCCAACGGCGATCCGTCGATCGTGCCGTCGCAGGATATCGTGCTGGGTCTGTACTACGCGACCCGCGAAGCGATCAACGGCAAGGGCGAAGGCCTGTCGTTCACCGGCGTGTCGGAAGTGATCCGCGCGTACGAGAACAAGGAAGTCGAGCTGGCATCGCGCGTCAACGTGCGGATCACCGAAATGGTCCACAACGAAGACAAGTCGGAAGGCGCACCGGCATTCGTGCCGAAGATCACGCTGTACGCGACGACCGTCGGTCGCGCGATCCTGTCGGAGATCCTGCCGCACGGCCTGCCGTTCTCGGTGCTGAACAAGCCGCTGAAGAAGAAGGAAATCTCGCGCCTGATCAACACGGCGTTCCGCAAGTGCGGTCTGCGCGCGACGGTGGTGTTCGCCGATCAGCTGATGCAGTCGGGTTTCCGTCTCGCGACGCGCGCCGGCATTTCGATCTGTGTGGACGACATGCTCGTGCCGCCGCAGAAGGAAACGATCGTCGGCGATGCAGCGAAGAAGGTGAAGGAGTACGACCGCCAGTACATGTCGGGTCTCGTCACCGCCCAGGAACGCTACAACAACGTGGTCGACATCTGGTCGGCGACGTCGGAAGCGGTCGGCAAGGCGATGATGGAGCAGCTGTCGACGGAGCCGGTGATCGACCGCGACGGCAACGAGACGCGCCAGGAGTCGTTCAACTCGATCTACATGATGGCCGACTCGGGCGCCCGGGGTTCGGCGGTGCAGATTCGTCAGCTGGCCGGTATGCGTGGCCTGATGGCGAAGCCGGACGGCTCGATTATCGAGACGCCGATTACCGCGAACTTCCGCGAAGGCCTGAACGTGTTGCAGTACTTCATCTCGACCCACGGTGCACGTAAGGGTCTGGCTGATACGGCACTGAAGACGGCAAACTCGGGTTACCTGACCCGTCGTCTCGTCGACGTCACGCAGGATCTGGTGGTGGTCGAGGACGATTGCGGCACGTCGAACGGCGTGGCGATGAAGGCGCTGGTCGAAGGCGGTGAAGTCGTCGAGGCACTGCGCGACCGTATCCTCGGCCGCGTCGCGGTCGCGGACGTCGTGAACCCGGAAACGCAGGAAACGCTGTACGAATCGGGCACGCTGCTCGACGAAACGGCGGTCGAGGAAATCGAACGCCTCGGCATCGACGAAGTGCGCGTGCGCACGCCGCTGACCTGCGAAACGCGTTACGGTCTGTGCGCAGCCTGCTACGGCCGTGACGTCGGCCGCGGCTCGCTCGTGAACGTCGGCGAAGCAGTCGGCGTGATCGCGGCACAGTCGATCGGTGAACCGGGCACGCAGCTGACGATGCGTACGTTCCACATCGGTGGTGCGGCATCGCGTGCGGCAGTGGCGTCGTCGGTGGAAGCGAAGAGCAACGGTATCGTGCGTTTCACGGCGACGATGCGTTACGTCACCAACGCGAAGGGCGAACAGATCGTCATCTCGCGTTCGGGCGAGGCGCTGATCACCGACGATATCGGCCGCGAGCGCGAACGTCACAAGATCCCGTACGGCGCGACGCTGCTGCAGCTCGACGGTGCGGCGATCAAGGCCGGCACGCAGCTGGCGACGTGGGATCCGATGACGCGTCCGATCATCACCGAGTACGGTGGTACGGTGAAGTTCGAGAACGTCGAGGAAGGCGTAACCGTCGCGAAGCAGATCGACGACGTGACCGGCCTGTCGACGCTGGTCGTGATCGACGTGAAGCGTCGCGGTTCGCAAGCTTCGAAGAGCGTGCGTCCGCAGGTGAAGCTGCTCGACGCGAACGGCGAAGAAGTGAAGATCCCGGGCACGGAACACGCAGTGCAGATCGGCTTCCAGGTCGGTGCACTGATCACCGTGAAGGACGGCCAGCAAGTGCAGGTGGGTGAAGTGCTTGCACGTATCCCGACCGAAGCGCAGAAGACGCGTGACATTACCGGCGGTCTGCCGCGGGTGGCGGAACTGTTCGAAGCGCGTTCGCCGAAGGATGCCGGCATCCTCGCGGAAGTCACCGGCACGACGTCGTTCGGCAAGGACACGAAGGGCAAGCAGCGTCTCGTCATCACGGACCTCGAAGGCAATCAGCACGAGTTCCTGATCGCGAAGGAAAAGCAGGTGCTGGTCCACGATGCTCAGGTCGTCAACAAGGGCGAAATGATCGTGGACGGCCCGGCCGATCCGCACGACATCCTGCGTCTGCAGGGTATCGAGGCGCTGTCGCGCTACATCGTCGACGAAGTGCAGGACGTGTATCGTCTGCAGGGCGTGAAGATCAACGACAAGCACATCGAGGTGATCGTTCGCCAGATGCTGCGTCGTGTGCAGATCACCGACAACGGTGATACGCGCTTCATCCCGGGCGAACAGGTCGAGCGTTCCGACATGCTGGACGAGAACGATCGCATGATCGCCGAGGGCAAGCGTCCGGCGTCGTACGACAACGTGCTCCTCGGTATCACGAAGGCGTCGCTGTCGACCGACTCGTTCATCTCCGCGGCATCGTTCCAGGAAACGACCCGCGTGCTGACCGAAGCGGCGATCATGGGCAAGCGCGACGATCTGCGCGGCCTGAAGGAAAACGTGATCGTCGGCCGTCTGATCCCGGCCGGTACGGGTCTCGCGTTCCACAAGGCACGCAAGGCGAAGGAGATGTCCGATCGCGAGCGTTTCGATCAGATCGCAGCGGAAGAGGCATTCGACTTCGGCACGCCGAGCGCGCCTGCGGAAGAGCCGCAACACCCGGCAGCCGAATAAGCGCGGGGCGGCGCGAGCCGCCTCACGTTGCGTATTCGCTGTCATCGAAACCGCCCGGTCCGCCGGGCGGTTTTTTTTTACGTCGTTCACGTGCATGACGGGCTTGCCGCACGCTTGCGCAGGCCCGTCATGCGCGTGCACGAACCCTGCCGATCGGCCAACGTTGCACGATTCGCCGCGCGTCGCGCGAGCGGGTTGTTAAAATCGCGGTCATCGTTCCGCCGTCCTCGTTCTCATCATTCATGTCCCGCGCCCTCGAAATCCTCGACGAAGTCTTTGGTTATTCCGCATTTCGCGGCCAGCAGGGCGAGATCGTCGAACACGTCGCCGGCGGCGGCGATTGCCTCGTGCTGATGCCGACTGGCGGCGGCAAATCGCTGTGCTACCAGATTCCGGCGCTGCTGCGCCGCGAGGCCGGGCAGGGCGCCGGCATCGTCGTGTCGCCGCTGATCGCGCTGATGCAGGACCAGGTCGCGGCGTTGAGCGAAGTCGGCGTGCGCGCGGCCTACCTGAACTCGACGCTGTCGGGCGCCGAGGCCGCGGCCACGGAGCGCGCGCTGCGCGAAGGCGAAATCGACCTGTTGTACGTCGCGCCGGAGCGCCTGATGACGGGGCGCTTCCTCGACCTGCTCGAGCGCGCGAAGATCGGCTTGTTCGCGATCGACGAAGCGCACTGCGTGTCGCAATGGGGGCACGATTTCCGTCCGGAATACATTCAGTTGTCGGTGCTGCACGAGCGGTTCCCGTCGGTGCCGCGTATCGCGCTGACCGCGACGGCCGATGCGATCACGCGCGACGAGATCATCCATCGTCTCGCGCTCGACGACGCGCGCGTGTTCGTGTCGAGCTTCGACCGCCCGAACATCCGCTACCGGATCGTCGAAAAGGACAACGCGCGTTCGCAGTTGCTCGATTTCATCCGCGCCGAGCACACGAATGCCGACGGCACGACCGACGCCGGTGTCGTCTACTGCCTGTCGCGCCGCAAGGTCGAGGAAACGGCCGAATGGCTCAAGGCGCAGGGCGTGCGTGCGCTACCGTATCACGCGGGGATGGAGTTCGAGGTGCGGCAGAAGCACCAGGAAATGTTCCAGCGGGAGGAAGGCATCGTGATGTGCGCGACCATCGCGTTCGGCATGGGCATCGACAAGCCGGACGTGCGCTTCGTCGCCCACCTCGATTTGCCGAAGAGTGTCGAAGGCTACTACCAGGAAACCGGCCGTGCGGGCCGCGACGGGATGCCGGCAAACGCGTGGATGGCGTATGGGCTCGGCGACGTCGTCCAGCAGCGCAAGATGATCGACGAGTCCGATGCGGACGACGCGCACAAGCGCGTACAGACGTCGAAGCTCGATGCGCTGCTCGGACTGTGCGAGACGATCTCGTGCCGGCGCGTGCGGCTTCTGAACTACTTCGGCGAGGCGAGCCACCCGTGCGGCAACTGCGACACGTGCCTCGAACCGCCCGATTCGTGGGACGCGACGCGCGAGGCGCAGATGGCGCTGTCGTGCGTATTCCGCGCGCAGCGCGCGAGCGGCTTCAATTTCGGCTCGAGCCATCTGATCGAGATTCTGCGTGGCGGCCGCACCGAGAAGGTGCTGCAGCGCGGCCACGACCAGCTCAGTACGTTCGGGATCGGCGCGTCGCTGTCCGAGCCCGAGTGGCGCGCGATTTTCCGGCAGCTCGTGGCGTATGGCTATCTGGCGGTCGACCACGGCGGCTTCGGCGCGCTGATGCTGACCGAGGCCGCGAAGCCGGTGCTGAAGAACGAGGAGAAGGTCACGCTTCGCCGCTACGTGAAGCCGCAGCGCACGCGCCAGTCGTCGAGCCGCAGCGGCACGCGGGTCGACCCGACGGCCGGCATGGGCACGCGCGAGCGCGCACGCTGGGATGCGCTGCGCGCGTGGCGCGCGGAAACCGCGAAGTCCGACGGCGTGCCGGCCTACGTGATCTTCCACGACGCGACGCTGGCCGAAATTGCGCGCAATGCGCCGGAGACGATCGACGACCTGCGCCACATCCCCGGCATGGGTGTGCGCAAGCTGGAACGCTTCGGCGACGAGATCATCGACGTCGTCGAATCGGCATGACACAGGTGTTCCGACCCTTCCGGTAAACCGCCCGCGCGGTTGGCAAATCACGCAAGCCGTTGACTTCGTTGGCATTTCCGGCATATGATGCTGGGTTCCGGTATTCGGTGGGTCGAGCCGCGTTCGAAAGTTCGTGTCCGTATCGCCAGTTCGGAAATCAACTGTGCGTCGATTCTCGCTTTGCCCGAAATCGATGTGCAGATTTTGTTCAATTTCAGGAATAAACAATGCCAACCATCAACCAACTGGTTCGCAAAGGCCGTCAGTCGGAAACGACGAAGAGCAAGAGCCCGGCCCTGCAGGACTGCCCCCAGCGTCGCGGCGTGTGCACCCGTGTGTACACGACGACGCCGAAGAAGCCTAACTCGGCACTCCGTAAGGTTGCCAAGGTTCGTCTGACGAACGGCTTCGAAGTGATTTCGTACATCGGCGGTGAAGGCCACAACCTGCAGGAACACTCGGTTGTGCTGATCCGCGGCGGCCGTGTGAAGGACTTGCCGGGTGTGCGTTACCACATGGTTCGCGGCTCGCTGGATACCCAGGGCGTCAAGGACCGTAAGCAAGCGCGCTCGAAGTACGGCGCGAAGCGTGCAAAGGCTGCCAAGTAAGCAGTTTTTGATCAGGGATCGCCGCAGGGCGGTCAAGGCGGGAGTGCCGGATTGCCGGTGCTGTCGAGTAAGTGGTCACCCGGCCAAGCTGGTTAGTCGTGAAGATGTGATCGGGTTTGTTGGTGGCCGCGGGGCTGAATGCAGCTCCAACTGAACAGGTAAAGGAAGAATCATGCCGCGTCGTCGCGAAGTCCCCAAGCGGGAAGTGTTGCCGGATCCGAAGTTCGGCAACGTTGATGTAGCCAAGTTCATGAACATGCTGATGCTGTCCGGCAAGAAGTCGGTCGCAGAGCGCATCGTTTATGGCGCATTCGAACAAATCCAGACCAAGGGTGGCAAGGACCCGCTGGAAGTGTTCACCGTTGCGCTCAACAACGTGAAGCCGGTGGTCGAAGTGAAGAGCCGTCGCGTTGGTGGTGCCAACTATCAAGTTCCGGTCGAAGTGCGCCCGTCGCGTCGTATGGCATTGGCGATGCGCTGGCTGCGTGAGGCTGCGAAGAAGCGCAGCGAGAAGTCGATGGCCCTGCGCCTGGCAGGTGAACTCTCCGAAGCGGCCGAAGGCCGTGGCGGCGCGATGAAGAAGCGCGATGAAGTTCACCGCATGGCAGAAGCCAACCGCGCGTTCTCGCATTTCCGTTTCTAAGCGCCTGGCTGGGCTGTTAGCGGAAATAAATTCCGGGCGGGTGCGCTTTTCAGGCGCCTCGCCCGTTTGTGTTGAAGCATGATGCAGCAGGGCTGCATCGTGTCATCCCAGTAGAGGATCAAAGTGGCTCGCAAGACTCCTATCGAGCGCTACCGCAATATCGGTATTAGCGCTCACATCGACGCCGGCAAGACGACGACGACCGAGCGCATTCTGTTTTACACCGGTGTGAACCACAAGATCGGTGAAGTTCACGACGGCGCAGCCACGATGGACTGGATGGAGCAGGAACAGGAGCGTGGCATCACGATCACGTCCGCTGCTACCACGGCCTTCTGGAAGGGCATGGGCGGCAACTATCCGGAACACCGCATCAACATCATCGACACCCCGGGGCACGTCGACTTCACGATCGAAGTGGAGCGCTCGATGCGCGTGCTCGACGGCGCGTGCATGGTGTACTGCGCAGTGGGCGGCGTGCAGCCGCAGTCGGAAACGGTGTGGCGCCAGGCGAACAAGTACAAGGTGCCGCGTCTCGCGTTCGTCAACAAGATGGACCGTACCGGCGCGAACTTCTTCAAGGTCTACGACCAGCTCCGTCTGCGCCTGAAGGCGAACCCGGTTCCGGTCGTGGTGCCGATCGGCTCGGAAGAAAACTTCAAGGGCGTGGTCGACCTGATCAAGATGAAGGCGATCATTTGGGACGAAGCGTCGCAAGGCACGAAGTTCGACTACGTCGACATCCCGGCCGAGCTCGCCGAGACCTGCAAGGAATGGCGCGAAAAGATGGTCGAAGTGGCTGCTGAAGCCAGCGAAGACCTGATGAACAAGTACCTGGAAGAAGGCGATCTGCCGGAAGCCGACATCGTCAAGGCTCTGCGCGACCGTACGATCGCGTGCGAAATCCAGCCGATGCTGTGCGGTACCGCGTTCAAGAACAAGGGCGTGCAGCGTATGCTCGACGCCGTGATCGACTTCCTGCCGTCGCCGGTCGACATCCCGCCGGTCAAGGGCGAGCTCGAAAACGGTGAAGAAGCGGAGCGCAAGGCGTCGGACGACGAGAAGTTCTCGTCGCTCGCGTTCAAGATCATGACCGACCCGTTCGTCGGCCAGCTGATCTTCTTCCGTGTGTACTCGGGCGTCGTCAACTCGGGCGACACGCTGCTGAACTCGACCAAGGGCAAGAAGGAACGGCTCGGTCGTATTCTGCAGATGCACGCGAACCAGCGTGAAGAAATCAAGGAAGTCCGCGCAGGCGACATCGCCGCTGCGGTCGGCCTGAAGGAAGCGACCACGGGCGACACGCTGTGCGACCCGGCGAACCCGATCGTTCTCGAGCGCATGGTGTTCCCGGAGCCGGTGATTTCGCAGGCTGTCGAGCCGAAGACCAAGGCTGACCAGGAAAAGATGGGCCTCGCGCTGAACCGTCTGGCGCAGGAAGACCCGTCGTTCCGCGTGCAGACCGACGAAGAGTCGGGCCAGACCATCATTTCGGGCATGGGCGAGCTCCACCTCGAAATTCTGGTTGACCGGATGAAGCGTGAATTCGGCGTGGAAGCGACCGTCGGCAAGCCGCAGGTTGCATACCGCGAAACGATCCGTTCGACGGCGAAGGACGTCGACGGCAAGTTCGTCAAGCAGTCGGGTGGTCGCGGCCAGTACGGTCACGCGGTCATCACGCTCGAGCCGAACGAACAAGGCAAGGGCTACGAGTTCTTCGACGAGATCAAGGGTGGTGTGATTCCGCGTGAATACATCCCGGCGGTCGACAAGGGTATCCAGGACACGCTGAAGTCGGGCGTGCTGGCTGGCTTCCCGGTCGTCGACGTGAAGGTTCACCTGACGTTCGGTTCGTACCACGACGTTGACTCGAACGAAAACGCGTTCCGCATGGCCGGTTCGATGGCGTTCAAGGAAGCGATGCGCAAGGCGAACCCGGTCGTCCTCGAGCCGATGATGGCTGTCGAAGTCGAGACGCCGGAAGACTACATGGGCAACGTGATGGGCGACCTGTCGGGCCGTCGCGGCATCGTCCAGGGCATGGAAGACATGGTTGGCGGCGGCAAGATCGTTCGCGCCGAAGTGCCGCTGTCGGAAATGTTCGGTTACTCGACGTCGCTGCGTTCGCTGACGCAAGGTCGTGCAACGTACACGATGGAGTTCAAGCACTACGCTGAAGCTCCGCGCAACGTTGCTGAAGCGATCATCAGCGCGAAGTCGAAGTAAATCTGTAGCTACCAACCGATTATTTTTTGAAAGAAGAGAATCATGGCAAAAGAAAAGTTTGAGCGGACCAAGCCGCACGTCAACGTTGGTACGATTGGTCACGTTGACCACGGCAAGACGACGCTGACGGCAGCGATCACGACGGTTCTGACGAAGAAGTTCGGCGGCGAAGCGAAGGCGTACGACCAGATCGACGCGGCACCGGAAGAAAAGGCGCGCGGCATCACGATCAACACGGCACACGTCGAGTACGAAACGGCAAACCGCCACTACGCACACGTCGACTGCCCGGGCCACGCTGACTATGTGAAGAACATGATCACGGGCGCGGCGCAGATGGACGGCGCGATCCTGGTTTGCTCGGCAGCAGACGGCCCGATGCCGCAAACGCGTGAGCACATCCTGCTGGCGCGTCAGGTTGGCGTTCCGTACATCATCGTGTTCCTGAACAAGTGCGACATGGTGGACGACGCTGAACTGCTCGAGCTGGTCGAGATGGAAGTTCGCGAACTCCTGTCGAAGTACGACTTCCCGGGCGACGACACGCCGATCGTGAAGGGTTCGGCGAAGCTGGCGCTGGAAGGCGACACGGGCGAGCTGGGCGAAGTGGCGATCATGAGCCTGGCAGACGCGCTGGACACGTACATCCCGACGCCGGAGCGTGCAGTTGACGGCGCGTTCCTGATGCCGGTGGAAGACGTGTTCTCGATCTCGGGCCGTGGTACGGTGGTGACGGGTCGTGTCGAGCGCGGCATCGTGAAGGTCGGCGAGGAAATCGAAATCGTCGGTATCAAGCCGACGGTGAAGACGACCTGCACGGGCGTTGAAATGTTCCGCAAGCTGCTGGACCAAGGTCAGGCAGGCGACAACGTGGGTATCCTGCTGCGCGGCACGAAGCGTGAAGACGTGGAGCGTGGCCAGGTTCTGGCGAAGCCGGGTTCGATCACGCCGCACACGCACTTCACGGCTGAAGTGTACGTGCTGAGCAAGGACGAAGGCGGCCGTCACACGCCGTTCTTCAACAACTACCGTCCGCAGTTCTACTTCCGTACGACGGACGTGACGGGCTCGATCGAGCTGCCGAAGGACAAGGAAATGGTGATGCCGGGCGACAACGTGTCGATCACGGTGAAGCTGATCGCTCCGATCGCGATGGAAGAAGGTCTGCGCTTCGCAATCCGCGAAGGCGGCCGTACCGTCGGCGCCGGCGTCGTCGCCAAGATCATCGAGTAACATCGACGATCCGCGGATCCCTCCGGGGTCCGCGATTCCACGGTAGGCAGTCGTACCGTTGAAACCGGGTGTCCAGTTTGATCTGGCACCCGGTTTTGTCTTTGTGGCGTGCGCGTTGCGGTATTGACAAACGCACACCACCACTCCGATTTTTCGTGTAGAATCGCGGGCTTAGCAGTGGAAGTGCCGTTCGGAAGCTGGCGCCTCGCTCCCCGCAGGCAACAGGTTTCGCGTTCTTTTAGTGTCCGGCGATGCAACATCGCCTCGCTCTTTTCAAGGAATCGTCATGCAGCAACAGAAAATCCGCATTCGCCTGAAGGCTTTCGACTATCGTCTGATCGATCAATCGGCTGCCGAAATCGTCGATACCGCGAAGCGGACTGGCGCAATCGTCCGTGGCCCGGTGCCGCTGCCGACGCGCATTCAGCGTTTTGACATCCTGCGCTCGCCGCACGTCAACAAGACGTCGCGCGATCAGCTCGAAATCCGTACCCACCAGCGCCTGATGGACATCGTCGATCCGACCGACAAGACGGTTGACGCGCTGATGAAGCTCGATCTGCCGGCTGGCGTCGACGTGGAAATCAAGCTGCAGTAAGGCTTTCGGCGCCATCCGGATTGCTGGGTGGTGCTAAGTCTTTGTATTGCTTGCGGAAATCGAGAAGTCGGGCTATACTGCTTGGCTTTTCGCGTATTCGCGTAAAAAAGTTGGGCCTTGCGTGCCCGGCATTTTGTAAATCAGCCCCGACCAATCGCAGTCGGGAATGGAGAAAATGATGAGCCTTGGACTCGTAGGTCGCAAGGTTGGCATGACCCGTATCTTCACGGCTGAAGGGGATTCGATTCCCGTCACCGTGCTGGACGTGTCGGACAACCGCGTGACGCAGATCAAGACTGTTGAAACCGACGGCTACACGGCCGTGCAGGTTGCATTCGGCTCCCGCCGCGCATCGCGCGTGACGAAGCCGCTGGCAGGTCATCTCGCCAAAGCCGGTGTCGAAGCCGGTGAAATCCTCAAGGAATTCCGCATTGACGCGGCCAAGGCAGCAGAGCTGTCGAATGGCGCCGTGGTCGGTGCTGATCTTTTCGAAGTGGGCCAGAAGGTCGACGTGCAAGGCGTGTCGATCGGTAAGGGCTACGCTGGTACGATCAAGCGTTACAACTTCTCCTCCGGCCGTGCCACCCACGGTAACTCGCGCTCGCACAACGTGCCGGGCTCGATCGGTATGGCGCAGGATCCGGGTCGCGTTTTCCCGGGTAAGCGCATGACGGGTCACCTCGGTGACGTTACGGTGACGGTGCAGAACCTCGAAATCGCTCGTATCGACGCAGAGCGCAAGCTGCTGCTCGTCAAGGGCGCGATTCCGGGCGCGAAGGGCGGCAAGGTTTTCGTGACGCCGGCCGTCAAGACCAAGGGGGCGAAATAATGGAACTCAAGCTCCTGAACGAAAATGGTCAGGAAGGTGCAGTGGTCAACGCGTCGGACGTCGTGTTCGGTCGTGACTACAACGAAGCGCTGATCCACCAGGTCGTCGTCGCGTACCAAGCGAATGCTCGCCAAGGTAACCGCGCACAGAAGGACCGTGAGCAAGTCAAGCACACCACCAAGAAGCCGTGGCGTCAGAAGGGTACGGGCCGCGCTCGTGCCGGTATGTCGTCGAGCCCGCTGTGGCGTGGCGGTGGTCGCATCTTCCCGAACTCGCCGGAAGAAAACTTCTCGCACAAGGTCAACAAGAAGATGCATCGCGCAGGTCTCTGCTCGATCTTCTCGCAGCTGGCCCGTGAAGGTCGTCTGTCGGTCGTCGAGGACATCATCCTCGAAGCGCCGAAGACCAAGCTGCTGGCTGACAAATTCAAGACCATGGGTCTCGACTCCGTGCTGATCATTACGGACACGGTCGACGAGAACCTGTACCTGGCTTCGCGCAACCTGCCGCACGTGGCGATTGTCGAGCCGCGCTACGCTGACCCGCTGTCGCTGATCTACTTCAAGAAAGTGCTGGTCACGAAGGCTGCGGTCGCCCAGATCGAGGAGTTGCTGTCATGAGCGAGATTCGCAAGAACGATCATCGTTTGATGCAGGTCCTGCTCGCACCGGTGATCTCGGAAAAGGCGACGCTGGTTGCCGACAAGAACGAGCAAGTCGTGTTCGAAGTCGCACCGGATGCCACGAAGCAGGAAGTGAAGGCGGCTGTCGAGCTGCTGTTCAAGGTTGAAGTTGATTCGGTCAACGTGCTGGTTCAGAAGGGCAAGCAAAAGCGCTTCGGCCGTTCGATGGGCCGTCGCAAGGACGTGAAGAAGGCGTACGTTTGCCTGAAGCCCGGCCAGGAAATCAACTTTGAAGCGGAGGCCAAGTAATCATGGCAATCGTGAAAGTTAAACCGACTTCGCCGGGTCGCCGCGCGATGGTCAAGGTGGTCAACAAGAATCTGCACCAGGGCAAGCCGTACGCGGCACTGCTCGACTCGCAGAGCTCGACCGCCGGCCGTAACAACAACGGCCGCATCACCACGCGTCATAAGGGTGGTGGTCACAAGCAGCATTACCGTATCGTCGATTTCCGTCGCACGAAGGACGGCATCCCGGCAAAGGTCGAGCGTCTCGAATACGACCCGAACCGTAGCGCGAACATCGCGCTGGTGCTCTACGCAGACGGCGAGCGTCGCTACATCATCGCCCCGAAGGGCCTGACCGTCGGCCAGCAGCTGATGTCGGGTTCGGAAGCGCCGATCCGTGCAGGTAACACGCTGCCGATCCGCAACATTCCGGTCGGTACGACGATCCACTGCATCGAGATGCTGCCGGGCAAGGGCGCGCAAATGGCGCGTTCGGCTGGCACGTCGGCCATGCTGCTGGCACGTGAAGGCGTCTACGCGCAGGTTCGTCTGCGTTCGGGCGAAATCCGCCGCGTGCACATCGAGTGCCGTGCAACGATCGGTGAAGTCGGCAACGAAGAGCATAGCCTGCGCCAAATCGGCAAGGCTGGCGCGAACCGCTGGCGCGGTATCCGCCCGACGGTGCGTGGCGTTGCGATGAACCCGGTTGATCACCCGCACGGTGGTGGTGAGGGCAAGACGGCTGCAGGTCGCGACCCGGTGAGCCCGTGGGGTACGCCGGCTAAGGGTTACCGCACCCGCAGCAACAAGCGCACGACGACGATGATCGTCCAGCGCCGTCACAAGCGTTAAGGAGTAGGCAATGGCACGTTCTGTAAAAAAAGGTCCGTTCTGCGACGCCCATTTGCTGAAGAAAGTTGAGGCGGCTGCAGCTTCGCGCGACAAAAAGCCGATCAAGACCTGGTCGCGTCGCTCGACGATTCTGCCGGATTTCATCGGCCTGACGATCGCTGTTCACAACGGCCGTCAACACGTTCCGGTGTACATCTCGGAAAACATGGTCGGCCACAAGCTTGGCGAGTTCGCACTGACCCGTACGTTCAAGGGTCACGCGGCCGACAAGAAGGCCAAGAAATAAGGGGCAATCAAGATGGAAGTGAAAGCAATTCATCGCGGTGCCCGCATCTCGGCGCAAAAAACGCGCCTTGTGGCTGACCAGATCCGCGGTTTGCCGGTCGACAAGGCGCTGAACGTTCTGACGTTCTCGCCGAAGAAGGCGGCTGGCATCGTGAAGAAGGTTGTGCTGTCGGCAATCGCGAATGCGGAGCACAACGAAGGCGCTGATATCGACGAGCTCAAGATCAAGAGCATCTACGTCGACAAGGCTGCATCGCTCAAGCGTTTCACCGCGCGCGCAAAGGGCCGCGGTAACCGCATCGAGAAGCAATCCTGTCACATCACTGTGACGGTCGGGAATTAAGGAGCCATACGATGGGACAGAAAATTCATCCGACTGGCTTCCGCCTGGCTGTCAGCCGCAATTGGGCTTCGCGTTGGTACGCGAACAACAACAATTTCGCGGCGATGCTGCAGGAAGACATCGGTGTTCGTGAATACCTGAAGAAGAAGCTGAAGAACGCTTCGGTCGGTCGGGTCGTCATCGAGCGTCCGGCAAAGAACGCGCGCATCACGATTTACAGCTCGCGTCCGGGCGTCGTCATCGGCAAGAAGGGCGAGGATATCGAACAGCTGAAGACGGAACTGCAACGCCGCATGGGCGTGCCGGTTCACGTCAACATCGAAGAAATCCGCAAGCCGGAAACCGATGCGCAACTGATCGCTGACTCGATCACGCAACAGCTCGAGCGCCGGATCATGTTCCGTCGCGCGATGAAGCGTGCGATGCAGAACGCGATGCGTCTGGGTGCCCAGGGCATCAAGATCATGAGCGCAGGCCGTCTGAACGGTATCGAAATCGCTCGTACGGAGTGGTATCGCGAAGGTCGCGTGCCCCTTCACACGCTGCGTGCCGATATCGACTACGCAACCTCGGAAGCGAAGACGACCTACGGGATCATCGGCGTCAAGGTTTGGGTGTACAAGGGCGACACGCTCGGCCGCAATGACGCGCCGGTGGTCGAAGAAGTAGCCGAAGACAAGCGTCCGCGTCGCAATGCGCGTCCGGGCGACCGTCGTCCGCGCCGTGACGGCGAAGGCGGCGCTCCGGGTGCTCGTCGTGGCGCACCGCGCCGTGGCGCCGGCAAGCCCGAAGACGGCAAGACTGGAGAATAACGATGCTGCAACCGAAACGCAGAAAGTATCGTAAAGAGCAGAAGGGTCGTAACACTGGCAAGGCGACGCGCGGCAACGCAGTGTCGTTCGGTGAATTCGGCCTGAAGGCGATCGGTCGCGGTCGTTTGACCGCACGTCAAATTGAAGCGGCGCGTCGTGCAATGACGCGTCACATCAAGCGTGGCGGCCGCATCTGGATTCGGATCTTCCCGGACAAGCCGATTTCGCAAAAGCCGGCAGAAGTGCGTATGGGTAACGGTAAGGGTAACCCGGAGTACTACGTCGCCGAAATCCAGCCGGGCAAGATGCTCTATGAAATGGACGGCGTAACCGAAGAACTGGCACGCGAAGCGTTCCGTCTGGCTGCAGCGAAGCTGCCGCTGAAGACGACGTTCATCGTGCGCCAGCTCGGCGCCTAAGGAGAAAACATGAAGGCTTCCGAACTTCTCCAGAAAGACCAGGCCGCGCTCAACAAGGAGCTGGCGGACCTGCTGAAGGCGCAATTCGGCCTGCGCATGCAACTCGCGACCCAGCAGCTCACGAACACGAGCCAGCTGAAGAAGGTTCGTCGCGACATCGCACGTGTGCGGACCGTCATGACTCAGAAGGCGAACCAGAAATGAACGATAGCGTGAAAACCTCGCTGAAGCGGACGCTGGTCGGTCGGGTCGTCAGCAACAAGATGGACAAGACCGTCACCGTGCTGATCGAGCACCGCGTCAAGCACCCGATCTACGGCAAGTACGTCGTGCGCTCGAAGAAGTACCACGCGCATGATGAAGCGAACACCTGCAACGAAGGCGATCTCGTCGAAATCCAGGAAACTCGTCCTGTTTCGAAGACGAAGGCCTGGACGGTGTCGCGCCTCGTCGAAGCAGCTCGCGTCATCTAAGCGGGCAGGGCAGTTGGCAGTAACAGGCACTTCGCCAAGAAGTGCTTGAAATCGCAAAGTTTTTGCTTGCGTGACCGGGATTATTTGTTATAATCCCGGTCTTCCCTCTTTATGGGAGCCCCGTCGCGGGCGAAGTTGGTGGGGGAAGCGGACTGGCGCCAGCCTGTCCGAAAGATTCACCGAATTGCGATGGCGGGTTTCGTTTGCCGTCGCTGCTGTTCCAACCCAAGCAGCCGATTGGCTGACGGGACCAAGACTGACCGAATGCATCATGGTGGTGCATCCGGATTAAGTTGGGAAAGACAAACCATGATCCAGACCGAATCTCGGCTCGAAGTAGCCGACAACACGGGTGCGCGTGAAGTCATGTGCATCAAGGTGCTCGGCGGCTCGAAGCGTCGTTATGCCGGCATTGGCGACATCATCAAGGTGACCGTCAAAGAAGCAACGCCGCGCGGGCGCGTGAAGAAAGGCGAAATCTACAACGCCGTGGTGGTCCGCACCGCCAAGGGTGTTCGCCGTCAAGACGGCTCGCTGATCAAGTTCGACGGCAACGCCGCTGTGCTTTTGAATAACAAGCTTGAGCCGATCGGCACCCGTATCTTCGGGCCGGTGACGCGTGAGCTGCGTAGCGAACGATTCATGAAGATCGTTTCGCTGGCGCCGGAAGTGCTGTAAGGAGTCGCGATGAACAAGATTCGCAAAGGTGACGAAGTTATCGTCGTCACTGGCAAAGACAAGGGCAAGCGCGGCGTCGTGCTGGCTGTCGGTGCAGAACATGTGACGGTTGAGGGTATCAACCTCGTCAAGAAGCATGTGAAGCCGAACCCGATGAAGGGTACGACGGGTGGCGTGGAAGCGAAGACGATGCCCCTGCATATTTCGAACGTCGCACTGGTCGACGCGAATGGCAAGGCGTCGCGTGTTGGCATCAAGGTCGAGGAAGGCAAGAAGGTTCGCTTCCTGAAGACGACCGGTGCCGTACTGAGCGCCTGACGCAGCGGAGTAAAAAATGGCTCGTTTTCAAGAGTTTTACAAAGAAAAGGTTGTGCCCGGCCTGATCGAGAAGTTCGGTTACAAGTCGGTCATGGAAGTGCCGCGCATCACCAAGATCACGCTGAACATGGGTCTTGGCGAAGCGATCGCTGACAAGAAGATCATCGAGAACGCCGTTGGCGACCTCACGAAGATCGCTGGTCAGAAGCCGGTCGTCACGAAGGCACGCAAGGCAATCGCAGGCTTCAAGATCCGCCAGGGCTACCCGATCGGCGCGATGGTGACGCTGCGTGGTCGTGCGATGTACGAATTCCTCGACCGTTTCGTGACCGTTGCCCTGCCCCGCGTGCGTGACTTCCGCGGTGTGTCGGGCCGTGCTTTCGATGGCCGCGGCAACTACAACATCGGTGTGAAAGAGCAGATCATTTTCCCCGAAATCGACTACGACAAGATCGACGCACTGCGTGGGCTGAACATCAGCATCACGACGACTGCGAAGACCGACGACGAAGCAAAGGCTCTGCTCGCCAGCTTCAAGTTCCCGTTCAGAAACTGAGGTTACCGTGGCTAAACTGGCACTGATCGAACGTGAAAAGAAGCGCGCCCGCCTGGTCGCGAAGTTCGCAGCAAAGCGCGAAGCGCTGAAGGCGATCGTCGAAGACCAAAGCAAGTCGGAAGAAGAGCGCTACGAAGCACGCCTTGAGCTGCAGCAACTGCCCCGCAACGCAAACCCGACCCGCCAGCGTAACCGCTGCGCGATCACGGGCCGTCCGCGTGGCACGTTCCGTAAATTCGGCCTCGCGCGTAACAAGATTCGTGAAATCGCATTCCGTGGCGAGATTCCTGGCCTGACCAAGGCGAGCTGGTAATAGGAGAAACGTAAATGAGCATGAGTGATCCTATCGCCGATATGCTGACTCGCATCCGCAACGCGCAGATGGTCGAGAAGGTATCGGTCGCGATGCCCTCGTCGAAGGTCAAGGTTGCAATCGCGCAAGTCCTGAAGGACGAAGGTTATATCGACGATTTCGCCGTCAAGGCGGAAGGTGCGAAGTCCGAACTAAATATCGCGCTGAAGTACTACGCAGGTCGCCCGGTCATCGAACGCCTCGAGCGCGTGTCGAAGCCTGGTCTGCGCGTGTACCGCGGCCGTAACGACATTCCGCAGGTCATGAATGGCCTGGGCGTGGCAATCGTGTCGACGCCGAAGGGCGTGATGACCGACCGCAAGGCGCGCGCTACCGGCGTCGGCGGCGAAGTCATCTGCTACGTCGCTTAAAGCCGAGGAGAGAGAAACATGTCTCGAGTAGGTAAGAGCCCGATCGCGCTGCAAGGCGCGGAAGTCAAGCTGGCCGACGGTGCAATCACCGTCAAGGGCCCGCTGGGCACCATCACGCAAGCGATCAATCCGCTCGTGAACGTGGCGAACAACGACGGCACGCTGAATCTGTCGCCGGTCGACGAAAGCCGCGAAGCAAATGCACTGTCGGGCACGATGCGCGCGATCATCGCGAATGCCGTGCACGGCGTGACCAAGGGTTTCGAGCGCAAGCTGACGCTGGTTGGCGTCGGTTATCGTGCGCAGGCGCAAGGCGACAAGCTGAACCTGTCGCTGGGTTTCTCGCACCCGGTGGTGCACCAGATGCCGGAAGGCGTCAAGGCTGAAACCCCGACGCAAACCGAAATCGTGATCAAGGGGATCAACAAGCAACAAGTCGGTCAAGTGGCTGCGGAAGTTCGCGGTTACCGTCCGCCGGAGCCCTACAAGGGCAAGGGCGTGCGCTATTCCGACGAGGTTGTGATCCTCAAAGAAACGAAGAAGAAGTAAGGGTGCGCAATCATGGATAAGACTCAATCTCGCCTGCGCCGCGCTCGCCAGACGCGTATCAAGATCGCTGAGCTGCAGGTCGCGCGTCTCGCCGTGCATCGCACGAACACGCACATCTACGCTCAAGTGTTCTCGCCCTGCGGCACCAAGGTGCTCGCCAGCGCGTCGACGCTCGAAGCAGAAGTGCGCGCCGAACTGGCCGACAAGTCGGGCAAGGGTGGCAACGTTAATGCTGCGACGCTGATCGGCAAGCGTATTGCCGAGAAGGCAAAGGCCGCCGGCATCGAATCCGTCGCCTTCGACCGCTCGGGCTTCCGCTACCACGGCCGCGTCAAGGCGCTGGCTGAGGCAGCTCGCGAAGCTGGGCTCAAGTTCTAAGGAAGGAATTCGTCATGGCAAAGATGCAAGCGAAAGTTCAGGCTGACGAGCGCGACGACGGCCTTCGCGAAAAGATGATTTCGGTCAACCGCGTGACCAAGGTCGTGAAGGGTGGCCGTATTCTCGGCTTCGCCGCACTGACCGTGGTTGGCGACGGCGATGGCCGTATCGGTATGGGCAAGGGCAAGGCGAAGGAAGTGCCGGTCGCTGTCCAGAAGGCAATGGAACAAGCTCGCCGCAACATGTTCAAGGTGCCGCTCAAGAACGGCACGCTGCAGCACGAAGTGCACGGCAAGCATGGCGCATCCGCTGTCCTCCTCGCTCCGGCGAAGGCAGGTACGGGCGTGATCGCCGGCGGCCCGATGCGCGCAGTGTTCGACGTGATGGGCGTTCAGAACGTCGTGGCGAAGAGCCACGGTTCGACGAACCCGTACAACCTCGTTCGCGCCACGCTGGACGGTCTGCGCAAGCAGTCGACCCCGGCAGACATCGCGGCGAAGCGCGGCAAGTCCGTCGAAGATATTTTGGGCTAAGCCCGGGTGGTCACCATGTCTGAAAAAACTGTCAAGGTTCAGCTCGTTAAGAGCCTGATCGGGACCCGCGAATCGCACCGCGCGACCGTGCGTGGCCTGGGCCTGCGCCGACTCAACTCGGTTAGCGAGCTGCAGGACACGCCGGCGGTCCGCGGCATGATCAACAAGGTCTCGTACCTCGTTAAGGTCATCGCGTAAGCGGCCCTACGGATCAAGGAGTTGATATGGAATTGAATAACCTGAAGCCGGCCGCTGGCGCCAAGCACGCCAAGCGTCGCGTCGGTCGCGGCATCGGTTCGGGCCTCGGCAAGACGGCTGGCCGTGGTCACAAGGGTCAGAAATCGCGTTCGGGCGGCTTCCACAAAGTCGGTTTCGAAGGCGGTCAGATGCCGCTGCAACGTCGTCTGCCGAAGCGCGGCTTCACGTCGCTGACGAAGGAATTCGTCGGTGAAGTGCGCCTCTCCGACCTCGAGAAGCTGCCGGTCGATGAAATCGATCTGCTCGCGCTGAAGCAAGCCGGCCTGGTCGGCGAGCTGACGAAGAGCGCAAAGATCATCGCGACGGGCGAACTGAAGCGCAAGATCGTCGTGAAGGGTCTCGGTGCCACCAAGGGTGCGCGCGCTGCGATCGAAGCGGCTGGCGGTTCGTTCGCCGAGTGACACGCGTAGCGCGTCGTTACTTGCATTCATCGGAGAAGGTACTTGGCTAACAGCCCGAGTCTTGCAAAACCCGGTCGAAGCACGGCGAAATTCGGCGATCTGCGTCGGCGAGCGATGTTCCTGCTCCTGGCGCTGATCGTCTATCGCATCGGCGCGCACATCCCCGTGCCGGGCATCGATCCGGATCAACTGGCGAAGCTGTTCCAGAGCCAGGCGGGCGGCATCCTGGGCATGTTCAACATGTTCTCGGGTGGCGCGCTTTCCCGCTTCACGATCTTTGCGCTGGGGATCATGCCGTACATCTCGGCGTCGATCATCATGCAGTTGCTGGCGATCGTCTCGCCGCAGCTCGAGGCGCTGAAGAAGGAAGGGCAGGCAGGGCAACGGAAGATCACGCAGTACACGCGGTATTTCACCGTGGTGCTCGCGACCTTCCAGGCGTTCGGGATCGCGGCTGCGCTGGAAAACCAGCCAGGCCTCGTGATCGACCCCGGCATGCTGTTCCGACTGACGACGGTCGTGACGCTGGTTACCGGCACGATGTTCCTGATGTGGCTGGGTGAGCAGATCACCGAGCGTGGTCTTGGTAACGGCATCTCGATCATCATCTTCGGCGGGATCGCAGCAGGGTTCCCGAATGCCGTCGGTGGGTTGTTCGAGCTGGTGCGCACGGGTTCGATGAGCATCATTTCGGCGATCATCATCGTCGTTCTGATTGCCGCGGTGACTTACCTGGTCGTGTTCATCGAACGCGGTCAGCGCAAGATCCTCGTGAACTATGCGAAGCGCCAGGTCGGCAACAAGATCTACGGTGGCCAGTCGTCGCACTTGCCGCTGAAGCTGAACATGTCGGGCGTGATTCCGCCGATCTTCGCATCGTCGATCATCCTATTCCCGGCCACGATTCTCGGCTGGTTCAGCACGGGTCAGCCGTCGGGAAGCTGGATCTCCAACACGTTGCATAACGTCGCGGAGGCGCTGAAGCCGGGCCAGCCGGTCTATGTGCTGCTGTACACGCTGGCGATCGTGTTTTTCTGCTTCTTCTACACCGCATTGGTGTTCAACAGCAGGGAAACCGCGGACAACCTGAAGAAGAGCGGCGCGTTTGTTCCGGGGATTCGTCCGGGCGATCAGACCGCACGATATATCGACCGTATCCTCACGCGTCTGACGCTGGCGGGTGCGATCTACATCGTCTTCGTCTGTCTGCTGCCGGAATTCCTGGTGCTGCGCTGGAACGTGCCGTTTTATTTTGGTGGAACGTCGCTGCTGATCATTGTCGTCGTCACGATGGACTTCATGGCGCAGGTGCAGTCGTACGTTATGTCGCAACAGTATGAGTCGCTGCTCAAGAAGGCAAACTTCAAGGGCGGCAACATCCCAATGCGTTAATTAAGGACTATGGCCAAAGACGATGTAATCCAGATGCAAGGTGAGGTGATCGAAAACCTCCCGAATGCGACCTTCCGTGTGAAGCTGGAAAACGGCCATGTCGTGTTGGGGCATATCTCCGGGAAGATGCGGATGCACTACATCCGCATCCTGCCAGGCGACAAGGTGACGGTTGAATTGACGCCTTACGATCTGTCTCGTGCGCGGATCGTGTTCCGGGCGAAGTGATTTGAAAAAAGGGTATTATCATGAAAGTGATGGCATCGGTTAAGCGCATTTGCCGCAATTGCAAGATCATCAAGCGCAAAGGCGTCGTTCGCGTGATCTGCAGCTCGGATCCGCGCCACAAGCAGCGCCAAGGCTGACCGCGCGTTTGTTTGCGCTTTTTGTTTGAGGAAAAACAATGGCTCGTATCGCAGGGGTTAACATCCCGAATCACCAGCATACCGAGATCGGCCTGACGGCAATCTTCGGTATCGGCCGCACGCGCTCGCGCAGCATCTGCACGGCAGCTGGCGTGGAATTCTCGAAGAAGGTCAAGGACCTGACCGACGCAGACCTCGAAAAGCTGCGTGAAGAAGTGGGCAAGTTCATCGTCGAAGGCGATCTGCGCCGTGAAGTGACGATGAACATCAAGCGCCTGATGGACCTCGGTTGCTACCGTGGTGTTCGTCATCGCAAGGGCCTGCCGATGCGCGGTCAGCGTACGCGTACGAACGCACGTACCCGCAAGGGTCCGCGTCGTGCAGCGCAAGCGCTGAAGAAGTAAGCGGAACTGACAGTTACAGGAAAACGTAATGGCTAAGGCTTCGAATACCGCGGCGCAACGCGTTCGCAAGAAGGTTAAGAAGAACGTCGCTGAAGGCGTGGTTCACGTTCACGCGTCGTTCAACAACACGATCATCACGATCACCGATCGCCAGGGCAATGCACTGGCATGGGCGACGTCGGGCGGCCAGGGCTTCAAGGGCTCGCGCAAGTCGACGCCGTTCGCTGCTCAGGTTGCTGCTGAGTCGGCCGGTCGCGTGGCGATGGAATATGGCGTGAAGAATCTGGAAGTGCGGATCAAGGGCCCGGGCCCGGGTCGTGAGTCGGCAGTGCGTGCACTGCATGGCCTCGGCATCAAGATCACCGCGATTTCGGACGTCACCCCGATTCCGCACAACGGCTGCCGTCCGCCGAAGCGCCGTCGTATCTAAGAATGTGCTGGCACGTTCGTGCTGGCACATTTGCCTGTCGCCGCGTAGCGTCGACGGGCGTTGCTTTTTTGATTGACTAAGCCCACCGTTCGCCCCAAAGGGCGCGAACTAGCGCGGATTTCGATCCGCGTGACTGATTGATAAAGGAATGCAAAGTGGCACGTTATATCGGCCCCAAGGCCAAGCTGTCCCGCCGTGAAGGCACCGACCTGTTCCTGAAGAGCGCGCGCCGCTCGCTCGCCGACAAGTGCAAGCTCGACAGCAAGCCGGGTCAGCACGGCCGTACCTCGGGCGCACGTACGTCCGACTATGGTACGCAGCTGCGTGAAAAGCAAAAGGTCAAGCGCATTTACGGCGTCCTGGAGCGTCAGTTCCGCCGTTACTTCGCTGAAGCCGACCGTCGCAAGGGCAACACGGGTGAAAACCTGCTGCAACTGCTCGAGTCGCGTCTCGACAACGTCGTGTATCGCATGGGCTTCGGCTCGACCCGCGCTGAGGCGCGTCAGCTGGTGAGCCACAAGTCGATCACCGTGAACGGCGTCGTCGCGAACGTGCCGTCGCAGCAAGTGAAGGCGGGTGACGTCGTCGCGATCCGCGAAAAGGCGAAGAAGCAGGCGCGTATCGTCGAAGCGCTGTCGCTGGCCGAGCAAGGCGGCATGCCGAGCTGGGTTGCAGTCGATGCGAAGAAGTTCGAAGGCACGTTCAAGCAAATGCCGGAACGCGCTGACATCGCAGGCGACATCAACGAAAGCCTGATCGTCGAATTGTATTCGCGTTAATCCGATTGACGGCCGAGGTACCCCGATTGCGTTATGCAAGGGGGGGCCTCGGCTGTTTATTTTCTGGTTGTTACCGGTCAGCCTTATCGGTGTAACGAGCCGAGGGTATTGAAAAGGAAAGCCCATGCAAACCAGTTTGCTGAAACCCAAGATCATCGCCGTGGAATCGCTGGGCGAGAACCACGCGAGGGTGGTCATGGAACCGTTCGAACGCGGTTACGGCCACACCTTGGGCAATGCGCTTCGCCGCGTGCTGCTGTCGTCGATGGTTGGCTACGCGCCGACCGAAGTGACGATCGCAGGCGTGGTGCACGAGTACTCGACGCTTGATGGCGTGCAAGAAGACGTCGTCAACCTGCTGCTGAACCTGAAGGGCGTGGTGTTCAAGCTGCATAACCGTGACGAAGTGACGGTTACGCTGCGCAAGGAAGGCGAAGGCGTCGTCACGGCCGGCGATATCGAGCTGGCTCACGATTGCGAAGTCATCAACCCGAATCACGTGATCGCGCATCTGTCGAAGGGCGGCAAGCTCGACGTTCAGATCAAGATCGAGAAGGGTCGCGGTTATGTGCCGGGCAACGTCCGTCGCTACGGCGAAGACACGGCCAAGATCATCGGCCGCATCGTCCTCGACGCATCGTTCTCGCCGGTTCGCCGCGTGAGCTACGCGGTCGAAAGCGCACGTGTCGAGCAGCGTACCGACCTCGACAAGCTCGTCATGAACATCGAGACGAGCGGCGTGATCACGCCGGAAGAAGCGATCCGTCAATCGGCCCGCATCCTGGTCGACCAGCTGTCCGTGTTCGCGGCGCTGGAAGGCACGGAAACGGCCGCCGAGGCACCGTCGCGCGCACCGCAGATCGATCCGATCCTGCTGCGTCCGGTGGACGATCTCGAGCTGACGGTTCGTTCGGCGAACTGCCTGAAGGCCGAGAACATCTACTACATCGGCGACCTGATCCAGCGCACGGAAAACGAGCTGCTGAAGACGCCGAACCTCGGTCGCAAGTCGCTCAACGAGATCAAGGAAGTGCTCGCTTCGCGCGGTCTCACGCTGGGCATGAAGCTCGAAAACTGGCCGCCGGCTGGTCTCGACAAGTAAGTCCGGTTGTTGCTGTAGTTGGCAAAGATGCGGATTTTCCTTTAAAATCCGCATCTTGCTTTTTTCGTTACCGGCCCGTGCACCCCAGCGGTGCGATAGAAGAGCTGGATCAAAACTTTGAATCAAGGAAACTGAAATGCGCCATCGTCATGGTCTGCGGAAACTGAACCGCACGAGCAGCCACCGTCTGGCTATGCTCCGTAACATGTCCAACTCGCTGATCGAGCACGAAGTCATCAAGACGACGCTGCCGAAGGCGAAGGAACTCCGTAAAGTCGTCGAGCCGCTGATCACGCTCGGCAAGAAGCCGTCGCTGGCAAACCGTCGCCTGGCGTTCAACCGCCTGCGCGATCGTGACTCGGTGGCGAAGCTGTTCGACGTGCTCGGTCCGCGTTTCGCGAACCGTCCGGGCGGCTACCTGCGCGTGCTGAAGTTCGGCTTCCGCGTCGGCGACAACGCACCGATGGCACTGGTCGAGCTGCTCGATCGTCCGGAAGTCGACGAAACGGAAAACGTGCAAGAAGCCGAGTAAGCTTCCAGTACGCAGCAGTATCTGAAAAGGGCCGAGCGATTGCTTGGCCCTTTTTGTTTTTTGTCGTGCCGCGGGCTGCGAAAGATTGTCGCAGCCCGCGGCCGGCAGCGTCGCGCGGGCTGCGCTACGATACGGAACTGTCGGCACGGGCCCTCGATGGGCGAATCGTGGCGGCGCAAGCCGGTAAAAACCAGCCAGGAGGGCGCGTATGGTGGTGGTGTTGATGCTCACGACGGTGCCGGATGCGGCGACGGCTGCAGCGCTCGCCGACGGCGCGCTCGATGCGCGGCTTGCCGCGTGCGTGTCGGAACTCGGTGCGATCAAGTCGCGCTACCACTGGCAGGGCAAGGTCGAGACGGCCGACGAGATCCAGTTGCTGTTCAAGACGAGCCCCATGCGCTCGCTCGAACTGGAGCGATTTATTCTCGCGCATCATCCTTACGAGACGCCAGAAGTCGTCTCGTGGCAGGCGACGGCTTCGGCCGCGTACGGCCAGTGGGTGACCAGCGAAACTCAACGTCTATTTCATGTTTAACGGTATGGCGCTTTCCGTGCGCGTGCGCGCGCTGCGGGTCCTCGCAGTCCTGTTGTCGTTCATGTTCGTGCTGGCCGGCGTGTCGGTCGCGCGCGCGGCCGACGATTTTCTCGATCCGTCGGTCGCGTTCAAGTTCAGCGCGAGCGAGTCGCCGGGGCAGGTGGACGTCCGCTTCAAGGTCGCCCATGGCTATTACCTGTACCGCGAGCGGTTCGCGTTCGCTGTGAAGGGCGGGCAGGTGACGCTCGGCGATCCGCAATTCCCGGCCGGTCACGTGAAGTTCGACCAGACGTTCCAAAAAGAAGTCGAGACCTATCGCGACGAGGTCGTGATTCACGTGCCGGTCAAGCAGGCGGCGGGACCGTTCGAACTCGCGGTGACGTCGCAGGGATGCGCCGACGAAGGGATCTGCTATCCGCCCGCGGAGCACGTCGTGAAGGTCGACGGTGCGGCGCTCGGCGCGGCCGCGCCGGCCGACGGCGCACCGGCCTCGGGCAACTGGTTCGACAAGGTCACGAGCGCGGATTTCGCGCAGTCGCTGCTCGAGGGGCACGGCTTCTTCACGATCGTCGCGCTGTATTTCGTCGCGGGCGTGGTGCTGAGTCTCCTGCCCTGTTCGTATCCGATGATTCCGATCGTGTCCGCGATCATCATCGGCCAAGGCACGCGGGCGACGCATGCGCGCGGCTTTGCGCTGTCGCTGACGTACGTGGTCGGCATGGCGCTCGTCTATACGGTGCTGGGCATCGCTGCGGCGCTGGTCGGCCAGAGCCTTGGCGCGTGGTTGCAGAACCCGTGGGTGCTCGGCGCGTTCGGCGTGCTGCTCACGGCATTCGCAGTGTCGCTGATTTCCGGCAAGGACATCGCGTTGCCCGAGCGCTGGCAGAACGGCGCGGCCGAAGCTTCGCGCGCGCGGCAGGGCGGTCACTTCGTCGCGGTCGCGGCGATGGGCGCGTTGTCGGCGCTGGTCGTCGGCGCATGCATGACGGCGCCGCTGTTCGCAGTGCTCGCGTTCATCGCGCACACCGGCAATGCGTGGCTCGGCGGTGCTGCCCTGTTCGCAATGGGACTGGGGCTCGGCGTGCCGCTGCTCGTCGTTGGCGTCGGTGCCGGCACGGTGCTGCCGCGCGCGGGCGCATGGATGGATGGCGTGAAGGTGTTCTTCGGCATCGTGCTGCTCGCGGCCGCGCTGTGGATCGTGTGGCCAGTGCTCGCGGGCGGGCTGAAGATGGTGCTCGCTGCGTTGTGGCTGCTCGTCGCGGCTGCGGCGCTCGGCCTGTTCACGCCGCATGCCGGCGCCGCGTCGATCTGGCGCCGACTCGGTCGTGGCCTCGGTGCGGCGCTCGCGATCTGGGCCGCGACGCTGCTCGTCGGGCTCGCGGCGGGCTCCAACGACCCCGTGAAGCCGCTGGCCGTACTCGCGACGCGCACGGTTGCATCGGGCGATGCGTCGGCAGCCGGGCAGGTGGGCCCCGCGTTCGCGTCGGTGCGCTCCAGCGGCGAACTCGACGCGCTGCTGAAGACGTCGGGCCGGCCCGTGATGCTCGACTTCTACGCCGACTGGTGCGTGAGCTGCAAGGAAATGGAGCATCTGACGTTCACCGATTCGCGCGTGCAGGCGCGGCTCGCGCAGCTTCACCTGGTGCGCGCGGATGTCACCGCGAACAATCCGGACGACCAGGCGCTCCTCAAGCGCTTCAACCTGTTCGGGCCGCCGGGCATCATCTTCTTCGATCGCAACGGCAACGAAATCGGCCGCGTGGTCGGCTATCAGGCGGCCGAGACGTTCCTGCGCAGCCTCGATCGCGCAGCGGTGCCGACGGTGTAAGGCGCGCGCGTCCGCCGCACATGGGCGCCCGCTGCGCCCACCGGACCGCAAACGCAGAACGGCGGGACACCGATGAAGTGTCCCGCCGTTTTTCCTGATACTCGCCGTCGTGCGGCTCAGCGCTGCGCTTTCAGCAGACGGGCAGCATCGAGCGCGAAGTACGTGAGGACACCGTCGGCGCCCGCGCGCTTGAATGCGAGCAGCGATTCGAGCACGACCTTGTCGTGGTCGAGCCAGCCATTCATCGCGGCGGCCTTCAGCATCGCGTATTCGCCGCTCACCTGGTACACGTAGGTCGGGAAGCGGAACTCGTCCTTCACGCGGCGCACGATGTCGAGATACGGCATCCCGGGCTTGACCATCACCATGTCGGCGCCTTCGTCGATGTCGAGGCGCACTTCGCGCAGCGCTTCGTCGCTGTTCGCCGGATCCATCTGGTAGGTCATCTTGTTGCCCTTGCCCAGATTGGACGCCGAGCCGACCGCATCGCGGAACGGGCCGTAGAACGCCGACGCGAACTTGGCCGAATAGGCCATGATGCGCGTATGGATATGGCCGTCGCTTTCCAGCATCTCGCGGACCGCGCCGATGCGGCCGTCCATCATGTCCGACGGCGCGACGATGTCGACGCCGGCTTCTGCCTGCGCGCGTGCCTGGTCGACCAGGATCTCGATCGTGTCGTCGTTGATCACGTAGCCGTTCTCGTCGAGCACGCCGTCCTGGCCGTGGCTCGTGTACGGATCGAGCGCGACGTCGGTCAGCACGCCGAGTTCGGGGAAACGCTTCTTCAGCTCGCGCACAGCGCGCGGGATCAGGCCTTCCGGATTGGCCGCTTCGCGTCCGTCGGGCGTTTTCAGCGACGGCTCGATGGCCGGGAACAGCGACAGCACGGGCACGCCAAGTTCGACGCACTGCTCGGCGACCTGCATCAGCAGATCGACCGATACGCGCTCGACGCCGGGCATCGACGGGACGGCCTGGCGTTCATTGGTGCCTTCGACGACGAAAACCGGGTAGATCAGGTCGTCGGTGGTCAGGCGGTTTTCGCGCATCAGGCGCCGGGAGAAGTCGTCGCGGCGCATCCGGCGCGGACGATGAAGCGGATGGAAGCTCATGGCGATTTGGCAGAAATCAGGGCAAGAAGGACCTTACGGAACCCTTAGGTCATTTTCGAGATCGTTGGTATATGATAGCGATCGAGCGGCACGCGTCGCGTGCAACTCCCCGCTTCTCCTCCCTGAGCGGGTGCCTGTCGTTATTCGATTAGGCTGTTTGACCCGCCGTTCAACGGCGGGTTTTTTTATGAGCCGGCCGAATCCGCAGGTGCCGTCAGGTGCGCCCGGCCGATCCCGGCCGCGCGTTGCCCGCTCATTGTCCTACAGGCTCGCTATTTTCGTCGGCGACGGACGGCCGCACCCAGCTCTCGATCAGTTCATGAGCCTCGTCGAGCCCCGTGCGCTTCAGCGCCGAGAACAGCTGGACGGTCAGCTTGCCCTTCACGCCCTGGTCGCGATACGCGTCGAGTCCCTTCTGCGTGTTACGCAGCGCGTTGATGCTTTCCTGGCGCGTCAATTTGTCGCACTTCGTCAGCAGCGTGTGGATCGGCTTGCCGGTCGGCGCAAACCACTCGAGCATCCGGCGATCGAGGTCGGTCAGCGGGCGCCGCGAATCCATCATCAGGATCAGGCCGCACAGCTGCGAACGCGTTGCGAGATAGGACGACAGAAGCATTTCCCAGTGGGCCTTCGCGGCCCCCGGCACTTCCGCGTAACCGTAGCCGGGCAGGTCGACGAGGTTCGCGACGGGCTCGGCGGCCGGGCCGACGGAGAAGTAGTTGATGTGCTGGGTGCGGCCTGGCGTCTTCGACGCGAACGCGAGCCGCTTCTGGTTGCACAGCACGTTGATCGCCGTCGATTTGCCGGCATTCGAGCGGCCGGCGAACGCGATTTCCGGTTGTACCGTCGGCGGCAGGTCGCGCAGATGGTTGACGGTCGTGTAGAAGCGGGCTTGATGGAGCAAAAAGGCCATGGGGGAAACCGGAGGGACGGGGCGGCGCGAGCCGCTTGGTGGAGGCGGGGTAGCCCCGATAGGCGCGGGAGCTTTCAGCGCGATATTGTACAATACGCCGGTTTTGCCGAAGGGTTGCGGGCGCCTGCCTCGCGCTTTTATGCAGCTTCTGCGGTAGACTGGTCGACGTCGTTTTTTGCAGAACCTCAAATTCCCACAAGACGAAACAGGGTGTGCGAATGAATCGACTGTGCAAGTCTCTGATGGTGCTTCAGGTTGCAGCAGGGTTCGTAGGTTTCGTAGCGGAGGCAAACGCGGCGGATGCGGCAAAGCCGGATCTGGACCGCGGCAAGGTGATTGCCGGGCAAGTCTGCGCGTCGTGTCACGGCGCCGACGGCAACAGCGCATCGGGCAGTTTCCCGAAGCTCGCCGGCCAGCATCCCGAATATCTGGTCAAGCAGTTGAACGACTTCAAGGCCCAGCCGGGCGCGAAGGGGCCGGCGCGGACCAATCCGGTGATGGTCGGGTTCGCGAGCGCGTTGAGCGCGGACGACATGCGCAACGTCGCCGCGTATTACGGATCGCAGACGACGAAGCTCGGCACCGCACGCGACGCGGCGACCGTGCCGATCGGCCAGAAGATCTATCGCGGCGGCATCGCGGAAAAGGGTGTGCCCGCCTGCGCGAGCTGCCACGGGCCGACGGGACAGGGGATTCCGGTCCAGTACCCGCGTCTGTCGGGGCAGTGGGCCGATTACACGGTTGCGCAGTTGACCGCATTCCAGCAGGGTGTCGGCGCGCGCAACAACAACGAGGCGATGCATCAGATCGCATCGCGTCTGTCGGACAACGAGATCAAGGCCGTCGCGGATTACATCGCGGGCCTGCGTTGAACGGACGGTCGCGAATGGAATGACCGGGCGCCCGAAGGGCGGCCGGCGTCAGAACAAGAAAAGGGTGGGGCGCCGCACCGTTGCGGTTGCCTCGCCCTTTTTTGTCGGCACTCGCCGGGCCGTCCCAAGAGTGCTGACCGCCCCCCTTGGGTGGGCAGCGAACATAGTGAGCGTGGGGGCTGTTTCCCCTTAGTCGGAGTTTGAATGAGCGTTACCACGTCGGGGTTGCAGTCGAAGTCGGGTCAAAGTGCGTCCAGGCGCGCAGTCGAGCTGCTGAGCTCGATGCGCTTCGCGATCGCACTGTTGGTGGTGCTGTCGATCGCGAGCATCGTCGGCACGGTCCTGACCCAGGATGACCCATATCCGAACTACGTGAACCAGTTCGGGCCATTCTGGGCGGACATCTTCCGCTCGCTGGGCCTGTACAACGTGTACAGCGCGTGGTGGTTCATGCTGATCCTGATCTTCCTCGTCGTGTCGATCTCGCTGTGCGTGATCCGCAACGCGCCGAAGATGCTCGCCGACGCGAAGAGCTGGAAGGACAAGGTCCGCGAAGGCAGCCTGCGCGCCTTCCACCACAAGGCCGAATACTCGGCGTCCGGTACGCGCGCGACCGTCGCGGCCACGCTCACCACGTTCGTCACCAAGGCCGGCTACAAGCACGTCGTGCGTGAAACCGAAGGCGCGACGCTGATCTCCGCGAAACGCGGCGCGCTGACGAAGTGGGGCTACATCTCCGCGCACCTTGCGATCGTCGTGATCTGTATCGGCGGCCTGCTGGACAGCAACCTGCCGATCAAATTCCAGATGTGGCTGTTCGGCAAGAGCCCGGTCAACACGAGCGCGACGATCAGCGAGATTTCGCCCGACCACCGGCTGTCCGCGTCGAACCCGACGTTCCGCGGCTACGCGTGGGTGCCGGAAGGCCAGTTCGTGTCGACCGCGATCCTGAACCAGCCGAGCGGCTCGCTGATCCAGGACCTGCCGTTCTCGATCCAGCTCAACAAGTTCATCGTCGACTACTACACGACCGGGATGCCGAAGCTGTTCGCGAGCGACATCGTCGTGATCGATCGCGAGACGGGCCAGAAGATCCCGGCGCGCGTCGAGGTCAACAAGCCGTTCACGTACAAGGGCGTGTCGATCTACCAGTCGAGCTTCCAGGACGGCGGCTCGCAGATGGAGATGACGGCCTACCCGATGACGGGCGGCAACGCGAAGACCTTCGCGGTGAAGGGCACGATCGGCAGTACGGCGCCGCTGCAGATGCCGGGCAGCGACGGCGACACGATCGAATTCTCCGACTTCCGCGCGATCAACGTCGAGAACATGGCGGACGCGAACGGCAAGCCGGACGTGCGCGGCGTCGCGAAGACGGAGTCGCTCAAGGAAGCGTTCGACGAGCGGCTCGGTTCGGGCGCGAAGACGTCGAAGCCGATGCAACTCCACAACATCGGCCCGTCGGTCCAGTACAAGATTCGCGGCAAGGACGGTCAGGCGCGCGAATTCAACAACTACATGCTGCCCGTCGACATGGGCGGCACGCGCGTGTTCCTCGCCGGCGTGCGCGCGAGCCCGAACGATCCGTTCCGGTACATGCGGATTCCGGCCGATAGCCAGGATTCGATCGGCGAATGGATGCGCCTGCGCGCCGCGCTCGAGGATCCGGCCGTGCGTGCCGACGCCGCCGCACGTTTCGCGCAGCGTTCGCTGCCGACGACCGAAGCGTCGCTGCGCGGCCGCCTGCAGGACAGTGCGTTCAAGGTGCTGACCCTCTTTGCGGCGAGCGACGACAGCATCGGCCGCGGCGCCGACGGCCAGCCGGTCGGCGGCTTCCAGGCGGTGGCGACGTTCATCGACCGCTCGGTGCCGAAGGCCGAGCAGGAAAAGGCGGCCAGCCTGCTGCTGCGCATGCTCGAGGGTTCGATGTGGGAGGTCTGGCAGATCGCGCGCGAGCATGCCGGCGAGCCGGCCGCGCAGCAGGGCGCCGACACGATCCGCTTCGTGCAGAACGCGATCAATGCGCTATCCGACAGCTTCTTGTACGGATCGCCGGTCTATTTGCAGCTCGACTCCTTCAAGCAGGTGCAAGCTTCGGTATTTCAGCTGACGCGCGCACCCGGCAAGAATCTGGTGTATCTTGGCAGCCTGCTGTTGGTCGCCGGCATCTTCTCGATGTTCTACGTGCGCGAGCGGCGCCTCTGGTTCTGGCTCAAGGATGCCGGTTCGGGCGTCGATGTGGTGATGGCGATGTCCACGGCCCGCAAGACCTTCGATTTCGAGAAAGAATTCGTGCAGACGCGCGACGCGGCCGGCGCCGCCTTGCGCGCCACGCCACGCGACGCCGCACCCGCCGGTGCGGCAGCGACTGTCCGTCCGCCTGCCGGCGGCGGTTCCGATTCCGAGAATTCCACCCGGTAACATCATGGATCTCACTCAAGTCTCCTCTTCCCGTTCGGGGCCGGTTCAGGCCTCGAATCCGGCGCCGTTGTTCGACGACCGTCCGTTCCTCGCCCGCCTGTCGATCATCGACTGGCTGTTCGCCCTGGCTCTCGTGGTCGGCGCAGGCTATGCGTTCGTGCATTACAACGAACACATGAATTACTACGACAAGGCGGTGATGATCGGCACGGTGCCGGCGCTTGTCGTGCTCGGCTGGCGCTGGAAGCCCGCGCGGCTGATGATGGCGTCGATCGCGGTGCTGTCGCTGCTGTCGATCCAGATCTACCAGGGCGATCTCGCGCGTGCCGATTCGGCGTTCTTCCTCAAGTACTTCCTGTCGAGCCAGTCCGCGATCCTGTGGATGAGCGCGCTGTTCGTGCTCGCGACGATCTTCTACTGGATCGGCCTGCTCGCGCGCTCGGAGTCGGGCTCCGCGATCGGCCAGAAACTGACGTGGGTCGCGGTGCTGATGGGTTTCACCGGCCTGATGGTGCGCTGGTATGAGTCCTACCTGATCGGTGCCGACGTCGGGCATATCCCGGTGTCGAATCTGTATGAAGTCTTCGTGCTGTTCAGCCTGATCACCGCACTGCTCTACCTGTATTACGAAGGCCACTACGGCACGCGCTCGCTCGGCGCGTTCGTGCTGCTGGTCATCAGCGCGGCCGTCGGCTTCCTGATGTGGTACTCGGTCGCGCGCGACGCGCAGCAGATCCAGCCGCTCGTGCCGGCGCTGCAGAGCTGGTGGATGAAGATTCACGTCCCGGCGAACTTCATCGGCTACGGCAGCTTCGCGCTGTCGGCGATGGTGTCGGTCGCGTATCTGATGAAGGAGCGCGGCATGCTCGCCGATCGTCTGCCGACGCTCGAGGTGCTCGACGACGTGATGTACAAGTCGATCGCGGTCGGTTTCGCGTTCTTCACGATCGCGACGATCCTCGGCGCGCTGTGGGCCGCCGAAGCATGGGGTGGCTACTGGAGCTGGGACCCGAAGGAAACCTGGGCGCTGATCGTATGGCTCAACTACGCGGCCTGGCTGCACATGCGCCTGATGAAGGGCCTGCGCGGCGCGGTCGCCGCCTGGTGGGCGCTCACGGGCCTGCTCGTGACGACGTTCGCGTTCCTCGGCGTCAACATGTTCCTGTCCGGGCTGCATAGCTACGGCAAGCTGTAAGATTTCCGACGTTGGTCCGACAAAAGACCGCCGGCGCACTGCGTGCCCGGCGGTTTTCTTTTGTAACGGGCGGACGGTCCGGGCGTCGAACGGCGCAGGACGGCTCGGGTCGAACACCCATGAAGCGTGCGCGCCGCGCATGCAGGAGGAGCAGCACGATGTGGATCAAACACCCTTTGCGCACCGTACTGACCGGCGGTGATATCGCGCCGAGCGAGATTACGCCGCGCGCGGTGTTCGAGAACCGGCGGCGTGTCTTGCAGGCCGCCGGCCTGGCGGCGGCGGGCGGATTGCTCGGCGGCAGCGGCGCGGCGTTCGCGGCCTATGCGTCGCCGGACGCGCGGGCCGCGAAGCTCGCGGCGAAAACCAATCCGAGGTTCGTCGCGGCCGACAAGGTGACGCCGTTCAAGGACATCACGTCCTACAACAACTTCTACGAATTCGGCACCGACAAGAGCGACCCGGCCCAGAACGCGGGCACGCTGCGGCCGCGCCCGTGGCGCGTGAGCGTCGAGGGCGAGGTGCTGCACCCGAAGGTGTTCGATCTCGATGAACTGCTGAAGCTCGCGCCGCTCGAGGAGCGCGTGTACCGGCTGCGTTGCGTCGAGGGATGGTCGATGGTGATTCCGTGGATCGGCGTGCCGCTGTCCGAACTGATCAAGCGCGTACAGCCGACCGGCAACGCGAAATATGTGCAGTTCATCACGCTGGCCGATCCGTCGCAGATGCCGGGGCTGTCGACGCCGGTGCTCGATTGGCCGTACTCGGAAGGGCTGCGGATGGATGAGGCGATGAATCCGCTGACGCTGCTGACGATGGGCGTGTACGGCCAGGTGCTGCCGAACCAGAACGGCGCGCCGGTGCGGATCGTCGTGCCGTGGAAGTACGGCTTCAAGAGCGCGAAGTCGCTGGTGAAGATCCGCTTCGTCGACAAGCAGCCGAAGACGAGCTGGAACACGTATGCGTCGAATGAATACGGTTTCTATTCGAACGTGAACCCGAACGTCGATCACCCGCGCTGGAGCCAGGCGACCGAGCGCCGGATCGGCGAGGACGGCTTCTTCACGCCGAAGCGCAAGACCCTGATGTTCAACGGCTACGGCGATCTCGTCGCGTCGATGTATCAGGGCATGGATCTGAAAAAGAACTTCTGAGCGCGCCGGTGAGAAACGACATCCCTCCTTCGACGCTGACGCCCGCGCGCGCGTCCGGCATGCGCACGGCTGCCGCCGGTGGTGCAGGGGCCGGCACGGTTCGGAACGCCTCGCCGCGCTGGCTTGCTCCCGCCAAGGTGCTGGTTTTCGCGGCCGGCCTCTATCCGCTCGCGCGCGTGGTGCTGTTCGGGCTGACCGACCGGCTCGGCGCGAACCCGATCGAGTTCATCACGCGTTCGACGGGCCTCTGGACGCTGGTGATGCTCTGCGTCACGCTCGCCGTCACGCCGCTTCGGCGCGTGACAGGTGTTCCCGCGTTGCTGCGCTTTCGTCGGATGATCGGCCTGTTCGCGTTCTTTTACGCAACGCTGCATTTCACGACGTATCTGTGGTTCGACAAGTGGTTCGACGTGCTCGCGATCCTGAAGGACGTCGGCAAGCGTCCGTTCATCACGGTCGGCTTCGCCGCGTTCGTGCTGCTGATTCCGCTGGCCGCGACGTCGCCGCGGGCGATGGTGCGCCGGCTCGGCCGTCACTGGGCGACGCTGCATCGCGCAATCTATGCGATTGCGCTGTTCGGTGTGCTGCATTTCTGGTGGATGCGGGCCGGCAAACACAATCTCGAACAGCCGAAGCTCTACGCGACGATCGTAGCGGTGCTGCTCGGCTGGCGGCTGCTTGAATGGGGCTGGCGCCGCATCCGTGCATGACGTGCGCGCCTGGAAAAACAAAAGGCGATGACGGGACGTCATCGCCTTTGTTGCGAACGGAGCCGCGCGAGTGGCGGTGTGCGATTACTGCGCGACAGCCGGACCGGATGCGGGCGTCGCGGCCCTCGACGCATCGCTCGACAGCTCCGGCGACAGCGTGAGCGGCGTGCCGGAAGAATCGGGAATGCTCTCGGACGACGCGTTTTCATCGGTCGGCATGACGTCCGACGGCGGCGTGTCCTGCTGCTGGATGGGCTTCGCCGGCAACGGCGGCACGGTGGGCAGATAGAGCGGGCCGCGTTGACCGCAGCCGGCAAGTATCGCCAAAGCCGCTACAATCGCGCTCATCCGGAAAACGACTCGCATGATCGTCCCTGAACAATTTAACCGATAGAGTTTAGCATGTCCGATACTGAATACCTGGCCCGTGCCGAGGCCGTGCTGGCGGCCGTCGAGCGTACCGTGGATGCCGCGAACGATGGCGATCACGACATCGATCTGGAGCGCAACGGCAGCGTGCTGACGCTGACGTTCGAGAACGGCTCGAAGATCATCATCAATCTCCAGCCGCCGATGAAGGAACTGTGGATCGCCGCGAAGGCGGGCGGATTCCATTACCGTTTCGTGGACGGCGAATGGCGCGACACGCGCACGGGCGCCGAGTTCTTCGCGGCGCTCACCGACTACGCGACGCAGCAGGCCGGTCTGCCGATCACGTTCGGCGCGTAACGTCCGGCACCCGATACGCCGGATCGAAGCACAAGAAAAAAGCGCCCTGCGGGGCGCTTTTTTCATGCTCGGGCCATGCGGGTCAATGGCCGCGGAACAGGTTCATGATGTCCTGCTTCTCCTGCTCGTCGACGTGCGGTACGGGTTCGTCGGTGTTCTGCACCGCCGGCGCCTGCGGCACGCCGACCGTCGATACGAAGCCGTGCCCCGGCGTGAACTCGGTGAAGTACAGCTCGCTGCCGAGCGCCTGGACGTCGTCCGGCATCGTCGGCTTGAACTCCGGCACGCCCTTCAGCGCCGCGCCCATGTAGTCGATCCAGACCGGCAGCGACAGGCCGCCGCCGGTTTCGCGATCGCCGAGGCTGCGCGGGTTGTCGTAGCCGATCCACGCGATCGCCGCGAGCGTGTGCTGGTAGCCGGCGAACCATGCGTCGTGCGAATCGTTCGTCGTACCGGTCTTGCCGGCGAGGTCGGTGCGCTTCAGCACGTTGGTGCGCGCGCCGGTGCCGCGCTGCGCGACGCTCTGCAGCAGACTGTTCATCACGTACGCGTTGCGCGCGTCGATTGCGCGCGGCGCGTTCTGCTCGGCGATGAGCGGCTGCGCGCGAGCGACGATCGCGCCATTCGGATCGGTCACTTCGGCGATCAGGTACGGATTCACGCGGAAGCCGCCGTTCGCGAACACCGAGTACGCGCCGGCCATCTGCAGCGGCGTGACCTGGCCCGCGCCGAGCGCCATCGGCAGATAGGCCGGATGGCGGTCGGCGTCGAAGCCGAAGCGCGTGATGTACTGCTGCGCGTACTTCGTGCCGATGTGGTTCAGGATCCGGATCGACACGAGGTTGCGCGAGCGCTGCAGCGCAGTGCGCATCGACATCGGGCCTTCGAAGCCGCCGCCGTAGTTTTTCGGCTCCCACGGCTGGCCGCCGGTTTCCGCGGCGCTGAAATACAGCGGGCCGTCGTTGATCACCGTGGCCGGTCCGAGGCCCTTGTCGAGCGACGCCGAGTAGATGAACGGCTTGAACGACGAACCCGGTTGCCGCCACGCCTGCGTGACGTGGTTGAACTTGTTCTTGTTGTAGTCGAAGCCGCCGACGAGCGAGCGGATCGCGCCGTCCTGCGGGACGATCGAAATGAACGCGCCTTCGACCTGCGGCAACTGCGTGATCGCCCACTTGCCTGCGTCGTTCCTCGAGACCCGGACGATCGCGCCCGGACGGATGCGGCGGTTCGGCTGCGCGCTGGCTGACAGCGCGCCCGATGCGAAGCGCAGGTTGTCGCCTTCGATCGTCGCGCTGCTGCCGTCGATGAAGGCGACGGTGATCTGCCGCGGGGTTGCGGCGGTGACGACCGCCGCGACCAGTTCGCCGTTGTCGGGGTGCTCGAGCAGCGCGTCGTCGATCGCCTGCTCGCGGTCATCGGCGCCGGCCGGCAGCTCGATGAAGCCTTCCGGCCCGCGATAGCCGTGGCGGCGCTCGTAATCCATGATGCCCTTGCGCAGCGCCGTGTACGCGACCTGCTGGTCGGCGGAGTCGATCGTCGTGACGACATTGAAGCCGCGCGTATAGGTTTCCTCGCGGTACTGCGCGTACATCATCTGCCGGACCATTTCCGCGACGTACTCGGCGTGCACGCTGAACTCGCGGCCCGCGCCCTTGACGACGAGCGGCTGCGCGACGGCTTCGTCGTACTGCTCGCGCGTGATGAAGTTCAGCTCGAGCATCCGCTGCAGGATGTATTCCTGGCGCACCTTCGCGCGCTTCGGATTGACGACCGGGTTATACGCGGACGGCGCCTTCGGCAGCCCCGCGAGCATCGCCGCTTCCGCGAGCGTGATGTCCTTCAGGTCCTTGCCGAAGTAGACCCGCGCCGCGCTCGCGAAGCCATACGCACGCTGACCGAGATAGATCTGATTCATGTAGACCTCGAGAATCTGATCCTTCGTCAGCGCGCGCTCGATCCGGTACGCGAGCAGCATCTCGTAGATCTTGCGCGTGTAGGTCTTTTCGCTCGACAGGAAGAAGTTGCGCGCGACCTGCATCGTGATCGTGCTCGCGCCCTGCGACGCATGGCCGTTCGTCAGCGCGACGAAACCGGCGCGGGCGATGCCGGTGAGGTCGACGCCGCCGTGATCGTAGAAGCGCGCGTCCTCGATCGCGAGGATCGCCTTCTTGAGCGAGTCGGGCACGTCCTTGAAATGGACGATGTCGCGGCGTTCCTCGCCGAATTCGCCGATCAGCACGTGATCCGACGTGTAGATCCGCAACGGTACCTTCGGACGATAGTCGGTCAGCGCTTCGAGCGACGGCATGTTCGGCCACGCGACGACGAGCGCGTAGCCGAGCACGAGGCCGCCGGCCACGACGAGGGCCACGCACATCGCGGCGACGCCGATCAGGACTTTCAGCCACCAGGATCGCTTCTTCGGCTCGGGCGCGGGAGGCGGGGACGTAGGAGACGTGGATTGCATAGGCATACCGGAAAACAGTCCCGCGATTATAGCTGCCCGGTAAGACGGTCCTGGCGCGGGGGGGCGTCGGCCGGAACGCGGCGGATCGCGGTGCCGCCAGTATGGCGTCCGCGCGGCCGCTTGTGTCACGACTGGCCGTCCGGCCGACTGTCGGGTGCGCGCGGCGCTTTGCAGAATCAGGCATCGGAAACGCGGCGTGGGCCGCAACGATCGCGGGAGGCTGGAATGGCAGGACGATGGGCGGCGCGGTTCGCGCCGGGCAGGCACCGTTCGACGGGCATCGACGTCGGGGCGGACGAGGTGAGGGTGGCCGTGCTGAGCCGGCGCGGCCGGGCTGCGGATGTTCGGGTCGAAGGACTCGAGCGGGAGCCGGTCGGACTGGCGGGTGGGCCGGAGGACGCGCGCTGGGCTGCGGTGGCACGTGCGTTGGCGGCGGCCGTGTCGCGGCTGTCGGCGGCGGGTGTGTGCTGCGACGCACGCGGCGTGATGGCGCTGCGCGATGACGAGATGCAGACCGCGACGCTTGATCTGGCCGGACGCGACGACATCGCGGACGCCGCCCGGCAGGCGGCCGAACGGATCTCGGGGCTGGCACCGGACAACCTCGCGTTCGACTGGCGGCAGGACGACGATGCGTGCCCGGGCGAGATTGCGGTCGCCGTGGCGCCGCAGGCGTTGCTCGAGCGGCGGATCGACGTGGCCGCGCAGGCTGGCATCGATCTGACGGCCGTCGACGGCGAGTCAGCTGCCGCACTGCGCGCGTTGCGCTATGCCGCGCAGTTCGAGCCTGACGCACACGGCCCGTATGCCGCATTCTGGTTTAGCGACACGGGTGTGCGCGGCTGGCGGATTGACGGCGCGATCGCCGCGCCGGTGCTCGCGCTGTCCGGCGACGTGCAGGCGGCGTTGCCTGACGCATTGCGCCAGTGCGTATTCGAGCCGGTGCGCTGCGTGCTCGTGGCCGGCGACGAGCGCTGCATCGGCCGCTGCGGCACGTCGGCCGCCGATATCGGCGATGCGCTCGGGGTGGCCGTGGTGCCGTTCGACTGCACGGGATGGGACGGGCTGCCGGGCGAGCCCTCCGGCGCGCCGGGCGGTCCGGCGTTTGCCCTCGCGATCGGGCTGGCGCTGCGCGGGGTGTGGGAATGATGGTCGATATGGGGTTCGGGCGGGCTGCCGCCAGCCACGCCGCGCTCGGCGGCTTCAATTTGCTGCCGTACCGTGAGCGGCTGGCGCAGGCGCTGCGGCGGCGCCGTGCCACGCAATGCGGGGCGGCGATCGTGCTCGGCGCACTCGGGGCCTGTGTCTGGACAGGGGCGGCGACAGCGTGGCGATGGCGCGTGGATGCCGAGCGCACGCGAGTGGAGGCGCGGTTGCGGCAATTGCAACCGCAGGTCGATGCCGCACGGCGCACCGCCGGCGCGGCAGCCGATCTCGCGCAACGCGATGCGCGGGCAGTCGTCCTTGCCGGGCCTTACCGGCGCGTTGCCGGACTGCTCGCGACGCTGGCGCTGGTGCGCGACGACACCGTTCGGCTCGACGCATTGCGTACGACATCGTCCGGTGCCGAGCTCGACGCGCGCGCGACGAGTTACCGGACGGCCGCGCGGTGGCTCGCACGGATCGCGGCCGAGCAGCGCGACTGGCGATTCGACATCGGTGCGCTGACACCGGCGTCGGCCACGCCGGTCCCGGGTTCGGCCGCGCCGTTCCGTTTTTCCGTGCAGGTGCGCTGGCACGACGCGCCGCCGCGACAGAAGGCAACGGGAGGCGGCGCATGACGGCCATCGTGCATCGGTCCATGCCTGACGGTGTCGAGTGGTTCGGCCGCGTGACGCGGATGTCGCCTGCCGCAGTGCACGCCGTTGGTTGCGCGCTGGCATTCGCGGTCGTGATGGTGGGTGGCATTCATCTGATGAGTGCCGTCGATGGAAGCGGACTCGCACGCAGTCGCGCGTTGCTGGCAACGGCGCAGATACGGGCCGCCGACGCACAACGGCTGCTCGCGGCCGCCGCGCCGCGGCGCGATATGGGCACGCCTGCCGGGCGCGCCGCCAGTTCGCCGCCTGCGCCAGGGTGGCCCGCGCTGATGCTGGAGCTGGCTGACCTGGTCCGAGGAAGCGGACTGCGGGTTGTGTCGATCGAACCGCGGCGCACTGACGATGCAGCGCCGGATGGCCGGCGCACGGTACGGATTGTCGCGGACGGCGGTTTTCCGGCACTGCTGCGCCTGATGGGCGCGTTGGCGAGTTTCCCCGCGCTGGTGGTGCCGTCGGGGCTGCATATCGAGAGGAAACCGCCCGCGTCGCGGGTGGACATGACGATCGACGTGTTTCCGGCGCTGTCGGGGGCCCACGTTCCGGACGGCGCGGAGGCGGTGCTTGCCGGTGCGCCGAGCGACGATCCATTCGGCGACGCCGGTTCGCCGACGGTAGCCGACGATACGCCGCCGCGCCTGGCCGGCACCATTCGCGACGGACGCACCGGGCTCGCGCTGTTCGACGCCGGCGATGGCGCATTCGCGACCGTCGCGCCGGGCGAGGCGTTCGGGGTGTCGCGTGTGGTGAGCGTCGATGCCGGTGCCGTGACGGTCGCGACGGCCGATGGCGCACGCCGGTTCGTCGTGGACGACGGAGACCACTCATGACGAAGTACGGATGGTGCGTGATCGCATTCTGGGCTGGATCGAGCGTGGCCACCGTGGATGCGGCGCTACCGCCTTTGCCGCCGGCCGGCTGGCCGATCGGATCGATACGGGCGTACGCCGAGGAGACGCCGCTGCCGCAGGGCGCGCCTGATGGCGCGGACGGCGTGGGCGGTGACGCGCCCGCGCACGATGGTCCGCAGCCGTTCGACCAAGCGGCGCACGCGGTACTTCGGGCGGACACTGCGGCACCGGTGCCCCAGCTGGAAGGGCCGCCGATTCCATTGCCTCCGCCGGTGCGCATGAGCGACGCCGCGGCGCGGCACCCCGGCGATGCGGACGACGCGCGTCGAATCTCGCTGAATCTGCAGGGCGCCGGGCTCGCGGCCGCATTCGACGCGCTCGCGCGATTCACCGGGCTGAACATCATCGTCGGCGAGCAGGTGCGCGGTACCGTGACATTACGTCTGAACAATGTCCGCTGGCGCGATGCGTTCGATACGTTGCTCGACACGCACGGGCTGGCGATGTCCCGGCGCGGCAACGTGATCTGGGTCACTCCGGCGGCCGAACTCGCCGCGCGGGAGCGCGAGCGCTTCGAAACGCACGCACGTGCGGCCGAGCTGGAGCCGCTCGCGAGCCGAACCTTCGCGCTGCATTACCCACGTGCGCAGGACGTGCAGCGGTTGCTGGCGGGGGCGACCGGCCAGCGCCTGCTATCGAAACGCGGCGCCGCGGCGGCCGATCCGCGCATGAACTTGTTGTTCGTCACCGACCTGGCGCCGCGCATCGAGCAGATCGCGGGCCTGATCGACGCGATCGACCGGCCGTCGCGGCAGGTCAGGATCGAGGCGCGCATCGTCGAGGGCGAACAGGGGTTCTCGCGCAACCTCGGGGCTCGCGTCGCGCTGCGCGCCCAAGGGCGGGCCCCCGTAGCCGAGGGGGCGGCGTCCGCGACGGACACGCGCAACGCGCTCGACCTGGCCGCGCGACCGCTCGGCGGCTTCGAGGCGGCGACGGCCGGCTTCACGTTGTTCGCAGCGCCCCTCAGCCGCGTGCTCGACATCGAATTGAGCGCGCTCGAGGCGCAGGGCCGGGGCCAGATCGTTTCCAGCCCGCGCGTGGTGACGGCCGATCGCGTGAAGGCGATCGTCGAACAGGGGTCGGAGCTGCCGTACCAGGCGAAAGTCGGCAACGGCGTGAGCGGCGTGCAGTTCCGCCGAGCGACGCTGAAGCTCGAGGTCGAGCCGCAGATCACGCCCGACGGGCGCGTCGTGCTCGACCTGGACGTGACGAAGGACAGCATCGGCGAGCCGACGGCCGCCGGCCCGGCGATTCATACGAAGCACGTCCAGACGCGTGTCGAGGTCGAGGACGGCGGAACGGTCGCCATCGGCGGGATTTACGAGCAGTTGAACCGGGACGATGTGACGCGGGTGCCGCTCTTGGGCAAAATACCGGTTCTGGGCGCGCTTTTCCGGCACCGTGCGCGGCGCGACCAGCGTAACGAATTGGTCGTCTTCATCACGCCAACGGTCGTCGGCGCGCGTTGCGAAACGGCCGGCGCGGGCGACGCGGATGCGGGAAAAGCGGGGCCGGAAGCCGGTGGTGCAGGCTCGACAAGGCAGCCGCTTTGCCAGTAAGCTGCGCCACACACCAGCAAGATTCAAGCAGAGGAAGCCGTTGCAAGCGCGGGACCCACACGCAAACGTATTTTTCGTCGGCCTTATGGGAGCGGGTAAGACCACCGTGGGCCGTGCGGTCGCGCGCCGGCTCGACAGGACGTTCTTCGACTCCGACCACGAAATCGAGGCCCGAACGGGTGCGCGCATTCCGGTGATCTTCGAGATGGAGGGCGAGGCCGGGTTTCGCGACCGCGAATCGCAGGTGATCGCCGATCTGACGCAGCGCGAGAACATCGTGCTCGCGACGGGCGGCGGCGCGGTGCTGCGCCCCGAAAATCGCGATTGCCTGAAAGGCAGCGGCATCGTCATCTATTTGCGCGCCAATCCGCACGATCTGTGGCTGCGCACGCGCAAGGACAAGAACCGCCCGCTGTTGCAGACCGACGATCCGAAGGCGCGTCTCGAAGCGCTCTACGAAGTACGCGACCCGCTTTACCGCGAATGCGCGGACTTCATCATCGAGACCGGCCGTCCGTCGGTCAACGGCCTCGTCAACATGGTGCTGATGCAACTCGAACTGGCAGGCGTCGTCGCCAAGCCGCTACAAGCATGATTACCGTCAACGTCGATCTGGGCGACCGCGCCTACCCGATTCACATTGGTGCCGGCCTGATCGGCCGCACCGAGCTGTTCGCTCCTCACATCACCGGTTCGTCGATCACGATCGTCACGAACACGACGGTCGATCCGCTCTACGGCGATGCGCTGCGCGCGGCGCTCGCGCCGCTCGGCAAGCGCGTCTCGACGGTCGTGCTGCCGGACGGCGAGGCCTACAAGAACTGGGAAACGCTGAACCTGATCTTCGACGGCCTGCTGACCGAGCGCGCCGACCGCAAGACGACACTCGTCGCACTCGGCGGCGGCGTGATCGGCGACATGACCGGTTTCGCCGCCGCGTGCTATATGCGCGGCGTGCCGTTCATCCAGGTGCCGACGACGCTGCTGTCGCAGGTCGATTCGTCGGTCGGCGGCAAGACGGGCATCAACCACCCGCTCGGCAAGAACATGATCGGCGCGTTCTACCAGCCGCAGGCCGTGATCGCCGATATCGGCGCGCTGACCACGCTGCCCGATCGCGAGCTGGCGGCCGGCGTGGCCGAGGTCATCAAGACGGGCGCGATCGCCGATGCGGCATTCTTCGACTGGATCGAGGCGAACGTCGATGCGCTTAACCGCCGCGAGCCGGCCGCGCTCGCGCATGCGGTGAAGCGCTCGTGCGAGATCAAGGCGAGCGTGGTCGCGGCCGATGAACGCGAAGGCGGGCTGCGCGCGATCCTGAATTTCGGCCATACGTTCGGCCATGCGATCGAGGCCGGGCTCGGCTACGGCGAGTGGCTGCACGGCGAAGCGGTCGGCTGCGGGATGGTGATGGCGGGCGACCTGTCGGTGCGGCTCGGCCTCCTCGACGAAGCGTCGCGGCAGCGGCTCGATGCGGTGATCGCCGCCGCGCACCTGCCGGTCCGCGGGCCGGCACTCGGCGATGCGCGCTACATGGAGCTGATGCGCGTCGACAAAAAAGCCGAAGCTGGCGCGATCAAGTTCATCCTGCTGAAGCGATTCGGCGATACGCTGATCACCCAGGCGCCCGACGAAGTCGTGTTCGCCACCCTGGCGCAGACAACCCGGTAACGGTGCCCCGGATGCCCCGGCGCCCCTGACATGGAGGAGACGTGAGCGAGACATCCAGCAGCAAACCGTCCAAAGCCGGCCGCGCATCCGTCGCGGCGCCGGCCGAGCCGCCGACGCTGGCGGCGCTGGAAGCCCATCTCGCTCCGTATGCCGCCCACGCGTCGCAGTCGCGCGGCCGCCGCCATCAGGAAACACCGCCGGCGGCGCGCACCGAATTCCAGCGCGACCGCGACCGTATCGTTCATTCGACCGCGTTCCGCCGGCTCGAATACAAGACGCAGGTCTTCGTCAATCACGAAGGCGACCTGTTCCGCACCCGCCTCACGCACAGCCTCGAAGTTGCGCAGATCGCGCGTTCGGTCGCGCGCAACCTGCGGCTCAACGAGGATCTCGTCGAAGCGATCTCGCTCGCGCACGATCTCGGTCATACGCCGTTCGGCCACGCCGGGCAGGATGCGCTGAACGCGTGCATGCGCGAGCACGGCGGCTTCGAGCACAACCTGCAGAGCCTGGCCGTGGTCGATGAACTCGAGGAGCATTACGGCGCGTTCAACGGTCTGAACCTGTGCTTCGAGACGCGCGAAGGCATCCTCAAGCACTGCTCGCGCGAGAACGCGCGCAAGCTCGGCGCGCTCGGCGAGCGCTTCCTGCAAGGGCGCCAGCCGTCGCTGGAAGCGCAGCTCGCGAACATCGCGGACGAAATCGCGTACAACAACCACGACGTCGACGACGGCCTGCGCTCCGGCCTGATCACGATCGAGCAGCTCGCCGAAGTCGAGCTGTGGCAGCGCCACTACGACGCCGCGCTCGCCGAATTCCCGCATCTGGAAGGCCGCCGCCTCGTCCACGAGACGGTGCGCCGCATCATCAACACGCTGATCGTCGACCTGATCGACGAGACCACGCGCAATCTCGCGCGTGTCGCGCCCGCGTCGCTCGACGACGTGCGCGCCGCGCCGCAGCTCGTCGCGCACAGCGAGGCGATCGCCGCGCAGGCGGCGGCCCTCAAGCGCTTCCTGTTCAAGAACCTGTATCGCCACTACAAGGTGATGCGCATGGCGAACAAGGCGCAGCGCGTCGTCACCGGGCTGTTCGACGCGTTCATCGACGATCCGCGCCTGCTGCCGCCGCCGTACCAGTCGGACGACGAAGCGCAGCAGCCGCGCCTCGTCGCGCACTACATCGCCGGCATGACCGACCGCTTCGCGCTGAAGGAATATCAGCGCCTGTTCGTCATCAACGACAACTGACTGTCACAAACGATCACTAGACTTCGCCGGTTCAATGGCGACGGAAATGTTGCACACGCTGTTGGTAACGTTTTCATAGGAGAGAGGTCGATGAAGAAGAAGCCTGCGGGGACCGTGGTTCGCTCGATCGCGCTGGGCGGCGCGCTCATGTTCGGTATGCAGCATGCGGCGTTCGCCGTGACGGAGATCCAGTTCTGGCATGCGATGGAGTCGGCGCTCGGCGAGCGCGTGAACGAGCTCGCCGCGCAGTTCAATGCATCGCAGGGCGACTACAAGATCGTGCCGGTCTTCAAGGGCACCTACGATCAGGCGCTCGCGGCGGGCATCGCCGCCTATCGCAGCGGCAATGCGCCGGCGATCCTCCAGGTCTATGAAGTCGGCACCGCGACGATGATGCAGGCGAAGAAGGCCGTCGTGCCCGTCTACGACGTGTTCAAGCAGGCCGGCGTGCCGCTCGACGAAAAGGCGTTCGTGCCGACCATCGCGAGCTACTACAGCGACGCGAAGACGGGCCATCTCGTGTCGATGCCGTTCAACAGCTCGACGCCGGTGCTGTACTACAACAAGGATGCGTTCAAGAAGGCCGGGCTCGATCCGAACCAGCCGCCGAAGACGTGGGCCGACGTGCAGGCCGACGCGGAGAAGCTGCGCAAGTCCGGGATGGCGTGTGGCTTCACGACCGGCTGGCAAGGCTGGATCCAGCTCGAAAACTACAGCGCGTGGCATGCGCTGCCGTTCGCGAGCCGCAACAACGGCTTCGACGGCACCGACGCGGCGCTCGAATTCAACAAGCCGCAGCAGATCGCGCACATCTCTTTCCTGCAGCAGATGCAGAAGGACGGCACGTTCACGTATGCGGGCCGCAAGGACGAAGCGTCCGCGAAGTTCTACAGCGGCGACTGCGGGATCCTGACGACGTCGTCGGGCGCGCTCGCGAACGTGCAGAAGTTCGCGAAGTTCAGCTACGGCACCGGCATGATGCCGTACGACGCGAACGTGAAGGGTGCGCCGCAGAACGCGATCATCGGCGGCGCGAGCCTGTGGGTGCTGGCCGGCAAGGATCCGGCGACCTACAAGGGCGTCGCGAAATTCCTCGCGTTCCTGGCCTCGCCGCCGATCGCCGCCAAGTGGCACCAGGAAACGGGCTACCTGCCGGTCACGACGGCTGCGTACGACCTCACGCGCCAGCAGGGCTTCTATGCGAAGAACCCGAGCGCGGAAACCGCGATCAAGCAGATGATGAACAAGCCGCCGCTGCCTTACACGAAGGGGCTGCGCCTCGGCAACATGCCGCAGATCCGCACGGTCGTCGACGAGGAACTGGAGCAGGTCTGGGCGCAGAAGAAGTCGCCGAAGGACGCGCTCGATTCGGCGGCCTCGCGCGGCGACGAACTGCTGCGCCGCTTCGAGAAGTCGGGCGGCTGATCCCGCATCGCGTGCGTGTCGCCGGTCGCCGCGTCGCATATGCGACGCGCGCGGCCGGCGGCGCGGTTCCTTTCCCGTTTCGCCTGACCGGATGCCCGCGATGCAATCCCGTTCCCGTTTCGGCGCGAGCCTGCTGCCGTACCTGCTGATCGCGCCGCAACTCGCGATCACCGCCGTATTCTTTCTGTGGCCGGCCGGCGTCGCGCTGTGGCAGTCCACGCAGATGCAGGACGCGTTCGGCACGTCGAGCGAATTCGTCGGCTTCGCGAACTTCGCGCGCCTGTTCGCCGATCCGCTGTACCTCGACTCGTTCCGCACGACGCTGGTGTTCAGCTCGCTCGTCACGGTCAGCGGGCTCGTCGTGTCGCTGTTGCTCGCCGCCTGCGCCGACCGCGTGATCCGCGGCGCGCGCGTGTACCGCACGCTGCTGATCTGGCCGTACGCGGTCGCGCCGACGATCGCGGCCGTGCTGTGGGCGTTCCTGTTCAACCCGAGCATCGGGCTCGTCACCTATGCGCTCGCGAAGGGCGGCATCGTGTGGAATCACGCGCTGAACGGCGGCCAGGCGATGTTCCTCGTCGTGCTCGCGTCGGTGTGGAAGCAGGTGAGCTACAACTTCCTGTTCTTCTACGCGGGGTTGCAGGCGATCCCGCGCTCGCTGATCGAGGCGGCGGCGATCGACGGTGCCGGGCCGGTGCGGCGCTTCTTCCACATCGTGCTGCCGCTGCTGTCGCCCACGAGCTTCTTCCTGCTGGTCGTGAACCTCGTCTATGCGTTCTTCGACACGTTCCCGGTGATCGACGCGGCCACCGCGGGCGGCCCCGCGCAAAGCACCAAGACGCTGATCTACAAGATCTTCACGGAGGGCTTCCAGGGCCTCGACATCGGCAGCTCGGGCGCGCAGTCGGTCGTGCTGATGATCATCGTCGTCGGCCTGACGGTGATCCAGTTCCGTTTCGTCGAACGCAGGGTGCAATACGCATGATCGAAAATCGCAAGGGCTTCGACCTGTTCTGCCACGCGGTGCTGATCGCGGGCGTCGTGCTGATCGTGTTCCCGGTGTACGTCGCGTTCTGCGCGGCGACCATGAACGCGCAGGAAGTGTTCACGATCCCGCTGTCGCTGGTGCCGAGCACGCACCTGCTGGAGAACATCGCCTACATCTGGGGGCACGGCAGCGGCGGCACGACGGCGCCGTTCGGCCGGCTGCTCATCAACAGCTTCGTGATGGCGCTCGGCATCGCGGTCGGCAAGATCGCGGTGTCGATCCTGTCCGCGTATGCGATCGTCTATTTCCGCTTCCCCTTCCGCAACACGGCGTTCTGGCTGATCTTCATCACGCTGATGCTGCCCGTCGAGGTGCGGATATTCCCGACCGTGCAGGTCGTGTCGACGCTGAACCTGACGAACACCTACGCCGGGCTCTCGCTGCCGCTGATCGCATCGGCGACCGCGACGTTCCTGTTCCGCCAGTTTTTCATGACGCTGCCCGACGAGCTGATGGACGCCGCGCGCATCGACGGTGCGGGGCCGCTGCGCTTTTTCCGGGACGTCGTGCTGCCGCTGTCGAAGACGAGCATCGCGGCGCTGTTCGTGATCACGTTCATCTACGGCTGGAACCAGTATCTGTGGCCGATCCTGATCACGACGGAAGCGTCGCTGTCGACGGCGGTGGTGGGCATCAAGACGATGATCGCGAGCGGTGACGCCGCGACCGAATGGCAATACGTAATGGCGGCGACGCTGCTGGCGATGATTCCGCCGCTCGTCGTCGTGCTGGCGATGCAGCGCTGGTTCGTGCGCGGCCTCGTCGATTCCGAGAAATGAACCACGGACGGCAACCGGGAGAAGGACCAAGTATGGCTGCGCTGAGCTTGAAGGGCGTCAGGAAATCCTACGACGGCAAGCAGCACGTGCTGCACGGCATCGACGTGGAGATCGCCGACGGCGAATTCATCGTGCTGGTCGGCCCGTCGGGCTGCGGCAAGTCGACGCTGCTGCGGATGATCGCGGGGCTCGAGACGGTGACGGACGGCGAGATCGCGATCGGCGATCGCGTCGTCAACGTGCTGGAGCCGAAGGATCGCGACATCGCGATGGTGTTCCAGAACTATGCGCTGTATCCGCACATGACGGTCGCGCAGAACATGGGCTACGGGCTGAAGATCCGCGGCATCGAGCGCGCGACGATCGACTCGCGGGTGGCCGCGGCCGCGAAGATCCTCGAACTCGAGCCGCTGCTCGCGCGGCGGCCGCGCGAACTGTCGGGCGGCCAGCGGCAGCGCGTCGCGATGGGGCGTGCGATCGTGCGCGAGCCGTCGGTGTTCCTGTTCGACGAGCCGCTGTCGAACCTCGACGCGAAGCTGCGCGTGCAGATGCGGCTCGAGATCCAGCGGCTGCATGCGCGGCTCGCGACGACGAGCGTGTACGTGACGCACGACCAGATCGAAGCGATGACGCTCGCGCAGCGCGTGATCGTGATGAACCGTGGCTATGCGGAGCAGATCGGCGCGCCGGTCGACGTGTACGAGAAGCCGGCGACGGTGTTCGTCGCGGGCTTCATCGGCTCGCCGGCGATGAACCTGATGCACGGCCGGCTGTCGGAGGATGGCGCGACGTTCACGGTCGCGGGCGGCGGTCCGGCGCTGCCGGTCGCCGGCGCGCCCGGCATCGGCACCACGATCGCCACCGGGCGCGACTGGGTGCTCGGCGTGCGGCCGGAGCACATGACGCCGCAGCCGGGCGTCGCGCAGGCATCGCTGCCGGTCGACTCGTGCGAGCTGCTCGGCGCGGACAACCTCGCGCACGGCCGCTGGGGCAACCACGACGTCGCGGTGCGGCTGCCGCACGCGGATCGTCCCGCGCGCGGCACGGCGCTGGGTGCCGCGCTGCCCGCGCACCGGCTGCATTTCTTCGATCCCGAGACCGGCCAGCGTGCCGGCTGACCCTGACGGACCTGCTGCGAGGCGCACGATGACTTCCCGTACCGATTGGCCCTATCCGCGCGTCGTCGCCCATCGCGGCGGCGGCACGCTCGCGCCGGAGAACACGCTCGCCGCGTTCGACGAAGGTGCGCGGCGCGGTCACCGGATGGTCGAGTTCGACGCGAAGCTGTCCGCCGACGACGTGAGTTTCCTGCTGCACGACGACACGGTCGACCGCACGTCGAACGGCAGCGGGCCGGCGGCGGGCATGCGCTATGCGGCGCTGGCCGCGCTCGACGCCGGCGCCTGGTTCGACGCGCGGTTCGCGGGCGAGCGGATGCCGACGCTCGAGGCGGCGGCGGCGCGCTGCATCGCGCGCGGGATGGCGGCGAACGTCGAGATCAAGCCGTGCCCGGGCCGCGAGCGCGACACGGGGCAGCGGGTGGCCGTCGATGCGGCCGCGTACTGGCACGGCGCGGCCGTACCGCCGCTGCTGTCGTCGTTCTCGTTCGACGCGCTGCAACAGGCGCGTGCGAGCGCCCCGGCGCTGCCGCGCGGGATGCTGTACGAGGCGGTGCCGGACGACTGGCACGCGCAGGTCGTCGGCGCGCTCGGCTGCGTATCGTTGCATGCAAACCACAAGGAACTCGACGAACCGCTCGTGCGCGCGATCAAGGCGGCCGGGCTGCGCATCCTGGTCTACACGGTCAACGACCTCGCCCGGGCGCGCGAACTCGTGCGCTGGGGCGTCGATGCGGTCTGCACGGACCGGATCGACCTGATCGGCCCCGATGCACTGGACGACATTGCGTAGCGACCCGTCCCGCGCAGTGGTGGATGCGGGAAGACCCTGAGACAAAAAAACGACGCCCCGGCGGGATTTCCGCCGGGGCGTTTTGCATCGAGGAGACGTTACGTCACGAAAAATCCGCTACAAATTGCAGCAGGATTAACCATTCCCCAAATATTCGACTACGCTTAGAAACGGTAGCCGACGTTCAGGTACGTGACGATCGGGTTCAGCGAGATGTGGGCCTTCGACGTTTCCGTCAGGGTGCCGACCGGCGTCCGGCGAGCCGTCGTGAAGGTCGCGGTCACGCTGACGGGGATGTACGAGAGCGACAGGCCCGCGAACCAGTGTTTCGTGAAGTTGTACGTGAAGCCGGCGTTGAAGACGGGCGCCCACTGGTTGCTGGTCGTGGCGCTGGTCGGGCCGCCGAGCACGCCGTTCTCGAAGCTGCTGTTCGTGATCTTCGCGCCGGTGAACCAGATGTACGTTGCGCCGATGCCGACATACGGGCGGAACTTCGCGTTGGCGTCGTTGAAGTGGTAGCGAAGCAATACGGCAGGGCTCCACTGGTACGCACGGCCGAGTACGCCGAATCTTTCGAACTGACCCTTGCCGGTGATGTCGAACTTCGGCGGTATCCCCATAACGAGCTCGGTGGAGATATGGTCGGTGACGAAGTAGCCCGTTGCGAGCCCAAGCGTATCGGCGTCGCTGATGCCTGCGCCGGTGTTGGGAATCGATTGGTTGATGGGCGTGCCGCCAACGCCGTAGACGAACAGCGGGTCGCTGCTGTCCTGCGGCGAAAGGTGGAACCAGCCGGTGCTGACGTAGAAATCACCTGCGGATTGTGCTTGTGCCGTACCGCCCGCAAACGTGAATGCGAGCGCTGCAGCCCCCGTAATGGCCAGTTTTCGTTTCATTGTGTCTCCTCCGATCTAAGGCGTGCTCATTATGACGACTGCGTTTAAAACCAAACAAGCTCGTAAGTTAGAGTTTTCACCCTAAGATTAGTACGACCGTACGTTTCAGCGCCCCGCCGGGACAGGCATTCTACGCAGGTGCGCAATTTCGGACCTTCGGGTATTTCCTAACGCGTTCAAACGGACATTCAGCATGGCACGGTTAGCACGACTCTACGTTCCCGACCAGCCGCAGCACGTGATACTGCGCGGCCTGGATCAGCAACCTGCGTTCGTCGACGACCAGGACTACGAACTCTTCATCGATTGCCTGAAGGCCGCGGCACGCGATCATCACCTCTCGGTGCATGCCTACGTGCTGCTTCCGCGCCAGGTGCAGCTCCTCGTGACGCCCAGCGACGAGGCGAGCCTGCCGAAGGCGATGCAGGCGGTCGGCCGCCGCTACGTCGCGCATTTCAACCGACGTTATTCGCGTCGCGGCACCTTGTGGGAAGGCCGCTATCGCGCGACGGTGATCGAAGGCGAACGGTATTTCCTCCTCGCGAGCCGCGTGGTCGAGATGAGCCCGGTGCGCTCGCAGCTGGTCGCGACGCCCGAGGCCTATCGGTGGTCGAGCTACCGGCATCACGTCGGGCTCACCGTCGACAGCCTGATCACCGACCATCCGCTCTACTGGGCGCTCGGCAACACGCCGTTCGACCGTCAGCGCGCGTACAAGGAGCTGTGCGAGCAGCCGCTCGACGAGCGGCAGGCCGATCAGCTGCAGCAGGCGACGCTGAAGGGCTGGGTGCTCGGCGGCGAGAACTACCGCGAATGGGCGGCGCGTACCGCGAACCGCCGCGTATCGCCGCTGCCGCGCGGACGCCCCAGAAAGGTGCGTGAAAACACCCCGCCGATCCAGCAGTAACGCGGGAAAGGCGGATCACGAGGCGGCGCCGCGGGCGCCGCTTCTTTTTGCACCAATACGATACGGCCCCAATAAAACTGCACCAGATCTGAACATGCGTTTAATTGGGGTTCGATCAAGCGGTTTTTGTTGCTATTCCTTTGATTCGTCGCGTATATTCCGAATTCCGGTGGCCCGGGTGAAGCTCGCCCAACCACTGTCGGCCGTGCCGTCTCCCGTCGGGAGCGGGATCGACGGCAACACAAAATGGTTCAACGGCCCTCGAGGCCCCTTTACGACGGTGTCCCCATGAACGACCACCAGCAGCCGCTCGCCGCGGTGCCCGCCGCACAAGGTCTGTACGACCCGCAAAACGAACACGACGCCTGCGGCGTCGGCTTCGTCGCTCACATCAAGGGCAAGAAGAGCCACGAGATCATTCAGCAGGGTCTGAAGATCCTCGAGAACCTCGATCACCGCGGCGCGGTCGGTGCCGATCCGCTGATGGGCGACGGCGCCGGCATCCTGATCCAGATTCCGGACGCGTTCTATCGCGAGGAAATGTCGAAGCAGGGCGTGACGCTGCCGCCGGCCGGTGAATATGGGGTCGGGATGATCTTCCTGCCGAAGGAGAACGCGTCGCGTCTCGCATGCGAGCAGGAGCTCGAGCGGACGGTGCGGGCTGAGGGTCAGGTCGTGCTCGGATGGCGCGACGTGCCGGTCGACCACGCGATGCCGATCTCGCCGACGGTCAAGGCGAGCGAGCCGCTGATCCGCCAGATCTTCATCGGCCGCGGCAAGGACATCATGGTGACGGACGCGCTCGAGCGGAAGCTCTACGTGATCCGCAAGACCGCGAGCCACCGTATCCAGGCGCTGAAGCTCAAGCACGGCAAGGAATACTTCGTGCCGTCGATGTCGGCGCGCACGGTCGTCTACAAGGGGCTGCTGCTGGCGGGCCAGGTCGGCGTGTACTACCGCGACCTGCAGGACTCGCGCGTCGTGTCGGCGCTCGCGCTCGTGCACCAGCGCTTCTCGACCAACACGTTCCCGGCGTGGGAGCTGGCTCACCCGTACCGGATGATCGCGCACAACGGCGAGATCAACACCGTGAAGGGCAACGTGAACTGGCTGAACGCGCGTACCGGCGCGATCGCGTCGCACGTGCTCGGCGACGACCTGCCGAAGCTCTGGCCGCTGATCTATCCGGGCCAGTCGGATACGGCTTCGTTCGACAACTGTCTCGAACTGCTCGTGATGGCGGGCTATCCGCTCGTGCACGCGGTGATGATGATGATCCCGGAAGCGTGGGAACAGCACACGCTGATGGACGAGAACCGCCGCGCGTTCTACGAATACCACGCCGCGATGATGGAGCCGTGGGACGGTCCCGCCGCGATCGCGTTCACGGACGGCCGCCAGATCGGCGCGACGCTCGACCGCAACGGCCTGCGCCCGGCGCGTTACATCGTCACGGACGACGACCTCGTCATCATGGCGTCGGAAGCCGGCACGCTGCAGATCCCCGAATCGAAGATCGTCAAGAAGTGGCGCCTGCAGCCGGGCAAGATGTTCCTGATCGACATGGAACACGGCCGCATCATCGACGACAAGGAACTGAAAGACAACCTCGCGAACGCTAAGCCGTACAAGAGCTGGATCGACGCCGTGCGCATCAAGCTCGACGAGATCGAGCCGAAGGCCGAGGACGTCGCGGCCGGCCGCACGCAGGGCGCCGCGCTGCTCGACCGCCAGCAGGCGTTCGGCTATACGCAGGAAGACCTCAAGTTCCTGATGGCGCCGATGGCGCAGCAGGGTGAAGAGGCCGTCGGCTCGATGGGCAACGACTCGCCGCTCGCGGTGATGTCGAACAAGAACAAGACGCTCTATCACTACTTCAAGCAGCTGTTCGCGCAGGTCACGAACCCGCCGATCGACCCGATCCGCGAGAACATGGTCATGTCGCTCGTGTCGTTCATCGGCCCGAAGCCGAACCTGCTCGACACGAACAACATCAACCCGCCGATGCGTCTCGAAGTGTCGCAGCCGGTGCTCGACTTCAAGGACATCGCGAAGATCCGCGCGATCGACCAGTACACGGGCGGCAAGTTCAGCGCATACGAGCTGAACATCTGCTATCCGGTGGCCTGGGGCAAGGAAGGCATCGAGGCGCGCCTCGCGTCGCTGTGCGCGGAAGCCGTCGACGCGGTGAAGTCGGGCTACAACATGCTGATCGTGTCGGACCGCAAGACGGACGCCGAGCATGTTGCGATTCCGGCGCTGCTCGCCACGTCGGCGATCCACACGCACCTCGTCCAGCAAGGGCTGCGCACGAGCACGGGCCTCGTCGTCGAGACGGGCTCGGCACGTGAGACGCACCACTTCGCGCTGCTCGCGGGCTACGGCGCGGAAGCCGTGCACCCGTACCTCGCGATGGAAACGCTCGCGAAGATGGCCGAAGGCCTGCCGGGCGACCTGTCGCCGGAGAAGGCCGTCTACAACTTCACGAAGGCGGTCGGCAAGGGCCTGCAGAAGGTGATGTCGAAGATGGGCATCTCGACGTACATGTCGTACACGGGCGCGCAGATCTTCGAAGCGCTCGGCCTGTCGAGCGACCTCGTCGAGAAGTACTTCAAGGGCACGGCGTCGAAGGTCGGCGGCATCGGCCTGTTCGAAGTCGCGGAAGAAGCGATCCGCCTGCACCGCGACGCGTTCGGCGACAACCCGGTCCTGCGCGACATGCTCGACGCGGGCGGCGAGTACGCATACCGCGTGCGCGGCGAAGACCACATGTGGACGCCGGATTCGATCGCGAAGCTCCAGCACGCGACGCGCAGCAACTCGTACCAGACGTACAAGGAATACGCGCACCTGATCAACGACCAGACCAAGCGGCACATGACGTTCCGCGGCCTGTTCGAGTTCAAGGTCGAGCCGACCAAGGCGATCCCGATCGAAAACGTCGAGCCGGCGAAGGACATCGTCAAGCGCTTCGCGACCGGCGCGATGTCGCTCGGTTCGATCAGCACCGAAGCGCACGCGACGCTCGCGATCGCGATGAACCGGATCGGCGGCAAGTCGAACACCGGCGAAGGCGGCGAGGACGAGAAGCGCTATCGCAACGAACTGCGCGGCATTCCGATCAAGTCGGGCGAGACGCTGAAGTCGGTCATCGGCGACGAGATCGTCAGCGACATTCCGCTGAAGGACGGCGATTCGCTGCGCTCGAAGATCAAGCAGGTCGCGTCGGGCCGCTTCGGCGTCACCGCCGAGTACCTCGCGTCGGCCGACCAGATCCAGATCAAGATGGCGCAGGGCGCGAAGCCGGGCGAAGGCGGCCAGCTGCCGGGCCACAAGGTGTCCGAATACATCGGCAAGCTGCGTTACTCGGTGCCGGGTGTCGGCCTGATCTCGCCGCCGCCGCACCACGACATCTACTCGATCGAGGATCTGGCGCAGCTGATCCACGACCTGAAGAACGTGAACCCGAGCTCGAGCATCTCGGTGAAGCTGGTGTCGGAAGTGGGCGTCGGCACGGTCGCGGCCGGTGTCGCGAAGGCGAAGGCCGATCACGTCGTGATCGCCGGCCATGACGGCGGCACGGGCGCATCGCCGCTGTCGTCGGTCAAGCATGCGGGCACGCCGTGGGAACTCGGCCTCGCCGAAACGCAGCAGACGCTGGTGCTGAACCGCCTGCGCGGCCGCATCCGCGTGCAGGCCGACGGCCAGATGAAGACGGGCCGCGACGTCGTGATCGGCGCGCTGCTCGGCGCTGACGAATTCGGCTTCGCGACGGCGCCGCTCGTCGTCGAAGGCTGCATCATGATGCGCAAGTGCCACCTGAACACGTGCCCGGTCGGCGTCGCGACGCAGGATCCGGTGCTGCGTGCGAAGTTCAAGGGCCAGCCCGAGCACGTCGTGAACTACTTCTTCTTCGTCGCCGAGGAAGTGCGCGAGATCATGGCGCAGCTCGGCATCGCGAAGTTCGACGACCTGATCGGTCGCGCCGACCTGCTCGATACGCGCAAGGGCATCGAGCACTGGAAGGCGAAGGGCCTCGACTTCTCGCGCGTGTTCTACCAGCCGGAAGAGTGCGAGGACGTCGCGCCGCGTCACGTCGACGTGCAGGACCACGGCCTCGAGCGCGCGCTCGACCACGTGCTGATCGAGAAGGCGAAGGCCGCGATCGAGAACGGCGAGCATGTGTCGTTCATCCAGCCGGTGCGCAACGTGAACCGCACGGTCGGCGCGATGCTGTCGGGCGTGATCGCGAAGAAGCACGGCCATGACGGCCTGGCCGACGACGCGGTGCACATCCAGCTGAAGGGCACGGCCGGCCAGAGCTTCGGCGCGTTCCTCGCGAAGGGCGTGACGCTCGACCTCGTCGGCGACGGCAACGACTACGTCGGCAAGGGCCTGTCGGGCGGCCGGATCATCATCCGACCGACCAACGACTTCCGCGGCAAGTCCGAGGAAAACATCATCTGCGGCAATACGGTGATGTACGGCGCGATCGAAGGCGAGGCCTTCTTCCGCGGCGTGGCGGGCGAGCGCTTCTGCGTGCGCAACTCGGGCGCGACGGCGGTCGTCGAAGGCACGGGCGACCACGGCTGCGAATACATGACGGGCGGTACGGTCGTCGTGCTCGGCGAGACGGGGCGCAACTTCGCGGCCGGCATGTCGGGCGGCCTCGCGTACATCTACGATCCGGAAGGCACGTTCGCGGCGAAGTGCAACAAGTCGATGGTCGCGCTCGAGCCGGTGCTGCAGCAGGCCGAGCAGGAGCGCACGGTCGACCGCGCGCTCTGGCATGCGGGCACGACGGACGAAGCGCTGCTCAAGGGGCTCGTCGAGCGTCATTTCCAGTTCACGGGTTCGCCGCGCGCGAAGTCGCTGCTGGAAAACTGGGACGCGGCGCGCCGCCAGTTCGTGAAGGTGTTCCCGCACGAATACAAGCGCGCGCTGGGCGAGATCGGTGCGAAGAAGGCGGCGAAGGAAGTGCTGGCCGCCTGAGCGACGAACGACATAGCGAATGCCGCGCGCGCATGATTGCCGCGCGCGGCTCCCCCACCCGATACACCGAACAGAAGAGCACCTTATGGGCAAGGCAACCGGTTTTCTGGAGTTCGAACGCCGCCACGAGGCGTACGAAGCACCGCTCACGCGCGTGAAGCACTACAAGGAATTCGTCGCGGCACTGACCGACGCGGATGCGAAGGTTCAGGGCGCGCGCTGCATGGATTGCGGCATCCCGTTCTGCAACAACGGCTGCCCGGTCAACAACATCATTCCGGACTTCAACGATCTCGTTTACCGCCAGGACTGGCAGCAGGCGATCGAAGTCCTGCACTCGACCAACAACTTCCCGGAATTCACGGGCCGCATCTGCCCGGCGCCGTGCGAAGCAGCGTGCACGCTCGGGATCAACAACGACCCGGTCGGCATCAAGTCGATCGAGCACGCGATCATCGACAAGGCCTGGGCGGAAGGTTGGGTGAAGCCGCTGCCGGCCGAGCACAAGACGGGCAAGAAGGTCGCGGTCGTCGGTTCCGGCCCCGCGGGCCTCGCGGCCGCGCAGCAGCTCGCGCGCGCCGGCCACGACGTGACGGTGTTCGAGAAGAACGACCGGATCGGCGGCCTGCTGCGTTACGGGATTCCCGACTTCAAGCTCGAGAAGTGGCTGATCGACCGCCGCATGCGCCAGATGGAAGCGGAAGGCGTGACGTTCCGCACCAGCGTGTTCATCGGCAAGGATCCGCTGCCTGAATCGATCGGCAGCCTCGCGAAGGAAACCATCTCGCCGGACACGCTGAAGGAAGAGTTCGACGCGGTCGTGATCGCGGGCGGTTCGGAAACGCCGCGTGACCTGCCGGTGCCGGGCCGCGAGCTGGCCGGCGTGCATTTCGCGATGGACTTCCTGCCGCAGCAGAACCGTGTGAACGCGGGCGACAAGCTCACCGACCAGCTGCTCGCGAAGGGCAAGCACGTTATCGTGATCGGCGGCGGCGATACCGGTTCGGACTGCGTCGGCACGTCGAACCGTCACGGCGCGAAGCAGGTCACGCAGTTCGAGCTGCTGCCGCAGCCGCCGGAAGAGGAAAACAAGCCGCTCGTGTGGCCGTACTGGCCGATCAAGCTGCGCACGTCGTCGTCGCACGAGGAAGGCTGCGAGCGTGACTGGGCGGTCGCGACGAAGCGTCTCGAAGGCAAGAACGGCAAGGTCGAGAAGCTGATCGCGGTGCGCGTCGAGTGGAAGGACGGCAAGATGCAGGAAGTGCCGGGCTCCGAGTTCGAGATGAAGGCCGACCTGGTGCTGCTCGCGATGGGCTTCACGCAGCCGGCAGCGCCCGTGCTCGACGCGTTCGGCGTCGCGAAGGATGCGCGCGGCAATGCGCGTGCGGCGACCGAAGGCGATCGCTCGTACTACACGTCGGTCGACAAGGTGTTCGCAGCTGGCGACATGCGCCGCGGCCAGTCGCTCGTCGTCTGGGCGATCCGCGAAGGCCGCCAGTGCGCGCGCTCGGTCGACGCGTACCTGATGGGGCATTCGGAACTGCCGCGCTAAGCTGAAGCGCGCGAGCGGGTTTCGAAGAAAACCGGGCGTCCGAAAGGGCGCCCGGTTTTTTTATGGGGCGCGAGCCTGAGACGACTGGGTTGGCGGGGATTTTCCGTGAGCAGGCAACAATTTATTCGGCGTCAATTAAATCGACTATTCATAAAAACAAAAATATCGATATTTATCTCGAAATAGACGTTGAATCGGGGTCTGCTGCCACCTATAGTGATTTTTGTCCGATTAATTCGGGCATATTGAACGGTCTGGTTTTCACACCCTTTGGAGAAAATCATGGCGTATATATCGATGTCGTTTCAGTTTGCGCAGGATCCGACGCGCGTCCTCGGTGTTGCCCAGAACAATACCGACGGCAGCGTGATCGGCCCGAATGCCCCGGTGCAACTTCGCTACTTCACCGACCCGAATGTGCAGACCCTGTGGGACTACGATCCCACCCATGGTTTCATCATTCTGGATTTCAGCGATTTGAACGGCGGAGGCAAGCTGGCGGTCGATTTCGCGGACGGCAAGGTCGCCGCCGAAACCCCGCTGGTCCTGCGCCCGTTCACGGGAGCGCCTTCGCAGCGGTGGAGCATCTCCATTCGCCCCGGTTACATCACGTCACTCGCCAACACCGGCCTCGTGATCGACGATCATTACGATAGTCGGCAGGCCAACAACCTCGTCTGGGCATTCCCGTACAACGGCACCCAAGCACAACAATGGACGCCGGTTCATGCCTTCCAGGCAGTCGCCGAAAGAGCGCCGCAATCGCTACGAGCATAAGAATTGTTTGCGGGCGCCGCGGGCAGAGGATCCCCGCGGCGACCCGCGCCGACCGACTCAGACGCATGCGCGTCGTCGACGGGTGAATTCTTTAACGGTAATCAACCGGTATCGCAATAAACTGCATCGGATTCGCCTGGTTTATTTCTATTTTTCGGGATTGGGCGTTTCTAGAGGGGTAGTCGTGATTAATGGGTAGGGAAAGCTGCTTAAATCATAGTTTCGTTTTTTATCGCCATTTCTGTTTGGCGATTCACTATTGCGACTGTTTTCGGGTGTCAAAGATCGCGATTCGCCCGCTACGGCATTTCCGCTCGGGATCGTTGCTCGCCGAGCCTGGCGCACCGTGTGACAAAGAGCAAGGATCCGGGGCATCACGCAAGCCCCGGGCATGCACTCGCCGCGCCGCCCGCCCCGTCGCATCCCCCGCACCTCCCCGAAGCGTCGCCTAACCTGATCACATCGGACGTTGATTTTCCGCGATCCCGAATACTTTCATTTTGTAATGTTCCTTGGAAACTGTCATATCATCGCCCGCTGGCCGCGTTCGCGTGGCCGCCGCATTTGACTGACCCCATTTGCAAGGACTCTGAATGGAAGCATTCGTACAAGGGCTGATCGACGCCGTCAACGGTGTGCTGTGGAACTACGTGCTGATCGCGCTGCTGCTCGGCGTGGGCGCGTGGTTCACGCTGCGGTTCCGGATGATCCAGCTGAAGGCGCTGTTCCTCAGCATCAAACTGGTCGGCAGCAAGGGCGAGCCGGGCAGCATCTCGTCATTCCAGGCGTTCGCGACCGGCCTCGCGAGCCGCGTGGGCACCGGCAACATCGCCGGTGTGGCGGTCGCGCTGACGGTCGGCGGGCCGGGCGCGATCTTCTGGATGTGGATGACGGCGCTCGTCGGGATGTCGTCGGCGTTCGTCGAGGCGACGCTCGCGCAGATCTTCAAGGTGTCGCACGCGGACGGCAGCTATCGCGGCGGCCCCGCGTACTACATCCAGACGGGCCTGCGCTCGCGCGGCTTCGGCGTGCTGTTCTCGCTGTCGCTGATCCTCGCGTTCGGCTTCGTGTTCAACGCGGTGCAGGCCAATGCGATCGCCGACGCGTTCCATACGTCGTTCGGCTTGAGCCGCGAAACGGTCGGCCTCGGCCTCGTGCTGCTCACCGCGCCGCTCATCTTCGGCGGGATTCGCCGCATCGCGTCGGTCGCGCAGGTGATCGTGCCGGTGATGGCGATCGGCTACCTCGCTCTGGCGGTCTACGCGGTCGCGACGCACGTCGCGCTGGTGCCGGGCGTGATCGCGCTGATCGTGAAGAGCGCGTTCGGGCTCGAGCAGGCGGCGGGCGGCCTGACCGGCTATGCAGTCAGCCAGGCGGTCGCGATGGGTGTGAAGCGCGGATTGTTCTCGAATGAGGCCGGCATGGGCAGCGCACCGAACGCGGCCGCGACCGCGAGCGTGCGGCATCCGGTCGTGCAGGGGCTGATCCAGATGCTCGGCGTGTTCGTCGACACGATCGTGATCTGCAGCGCGACCGCGTTCGTGATCCTGCTGTCGGGCCAGTACGAACTCGGCACCGGCATGGAGGGCGCGGCGCTCACGCAGCGCGCGATCGCGAGCCACGTCGGCGACTGGGGCGGCATCTACATGGCCGTCGCGATCTTCTTCTTCGCGTACTCGTCGGTGATCGGCAATTACGCGTACGCGGAAGGCAACGTCGACTTCATCACGAAGCGGCGCGGCGTGCTGCCGCTGTTCCGCGTCGCGGTGCTCGGGATGGTGATGTTCGGCAGCGTCGGGCAACTGCCGCTCGTATGGGCGATGGCCGATACGAGCATGGGGCTGATGGCGATCATCAACCTGGTCGCGATCCTCGCGCTCGGCAAATATGCGCATGCCGCGTGGCGCGACTATCGCCGCCAGCGCGCGGAAGGCGTCGCCGATCCGGTGTTTACGCGCAACACGATTCCCGAGCTTGCAAGCGTGCTGCCCGCCGACGTGTGGGGCGAGCACGGTCCGCTGCCTCAGCGTCCGGCTTCGGAGGGCGCGGTGGTCGAAGCGCGCGTGGCGGTGCGCGAGTCATGAACGGCGACCGGCTCCGTGCATTCGTCGCGCTGGTGCCCGATGCGGCATCGCGCGATGCACTGCACGCGTTGCCGGTCACCCGCGGCGCGCGGCGCACGATGCCGGCTCAATTGCACGTGACGCTCTCGTTCATCGGTGCAATCGAACGGGAGCGGTGCAATGCGCTGGCCGCGCGCCTGCCGGCACTCGCGGCCGGGCATGCGCTGCCGTTGCAGCTGGTCGAGCGAATCGCGTGGTGGCCGAGCCTGCCGCGCGCGAGGCTGATCGTCGCGGAGCTGGCGCCCGATCCCGCCTGTGCGGCGCTGAATGCCGACGTGTCCGCGCTGCTGCACGAACTGGGCGTGCCGGCCGACGGCCGGCCGTTCAGGCCGCACGTCACACTTGCGCGGTTGCCGCGCGACGCGGACGGGCAGCCTGCGCACGGCGGTGCGACCGGGCGGCCGGTCGCGCTGCGTTTCGTCGCGCTGACGCTGTTTGAAAGCAGGCTGTCGCACGACGGCGTGTCGCATGTGCCGATCGTGTCGGCGCCGGTCGCGCCGGCGTAGCGGGAAAGCTGGAAGGCGGGGAGGACGAGGAAGTGAAGGCCGGCGCGGTATGCGCCGGCCTTTTTTGCGGTTAAGCGGCGACCTTGTCGCTCTCGTTCACGCGTTCGACGTTGATCGTGCCGACGTGGAACGCGGCCAGCGCCTCGCGGTGCGCGATGCTGACGATCGCGGCCTTCGGCAGCCGTTCGGCGAACAGATGATAGAGCCGCGCTTCATTGTCGGCGTCGAGCGCGCTCGTCGCTTCGTCGAGGAACAGGAAGTCCGGCTTGTGCAGCAGCACGCGTGCGCCGGCCAGACGCTGCTGTTCGCCCGGCGACAGCACGCGCGTCCAGTGGGCGGTCTCGTCGAGGCGCCCGACGTAGTCTTCCAGGTGGCACGCACGCAGCGCGTCGCGGCACGCGTCGTCGGTGAACGCGTCGGGCGCGGCCGGATAGGTGAGCGCGGCCTTCAGCGTGCCGATCGGCAAGTAGCTGGTTTGCGGCACGAACATCATCCGCGCGCCGACCGGCGCATCGATCGCGCCGTCGCCGAACGGCCAGAGGCCCGCCAGCGCGCGCATGAACGTGCTCTTGCCGGAACCCGACTTGCCGACGACGAGCCAGCGCGAGCCGGGTTCGATCGTCACGTTGCCGATGTTCGCGAGCGCGTTGCCGTTCGGCAGCGCGAGCTTCAGCGACGACGTCGACAGCTTCGCGGCATCGACGTAATGCAGGTTGATGCCGCCGTGCTCGGTCGCGGGCGACATGCTTTCCTTCAGGTGCGACGTGCCCATCACGCGCTTGAACTCACGCAGACGGTTGACGGTGGCGCGCCATTCGACGAGGGTCGAGTAACTGTTGATGAACCAGGAGAACGAATCGCTGACGGTGCCGAACGCCGACGAGATCTGCATCAACACGCCGAACGAGAACGCGCCCGCGAAATAGCGCGGCGCCGCGACGACGAGCGGGAAGATGATCGCGATCTGCCCGTAGAAGCTCAGCACGAACGTAAGGCGCTTCGTGTACTTCATCACGCGCCACCAGTTGTCGCGAATGCGCGTGAACAGGTTCTGCGCATTGACGGTCTCGGTTTTCTCGCCGTCGTAGAACGCGATCTGCTCGGCGTTCTCGCGCACGCGGATCAGCCCGAAGCGGAAGTCGGCCTCGACGCGCTGCTGCTGGTAGTTGATCGACACGAGCGGGTGGCCGACCTTCTGGATGATCAGCGAGCCGACCACCGCGTACAGCGCGGCCGCCCACACCATGTAGCCGGGGATCGTGATCGGCGTCGCGCCGAGCGAGAACGTCAGCGCGCCGGCGAGCGACCACAGGATGGTGATGAACGACACGAGCGTGACGACCGTCGACAGCAGGTCGAGCGACAGCGCGAGCGTCGTCGTCGCGAACGACTGGAGGTCGTCGGTGATCCGCTGGTCGGGGTTGTCGGCGAGGCGGTCGCGTTCGATCCGGTAGAACGCACGATCGCCGAGCCACTGGCCGAGAAAGCGGTCGGTGAGCCACTGGCGCCAGCGGAACCCGAGCATCTGGCGCAGGTAGCGGCCGTACACCGCGAGGATGATGAAGCCGAATGCGAGCGCGGAGAACTGCATCAGCAGGTTCGGGAAGTCGTGGACGTCCTTCGACTGCAGCGCGTTGTAGAACTGCGCGTTCCACTTGTTCAGCTTGACATTGATCCAGACCACGCAAAGGTTGATTGCGATGATCGTGACCAGCAGCCCCCACGCGATTTTCCATTCGGACGACACCCAGTAGGGCTTGATGAGGCTCCACGCGGATACCGGGCGCTCGTCCTGCGGCGCGTCGGAGACGGAGCGGACGGGATCGATCGATTGGGTCATGTGCTTCCTGATGAGTAGCCGGCGCGCGGGCCGGGCGGAGCCGGACGCGCGCCGCGATACGGCATGCCGGGACGAGGTGCCGACTGACGGCGGGCGTCCGGATGGTGGCCCGCGCGTCTTAAACGGCACTTAAGGCCGGCGGTGACGCGGCAACCGGCCGCTCGCGCGGCCGGCCTGCGGGCATTGTGCCAGAGCGGCGCGGCGCGACGGCGAATTTGCCGCAAGGGGACAGTTTGCGGCGCTTTCCGCTTTTATGGTCTAATGGCCGACGACGAAACAGGGGTGCTTCGAGCGCGGCCGACGGACAGTTCCGGGCGACGCGGCGAGGCTGAGAAAGACCCTTCGCACCCGATCCGGGTAATACCGGCGAGGGAAGTTTCTGATCCCGCCGGGCCGCGCTGGCTGCCATCCCACATGGTCAGCGCCCGAGTCCCGCCCGGCCGGCCTTTGCTGCCGGTTTCGTCCTTTTGGGTACGCGCGTCGCGCGTTACGGAAGGAATGATGACCGCTCAATCTTCAGTCTTTTGTGCTGTTCCCGATCCGCTGTCGCGTGCGTCCGCACGGGACGGTGCATGCGCGTCGACGTTCGTCGCACGCGATAGCGCTGTTCGCGGGGAGGGCGCGCGATGAACCTCCATGCTTCCCGGCCCGATTTCGCGGTACTCGGCGGCGGCCTCGTCGGCCGTCTGATCGCGTGGCGGCTTGCGGGCGACGGGCATCGCGTCGCGCTGTACGAGCGCGGCGGCCCGGACGGCGAGCAGTCGGCCGCGTGGATCGCGGCCGCGATGCTCGCGCCGCTCGCCGAGGCGGCCAGCGCCGAGCTGCTGATCACCGAGCTCGGCGCGGCATCGCTCGCGCGCTGGCCGCAATGGCTCGCGGAACTGCCCGAACCGGTGTTCTTCCAGCAGCACGGCACGCTCGTCGTCTGGCATCAAGCGGATCGCGCCGAGGCGCCGCTGTTCGAGCGGCGCGTGCGCGCGAACGCGCCGGCCGAACTGTTCGACGGTGGCTTCGTCGCGCTGGCCGGCGCGCAGGTCGACGCGGCCGAGCCCGCGCTCGCGGGGCGCTTCGCGCGCGGCCTGATGCTGCCGCGCGAAGGGCAGCTCGACAACCGGCAGGCGCTGCGCGCACTCGCGGCGGGCCTCGCGCAACGCGGCGTCGAGTTGCACTGGCACGCGACGATCGACGACGCGAACCGGCCCGACGCGCATTTCACGATCGATTGCCGCGGGCTCGGCGCGAAATCCGCGCTTTCCGCGCTGCGGGGCATCCGCGGCGAAGTCGCGCGCGTGTGCGCACCAGGCATCGGGCTCACGCGGCCCGTGCGGCTGCTGCATCCGCGCTATCCGCTGTACATCGCGCCGAAACAGGACGACCTGTACGTGATCGGCGCGACCGAAGTGGAGGGCGAGGACATGTCGCCCGTCAGCGTGCGCTCGGCGCTCGAACTGCTGAGCGCGGCGTTTTCCGTGCACCCGGCGTTCGGCGAGGCGCGCATTCTCGAGCTGAACGCGCAATGCCGCCCGACGCTGCCAGATCACCGCCCGGCGGTGATCTGGGACGGCGCGACGACGCTGGCCGTCAACGGCCTGTACCGGCATGGCTTCATGATCGCGCCGGAAGTCGCGCATGCGGCGGTCGCGTTCGCGCAAGCCGCGCTCGGCGGCGCGTTCGCCGATGCCGACGCGTTCGCCGCGTGGCGCGATGCCGCGCGCTGGCCGACGCTCCTCCATCACCGCGACGACGCGCGCCAGCCGGCCTGATGCGCGCCGCCGACCGAATTCGACCAAGACTCATGGATATCCAGATCAACCAACAGACGCTGACCCTGCCCGACGGCGCAACGGTGGCCGACGCGCTCGCCGCGTACGGCGCGCGTCCGCCGTACGCGGTTGCGCTGAACGGCAATTTCGTCGCGCGCACGCAGCATGCGGCGCGCGCGCTCGCGACGGGCGACAAGCTCGACGTCGTGCACCCCGTCGCGGGCGGCTGAGCGCCGCCGGTTCGCCCTCTGCTCTTCCAGGAAAACGACATGACGTCCCTCACTTCCGCCGACGCGCTGACGCTGTACGGCGAAACCTTCGCAAGCCGCGTGTTGCTCGGCACGTCGCGCTACCCGTCGCTGCAGTCGCTGTCCGATTCGATCGCCGCGTCGCGCCCCGGGATGGTGACGGTCGCGCTGCGCCGCCAGATGACCGGCGGCACCGCAGAGGCCGGCTTTTTCGATCTGCTCAAGCGTCACTCGGTGCCGCTGCTGCCGAACACGGCCGGCTGCCAGACCGTCGCCGAGGCGGTGACGACCGCGCACATGGCGCGCGAGGTTTTCGATACCGACTGGATCAAGCTCGAACTGATCGGCGACGACTACACGCTGCAGCCCGACCCGATCGGGCTGATCGAGGCGGCCGCGCAACTGGTCAAGGACGGCTTCAAGGTGCTGCCGTACTGCACCGAGGATCTCGTGATCGGCCGGCGTCTGCTTGACGTCGGCTGCGAGGCCCTGATGCCGTGGGGCGCGCCGATCGGCACCGGCAAGGGCGTCGTGAATCCGTACGGGCTGCGCGTGCTGCGCGAGCGGCTGCCGGACGTGCCGCTGATCGTCGACGCCGGGCTCGGCGTGCCGTCGCACGCGTGCCAGGTGATGGAGTGGGGTTTCGACGGCGTGCTGCTGAACACGGCCGTGTCGCAGGCCACGCATCCGGAAATCATGGCGCGTGCGTTCGCGCAAGGCGTCGAGGCCGGCCGTGCGGCCTATCTCGCCGGGCCGATGGATGCGCGCGAGACCGCGCACGCGAGCACGCCGGTCGTCGGGATGCCGTTCTGGCACCAGGACGGGGGCGGCGCATGAGTGCGCGCTTCGCCGATGCCTTCTGGCCGCCGGCCGACGAGCTGGCCGAAGCGGCCGAGCGGATTCGCGCCCGCCTGGGCGACTGGCCGACCGGCACGACGGCGTGGCGGCTGTGCGTCGCGGCGCCCGACGTGCCGGCCCAAGGCGACGTGCTGATCGTGTCGGCCGGCGATCGTGCCGCGCAGGCGCGCGCGTCGGCCGCATCGCGCCCCGCGTCGTCGGACGCGGTCGCGATCGAGTTCGGCGAGCACGGCGCGGTGCTGCACGCCGCAGGCGCGCGCTACGCGCTGGAAGCCGCGCATCCGCTCGCCGACGACTGGATCGCGGCGCTCGCGGCGTTCCTCGATTGCGGTTTCGCGCCGATCGACGCGCTCGTGCTCGCGCTGGCGTGGCGCGACGGCGACGAAACGCGCGGGGCCGATGCGTGGCCGATCGATGCCGCGCGGTACCCGCGCGTCGCCGGCCTGGCCGCGGCACCCGAGCCCGCATTCCCGCCGTGCCCCAAGCAACTCGGCCTCTATCCGGTCGTCCCCGACGCCGAATGGGTCGAACGCGTGCTCGAGTGCGGCGCGCGAACCGTGCAGCTGCGCGTGAAAGGCGCGAACCCGGACGCGTTGCGCCGGGAAGTCGCACGTGCGGTCGCGGCAGGGCGCCGCTATCCCGATGCACGCGTGTTCATCAACGATCACTGGCAAATCGCGATAGAAGAGGGCGCGTACGGCGTACATCTGGGTCAGGAGGACCTCGAAACGGCCGATCTGGCCGCGATCGCGCGCGCGGGCCTGCGGCTCGGACTGTCGAGCCATGGTTATTACGAGATGTTGCGCGCGTTGCACGAGCGCCCGAGCTATCTGGCGCTCGGCCCCGTGTACACGACCGCGACCAAGGCCGTCGCGGCGCCGCCACAGGGCCTCGCGCGGATTGCCCGCTATGCGCGCTTCGCGGGCGCGCGCGCGCCGCTCGTCGCGATCGGCGGCGTCGGGCTCGACGCGTTGCCGGACGTGCTGGCGACGGGCGTCGGCAGCGTCGCGGTGGTCAGTGCGGTCACGGGCGCAGACGATTATCGGGCGGCGATTGTTGCGTTGCAGCAATGTTTTGCCCGACAATTTGACAATCATTGACCGCAGGGCCCGGAACGGCGTCACGACATCATTCCAATGCAGGCCCTATAATTCGGCGTTCTGCGTAAAAGGACTGTCAGCTCCGTGAGCCCCACTCCTACCGAGACTCTGCTGGAACTTCGCGACGTCGACTTTGGCTATGGCGACCGCCTCGTCCTGTCGAACCTGAACATGCGCTTCGGGCGCGGCCAGGTCGTCGCCGTCATGGGCGGGTCGGGTTGCGGCAAGACGACCGTGCTGCGCCTGATCGGCGGACTGGTGCGCGCACGCCGCGGCCAGGTGCTGTTCGACGGCGCCGACGTCGGCGCGCAGACGCGCGACGGCCTGTACGCGCTGCGCCGCAAGATGGGCATGCTGTTCCAGTTCGGCGCGCTGTTCACCGACATGTCGGTGTTCGAGAACGTCGCGTTCGCGTTGCGCGAACACACCGACCTGCCCGAAGACCTGATCCGCGACCTGGTGCTGATGAAGCTCAACGCGGTCGGTCTGCGCGGCGCGCGTGATCTGATGCCGTCCGAGGTGTCAGGCGGGATGGCGCGCCGCATCGCGCTCGCGCGCGCGATCGCGCTCGACCCGCAGCTCATCATGTACGACGAACCGTTCGCGGGCCTCGATCCGATCTCGCTCGGCATCACGGCGAACCTGATCCGCACGCTGAACGAGGCACTCGGCGCGACGTCGATCCTCGTCACGCACGACGTGCCGGAATCGTTCGCGATCGCCGACTACGTGTATTTTCTGGCCAATGGTGGCGTGCTCGCGCAGGGGACGCCCGACGAGCTGCGTGCGTCGACCGACCCGAGCGTGCGCCAGTTCATCGACGGCGCGCCGGACGGCCCGTTCAAATTTCATTACACGAGCCCGCCGCTGGCTGCGGATTTCGGGCTCGGCGGAGGGCGCGCATGATCAGCGCGATCGGACGTTACGTCATTGGCGGCCTCGAGCGCGCGGGCTACGGCACGCGGCTGTTCGTGCGCCTCGTGCTGGAATTCTTCCCGTTGCTGCGCCGGCCGCGGCTGGTCACCAAGCAGATCCACTTTCTCGGCAACTATTCGTTCGTGATCATTGCCGTGTCGGGCCTGTTCGTCGGCTTCGTGCTCGGCTTGCAGGGCTATTACACGCTGAATCGCTACGGGTCCGAGCAGGCGCTCGGCCTGCTGGTCGCGCTGTCGCTGGTGCGCGAGCTCGGCCCGGTCGTGACCGCGCTGCTGTTCGCGGGCCGCGCCGGCACGTCGCTCACCGCCGAGATCGGCCTGATGAAGGCCGGCGAGCAGCTCACGGCGCTCGAGATGATGGCAGTCGATCCGATCAAGACGGTGATCGCGCCGCGCATGTGGGCCGGCATCATCGCGATGCCGCTGCTCGCCGCGATCTTCAACGCGGTCGGCGTGCTCGGCGGCTATTTCGTCGGTGTCGTGCTGATCGGCGTCGATCCGGGCGCGTTCTGGTCGCAGATGCAGGGCGGGGTCGAGGTGTGGGCCGACGTCGGCAACGGCGTGATCAAGAGCATCGTGTTCGGGTTCGCCGTGACCTTCATTGCACTGTTTCAGGGGTATGAAGCGAAGCCCACGCCCGAGGGCGTGTCGCGCGCGACGACCAAGACGGTCGTGTTCGCGTCGCTCGCCGTACTCGGCCTCGATTTCCTGCTGACCGCGCTGATGTTCAGCTAAGCCTCAGCCAAGCCAAATTTTGGGATGACGATGAAAAAGACTGCTCTCGACTTCTGGGTCGGCCTGTTCGTGGTGGTGGGCTTCCTTGCGGTGCTATTCCTGGCGCTCAAGGTCGGCAACATGAGCTCGCTGTCGTTTCAGCCGACCTACTCGGTGAGGATGAAATTCGACAACATCGGCGGACTGAAGCCGCGCGCCGCCGTGAAGAGCGCGGGCGTCGTGGTCGGCCGCGTGAAGTCGGTCGGCTTCGACACCAACACCTATCAGGCGCTGGTGACGATCGATATCGACGGTCAGTATCCGTTCCCGAAGGATTCGTCGGCGAAGATCCTGACGTCGGGCCTGCTCGGCGAGCAGTACATCGGCCTCGATCCGGGCGGCGACACCGAAATGCTGAAGGCGGGCGATACGATCACGATGACGCAGTCGGCGATCGTGCTCGAGAACCTGATCGGCCAGTTCCTGTACAGCAAGGCAGCCGACGCGGGCGGCGCGAAGCCGGCATCCGGGGCCTCGGCCGCGCCGGCGGCACCCGCGCCGGTCGCGGTGCCGGCCTCCGCGGTGTCTGGCTCGGCTGCCCAATAACCACACGAGAGAAAGACAAGAGGGAATGACCATGCAGACGATCCGCATCAGGCACGCCGCGCTCGCGGTGGCGGCAGTCGCCGCGTTGAGCGGTTGCGCGACCGTGCAGACGCCGACCAAGGGCGATCCGCTCGAAGGCTTCAACCGGTCGATGTACAAGTTCAACGACACGGTCGACACGTACGCGCTGAAACCGGTCGCGAAGGGCTACCAGTACGTGGTGCCGCAGCCGGTGCGCGACAGCGTGACGAACTTCTTCTCGAACATCGGCGACGTCTACATCGCCGCGAACAACATCGTGCAGTTGCGAATCGCGGACGGCGTCGGCGACATCATGCGCGTCGTGATCAACACGGTGTTCGGCGTCGGCGGCCTGTTCGACGTCGCGACGATTGCGAAACTGCCGAAGCACACGGCCGATTTCGGGATCACGATGGGCCGCTACGGCATGCCGTCGGGCCCGTATCTCGTGCTGCCGCTGCTCGGCCCGAGCACGCTGCGCGACACGGCAGGCCTCGGCGTCGACTACGTGGGCAATCCGCTCACCTACGTGAAGCCGGACGGCCTGAGCTGGGGCCTGTTCGGCGTGAACCTCGTCAACACGCGTGCGAACCTGCTCGGCGCGGGCGACGTGCTGGATGCCGCGGCGCTCGACAAGTATTCGTTCGTGCGCAATGCGTACCTGCAGCGCCGCCAGATGCTGATCGACAACGCGCGCGGCGAGGCCTCGACGGCGTCGAGCAACGATGCGCTGCCGAAGTACGACTTGCCGGACGACGGCGCGGCACCGGCGGCAGCCGGCGCGGCCGGAACGGCGGGCGCGGCTGCAGTCGGCGGCGCGACGGCACCGGCCGGCGCATCGGGCGCGGCCGTTGCCGTACCGGCGTCGGGCAGTGCCGAAGCACCGAACCCGGCCAGCGCGACGAACGTGCCGGCAATGCAGATGACGCCGCCCGCACCGGGCGGGACGTTTCCCGAGCATCAAGCTGCACTGACCAACTTACATTCGTTACAGCCGGAAACGATTCAGTCGGTAGCGCACGCGAACTTGCGCGTAAGCTACCGGCTCCAACCTTCGCATCGACTCTTCATGCAGGTCACTATGATGAAAAAACTGTTCCTGATCCCCGTTTTCGCGGCGCTGTTCTCGTTCGGCAGCGCAGCTCACGCGCAAGTCGACCAGTCGAACCCGCAGGCGCTGATCAAGACGGCGACGCAGCAGGTGCTCGACGAAGTCAAGCAGCAGACGATCAAGCAGGGCGACACCAACCGCATCATTACGATCGTCAACAAGGACATCCTGCCGTACACGGATTTCCGCCGTACCACGCAGCTCGCGATGGGCCGCAACTGGCGCACGGCGTCGGCCGAACAGCAGCAGCAGATTCAGGAGCAGTTCAAGCTGCTGCTGATCCGCACGTATTCGGGCGCGCTCGCGCAGTTGAAGCCGGACCAGCAGATCCAGTACCCGCCGTTCCGCGCCGATCCGGCCGACACCGACGTGGTGGTGAAGACGGTCGCGATGAACAACGGTCAGCCGGTCCAGATCGACTATCGCTTGTACAAGTCGGCGAATGGCTGGAAGGTCTATGACCTGAACGTGCTCGGCGCGTGGCTGATCCAGACGTACCAGCAGCAGTTCAACGAGAAGATCCAGCAAAGCGGCGTGGACGGCCTGATCCAGTTCCTGACGCAGCGCAACCAGCAACTTGCCTCCGGCAAGCAGGCGTCGTGAGCGGCTTCGAAGCAGGCTCTTCGCTGACCGTCGCGAGCGCGAAGTCCGCGCTCGCGGACGGTCTTGCGCGCATCGGCGCCGGCGCGACCGCCGTCGATTGCACGGCGCTGACGCAGTTCGACTCGTCCGCGCTCGCCGTGCTGCTCGCATGGCAACGTGCCGCCGAAGCGCGCGGCGCGACCCTCGACATCCTCAATCTCCCGCAGAAGCTCGCCAGCCTCGCGCGCGCCTATGGCGTCGACGCCCTCATCGACGGCACCGGGCGACATTGACCCTGCCCGACCGAAGCCTGCCGCGCCAGCCGGCGCGCGCACGCTTCAGGCCGCGCGCCTCCTGCGCCGGCCCCACCAGCCGGTTTGCCCTATAATCAAGCGTTTTGCGGGGCAGCCAATCGGCGTCCGGCCCCCATTTTCTTTCGCAGCAAGCACAGAATAGGCGTCGCGGCCCTTGCGCCGCGCACAGTCATGTCAGCCATAGAAATCCGTCACGTCAAGAAGCGCTACAAATCGCTTCAGGCGCTCAAGGGCGTCAGCCTGTCGGTCGAGGAAGGCGAGTTTTTCGGTCTGCTCGGCCCGAACGGCGCAGGCAAGACCACGCTCATCAGTATCCTCGCCGGGCTTACCCGGGCCGATGAAGGCAGTATCTCGGTGCGCGGCCACGACGTCGTCAAGGACTTCCGCGATGCGCGCCGCGCGCTCGGCGTCGTGCCGCAGGAACTCGTGTTCGACCCGTTCTTCACCGTCCGCGAGACGCTGCGGATCCAGTCCGGCTATTTCGGGCTGCGCCGCAACGACGACTGGATCGACGAAGTGATGGCCAATCTCGACCTCACCGAGAAGGCCGACGCGAACATGCGCGCGCTGTCGGGCGGGATGAAGCGCCGCGTGCTGGTCGCGCAGGCGCTCGTGCACCGGCCGCCCGTGATCGTGCTCGACGAACCGACCGCCGGCGTCGACGTCGAATTGCGCCAGACGCTGTGGAAGTTCATCTCGCGCCTGAACCGCGAGGGCCACACGATCGTGCTGACCACCCATTACCTCGAGGAAGCCGAGTCGCTGTGCGACCGCATCGCGATGCTGCGCCGTGGCGAAGTCGTTGCGCTCGATCGCACCGACGCGCTGCTGCGCCGCTTCGCCGGGCTGCAGCTGTACCTGCGCCTGGGGACTGGCGCGCTGCCGTCCGAGCTGCGCGGGCTGGAGTCCGACCCGGCCGCCCGCGCGCCGGGCGAGCACCTGCTGCGCCTGACGAGCTACGACGATGTCGAGCGGATCCTCGCGCAATGCCGCGCGGCGGGCTGCACGTTCGACGAGATCGAGGTCCGCAAGGCCGACCTCGAGGATGTGTTCGTCCAGGTGATGAACGGGGCCGAGGTGATCGAGGGTCTGGCATGAATCAACAATCCCCACGCGAACTTCGTTCGCTGCCCCCCGAGGGGGCGCCCGCCACTATCGGGGCGGCCCGGCGAGTGCCGGGAAGCGGCTTTCAAACGCTGTTCTACAAGGAACTGCTGCGTTTCTGGAAGGTGTCGTTCCAGACGGTGTGCGCGCCGATCGTGACGGCGCTGCTGTATCTGACGATCTTCGGCCACGCGCTGTCGGGCCGCGTCGAGGTGTATCCGGGCGTCGAGTACGTGAGCTTTCTCGTGCCGGGCCTCGTGATGATGAGCGTGCTGCAGAACGCGTTCGCGAACAGCTCGTCGTCGCTGATCCAGTCGAAGATCACCGGCAACCTCGTGTTCATGCTGCTGCCGCCGCTGTCGTACCGCGACATCTTCGGCGCGTACGTGCTCGCGTCCGTCGTGCGCGGGCTCGCGGTCGGCGCGGGCGTATTCGTCGTGACGATCTGGTTTGTCCCGATGCATTTCGCGGCGCCGTTGTTCATCATCGCGTTCGCGCTGCTCGGCTCGGCGATCCTCGGCACGCTCGGGCTGATCGCCGGGATCTGGGCCGAGAAGTTCGACCAGCTCGCCGCGTTCCAGAACTTCCTGATCATGCCGCTGACGTTCCTGTCCGGCGTGTTCTATTCGACGCACTCACTGCCGCCCGTGTGGCGCGAGATCTCGCGTCTCAATCCGTTTTTCTACATGATCGACGGCTTCCGTTACGGGTTCTTCGGCGCGTCCGACATCAACCCGCTCGCGAGCCTCGCGATCGTCACCGGTTTCTTCGTGCTGCTCGCGATGTTCGCGATGCGGCTGCTCGCGACCGGCTACAAACTGCGTCATTGATATCGACGGTGGCGGCCGCCACGGGCGGCGCGCGCCGACAGGAGCCTCTCATGTTGCCGACTCCCGAACAGGTCAAGCAATACATTGCCGGCGGTCTCGCCTGCACCCATCTGGAAGTCGAAGGCGACGGCCAGCATTTCTTCGCGACGATCGTGTCGGCGGCCTTCGAAGGCAAGCGGCCGATCCAGCGGCACCAGCTCGTTTATGCGGCGCTCGGCGATCGCATGAAGCAGGAAATTCACGCGCTCAGCATGAAGACGCTGACGCCCGCCGAATGGCAGAACGCATAACCGGAACCACTGAGTGCAAGTCACCGTCAACGAGTGCGACGCCGTCCAGAGCGTCGCCACGGCACACCCGGCCGCCAACGGGGAATCGCAGGGACATGGGATGGACAAGCTGGTGATCGAAGGCGGTCGCCGGTTGTCGGGCGAGATCGTCGTGTCGGGCGCGAAGAACGCCGCGCTGCCGATCCTGTGCGCGGGGCTGCTCAGCGCCGAGCCGGTCGAACTCGACAACGTGCCGAACCTGAAGGACGTGCGCACCACGCTGAAGGTGCTGAACCAGATGGGCGTGAAGAGCGAGACCGACGGCTGCCGCGTGCAGCTCGATGCGTCGCGCGTCGACAACCTCGTGGCGCCGTACGAACTCGTGAAGACGATGCGCGCGTCGATTCTCGTGCTCGGGCCGCTGCTCGCGCGCTTCGGCGAGGCGAAGGTGTCGCTGCCGGGCGGCTGCGCGATCGGCGCGCGTCCGGTCGACCAGCACATCAAGGGCCTGCAGGCGATGGGCGCCGAGATCAGCATCGAGCACGGCTTCATCGAGGCGCGCGCGAAGCGCCTGAAGGGCGCGCGCATCGTGACCGACATGATCACGGTGACGGGGACGGAAAACCTGCTGATGGCCGCGACGCTCGCGGACGGCGAGACGGTGATCGAGAACGCTGCCCGCGAACCGGAAGTGAGCGATCTCGCGCACCTGCTGGTCGCGATGGGCGCGAAAATCGACGGCATCGGCACCGACCGCCTCGTGATCCAGGGTGTCGAGCGGCTGCATGGCGCACGCCATTCGGTGATTCCCGATCGCATCGAGGCCGGCACGTTCCTGTGCGCGGTCGCGGCGGCGGGCGGCGACGTGATGCTGACGGGCGTGCGCCCGCACATCCTCGACGCGGTGATCGACAAGCTGCGCGAGGCCGGCGTGTCGATCGAGGAAGGCGACAGCTGGCTGCGCGTGAAGATGGACCGCCGCCCGTCGGCGGTGACGATCCGCACGTCGGAATACCCGGCGTTCCCGACCGACATGCAGGCGCAGTTCATGGCCCTCAATTCGGTCGCGACGGGCACCGCGCAGGTTGTCGAGACCATTTTCGAGAACCGCTTCATGCACGTGCAGGAGCTGAACCGGCTCGGCGCGAACATCACGATCGACGGCAACACGGCGCTCGTGACCGGCGTCGACAAGCTGTCCGGCGCGAACGTGATGGCGACCGACCTGCGCGCCTCGGCGAGCCTCGTGATCGCCGGGCTGCGGGCCGAAGGCGAAACGCTCGTCGACCGCATCTATCACCTGGACCGCGGCTACGACCGCATGGAAACCAAACTGACCGCCGTCGGCGCGAACGTGCGCCGCCTCTCCGGGAGCCAAGCATGACCGCGCCGCTGACCCTCGCCCTGTCGAAGGGCCGGATTTTCGAGGAAACCCTGCCGCTGCTGGCGGCCGCCGGCGTGCAGGTGGCCGAGGATCCGGAAACGTCGCGCAAGCTGATCCTGCCGACGACCGACCCGAACCTGCGCGTGATCATCGTGCGCGCCAGCGACGTGCCGACCTACGTCGAATACGGCGCGGCCGACTTCGGCGTGGCGGGCAAGGACGTGCTGGTCGAGCACGGCGGCTCGGGTCTGTACCAGCCGATCGACCTGAACATTGCGCGCTGCCGGATGTCGGTGGCCGTGCCGGCCGGTTTCGACTATGCGAACGCGGTGCGCCAGGGCGCGCGCCTGCGGGTCGCGACCAAATACGTCGAAACGGCACGCGAACACTTCGCCGCGAAAGGCGTGCACGTCGACCTGATCAAGCTGTACGGCTCGATGGAGCTGGCGCCGCTGGTCGGGCTGGCCGACGCGATCGTCGACCTCGTCAGTTCGGGCGGCACGCTGAAGGCGAACAATCTGGTCGAGGTCGAGGAGATCATGGCGATCTCGTCGCGCCTCGTCGTGAACCAGGCTGCGCTGAAGTTGAAGCGCACGGCGCTCAAGCCGATTCTCGACGCGTTCGAACGCGCGTCGCAGAATGGCAATTGAGCGCATCACCGTAACGGAATTCCCATGGCCATCACCATCCGCAAACTCGATTCGACGAGCGAGGGCTTCGACGCCGCGCTGCGTGCGGTGCTCGCGTTCGAGGCGAGCGAGGACGAAGCGATCGAGCAGTCGGTCGCGAAGATTCTCGCCGACGTGAAGTCGCGCGGCGACGCCGCGGTGCTCGAGTACACGAACCGCTTCGACCGGCTGGACGCGAGCAGCGTCGCCGCGCTCGAACTGCCGCAGGACGCGCTGCAGACGGCGCTCGACGGCCTCGCGCCGAAGGCGCGCGCGGCGCTGGAAGCCGCTGCCGCGCGCGTGCGTGCGTATCACGAGAAACAGAAGATCGAGTGCGGCACCCATAGCTGGCAGTACACGGAAAGCGACGGCACGGTGCTCGGCCAGAAGGTCACGCCGCTCGACCGCGTCGGCCTGTACGTGCCGGGCGGCAAGGCCGCCTATCCGTCGTCGGTGCTGATGAACGCGATTCCCGCGCGCGTCGCGGGCGTCGGCGAGATCGTGATGGTCGTGCCGACCCCGGACGGCGTGAAGAACGACCTCGTGCTCGCCGCGGCGCTGCTCGGCGGCGTCGATCGCGTGTTCACGATCGGCGGCGCGCAGGCGGTCGGCGCGCTCGCGTACGGCACGGCCACGGTGCCGCCGGTCGACAAGATCTGCGGGCCGGGCAATGCATACGTCGCGTCGGCGAAGCGCCGCGTGTTCGGCACGGTCGGCATCGACATGATCGCCGGCCCGTCGGAAATCCTCGTGCTGTGCGACGGCACGACCGATCCGAGCTGGGTCGCGATGGACCTGTTCTCGCAGGCCGAACACGACGAGCTCGCGCAGTCGATCCTGCTGTGCCCGGACGCCGCATTCCTCGAGCGCGTCGAGAAGGCGATCGACGAGCTGTTGCCGACAATGCCGCGCCGGGACGTGATCCGCGCGTCGCTGGAAGGCCGCGGCGCGCTGATCAAGGTGCGCGATATGGCCGAAGCGTGCCGGATCGCGAATGACATCGCGCCGGAGCACCTCGAGATTTCCGCGCTGGAGCCGCAGCAATGGGGCCAGCAAATCCGCCACGCCGGCGCGATCTTCCTCGGCCGCTACACGAGCGAAAGCCTCGGCGACTACTGCGCGGGCCCGAACCACGTGCTGCCGACGTCGCGCACCGCGCGCTTCTCGTCGCCGCTCGGCGTGTACGACTTCATCAAGCGTTCGAGCCTGATCGAAGTCAGCGCCGAAGGGGCGCAGACGCTGGGCGAGATCGCCTCCGAGCTCGCATACGGCGAAGGGCTGCAGGCGCACGCGCGTAGCGCCGAGCTCCGGATGAAGGGGTGACGCGCGCCGGAGCCGATGCCGACGCAGCGGTTCCGGTCGACGAGGAGACCCAGCGCAGGGCGGCAGCCGCCGCCTTGCCGACCAATTGACGCCGGCGCGACGCACGCCGGCTTGAGACCATGACGACGCCACAAGACATCATCCGCCGCGACGTGCTCGCGATGACGAGCTACCCGGTGCCCGACGCAAGCGGCTTCGTGAAGCTCGACGCGATGGAGAACCCGTATTCGCTGCCGGCGCCGCTTGCGGCGGCGCTCGGCGAACGCCTCGCGCAGGTCGCGCTGAACCGCTACCCGGCGCCGCGCCCGGGCGCGCTGCTCGACAAGCTGCGCCGTGCGATGGGCGTGCCGGCCGCATGCGACGTGCTGCTCGGCAACGGCTCGGACGAAATCATCAGCATGATGTCGGTGGCATGCGCGAAGCCGGGCGCGAAGGTGCTCGCACCGGTGCCGGGCTTCGTGATGTACGAATTGTCGGCGAAGTTCGCGCAGCTCGAATTCGTCGGCGTGCCGCTCAAGGCCGACCTGACGCTCGACGCCGACGCGATGATCGCGGCGATCGCCGAGCATCGGCCCGCGCTCGTCTACCTCGCTTACCCGAACAACCCGACCGGCACGCTGTACGACGAAGCCGACGTCGAGCGGATCATCGCGGCCGCGCGGCACAGCCTGATCGTGATCGACGAGGCGTACCAGCCGTTCGCGGAGCGCTCGTGGCTGCCGCGTGCCGCCGAGTTCGACAATGTCGTCGTGATGCGCACGGTGTCGAAGCTCGGCCTCGCGGGGATCCGCCTCGGCTATCTCGCCGGCCTGCCGGCGTGGCTGACCGAGTTCGACAAGGTGCGCCCGCCGTACAACATCAACGTGCTGACCCAGGCGACCGCCGATTTCCTGCTCGACCACCTCGACGTGCTCGACGCGCAGGCGGCCGAACTGCGTGCGGAACGCACGCGCCTCGCGCAGGCCGTGGCCGCGCTGCCGGGTGCGACGGTGTTCCCGAGCGCCGGCAATTTCCTGCTGGTGCGCGTGCCGGACGCGGCCGCCGTGTTCGATGCGCTGCTCACGGAGCGGGTGCTGGTCAAAAACGTGAGTAAAATGCATCCGTTGCTGGCCGAATGCGTGCGGCTGACCGTCGGTTCTCCCGACGAAAACGCGCGCCTGCTGGCTGCTTTGAAACTCGCGCTGCCCGGTTGAGCCCAGGGCGCGGCGGCGCGCGACGATCAATCCCCATTTACATCAGACTCATTCAAGGAATTGCCATGCGTGTGGCGGAAGTCGTTCGCAATACCAGCGAAACGCAGATCCGTGTGAAGCTCGATCTCGACGGGACGGGCCGGCAGAAGCTGGCCACCGGCGTGCCGTTTCTCGACCATATGCTCGACCAGATCGCGCGACATGGTCTGATCGATCTCGAGGTCGAAGCGCATGGCGATACCCATATCGACGACCACCACACGGTCGAGGACGTCGGCATCACGCTTGGTCAGGCTGTCGCGAAGGCGATCGGCGACAAGAAGGGCATCCGCCGCTACGGCCATTCGTACGTGCCGCTCGACGAGGCGCTGTCGCGCGTCGTGATCGACTTCTCGGGCCGGCCGGGTCTTGAATTCCACGTGCCGTTCACGCGTGCGCGGATCGGCACGTTCGACGTCGACCTGTCCATCGAATTCTTCCGCGGGTTCGTGAACCACGCGGGCGTCACGCTGCACATCGACAACCTGCGCGGAATCAACGCGCACCACCAGCTCGAAACGGTGTTCAAGGCCTTCGGCCGGGCGCTGCGTGGGGCGGTGGAGCTCGACGAGCGTGCGGCGGGGCAGATTCCGTCGACGAAGGGCAGCCTCTAACTTCCGAACGGACAGGACGCCAACGACAACCTCACAGCTTCGGCGCGGCGCGCCGGCTTGCGATGGATCTGCTCAAATCGTTCATTTCGCTGCTGGCGCTGATCAACCCGATCGGCGCGTTGCCGTTTTTCCTGAGCCTGACGGCGCAGCAGTCGGACATCGAGCGGCGCCGCACGATCCGGATCGCGTCGGTGTCGGTGTTCTGCGTGATGACGGTGACGACGCTGCTCGGGCAGCAGATCATCGACTTCTTCGGCATTTCGGTCGGCTCCCTTGAAGTGGGCGGCGGGATCATCATGTTGCTGATGGCGATCAACATGCTGAACGCGCAGATCGGCAACACGCGATCGACGCCGGAGGAGCGCCACGAGGCCGAGCTGAAGGACAACATCGCGGTCGTGCCGCTGGCGATTCCGCTGCTCACGGGCCCCGGCTCGATCAGCACGGCGATCGTCTATGCGGCGAACTCGCATCACTGGTATGAGCGAGCCGGGCTCGTCGCGATCGGCGCGGTCCTGGCTCTGCTGTGTTTCTTCGCGATGCGGCTTGCCGAGCCGATCGCGAACTGGATCGGCCGCACCGGCATCAACATCGCCACGCGGCTGATGGGTCTGATGCTGTCGGCGCTGGCGGTGGAATTCATCGTCAATGGACTGAGGGCGCTACTGCCTGCACTGAGATGAAAACTTCGATTGCGATTGTGGATTATGGGATGGGCAACCTGCGCTCGGTTGCGCAGGCGCTCAAGAAGGCCGAACCGGCCGCCGACGTGGCGATCGTCGATACGCCGGCCGCGATTCGCGCGGCCGACCGCGTCGTGCTGCCCGGCCAGGGCGCGATGCCCGACTGCATGCGCTGCCTCGGCGAGTCGGGGCTGCAGGAGGCCGTGATCGAGGCGTCGCGCACGAAGCCGCTGCTCGGCGTGTGCGTCGGCGAGCAGATGCTGTTCGACTGGAGCGCGGAAGGCGACACGAAGGGCCTCGGCCTGTTGCCCGGCAAGGTCGTGCGTTTCGAGCTCGAAGGCCGCCTGCAGGACGACGGCTCGCGCTTCAAGGTGCCGCAGATGGGCTGGAACCGCGTGCACCAGTCGCAGCCGCACCCGCTGTGGGATGGCGTGCCCGACGACGCATATTTCTACTTCGTGCACAGTTATTACGTGAGCCCGGACAACCCGGCGCACACGGTCGGCGAAACGGTATACGGCGCGCCGTTTACGTCCGCGGTCGCGCGGGACAACCTCTTCGCGACCCAATTCCACCCCGAGAAAAGCGCGGAGGTCGGGTTGCGTCTGTATCGCAACTTCGTACACTGGAAGCCGTAAACGTGGTGTGCGAGCCACAGTCGACCGGGCCGAACGGCCCGTCGCGCGGGGCTTGCCCGCTTAAGCGCCGAAAGAGTTGTACTAAACTAGCGAGACGGCGCGGCACCGGTTTGGCCGGTACGCGCCGGATTCTTTTCATTTTCCACGACGACACCCGATTGCTATGTTGCTGATTCCGGCCATCGATCTCAAAGACGGTCAGTGTGTGCGCCTCAAACAGGGCGATATGGACCAGGCCACGATTTTCTCCGAGGACCCGGCGGCGATGGCCCGCAAGTGGGTCGATCTCGGCGCCCGGCGGCTCCATCTCGTCGACCTGAACGGCGCATTCGCCGGCAAGCCGAAGAATCTCGAAGCGATCGAAGCGATCCTCGACGAAGTCGGCGACGAAATCCCCGTACAGCTCGGCGGCGGCATCCGCAGCCTCGAAACGATCGAGAAGTATCTCGACGCCGGCCTGTCCTACGTGATCATCGGCACTGCCGCCGTGAAGAACCCCGGCTTCCTGCAGGACGCGTGCACCGCGTTCTCCGGCAACATCATCGTCGGGCTGGACGCGAAGGACGGCAAGGTCGCGACCGACGGCTGGAGCAAGCTGACCGGCCACGAAGTGATCGATCTCGCGCGCAAGTTCGAGGACTACGGCGTCGAATCGATCGTCTACACGGACATCGGCCGCGACGGGATGCTGCAGGGCATCAACATCGAGGCGACCGTGAAGCTCGCGCAGGCGGTCGGCATTCCGGTGATCGCCAGCGGCGGCCTGTCGAACCTCACGGACATAGAGAACCTCTGCGAAGTGGAAGAGCATGGCGTCGAAGGCGTGATCTGCGGCCGTGCGATCTACTCCGGCGATCTCGATTTCGCGGCCGCGCAAAAGCGCGCGGACGAACTGAACGGCGAACTCGACAACGCGTAACCGCGGTTGTTCCGTTTGCCGGAGCTGCCCGCGGGCGGCTCCACCGGAAGCCTCGCGCGAGGCTTCCGTAACCGGCCGTCCCAGCGCGGCATTTGGCGCAACATCATGGCTCTAGCTAAACGCATCATCCCCTGCCTGGACGTGACTGCCGGGCGTGTCGTCAAGGGCGTCAATTTCGTCGAACTGCGCGATGCCGGCGACCCCGTCGAAATCGCGCGCCGCTACGACGAACAAGGCGCCGACGAACTGACCTTCCTCGACATCACCGCGACGTCCGACCAGCGCGACCTGATTCTGCCGATCATCGAAGCCGTCGCGTCGCAGGTCTTCATTCCGCTGACCGTCGGCGGCGGCGTGCGCGCCGTCGAGGACGTGCGGCGCCTGTTGAACGCCGGTGCGGACAAGGTCAGCATGAATTCGTCGGCGGTCGCGAACCCGCAGCTCGTGCGCGACGCGGCCGACAAGTACGGCTCGCAGTGCATCGTCGTCGCGATCGACGCGAAGCGCGTGTCGGCCGACGGCGAGGCGCCGCGCTGGGAAGTGTTCACGCACGGCGGCCGCAAGGGCACGGGCCTCGACGCGATCGAATGGGCGCGCAAGATGGCCGAGCTCGGCGCGGGCGAGATCCTGCTCACGAGCATGGACCGCGACGGCACGAAGTCCGGTTTCGACCTCGCGCTCACGCGCGGCGTGTCGGACGCGGTGCCGGTCCCGGTGATCGCATCGGGCGGCGTGGGCTCGCTGCAGGACCTCGCGGACGGCATCAAGGACGGCCGCGCCGACGCAGTGCTGGCCGCGAGCATCTTCCACTACGGCGAGCACACGGTTGGCGAGGCGAAGCGCTTCATGGCCGACCAGGGCATTCCGGTGAGGCTGTGATGAATACGGAAACGAAATCCCTGCCCGCGTGGCTCGACAAGGTCCGCTGGGACGACAACGGCCTCGTGCCGGTGATCGCGCAGGAAGCGTCGACGAACGACGTGCTGATGTTCGCGTGGATGAACCGCGAGGCACTGGCGAAGACGATCGAGACGCAGCGCGCGGTCTACTATTCGCGTTCGCGCAAGCGCCTGTGGTTCAAGGGCGAGGAGTCGGGCCACGTGCAGCACGTGCACGAGGTGCGGCTCGACTGCGACGAGGACGTCGTGCTGCTGAAGGTCGAGCAGGTGTCGGGCATCGCATGCCACACCGGCCGGCATTCGTGCTTCTTCCAGAAATTCGAAGGCACCGTGGACAGCGGCGACTGGGTCGCGGTCGATCCGGTGCTGAAAGACCCCGAACACATCTACAAATGACGCAATCGACCGAAGACACGCTGCTGCGCCTCGCGGCCGTGATCGATAGCCGCAAGGGCGGCGACCCCGAACAATCGTACGTATCGCGCCTGTTTCACAAGGGCGACGACGCGGTGCTGAAGAAGATCGGCGAAGAGGCGACCGAAGTCGTGCTGGCCGCGAAGGACGTGCGCCAGGGCGGCGCGCCGACGGCGCTGGTCGGCGAGGTGGCCGACCTGTGGTTCCATTGCCTGGTGATGCTGTCGCATTTCGACCTGAGCCCGGCCGACGTGATCGCCGAACTCGAGCGCCGCGAAGGTCTGTCGGGCATCGAGGAAAAGGCGCTGCGCAAGCGTCGCGAGCGCGAGGAAAACGGCGGGTGACGACGCGCGGCCTGCCGCGCCGACGACAGTGCGGTAAGCTGTAAGAATTGTCATCTAACGGGGGTAGCATCATGACCGATACGCCGAGCCAGTTTCCGACACCGTCGGTGCCGGGCGCAGCGGACGCCGAGCGACTGGCAGGTCTGCGCACGCTGACGCACGTGCTGTACGGCCTCTACGCGATTCATTGGCTGACGGGCGGCGTCACCGGGATCATCGCGATCATCATCAACTACGTGAAGCGCGGCGACGTGGCCGGCACGCCGTACGCCGACCATTTCGAGTGGCAGATCCGCACGTTCTGGCGCGCGCTGATCGCCTACGTGATCGGCTTCGCGCTGATGTTCGTGGTGGTGGGATTCGTGATCATGTTTGTCACGTGGATTTGGACGCTGTACCGTATCATCAAAGGTTGGCTGTACCTGAACGACAACAAGACGCTCGATCCGCAGGCCTGGTTCTGACCGGCGCACGGGCGTTTCGCAGGAGCAACATGAGTCACGATCCGAATTGCCTGTTCTGCAAGATCGCGGCGGGCGAGATCCCGAGCACGAAGGTGCACGAGGACGACGAATTCGTCGCGTTCCGCGACATCCGCCCGGCGGCCGAGACGCACGTGCTCGTCATTCCGCGCCGGCATGTGCCGACGCTGTCGGCGGCGAGCGAGGCCGACGCGCCGATGCTCGGCCGGCTGATGCTGCTGGTCGCCCGTCTGGCCGACCAGCTCGGCGTTGCATACACGGGAGGCGAAACCGGTTTTCGCACGGTGATCAACACGGGCCCCGGCGGCGGGCAGGAGGTCTACCACCTGCACGCGCACATCCTGGCCGGCCCGCGCCCGTGGCTGCGGATGGGTTGACGTGGCGGGGCGTTTCCCCGCATCGATAGTCGAAGCCGGCGTGCCGCCGGCGATTTGCGCCGCGACGCGGCGTGGTTGAGGAGAGGTTTCATCATGGGTGGATTGAGCATTTGGCACTGGCTGATCGTGCTGCTGATCGTCGCGCTGGTTTTCGGTACGAAGAAGCTGCGCAACATCGGCAACGACCTCGGCAGCGCCGTGAAGGGTTTCAAGGACGGCATGAAGGAAGGCGAGACACCGGCGGATGCGCAGCAACTGCCGCGTTCGGGTTCGGTCGACGTCAACGCGAAGGAAACGACGCGTTCCGACTCGAACAAGGCGTAACGCCGGCACGCTGACAGGCATTCGCGATGCTGGATCTCGGTCTTTCGAAGATGGCGCTGATCGGCGTCGTCGCGCTCGTGGTGCTCGGCCCCGAGCGCCTGCCGCGCGTCGCGCGTACGGCCGGCGCATTGTTCGGCCGCGCGCAGCGGTACATCAACGACGTGAAGGCCGAGGTCTCGCGCGAAATCGAACTCGACGCGCTGCGGACGATGAAGACCGATTTCGAGTCGGCCGCGCGCAATGTCGAGACGACGATTCACGACAACCTGCGCGAGCACGAGAAGGAACTGAACGACACGTGGAACTCCGCGGTCGGCGGTCCTAACGAAGGCTCGGTCGATGCCGGCACGTACGGCTCGGACACGCCCGCGGCGCCGTCGTGGCGGGGCAGCATGGCCGCGCTCGCGCCGAAGCGTCGCAACTGGCGTGTGAAACAGGCGGCGACGCCTGTCTGGTACAAGCGCGCGACGACCCGCCGCACGCACGTGCAGTCGGGCGCCGCGCGTGTCGCGCGCCATCAGCCGGCCAGCCTGCGCCGGCCGACGCGCTTCTTCTGAGCCGAGCGCATGCTCGCTCGTCAATCCTACCGAGGGCCGGTGTGAGCGACCCCCAGCAGAATCCGGGCGACGCCCCGGAAGAAACCTTCATTTCCCATCTCGTCGAGCTTCGCGATCGCATCATTCGCGCGGGGCTGGCCGTGATCGTCGTGTTCCTCGGGCTCGTGTACTGGGCGCCCGACATTTTCCGGCTGCTCGCGCGGCCGCTGATGGAGAACCTGCCGAAGGGCGGCAGGATGATCGTGACCGACGTCACCGGCTCGTTCTTCGTGCCGATGAAGGTCACGATGCTCGTCGCGCTCGTGATCGCGCTGCCGATCGTGCTGTACCAGATCTGGGCGTTCGTCGCGCCGGGCCTGTATCAGCACGAGAAGAAGCTCGTCGCGCCGCTCGTCGGCAGCAGCTACGTCCTGTTCCTGTGCGGGATGGCGTTCGCATACTTCCTCGTGTTCCCGACGATCTTCCGTGTGATGGCGCACTACAACGCGCCGCTCGGCGCGGAGATGTCGACCGACATCGACAACTACCTGAGCTTCGTGCTCGGGATGTTCATCGCGTTCGGGGTCACGTTCGAGGTGCCGATCGTCGTCGTGCTGCTCGTCCGGATGGGCGTGCTGACGCTGAAGAAGCTGAAGGAGATGCGGCCGTACGTGATTGTCGGCGCGTTCGTCGTCGCGGCGGTCGTCACGCCGCCGGACGTGTTCTCGCAGCTGATGCTCGCGCTGCCGCTCGTCGTGCTGTTCGAAATCGGGCTGCTGGCCGCGCGATTCTTCGTGCCGAAGCCGACGGAAGAACCCGAGGCCGAGGACGGCGCCGCGAGTTGATGAAACGCGGCGCGCGGCGCCCGGCATGAGGGGCGCCGTCGATGCGGCACTTCGACGACGTTGAATCCGGGCGCGCGACCGGGCGGTGCAGGCGGCGGGTGAACGCAGCTCCGTCACCGTGACGAAGGATCTTCGAAGCAAAACAAAAGGGCAGCCGATCAGGCTGCCCTTTTGCATTTCCATCCTTGGCCGGCAAGCGGCGCCCGCCGATACACCGCCCGCCGCCCGCCGGATGTCACTCGCTGTCGCTGTCCTGTTCGTCGAGCGTCTGCTTCGGCGGCGGCGGGCGCTTGCCGATCACCACGCTCACGTCGAACTCCTTGCCCTTGCGCACGACGTGCACCTTGGTCGGCGTGCCCGGCTTGATCTGCGCGACGGTGTTCAGCAACTTCGTCGTGTCGGTGATGTCGTCGCCGTTCACGCTCACGAGGATGTCGCCCGGCTTGATGCCGGCCTTGTCGGCCGGACCACCCTGCAGCACGCCTGCGACGATCGCGCCCGACTTCTGCTGGAGCCCGAACGACTCGGCGATTTCCGGCGTGACGTCCTGCGGCTCGACACCGATCCAGCCGCGCGTGACCGAGCCCGTCGTGATGATGCTTTCGAGCACGGTGCGCGCGGTCGACACGGGGATCGCGAAGCCGATGCCGAGCGAGCCGCCCGAGCGCGAGTAGATCGCCGTGTTGATGCCGAGCAGGTTGCCGTTCACGTCGACCAGCGCGCCGCCCGAGTTGCCGGGGTTGATCGGCGCGTCCGTCTGGATGAAGTTTTCGAACGTGTTGATGCCGAGATGGTTGCGGCCGAGCGCGCTGATGATCCCCATCGTGACCGTCTGGCCGACGCCGAACGGGTTGCCGATCGCGAGCACGACGTCGCCGACCCGCGACTGGTCGGAACGGCCGAGCGTGATCGTCGGCAGGTTCGTCATGTTGATCTTCAGCACGGCGAGATCGGTTTCGGGGTCGCTGCCGATCACCTTCGCGGTGCCCGTGCGGCCGTCGGCGAGCGCGACTTCGATCTGGTCGGCGCCGTCCACGACGTGCTGGTTCGTTAGAATGTAACCTTCAGGGCTCACGATAACGCCGGAGCCGAGGTTGGCGGCAGGTTCGTCCTGCTGCTTGCGGGCGTTGCGGTCGCCGAAGAAGTAGCGGAACAGCGGATCCTTCGCGCGCGGGTCGGGCGGCAGCGAGCCGTCCTTGCTGGAGAAGACGTTGACGACGGCGGGCATCGCCTTTTGCGCGGCCTCCGCGTATGACGTGGTCGCCGGTGCACCGCCGATGCCCGGCGCGACTTCCCGCAGCGCGACGATCGGCGTGGCGAGCTGCTTGCCGAGCTGTCCTTGCCGTTGCAGCCATTGCGGCTTGAGCGTCACGACGATGAACATCAGCGCGAGCAGTACGGTCACCGCCTGCGCGAAGAACAGCCAGAAGCGTCTAAGCATCTGAATGGATTAGAGGTTTATATGGATCGGATCGAACTTGAATTGTACTTGAACAATACCCTTGAAACCGCGCGCTTCAAGGACTATTGCCCGAATGGCCTCCAGGTCGAGGGGCGTCGCAAGATCGAGAAGATCGCCACCGGCGTGACGGCGTCGCTCGCGTTCCTCGAAGCCGCGCTCGAATGGGGGGCGGATGCGGTGCTCGTCCATCACGGCTATTTCTGGCGCAACGAGGCGCCGCAGATCACGGGCCGCAAGTACCGGCGCCTGAAGCTGCTGCTCGCGAACGACCTGAACCTGTTCGCGTTCCACCTGCCGCTCGACGCGCATCCCGAGTTCGGCAACAACGCTCAGCTCGGCGAGAAGCTCGGACTGATCGGCGAACAGCGTTTCGGCGACGGCGACCTCGGCTGGATGGCCACGCTGCCGATGCCAGTCACGCTCGAGCACTTCGTCGCGAAGGTAGAGCGCACGCTCGGCCGCACGCCGCTCGTGCTCGGCGATCCGGAGATGCAGCTGCGCCGCATCGCGTGGTGCACGGGTGCCGCGCAGAGCTATTTCGATGCCGCGATCGACGCTGGCGCCGACGTGTTCCTGACCGGCGAAGTATCGGAACCCGTCACGCACGCGTCGGCCGAGAGCGGCGTCGCGTTCGTTGCGGCAGGGCACCATGCGACCGAACGCTACGGAATCCAGGCGCTTGGCGCCCACTTGTCCGAAGAATTCGATATCGAACACCTTTTTATCGATATTCATAATCCGGTCTGAGCGACGGATTTGCGGCGGCGCATCGAAATTTCACAATGTAGCATCCGCTTAAAAGTGAAATGATTTAATCGCTCCGATAGTGGGGGGAAACCCTTAACTATCAACTACTTCGAAGGGATTTTCATCTCCGGGCCTTGTAAATGGCGACTCCATTCGCGCAAACTAGCGGCGGAATGAAAAGTCGTGACGGAAAATCCAACTCAGAAGTGGGGCGTGTGATGCGAGACAAGGAAGAGAAACGCGTCGACAGCGGCCGCCGTACCTGGCTGATTGCGACATCCGTAGCAGGTGGCGTGGGAGGCGTAGCCACCGTCATACCTTTCGCGGCGTCGCTTGCGCCGTCCGCGAAAGCGAAAGCGGCCGGAGCCCCGGTCGAGGTCGACATCAGCGGCCTGAAGCCCGGCGAGATGGTCACCGTGCCGTGGCGCGGCAAGCCGGTCTGGATCCTGAACCGCACCGACGACATGCTCGCCGACGTCGTCAAGGCCGACAAGGAAGTGGCCGATCCGACCTCGAAATCCCCGTATTCGATGCCGTTGCCCGCGTATTGCGCGAACGAATATCGCGCGCGGGCCGATCGCAAGAACATTCTCGTCGTGATGGCCGTGTGTACGCACCTCGGCTGCACGCCCAGCCAACGCTTCACGCCGGGTCCGCAGCCGAACCTGCCGGACGACTGGCCGGGCGGTTTCCTGTGCCCGTGCCACGGTTCGACCTACGACCTCGCCGGCCGCGTGTTCAAGAACAAGCCGGCGCCTCAGAATCTCGATATCCCGCCCTACATGTTCACGTCGGCGACGACCCTCGTGATCGGCAAGGACGAGAAAGGAGAAGCGTGATGGCCGACAACAAGGAAGTCTCCACGACAGGTCTCACCGGCTGGATCGACCAGCGCTTCCCGCTCACGTCCACCTGGAAGAAGCACGTTTCCGAGTACTACGCGCCGAAGAACTTCAACTTCTGGTACTTCTTCGGCTCCCTCGCGCTGCTCGTGCTCGTCAACCAGATCGTCACGGGCATCTTCCTGACGATGAACTACAAGCCCGACTCGATGCTCGCATTCGCGTCGGTCGAGTACATCATGCGCGAGGTGCCGTGGGGCTGGCTGATCCGCTACATGCACTCGACCGGTGCATCGATGTTCTTCGTCGTCGTGTACCTGCACATGTTCCGCGGGCTGATGTACGGGTCGTACCGCAAGCCACGCGAGCTCGTGTGGATCTTCGGTTGTGCGATCTTCCTGTGCCTGATGGCCGAGGCGTTCTTCGGCTACCTGCTGCCGTGGGGCCAGATGTCGTTCTGGGGCGCGCAGGTGATCGTGAACCTGTTCTCGGCGATCCCGTTCGTCGGCCCGGACCTGTCGTTGTGGATCCGCGGCGACTATGTCGTGTCCGACGTCACGCTGAACCGCTTCTTCGCGTTCCACGTGATCGCGATTCCGCTCGTGCTGGTCGGCCTCGTGATCGCGCACCTCGTCGCGTTGCACGAAGTGGGGTCGAATAACCCGGACGGCATCGAGATCAAGGCGAAGAAGGACGCGAACGGCATTCCGCTCGACGGCATCCCGTTCCATCCGTACTACTCGGTGCACGATTTCTTCGGTGTCTGCGTGTTCCTGATGGTGTTCGCGCTGATCGTGTTCTTCTCGCCGGAGATGGGCGGGTACTTCCTCGAGTCGAACAACTTCGTCCCGGCGAACCCGCTGCAGACGCCGCCGGAGATCGCGCCGGTCTGGTACTTCACAGCGTTCTACGCGATGCTGCGCGCCACCACCGACCCGTTCAAGATCGTGCTGATGATCGTGATCGCGCTGCTCGGCGTGCTCGCGCTGATCCGCGCGCGCGGCAAGTGGAAGGTCGGCCTGCCCGTGTTGGCCGCGGCGATCGTCGTGTTCATGTTCCTGACGGAATCGAAGTTCTGGGGCGTCGTCGTGATGGGTTCCGCGGTGATTACGCTGTTCTTCCTGCCGTGGCTCGACCGTAGCCCGGTGAAGTCGATCCGCTACCGGCCGTTGTTCCACAAAGTGTTCCTCGGGATCTTCGTCGCGGCGTTCCTGACCCTCGCGTTCCTCGGCACACGGCCGCCATCGCCGGCCGCGACGCTGATCGCGCAGGGCTGCGCGCTGATCTACTTTGCGTTCTTCCTCGGCATGCCCGTCTGGACACCGCTTGGCACGTTCAAGCAGCCGCCGGAACGGGTGCGCTTCAAGCCCCATTAACGTGAGCGAGGAGAGAACGACATGAAGAAACTGCTTTCGACGCTCGCACTGATCGGGGCAACGGCCGTGGCGCTGCTGGCGGCGCCGGCCGTGCGCGCGGAAGGTAATTTTCCGCTCGACCGGGCGCCCGATAACACGGAAAATCTCGTTTCGCTTCAGCACGGCGCGCAATTGTTTGTAAACTATTGCCTGAACTGCCACAGCGCGAACCTGATGCGCTACAACCGTCTGACGGATCTGGGCATATCCCAGAAGGAGATCGAAACGAATCTCCTGTTCACGACCGACAAGGTCGGGAATACGATGTCCGTCGCGATGCGGCCCGAAGACGCGAAGAACTGGCTCGGCACCTCGCCGCCCGACCTGTCGGTCGAGGAGCGGGCGCGCGGCCGCGACTGGCTCTACACGTACCTGCGGAGTTTCTACCGCGACGATACGCGGCCGAGCGGCTGGAACAACGCGGTGTTCGAGAACGTCGGCATGCCCCATGTATTGTGGCAACTGCAGGGGCAGCGCACTGCCAAATTCGAAGACAAGACGGACGAGGAGACGGGCGAGAAGGTCCACAAGCTCGTCGGCTTCCAGCAGGTCACGCCGGGGACGTTGTCGTCGCCGGACTATGATGCTGCGGTGGCCGACCTGGTGGCCTATATGACATGGATGTCCGAGCCGGCCCAGCAGACCCGCAAGCGCCTCGGCGTGTGGGTGCTGGTCTTTCTCGGTGTCCTGACTTTCCTGGCCTGGCGGCTCAATGCCGCGTACTGGAAAGATATCAAGTAAACACGCCTGACCGGCGTGGGGCCGGCGCAAGGCGGAACCCGTGAAAGGGGTTGCGCCGCGTGTCGGCCCTCGGCTTTTTTGAGGAAACGCAAATATGATGGTTCTGTATTCCGGCACAACTTGCCCGTTCTCCCAGCGTTGCCGGCTGGTGCTGTTCGAGAAGGGCATGGATTTCGAGATCCGTGACGTCGACCTGTTCAACAAGCCGGAAGACATCTCGGTGATGAACCCGTACGGTCAGGTGCCGATTCTGGTCGAGCGCGACCTGATTCTGTACGAATCGAACATCATCAACGAATACATCGACGAGCGCTTCCCGCACCCGCAACTGATGCCGGCCGACCCGGTGCAGCGCGCACGTGCACGCCTGTTCCTGCTCAACTTCGAGAAGGAGCTGTTCGTTCACGTCAGCACGCTCGAGAACGAAAAGGGCAAGGCCGCGGAGAAGAACCACGAGAAGGCACGCCTCGCGATCCGCGATCGCCTGACGCAGCTCGCGCCGATCTTCGTGAAGAACAAGTACATGCTCGGCGAGGAGTTCTCGATGCTCGACGTCGCGATCGCGCCGCTCTTGTGGCGTCTGGATCACTACGGCATCGAGCTGTCGAAGAACGCTGCGCCGCTGATGAAGTACGCCGAGCGGATCTTCAGCCGTCCGGCCTATATCGAAGCACTGACGCCGTCCGAAAAGGTCATGCGTCGTTGATGGTGCAATGAGTGCATGACGGAGCGGGCGGCGCGGCGTGCCGCGTGCCCGCTCCGGGTTCGAGGATTGTGATGCAAGAGATTTCAACGAAACCTTATCTGCTGCGCGCGTTGTACGAGTGGTGCACCGATAACGGTTACACGCCGCATATCGCGGTGAGGGTCGACAACTCGACGCGCGTGCCGCGTCAGTTCGTGCGTGACGGCGAGATCGTGCTCAACATCAGCTTCGAGGCGACGAGCCAGCTGCAGATGGGTAACGAGTGGATCGAGTTCACCGCCCGGTTCTCCGGGAAGGCGCACAAGATCGAGATTCCGGTGGCCAACGTGCTCGCGATCTATGCGCGGGAGAATGGGCAGGGGATGGCGTTCCAGGTCGATGCGGTCGCGGGCGAGGGCGCGGATTCGGGCGCGTTCGAAGACGATGCCGCGCAGGCGGAAGATGCGCCGCGTGACGAGTCGCCTGCCGTGTTGACGCCTGTCGTCGATGACGGGGCGAACGAGGAGCCGTCCGAAGGCGCCGACGAACCGCCGAAAACCGACGGCGACGGCTCGAAAGGCGGCAGACCTCGCCTCAAGATCGTGAAATGAGGTAGAATCTCGCGCTTACGCCGGCTTAGCTCATCTGGTAGAGCAGTTGATTTGTAATCATCAGGTGGCGGGTTCGAGTCCTGCAGCCGGCACCAGTACCCATGCGGGTTCCAGAGATGGGACCCGCATTTTTTTTGTTCTACAAACCGGGGCGTGTTCTACAAACCGAGTACGTGGCGCTCCCCGGCTGGTGTCTAAAAACCCTCCAAACTGATAAAAACGAGGAAGACATGGCATTAAGGTTTACGCTCCAGCCCTTCGGGGCGGCTCGATTAGGGGATGTGCTGCTCCAATCGCTTTCGGAACCGATCTGGGCCGAATTCAGAGCCTCGGTTGCTTTCGTCAAGCGGTCTGGTACGAAACACGTGGTCGATTCGCTTCGAGCTTTCGCGCAACGGGGAGGCGCGATTCGAATGTCGGCTGGTATAGATGCCGGCGGAACTTCGCGCGAGGGCCTTGAGGACCTACTTTCTGCAATTGGCGCGACCGGCCAGCTTTACGTGTTCAAGAACGCCAATAGTTCAACATTCCACCCAAAGGTCTATCTGTTTAAGCATCAGTTAGCGGCTCGGCTACTGATCGGATCTGGCAATTTGACCGAGGGAGGTTTGTACACGAACTACGAGGCGGGCGTTGTCATTGAGCTAGACCTTCGGTTAGACGAAGACCGCGCGTTTTTACACGAAGTCGAGACGGCGCTGGACGCTTGGAGTACCCCCGCCACTGGCAACTGCATATTGTTAGATGGTGTTCTGCTGAACCGGCTGGCGTCAGAAGGATGGGTGCCCGACGAAGCTTACACTAGCGGTGGCAATCAAAATTTCTCCAGCGGTTCAGCGGGCCCAGGCAATCCCCTTTTCACCAGCATTCCCGTGCCACATGCTCCGGTGATAGCACCGAGCGGCAACGCTAATCCCGGAGCGCAGTACCAGGGCGGATTCGCTACTCCTGCTACCGCGGTCGGCAATCCCGCTGGATATCCCGTGCCAGGAGCGGTGACCGCGCAACATCGGATTTTTCTTATGACCCTGCAAAACACCGACGTCGGCGTCGGGCAGACTAATCCGAACACGCAGCGGCGATCGGCTGAGGTGTTTGTTCCGCTGGTCTGTCGTGATTACGATCCGGCGTTTTGGGGATGGCCAAACCTCTTTGTGGCAGATCCCAGCTACACGGGAGCACGCGACGCACAGGGGCGAGGGAAAATGGATCGCACAGGTGTCCGGTTAAACGTTAATGGAAACATTGTTGCTGTAACCATTTGGTATAACTCGGACAAGAGAGATATGCGCATTAGGAGTGAAGATCTTCGCAGCGCCGGGGCGGTTGGAGACATCCTTTACGTGGAGGCAAGCTCCAACCCTTCTTACGACTACTATGTCAACGTTATTCCGCAAGGAACAACGCAACATGGAGCTTATCTAGCCATGTGCGTTAATACCGTGCGGAATTCGTTAAAGCGTTGGGCGTATTTATAATTAATTTGGTCGCCGAAATGCTAGAATTTCTTCTGACTCCATTGCGTTATTTTTGAAAATGTCTCGCGATACGAGCATTTCCATGGGGAGCGATGGGGCAATTTCAAAATTCAGCGTTTCGGCGATTTGTGACAAAAGCTTCGCGGTACATATATCTACTCGCTGACCGCCGGCAATCGTGTGATTGTTTCCAACCACTACGAATGCGACCCCGCCGGGTTTAAGTAACTTTTGGATTCCCTCCAGCACTTCACGCATGTCAAAGAAGTATTTCGATAGCAGGGCGGGAAGGTTCTTTCGACGAAAGCCCGCGCCGGTGCCTTCGTTCAGAGTTTCAATGCTATTGATCAATGCTCGAACATCTGAAGGCAAAATTCCACCCATCTCTACGAATTGAGACCACTGTTCGCGTTTAAGGCGCTCGGTGATTTCACGATTCCCGATCATTTTCTGATCCCGCGTTCGGTGTTCGGGTCTCGGCAGAAGGCCCAAGTAGCAGAGACTAAGTCGATCGGTATCGAGATATGGGAGCGCGGTCGCGTAGGGCGGAGAGGTAATTACTGTGTCGACCTTGCCTTGATACATTTCCCATGTTGTCGCACACTTGCGCGCATCACCCTCGCCGATGCTAAATGTGTATGAATTTTCTGTTTTCGGACGTTGATAAAGAAATGCCAATACAGCGCGAATTGAGCGGCCAAGTTCTTCGAGAAATGCGCGCTTAGGATCAATTTCAACGTCGAGCCGAATTTCCTTGCGAACCCTTAGATCGGCGTCCTTTTGCCAAGATACTGAACGTAGGATATTGCTCAGCGATACCCACATCAGATCGCGAGCGGGCTTGTATTTCACGTCAGATATGCGTCGCGCTATATCGTCAAGGCCCGTTAAGACATCTTGTGCAAACCAATCCTCTAAATATTCTTGGTCCTCCGATGGCAATGATCGGAAATAGTCTAGGCTCTTTGTTGCACGTACCTCTGGTTGGAGCAGGCTATCGCGCACATTTTGATACGCGATTCGAAGATTTTCTGGATCGGCGGAGAGGAGTTCGCATTTAGTCCTGCTCAAAAAGACCGACAAAGGATTCATATCAAGCCCGAGCGCTCGACATCCTGCGAGAGACGCTTCGACTGCTGTCGTTCCGCTTCCGCTCATCGGATCGGCGACGATTCCGCCAGCGGGTGTATTGGAAATGTTTATTAGAGAGCGCACCAATTGAGGGAAGAATTTCCCCCGGTACTCGTGTATGCCGTGTGTACCGTATCGAAGGCAGCGACGATTCGGAAGAGGTACAAATTCACCAAAGGGGAGTGATTTTTCAAGCGTTGCAAGATCAATGCCGTTTCGGACGACATTTACTGTTGCCTCGCGCAGAGATTGGAGCGTAGTAATCGAATCCTGTTTATAAGTAACGGTTTCCCAATACGCGAGTCGTTCTGCCAACGATTCCATCGTTTCAGTCGTGGTTACGACAAAATTCCCACTGTCTCCCTCCGTTCCATCTAGGTACGTCGGCTCCGCGTTTGACAAAGCTCTAAGCTCTTGCAGGGCAAGCTCTCGCTCAAACGGCTGAATGTAATCTTTAATTTTGCATTGCAGTCGATTCACGACGCGCCTCCACAATTCTCTAGAATCAAAATCTTCTCGGTCTTTATTTTCCCGATCGACGGGTTGAAAGATTTTTTGGTCGATTGCAAAGTTCTATTGATTCTTGCGACTTCCGAGAAGCCGGCGATCCTGCCGGCTTGCGAAATTATTTCTGCATTATCAATTCGTTCGCCCTTTAGGGTGGAGTCACCGACTACGAAACAGGCGTATCCGTTCTTTTTTAATTTGTCGCGTAACCACGTCATAATTCCTTCAAACTCAAGCTTGAAGGTGTCAGCAGTGGCCGCATTTTTTCCGTTGCTACTGTATTTCCGATGGCTGCCGATCTCCTCTTTCTTGAATCGAGGTTGATCCATGCCGAGCCAAAGCATCCGCGTCATGTGGTAAAGGTGATAGCTAAATGCGTTTGGGTAGGGCGGTGAGCAAACCATCAAATCGATTGGTGGGATCTCAGGGGTGTCCAATAGAGTAGACTCGACCACTGCACAACGAAAGCGCGGCTCGACAAGATCGGAGTACTCGGATGCTGCTCGGACAGACACATCAAGAGCACGCGCAAATTTTCTAAATACCTCTCCTGAACTCAAACCCTTCTCGCGCCGCACGTACCGCGTGTCGGAGTCTTGCTTTGACACTGCCACGACGATGGAGGAAAACGAGGTGAGTGCAAGCGTTCGGGCTGGCTCGGTCGGCAAGCAGCGACACCGAGCTAAGCACTCGGCAAGTTCTTCAATCACAAACGGCTCAAACCAGAACGAAAGCGTTTCGCCTTCCGGTCTCCATGCCGACGACACAAATTTCTCGGTTGGAAATAGCTGGCCATCGCCACCGAGAGCAAGTGCATCCCCCGCAGTGCGCATGTCCGTAGCCAATTGCCTCAGTGCAAGGGCGTCACTCTCCGATATCGCGGTTGTCTTGGCCCGGCTCATGAGGCACGCAAGCGGATTTGCATCAATTCCGACCGCATGACGCTTGAGTGTGAGCGCCTCAACGAGAGTGGTTCCGCTGCCGCAGAAGATGTCGGCTACAGTGTCCCCTACGCTAGACAGCTCTTGAATCAGAGCATTCGGGATCTGCGGAATGAACTTGGCCGGGTACGGGTGGATCCCGTGGGTGAGGTACCCGGTTTTTGCTCCAGCGAAATCCCAGTCAATGGCCTTCAACCGCTCAGCGTATGTAGACGACGCCTTGGTTTCGGCTGCCTGCGGACCGCTCAGGGTCGATTGGGCGAGTGCGATAACGGACCGCGCTTGGTCTCGAGTGAACAGCCGCCACCCGTGCCGATCTCTGCCAGGTTCGGCGACCACACCGGAGCGAAGCCAACGGAGAAGCGTGTCCTTGTGGATTCCAGCCTGTCGAGCGACCTCGGCGGTAGACAGTTGGTCCCGTTCAGCTTTCATCGTATACATATAGGTGCATATAGTTGCCGTATGGTACCTAAAAAGTCAGAGGGCACCAAGGCCGATCGATCGCAAGCCGCCCACAACTCCGGCGTCTAGGTGTATCGTGTGTGACAGTCGCGCGAAGATTTGGTGATTCGCAGACGACTATGCATAGGCGGCGCTCGAACGCCGGGGCGCTGCTTGGACTCTCAGCCTTGTGGAGTGTTTATGAACTTCAAGATAAGTGGACATCATCTCGACGTTACGCCTGCGCTGCGCGAATACGTGACTACAAAGCTTGAAAGAGTCTTGCGGCATTTCGAACAAGTTATCGACGCCACCGTATTGCTGTCAGTCGATAACCATAAGCAATCCAATCAAAGAGCCGAAATCAATCTCCACGTTAAGGGCCGCGATATTTTTGTTGAGAGCGCTGATAGTGATCTGTACGCCGCTATTGACCTGTTAATTGACAAACTTGACCGGCAGGTCGTCCGACATAAGGATCGCTTGCAAGATCACCACCATGACGGGATTAAATACCGTCCCGAGAACTTGCCGCCTACCGAGTGGAGTGACGAGGCGCCGCCGGCCTCGCAATGAGTCGGCAATTCTCTAACGGGTCGGGGTGATCTTCGCCCCGCGCCTACGTACGTAATGTTCCGTCATCGATACACTTCCATGGCCAAGCAATGACTGCGCTCCCCTTATGTCGCTAGTACTCTCCTTGTCGGTACCAGCTTTCGCCCGTAGATCGCGAAACTGAAATTCGCTTTTGGGAATGCCAGCCGCGTCGCGTGCCCGATCAAACCTGAATCGCAACGCCGAGCGCCCCAACGGCTTGCCCTGTTCATCAACAATCAACCGAGTTGAGCGCGGGTTATGTGCGGTTTTTCGTATCGCCAATCGGTCAAGGAGAGCGGCGAGTTCTCCAACAACCTCAATCCGTAGCCGCGCCCCGGTCTTGTTCTGTCGGATCGAAATAACTCCATCGCGCACATCGCGCTCGTCCATCTTCAACACGTCCCCCGGACGCTGCCCAGTCAGATAGGCCAAGTCCATCGCCTCTTGCAGCGGCAAGTCAGCCTTTTCCCAGACTGACTTGTACAAGCCATCGCCGACGTAGACGTCCCGGCCCGTTTCGCGATGCTTTCGGACCCCGATGCACGGGTTCGGACGGTCGGTCGCCCCCCACTCTCTAGCCTTGTTGAAGATGTGCGAGAACAAGGCGATCTCGCGATTGGCCGAGACGGGTGACGCCTTGCGCCAGTCCAGATACTTTCGAATATGAATGGGCTTGATCTCGTCCAGAGGAGCCGGCGGAGAATCGAAAAACGCGTACAACTTCTCTAGTTGCAGTAAGTTGGTTCGCCGTGTCTCGACCGCCTTACTCGGCAAGACATCGACCAGATAGCGCTCAGCGACGTTCCGAAACGTAACCAGTGCCCGTGCCGTCCTGTTGCCTTGCTCAAGGTCGGCGTACAGACGCAGAGCTTCGACAAAATCACCGCCAAGCGCTTTCCATCGACGTGGCTTGCCACCCATGTCGTAGTAATAGTATGTCTTGCCGCGCGACGTCTGCTTCAGTCGCATGCGCGGCGGCAAATGTAGGTTCTTTGTTGGCTTGCGTCCCACCGATCACACTCCAAGAACAGCAGGGTTCCAACCTGAGCGGGCACCGCTTTCCGCGCGACCTGCAATACTTGTGCGTCCCTCGATTACAGACCTAGCAACGATGGCGCGCCCGCAAGCATTGATGAAGAACGGTACGCCCATTCGACGGAGAGCTTCCACTTGTTTGGACTTGACTTTTCTTCCAGTAAGTACTGCTAATTCAATTGGAGACAAAAACATGTCTGTCACTTCAAGCCTCCCTTGTTGATAACCAGAAGCAACCAAGCTCCTCGTTCCAGTATGTCTGGCAACGATCGAGCGTTGCCCCCACCTTGCTTGCGGCATCGAATGCAGTCTTGATCGCTCCGACGACATCGTTGGAAATCAGGTGAGCAATCGGGTGCAGCGCCGGTACGTCCACGCCTCGACTCGTCCAGTAACGCTTTTCGTTAAGAGCGTGTTCCGCGAAATCCTTGGTGATGTACTTGCTGAGATACGATGCCAGCTTGTGCCGAAGACCTTTCTCTCTGAATGGATTCCGGACATCGATGTTTCCGTTGTCCTCTCCGACGATGCTTCTCCATATCGATCGCAACACTCGATAGTTCTGTCGCCCTTTCACCGCGACATGCAGATGCCACGCGCCGCGCTTCTGACGCTCAGCAACCGCGACATACTGAAAATTCTGAACCTTTCCAAGCCGTCTCCGCAGCGCGTCGAAATCCTTCTTCAGCCTCACCTTATCCACCATGTTTTCCCTGTAGGTCAGCGTGATCATCCGATCCGCACCGATCGCCTTGCAACGAAGGCGCACTTGCTGCTTCGCGCGCTTCGCGGCATCCATGAGGTTTTGTTCGGTATTCTCAGATTCGCCGCGCTTGGCGCGTGGGAGCCCGCTTAGCTGTTGCGCACCCATGTATCGATCAAACCGCGTCGCCGTAACCTCGACTTGTCCATCACCGAAATTGCGCCCACGAACTACCCACTCCCGGCGAAACGCCGAAAAATCACCTATACTCGCGTCGTGCATTGCAAATAGCCCTTGTAATGCTGTTGTACGAGCCTCGCACCGTTGCAGCGGTCGGGGCTTTTTTATTGCCTTAATCGCTCAGCGGCAAGTCGACTGGCGTCACGTGACACTTTCGAACCTCAAGCAGCCAGGCTACAGCCTCAGCAACGACAGTTGAATCGAACTCATCCTTAACACCCACCCACTCGAACCAACCACCATCGGATGCTCCGGCCAAGTGAAGATCAAAGGACGCGCGCTCTTGCAAACTGGCATGGTAGAAAAACTGCCGCGCACTGAACTCAAAATCCCGCGGGTCTTCAACAATGTTGCTTTCCGCCGAGAACACAAAGACAGTCTTGCAGCCACTTGCGTGGGCAAACGTCGCGAACTTCACAAACAACTCTTCTTGACCGCATTCGAGGCAGGGCCGTGTTCCGTCGCGCATCAAATCCTCCTTACGTTAAGTGTCCCTGATATAAATCTAGGCGCGCTTCGCGCGCCCGGCTGTCCTCGCTTATCGCTGCGGGCAGGCGGCCGCACGAAGCACTGTCTGCCGCTATACGCCGCACATTGTTCTGCATGGGTTGCGCCGTCCCCTGGCCGTCACAACCCATTCAGAAGCGTCGGGTGATGTAGCCCGTGTAAAGGCCGCGCCGCTACGCGGTCGGCTACGCCGAGCCTTGACACAGGCGCAGGCCATCACCGCTCCGATACGTGCATGTCAGATCTCGGGCGTGCTTAGATACGCGAGACCTGCAACACCAGCACAATGTCGGAGCGCGAAGCCGACACGATGCGCCCGTCCATGAACGACGGCAGCCAGCGAATGCCGCTGCTCACGGTCGAGTCCTTGCCCTGGCTTAGTCCGCCCATCACCACGACCTCGCCGTCCTGAAGCGTCATGCTGGTTTCGGACTTACGTGTGTTCTTCGTCGGCGAATTGTTGACGCCGGTACTGGTCTTTTGAAAGTCCGAAATCTCGAGCGTGACATCGGTGTCAATGACGCTGTCCTTTACTGTCGGCACCACGTCGAAGATCACCCCAGCATCCTCGTACGTCACTGATTGCACCGGCGCACCGCTCGAAGTCGGATACGACACCGAGCCGATCACCGGTACCGACTGACCGACGTTCAGCCGTCCATGCTTGCCCGACGCGACTCGCAGGTTCGGCGATGTGACCACGTGAAAGCGGCTGTCCGAGTCGAGTGCCGCGATCGCTGCGTCAAGGAACCCCGTATGCAGCCGCAGCGCGTTCGCATTCTGGTCCACCGTGCCCGCACCGAGCGAGATGCCGAACCGTCCGCCCAGAATGCTTGCCGCAAGCTGGAAGCCGTTCGTGCGATCGTTCTCCGTCGAGACCTCGTACACCCATGCCCGGATCGCTACCTCGCCCGTCTTCGTGTCCACCTGCGGCAGCACCGACTTCAGCGTCGCGATCTCCTTGGCCGAACCGAGGAACACCATCGTGTCCGACGACTGATCTACCATTGCCGCCGCTGATGTAGGCGGTGCGTCCGAATGCGAGCGCGCACCCGCACTCGCTGCAACCGTCCGATTCATCGTGAACTGCCCGTTAAAGAGCGGTTGTACGAGCCGCGCAAGATAGTCCGCAGTCCGGTACTTCGGCACATACACGTACACCTGCTTCTCCTGCTCCTTCTGCTCGTCATCTTTGCGCTTGAATACGTAATCGACACCGTTCTTTGTCACGACCCCGAACCCGAGGGACGCCAGGAAATCGCTCAACACCTCGCGAATGTCGCCCTTGGTTCGGTCGAACCGGAACGATACCGTTCGCGTGTCGGCAAGCACCTCAGGGGCAATCACGTACTGTGACTGGAGCATGTCCGCATACACCAGGTCGATTACCTGCGCGACATTCACGAAGCGAAGATCGGCCGACTTTGCGTTGCCCATCTTCAGCGGTACAAGCGGGGGCGCGGCCAAGGAATCCGACGACACTCCGCCAGGCGACGGTACAGACAGCGACGGCGGAAGCGGTGGCAGACTCGGCATCGAGGAGGGCGCATGCGACTCAGCCGCCCCGGCCGCGCACGACACCAGCGCAATAACCGCAGCCCACCTCATTTGGTCACTCCACTAAGACTGCTTGGCACCGCTTCACCCGCGCCAGCCGTTGGCTTCGTCCCGGAAAATGTCGAGACCTGCTCGCCATCGACCGTGCCGACCCGCACCACGCCGGTGTTTTGGAACATTGATGGGCTTTCCATCCGCAGGCGTCCCGCACCGTCAGCCAGCACGACCCACGACCGCCCCGGTGCGGTATAGCCGCCGACGATTCGCCAGTGATCCGAAAACGACGGCTTTGAGCCGCCGCCAGAGACACCAGACGGCGCATGCGATACGGCAGCACTGGTTATCGAAGCCGAGACGGGCGCTGCTGCCGTCGTGCCATGAGCGGCCCTATGGAAGAACGACCACAGGAACCGCACCGACACAATCGGCATCACCAGCATCACGCCAACGATTAGCCACAACCGCTTATTGCGCAGCACGTTCTGTCGCTTGTCGACCACTGCCTCCTTGCCACCCACGCCCGCATAGCTTTTGTACAGCGGGAAAATCTCCTTGCTGTACTTGCGCACGTAGGTGCCGAGGCGCGTCTTGCTGTTCTGCTTCCAGCCCTCGTACTGCTCGACGCGATAGCCGGACGATAGCCCGAGTGATTTGAGCTTGTGCATGCGGAACGACAGTTCCACGACCGGCTTTACTTTGCGATGCAGGTCGCCAATGTCCTGCACCATCAACACCACGTCACAGGCAACGCCGGTAGCCGGATGCGTGAAGTGCCGGTGCATGCGGAAGAACGCCATGTGCTCCTCGGAGATCTTCTTGTCCGACGCCCACAGCTTCCACGCCTCATCGACCACCAGCAGATCGCCAGGCTGCACAAAACCCGGCGTGACGGTCGCCCCCTCCGCTGACTCCTGCTCGACCGGAAAAAACGCTGGCTTGATGATGTCATCGGTGCGCACGTGCACCACTGCACCAAAATGCGAGCCATCACCGCGCCCCTTGTTGACCAGGAACTCATGAATGCGCTCCTCGTTGATGCCGTCCACGTTGGTCACGACCCGACGCCCGCTGGCGATCGCATCGAGCAGCGGACCCTGCACGACCTCATACGACTTGCCCGAGCCCATCACGCCGCAATACGCATTGATCGCCATCGTGTCACCCGATGATCGGCAAACGGCGGATGATGAATCGCGTCACATATGCCGACACAATCAGAGGTGCGCCGTAGCTGAACGCGCACAGGTCAAGGAAATACCAAACGTCGTTGCCGATCGAGCCGAACGCGCCCGCAAGCGACGCTGCTGACGGCAGCACATTCGCCGACTGCAACAGCGACACCGCCTCGGTCACAAAGAAATACAACGCGAAATACAGGAAGAACTTCGCGATCACCGAACGCAGCAGGAAACCGAGCGCGACGTTGGCCGCTGATACCAGAATCGCAAACATGCCGCCTCCTTACGCGCGCAGCACGATAAACAGCGCAGCCAGCGTGAACATCGCGGCAAACGCCGTATACATCGCCGTGCGATTCGATTCCGCCAGATTGCACTGCGCCGACAGCGTGAACGAATGTCCCAGTACCGTAAACGACGGCTCTGGACAGACCGCATTGTGCGCAGGCACCGCCCACTGTTTCAGGTCGGGCAGCAGGTTCAAGAGCGGCGAAAGGATCATCGAAATGGTCGGTGTGGACTCCAGCGTCGGCGATTGCGCGCCCGGATCAGCGCCAAGATCCACGGAAACCTTATTGACCACGTTGACGTTCGGTGTGTTGACCACATTGACGTTAGTCCCGTTACCCACGCTCGGACTGCTCCCCGGATTGGGCGCAGATGCATCTGCTGGCTGCACGGTCGGGCTAATAGTCACGGTCGAAACACCCGGATCAGTCGCAGGGCGGAACAGGTCGCCGATGTTCGGCACGGCAGTTGGATTAGCCTCCGCCCAAGGCTGGACATCGTTCGCCGTAAGCGGCTGCGTTACCGAGTACGGCAAACCTTGATAACCAGGCTGATTCGCAGCCTGCTGCCACGTCTGATTCGTGAGCCGCGCGAGCGTATTGGCATCGAGTGGCTGGGCAACCGAAGACGGCGACAGATTCGGGTAGATCTGAGACAGGTCGTTGCCGCTGATCGGCTTCACGCCCGGCCCGATCGTCCAGTTCGTCAGCGGTTGTGTACTGGACTGCATCGAGTAAATGCAATTGCCGTTGCTATCCCATGAACCACAATGGTTGTACGTCGTCGTTTGCGTCAGGGTTTGTTGCGTGCCGTCTACGTTTGGCTGCCAGAACACATTCACACTAATAATCTGATCCGCACCATTCGGCGGTGTAGACATCCCGCTTTGGGCGCCGTCCGTGGCCAAATACTGCTGGAATTGCTGAACCTGGGTGAGCGTGTTTGGGATCATCTCCATATCGCCGACGACCCAATCGAAGTTCTTTTGCCCGCTCGTCGGTGCAGCCGGAAGCGCCGAACATGGGTTACCGGGCATACACGAAGACGTGTGATACACCGGAATGCCCATCGACGCGGCCCACGTCCATGGATTCACCATGTTTCCCGCACCGGGAGCGGGCGCAGGCGTGCCCATGTACCCCGTCCCCACGCCTTGCGGGAGCGGCTGCTGGGCCGTGATCGTCTTACCATCAAATGAGCGAGACAGCGACACGCTGCCCGCATACAACGCCGATCCCGCGGCAAGGATGCCTACCCCCGCCGCGATTGTCAGCCACACCGGTGCACCCGCGAACCCTAGACCCACAGCAGCCCCCGTACTCACAACATTAAGCGCCGTCGAGACCTGCCCCATGCCGGCCAGCGTTGCCGCGATGCGCGGATCGTTTGCCGCGAACCCGCGTGCAATCGCTACGCGCGAGATGATGGCCGCCTCTGCTCGATTGATGACAAGGTTCTCGACCGGTGCAAGTAGTGCCTGCGCATGAACAACGTGCGAGCCGAACATGCAGCTCAGCGTAACGAATAGAACCGCATCCCTGACACGCATCAAGACTCCTTAAGTCCTACAACTACGGCCCATGCGCAGATCATTCCGAACACAAACATGACCAGATACCAAGCACTATTCGTATCCATGAAACCGCCTCAGTGAAAACGGGGGCCGCAGCCCCCGCGATACGTGGCCGTGCAACCTGAGACTTATGCGCCTCGGACCATGCCAATCAGGATCTTCGCGCCCTTGATGGCGATATACACCGTGATCAGGGTGGCCGCGACCGCGAGCACGCCGGTCGTGACGGTCGAGAAGTCGATTCCGCTCGTCAGGGTCGAGAAGTCGGGGCTGGTCGTGGCCGCTTGGGCTTGTGCCGCACCGGCGCACGCCGCAGCAGAACACGCGGTAAATTTCAACAGCCGTTGGAACTTTGCTTTCATGTTTGCTTTCCTTAAAAGAGCGGTCTCACCCGCGATATTGAATTCAGGCGCGCCGAAGAAAATTGACGATTGCGCCTGCTCCGTGGCTTACCAACCACAAACCAACAATGGTCGTGAACGCCACCCCCCAAAAGCCAGCCGCTACGGTGTAATCGAACGGCTGCGCTATCGAGTTTATGTACCCCGCACTATCCGGCGAGAGCACGTAAGCTTGCTGTTGTTGAACTCGGAACGCTTGCCCGCCAGCGGATGGGCATAGCTGTTGATCTATCTCGCTTGACTGATCACCTGGCGACAGCGGGATGCAAACGAGAATGCTCTGGATCGAGCCGGCCGGCATAACCGTTATGCCGACTTCGCATCGGGCTTCGGCTGCGCTCGCGCCGGGCCGTACGGAACCAGCGACACGATCCGCGGCACAAGGCGTCCGGCGTCCTGTCCGTTCCCTTGGGCCAGCGCAAATTCGGCGAGGTAATCACCCGGTTGGGTGTCTGCGAGGCTCTGGGGCAGGTTGATAACCCCGACCACGATGTTGGTTCCGTCCGACGAGGATTGTTCGAGGATTGATTGCGCCTCGCGAATCACCCACGGACGCCCGGTTTTTGCAGACGTGCCGCTGCGCTCGTTGATAGCCAAGATGGTCAGCTTTTGCTTCGAAGTCATCGTGTTTCTCCCGATTTTGGTTCAACAATTCAGTTGGTTTCCACTCGCAAAAATTGCCTGTTGGTTAATGTTTGTAGAACAGTGCGAGTGCGCACATATTGCAGAAGTGACGGCTTATAATGGGTCGCAAAATACTCAATAGAGGTTTTTTGATACCTATGGGACGACCGAAAAAAGTGGCCGAAGCACTTGGCGCACAGGCCGAATTGACCCAACAGTTCGTCTGCGCAGTCGAGGCGCATTGCCTTACGCAAGCAGCCGCAAAGGACTCTCAGCGCGAGCCGGTAATCGTGCGGATGGGGAAGGTCAGCGCAAAGGAGATCGAGCGTCTACTCGGTATCACCGAACCCACGGGCAGAACGTGGAACGCATATCGCCGAGGCGACAGGGCATGGCCGCTGCCCACCATCGAGCAGAAGATTCGAGTTGCAGTGCGGGCGGGATTGCTATCTGCGGAGATGGCGTCGGTACTTCAGCGAAAGATCCGGCTCGTTGCAATCGAGGATACACGGCCCACCATCGATCCGATTTTCGAGCAGAGCGATTCGATCGTGCAGCATGCGCTTGCTCTTGCTGAGTTCCACCGAAAGCACAACGGCGCGGGCTATGCGTTGGACATGTTGCAGCCACTGCTCGACTATGCCGAGCAGATTCGTGCTGAAGCGATGTTGCAGGCTGCCTCGATGGAAGCATTCAATCCGATGCCGCCCGACATCGACATCTGAACCGATGCGTCGCCCGAAGCGCGACCAAATAACCTCACCGGGTCCGACGCTACGCCAAACCAGGGGGCTTCGGCTGCCGCGCGACCAAATAACCTCAACAATGACCTATTGGCGGGGCATCTAACCCCGCTGCCTGGCGTGCGACCAAATAACCTCGCGTGTGACAGGCCGGTGAGCGCTGCCAGGGGCATGTGCCTGGGCGACCAAATAACCCCAGACCTCGCATCGATTGGCGACAGTCAAAGTGCTTTACCCGGGGGCGCGACCAAATAACCTCACAGAACAGCGGCGTTGACGGTGGCGATCAGAGGCGACGCGCGACCAAATAACCCCAAGCGTCGAGCCGCACTTGCTGCATGCGCGCCAGTGCGGTAGTAATGCCTGACCCACAAGCAGGAACTACATCATGAGTACAGCCCCTCTCCCGAGCTTTATTTCTGACGGCGATTCGAAGACGGTGGATGCGATGCTCGCGTTCTTCTTGTATGAGTGCCCGTCGAGCATGATCCCATCACGGGACGAAGTGGCTGCATGGGCGCTCGCCTTGGCAGAGCGGGGAGATGAGTTTGCCGGTCACGCTGAGGCGTGCAGGAAATGGGCCAAGGGGGAGGACTAGGCCCTGCGTTCTACAATCCAAAATTAGATCGAGCCAGGACGCGCTTTCGCAGGGGGTTGTTGCAGCTTCTTTGTAGATCGAGAAATGAGCTAAGTGACTGATTTATTTTATATTTGTTGGAGCTTTGTAATCATCAGGTGGCGGGTTCGAGTCCTGCAGCCGGCACCATATCTGACAAGGGGTTACGCGATGTTTGCGTAGCCCCTTCGCGTTTCCAATTCAGCTTTTGCGTGACAGTCCGGAAATCGAGCCAGTGGCGGGGCCGAGCATTCGGTGCGGACGTTCGTCTTCATCATCCGCGGGCGCACGAGTATGTTCACAAGCTGCGACTCCGCAAGACCACATAGTCAAGGCAACAATCACCGCTGCCGGTCGGACAGTGTCTAGTGGTTCTCGGGTTGCTATCCCGTCTTTGCGAATCTTTCTTCGTCATCAACTGGAACTGCGCAACGCATGCAACGAGGCATTCCGATTACCGGAGCGCCTTGACGAATCGCGAGCGTGCCGGTTGGAGTTGCGTCGCGGGGACAGCCGTTACGCGCGTCCATGCGCGTAAACGAGATCTGAATCGGTATCCAAGTCAGCCTACACTTTTCACGACGTCTGGGGCGTTGACCGACGGAGCAACTGCGTTTAAGCGAATGCGACGGGTTCGGTAAGGAGTATGACGTGAAGAAAGCTGCCGGGTATGCGATTGATGCGATTTTGATAGTTGGTATCGTCACGTTTTTCTATTTCGTGGCGTTTCGCCGTGAAATTCACCAGTCGGCATCGACGTCTAATATCAGGAACGCTGCATTTGCGATCACGCTCGCGTCATTTGCCATCCTCCCATTTCGCGCCAAACGCCCCCCATCTTTACTTCACTTCATCCAATTCGATGCGAAAGGGAGGCCGAGATCGAACCTTGCCGTGCCCCTGATGTGCTTTGTTCTTTCGATCTTGATCGTCCTCGCGTTGATTCGGTTGATCGTGATTGGTTTTGAGCAGGCCGCAGTGTGAATGAAATTTTTTACACGATGGAAGTGGAGCGCGCGCTGATATATCAAGCTGTCCCTGCTTGACGTATATCGGCGCGTTTTCAATCGATGTCACGATGCCCGTCAGATATGGCTGAGAACACCGTCGAATTCGGTACTTTGGTAACGCGAAATTTGCGTAAGTGATTGAGTTTGCTTGATCGTTCGAGTGCTTTGTAAGCATCAGGTGGCGGGTTCGAGTCCTGCGACTGCTCCAAATTGAACGAAGGGCCGGGAGATTTTTTCTCCGGGCCCTTCGTCGTTTCAGCGTCGCGAGCCGACAAATCTGACGCGGGGCGCATGGCAAGCCCGCGTCAGCGCATGCATGTGCGGACGCAAGCATTCGGGATTTCTCGACTCGGTGCCGTACGTTGCCGGCCGGCCCGCGCCACCGCTTGTCAGGAGAGGCGCATTCACCCGGTTGCAATGCCGCTCCAAGCGATGCCTTGGCGCCGCAGCCAGTCATCCAGACAATGCCTGCAAACGACCAATCTGCCGTCGGCATGAGCGCGGTCGTCGGTATCGGTCGACCAGATGTGCGCTCCTGCTTTGCTGTCATGGCCGCGTCACGATGGCCCAATAACGTTGCACGTCCCTGCCGTGACGTACGCATCCAGCGGATCCGATGACATCGCACCGCTCAGGGAGCGGCTGGCTCCTCGCGACGACGTGCCCTCGTCGCAAACAGCCACGCCTTTTCGCATTCACATGCCTTCGGGCCATTTCATCAAAAGAGACGATCGACGCCGATTCGAACCGGATCGCGGACGATCAGGAGACAAGGACCATGCTGAGTCCGCACGAATTCTCGATGCTGCTGCGCATTGCCCGCGCACCTGACAGTGTCGACCCGTCGAATCCGGCGTTCGCCGTACTCGTCGAAAAGCGGCTGGTCGACGATACGCAGGTACGTGTGAGTGCGGTGGCTGCGCGCCCGGCGCTGACGCCGATCGGCCAGATGCTGCTTGCGCGCTTCGACGAAGCGGCTTGAGGGGAAGGGAAAAGTAATGTAGTTGCGCGTCACGCCTTCGCCGCAGCGAAGGACGTGACGCAACGCAAGCGCGGCGAACCGCTTACTGCGCGACCGGCACCGTCACGTCGCTGCCGAACCAGTGCATCGAGATCTTCTTCAACGAGCCGTCCTTGCGCAGCGACTCCAGCGCATCGTTGATCGCCTTCTCGAACTTCGGATTGCCCTTGCGGAACGGGATCGCCATCTCCTGCTTGCCGCCGTTCAGCACCGCGCCCGAGCGCAGCGGCAGGTTCGACGTCTTGATCATGTACGGCAGCATCAGGCGGTCGTCGAGCGTCGCCTCGATCCGGCCCGCGGCGAGGTCACGCAGCTTTTCCGGCGCGCCGGGATACGTCTGCACCTCGATGCCCGGCACGCTGCGTGCCATCTGGTCGTAGTTGGTGCCGAGCGTCACGCCGAGCTTCTTGCCCTTGAAATCCTCGAGCGACTTGAAGTTGCGCGTGTCGTCCTTGCGCTGAATCAGCTGCGCTGCCGAGTACGTGTACGGCTCGCTGAAGTCGAGCGCTTCCTTGCGCTGCGGCGTGATCGTGACCTGGTTGACGATCACGTCGAACTTGCCGGCCTGCAGCCCCGCAATGATCCCGCTCCATTCGGTCGGGACGAATTGCGTCTTCACGCCGAGCTTGCCGGCAACGGCATTGGCGACATCGACGTCGAAGCCCTCGAGCTGTCCCGACGTGCCGCGCGAGTTGAACGGCGGATACGTGCCTTCGAGGCCGACGCGCAGCACGCCGGCTTTCTTCACCGAGTCGAGCAGGTCTTCCGCATGGGCGGCAACGGCCGTGAAACCGAGGGCCGACGCGAGCAGCAGGCCCGACAGCAGGAACTTCGAACGTTTCATCGCAGATCTCCAGTGTTCAGTGTGGTAATCGAGCGCCGGGCATCGGTCGTGCCCGGACTGGGCCGGAATACGGGCACGTAGACACTACTCGCAACCGGGCCGCGCCGGAAGTCGAATTGGCCCTGATTGCATCGATTTCAGCGGGCGATGGGCGAGCAGTTCGGCGTGACGTCATGGCGCGTACGTGTCGAACAAGCGTTCGAACGGTTCGACCGGGCCGCTCGGAATACGCTTGAAAAACTCTTTTAAATCAGTTCATTTTTCGGAGTCTCGCAGTAATTTGTCTGTAAAATCGCGCGAGCGAAATCGCATAGCGCGCCATCCGAGGGCGCGTCAAAAGAAGAAAAGGCCGTTGCCATGAACATGCAGAACACTGTTGCCGCATTGCGCGGCGGGTTGCTTCAGCAGGACCGGCTGCTGAAGCTCGATACGCCGCTGGGCCCGAATGTGCTGACCGTGCAGCGGGCGGTCGGCCGTTCCCGCATCGGGCGCGCGTACGAGTTCACGCTCGACGTGCTGTCGACTGATAGTGATCTGGAGCTTAAAAAGCTGATCGCGCAGCCCGTCACGTTGTGGATCCAGCAGGGGGGTCGCAGCTACCGGCCGATCAACGGATACGTCCACACCGCGCGCCGCCTTGGCGCCGACGGCGGGCTCACGACCTATCAGCTTACGTTCGCCGATTTCACGCATTTCCTGAAGTTCCGTCGCGACCAGCGGCTCTGGAACGATACGACCGTCGATCAGATCATCAGCGATGTGCTGAACAAGCATCCGCAGGCGCAGGGGTATTTCCGGTTCGCGCTGTCGAAACCGTTGCCGAACCGGTCGTACACGCGCCAGCACGACACCGACTGGCATTTCGTGCATCGGCTCATGGAAAGCGAAGGCCTCTACAGCACATGGCAGCAGGCCGACGACGGCAAGACGCATACGCTCGTCATCACCGACAACCTGCAGGCGTTCGCGCCGCTGTCGCCGGAATCCGTGCGCTTCTACCGCGGCGGCGCGGCGAGCGAAGCCGACGCGTTCACGCAATGGTCGGGCTCGCGCACGCTGCAGAGCGTGACCCGAACGACACGCACGTTCGACTACAAGAATCCGTCGCAGCCGTCGAACCCGAAGGGCACGTCGCTGCCGACGATGAGTGGCCAAGGTGAATTGCCCGACCAGCTCGAAGTGTACGAGTACACCGGTGCCTACACGTATCTGGACCAGACGCGCGGTGACCATCTGACGAAGGTGCGGATGGAGGAATGGGAGTCGCTGGCAAAGCGCTTCCATGGCGCGGGTGGCGTGCGCGCAATCGATGCGGGCCGGCGCTTCACGCTGTCGGACCATCCCGAACATGATCGCGATCCGGCCGACCAGCGCGAATTCGCGGCGATCGGCGTCGAATGGTGGATCGAGAACAATCTGCCCGTGGCGAGCAGCAGCGCGGACTTTCCGTACAGCTTGCGCGACGCGCTGATGCAAGCGCAGGAAGGTTACGGTGCCGATCCGGCGTTTCGCGTGCCGCATAACGATGGTTCGGTCGGCTTCTATCTCGTCGAGGTCGAAGCGCAGCGCGTGAGCGTGCCGTATCGCAGCCCGTTCGAACACGAGAAGCCGAAGATGCATCTCGAGACGGCGATCGTCGTCGGGCCGCAGGGCGAGGAAGTCTATACGGACGAGCTGAACCGGATCCGCGTGCAGTTCGTGTGGGATCGCCTCAATCCGGGCAACGAGAACGCGTCGTGCTGGGTGCGCGTCGTGCAGTCGGATACCGGTGGCGGCTATGGCGGCGTGCATGTGCCGCGCATCGGCGAGGAAGTGCTGATCGACTACGTCGGCGGTGACTGCGACCGGCCGCTCGCGGTCGGCCGCGTGTACAACGGCGCGAACCAGCCGCAGTGGCATAGCGACGGGATTCTGTCCGGCTACCGGTCGAAAGAGTATTCGGGCAGCGGCTACAACCAGCTCGTGATGGACGACGCGACGGGGCAGAACCGCGTGCAGCTGATGAGCAGCAGCGCGAACAGCCTGCTGCATCTGGGCTACATCATCGACCAGAACGGCAATTCGCGCGGATCGTACCTGGGCAGCGGCTTCGATCTGCGCTCGGACGCATACGGCGCGGTGCGGGCGAGCCAAGGGCTGTACGTCACCACCCATCCGAAGGCATCGAACAGCCAGCCGCTGGACGTAAAGGAAGCGCAGCAGCAGCTCGTGACGGGCGAGAGCCTCGTCGAAGCGATGTCGGGCGTGAGCGAGCAGCATCAGGCGGAAAGTCTCAAGGAAGCACACGACACGATGCGCGCGTTCACGGACGCAACGCAGGACAGCGCATCGGGCAGCGCGTCAGGCGGGCGCACGGCGGGCGGCGGCACGGGCAACGCGAACGCGTTCAAGGAGCCGGTGATGCTGTTCGGCAGCCCGTCGGGAATCGCGATGTCGACGCAGCAGTCGCTGCACCTGGTCGCGAACGATCACGTGAACGTCGCGAGCGGGCAGAGCGTGCATGTCGCGGCGGGCAAGTCGCTGATCGGCAGCATCGGGCAGAAGCTGAGCCTGTTCGTGCAGAACGCGGGGATGAAGCTATTCGCCGGCAACGGCAAGGTCGAGATCCAGGCGCAGTCGGACAACGTCGAGGTGACTGCGCAGAAGGCGGTGAAGGTTGTGTCCGCAACTGATCGGATCGAGATCGCCGCCGATCAGGGGATTCTGCTGACGAGCGGCGGCGGGTATATCCGCATCAAGGACGGCAACATCGAGATTCATACGCCGGGTGCGGTTGATGTGAAGGGGGCATCTCATACGTTCGCGGGGCCGGCGAGCATGGGTTATCCGTTGCCGAGCCCGAGGCCGGATCAGCCGGGGCAGCTCGAACTGTTCCACAAGTACGTGAACGGCGAGGCGGTCAAAGGCGGGCTGTTCACGGTGAGAGACGTGAACGGCGCCGTGCTGAAGAAAGGCGCACTCGACAACAGCGGCTATACGGTTGTGAGCGGTTTGCCGCCGGGGGCGGTGCGCGTCGAGTTCGGCAAGGACCCGCGCGAGTCGGATCAGCCAGCGAACTATTTCAAGCAGGTGAAGTGGCCGGCGGAGCCCGTGCAACCGTCGCCGGAGGCCGCGCAGGCGGCAGCTAGCGGGCAGCTCGCGAGCCAGCTGCAGGGGATGGCGCCGGCCGCGACGACAGCAGCAATGGGGCTGGTGAGCGGCGGTGGCGCGGGTGCTGCTCTTGGCGGCCTCGCCAGTTCTGCATTGCCGGCTGCGGCGACCGCGTTGGGTGGGGCCGGAGCTGCGTCGGCGTTGCAGACGGCCTCGAGCCTGAGCGGTGCGGCGAAGCAGGTGGCCGGGATGGTGCAGGCCGCACGTCAGGGCGGCCTTGCCGCGCTGGCCGCGCCGGCGGCGAATGCGGCGTCCGGGGCGTTGCAAGGCGCATTGCCGGGCGTCGCGAGTATCGCGGGCAAGGGCGCCACGACCGTGGCGTCGGCCGCAGGCGCGACGGGCATGAAGCTGCCGACGAGCGGGTTTGGTGGACCGCTGAAATCCTGAGAGGGCGGCATGTCAGCCGTCTTGAAAAAAACGAATTGAACGAAGAACGACATGGCACAACAACTTCCACCGGGCGCTGAGAAGGAACAGGCTGTTTCCTGGCTCAGCGATATTTCGCCGAAAGACGTGGCGGCGGGGGGCGACCGTTTCAATAAGTGGTTGCTCAAGATCAGCGGCAATCACATTTCGTTCGAGGACCTCAAAACCGTCGCCAGTGCGGTGCCGATCATCGGCAACCTGATGGCGTTCTACGATGCAGTTTGCGACATCGTGATGATCGTCGAGAAGCGTCACGCCGATCTGCTCGATTACCTTGGACTCGCGATCAACCTGATCGGGGTCATTCCGGTGCCGCCGCCGCTGGCATCGTTTCGCCTGTCGGCGCGACCGTTGTTGGCGCTCGTGCGCAATCAGTTGCTGGTGTCGCGCGGCAATCTCGGGGCCGCGATCATCAACGTGCTCATTACGCACGTCAACGCCGCGGCCGCGACGGAAATCGAGAACTTCCTGAAGACGTTGCAGGAGGTTCTGGTCGACTTGCTGAATGACTGCGCGGCCAAGGCGCAGGAGTTGATGGTCGGTATTGCCAGCGGATTGGAGCTTGCCCTCAAAGGGCAAATTTTCGACAGCAGTGCGAACGTACGACGTACGCAGCAGATCGCGCGGAAGATGGACGAGCGATCCTGGTACAACCCGATGATCGTGGTCGATGCGTTCGAGTACGGTTACGAAGGTTCGATCGCGTTAGGGAAGGAAGCCGGGAACGCGACGGTCGGGACCGCTGCGAGGCTTGCGCCGGATTCGTGGCTTCAACCGTTTCGCGATATCGTCGCGTTCCTGAAGACCGAAGCACCGAAAGTCGCGAAGGCAATCCGCGATCTGAATGGCAGCGAAGAAGGCAAGATGCTTTGGCTGATCGCGCAAGTGATCGAGGCCGTGGCGAGGGTGCGTGCGGGCGGCAAGCTTCGTGAAAAGAGCGCTGACGTGCCACCCGGCGGCAAGGGACGGGCACAGCATGACCGCCCGCAGGAGCCGGTGGGTGCGACCGAACAGCATGTGCATCCGGAAGGTGCTGGCCAGAGCCCCTGCAAAAGTTGCGGGATTGGCGCGTCGACCGGATCGATCGATTTTGCTTTCGGCGATGAGACGTTCACGCATACGGACTTTGAACTGCCCGGCGCATTGCCGCTTGTCTGGGCGCGTACTTATCGGTCACGCCTGTCTGCATATGACACTGGAGAACTTGGCGCGCGATGGATTACGCCGTACACGACGCGCATCGATGTCGAAGGCGATACATGGTTCTACCGTGATGCCAGCGGACGCAGCATTGAATATCGCGCGCTGGCAGCTGGAAGCGTGTATGACGATCTGTCGGAAAACCTGACGCTGTCGCGACTAGACGATACGTGGGTGACGATCGCGTACGGTCATGACGAGTTGCACGTATACGAGCGGCGTGGCGACGCGTTCCGGCTCGCGATGCAGAAAGATCGCGCGGGCAACACGATCACGCTCGACTACGATGCGCGCGACCGCGTGGCGCGCCTGATTGACGCGAATGGCAACGTGCTCTCGTTCGAGCACGACAAGCAAGGTCGGATCGTCCTGATCGAGCAGGTGATCGAGGATGGCAAGCGCCGCACGCTCGCAAGTTACGCCTATGACGAAGCGGCCGATCTCATCCGTGCAACCGATCGGCACGGCAACGCGTGGAACTACCAGTACGACCGACATCTCGTGACGCGTTATACCGATCGCACCGGCCGCGGGATGTCGCTTGAATGGGACGGCGCGGACGCTGACGACAACGCGAATGCGAAATGCGTGCGTGAGTACGCGGACGATGGCAGTCTCGATATCCGTCTTGCGTGGCACCCGAACATTCGATTGACCTACGTAACCGATGCGCTCGGTCAGACGACGCGTTATTACTTCAACATCAAGGGCTACGTTTATCGGATCGCCTATCCGGATGGAAACGAAGAGTGGTTCCGGCGCGACGAGCACAACAATCTGACGTTGCATATTCTGCAGGACGGCAGCATCGAGCAGATGCGTTACGACGCGCGCGGTAACCGGACGTGGCACGAGCGCGCTGACGGCAGCATTGTCGAAATGGCATATGACGACAAGGATCAGATGATCCGGCTCGTCGATCCGAATGGGCATGTCTGGCAGCGCAAGTACGACGATGTTGGCAATCTCGTCGAGGAAATCGATCCGCTCGAGCACGCTACGAAGTACAGCTATAACGACAAGGGACTGCCGACACAGATCACCGATGCCAAAGGCGGATCGAAGGCACTCGAATACAACTCCGCCGGGCAATTGACCAGCTACACGGACTGCTCCGGAAAGAAGACGGCGTGGCGCTACGACGATATAGGGCGTGTGATCGAGAAAAAGGACGCGTCCGGTGGCGTCGTTGCTTATGCATATGGCCCGAACGGCCGGTTGACGGCGATTCGTTCGCCAGCCGGTGTCGAACATGTGCAACACGATGCCGAAGGGCGATTGCTCGCTCATACGGATCAGCTCAATCGGTCGACGCGATATGCCTACGATGCGGTCGGTCGCATTGCGAGTCGCGCCGATGTGCTCGGGCAGACGGTTGCGTATCGTTATGACCGTCTCGGCCGCTTGTCCGCGCTGACCGATGCGAACTTTGCGACGTATCAGTTCCACTACGATCCGGCAGGTCGGCTGATCGAGGAAATCGGCTTCGACGGCAAGTCGACGCGTTACCAGTACGATCCGGACAGCGGCAGTCTTGTTTCGATCGATGAAGCGGGCTGCCTGACTTCGGTCGAAATCGATGCAAATGGCCGTCTGCTGAAGCGTGTCGCCGGGGAAAGCGAGGAACGGTTTGCCTACGATCCGAGCGGCAGGTTGATCGACGCGGTGAACCGATACAGCCGCGTGCAGTTCTTCTTCGATCCGGTTGGCAATCTCGTGCGTGAACATCACGCCTACGATCTGTTCGGTGACCGGCGCAGCTACGTATGGCATCACGAATACGATGAACTCGGCAACCGGTGGCGTACCGTTCGGCCGGACGGGCATGTCGTCGACTGGTTGCTGTATGGCTCGGGGCATGTGCACGGGATGCTGCTCGACGGCGAGGACCGCGTGCAGTTCGAGCGCGATGATCTTCATCGCGAGACGGTGCGCGTGCTGTCGAGCAAGGTCGGGCAGCGCACGCACTACGATCCGGCGGGACGCGTGTTGCAGCAGTCGATCCAGCGATCGACGTCACCTGCGCCGCTCGCCGAGCGGCGGTATCGCTATGACGCGGCGGGGCAGTTGTCGCGAATCGAGGACAGCCGCAAGGGCGGGACCGACTATCGATACGATCCTGTCGGACGGCTGATCGAGGCGATCAGTCCCATCGCGAAGGAACGGTTTGCGTTCGATCCGGCGAGCAACATCATCGATCCGGCGCGGACTACGGAGACGCCCGCGCCGCGTCCGAGTCCGGCGCGGCCGGACAGCACGTTGCCGGTTGAGGTGCCGAAGGTGCTCGGTAACTTGCTGAAGACGTATGCGGGGATGCACTTCGAGTACGACGCGCGCGGGAATCTCGTGCGCAAGCGCACGCCTGCGGGTGAGCAGGAATACGAGTGGGATGAATTCAATCGATTGCTATCCGCGCGGGTTGCCGAGACGTCGCGGCAGAGTCGCGCGCGGTATTTCTATGATGCGTTCGGTCGGCGTATTGCGAAGGAGTTGAACGGCGAGCGGACGGTGTTCGGGTGGGATGGTGACACGCTGGCGTACGAGAGTGACGGCGAGCGCGCCACGCACTATCTCTACGAGCCGGGGACGTTCGTGCCGCTGGCCCAGTATGTGGCGGAACCGGTCGATGGGATCGTGACGCCGGAGTGGAAGAGTACCGACCGCTATGTGCCGGAGGAGGACCCGCTGCAGCAGGTGCCGGAGCGGCGTGGTGATGCTGCCCTGTTCTATTACCACTGCGATCAGATCGGGACGCCTCAATTGATGACGGATGGCGACGGTGATGTTGTGTGGGAAGCGTCGTACATGGCTTGGGGCGAAGCGCGGGAAGTGATCGCGCGGGCGTCGAAGGCGGCGGGGATCGTGCCTAAGAATCCGTTGCGGTTTCAGGGGCAACAGGTTGATGCGGAAACGGGGTTGTACTATAACCGGCATCGATATTACGATCCGAGCAGTGGACGGTTCATCTCGAAAGACCCGATCAGGCTCGCCGGTGGCATCAACGTCTATCAATACGTACCCGCGCCAACCGGATGGATCGATCCGCTTGGGCTAGCGCGCATCCCGGCGTCTGTCAAACAGAAGGTTGCTCAGGAGAATAAAGACTTCTTTGGAACGGAAAAGTGCGAGTGCTGTGGCACCGACGTGATTCCTGGCCAAAAGAGTCAACGCGGTGTCACACCTCCGGCGAACGAACGTCAGTTCGACCACGTCGAACCCGACTCGCTGGGTGGGGCGAACAACGAAAAAAACACCCAACTGCTCTGCCGTAAGTGCAATCGTGGCTTCTCGAATAAGCTGAAGGAAAATTTCAAGCAACTCAACCGTTTGGGGCGCAACCCCTGCGGAAACGAATAGGATCATCATGCCAGGCTTCGCAAAAATCGTGTTTCGTCTGAAGACTGACGCTGACGGATATCCGCCCGTTGGCTTCGAATCACTGTGGGGGGGGGCTCTTGGCGAGAATTCCTACGTGATCGACAACGTGCCTTACTACATATGTGGGGTGAGCAAAGGTGATACGGTCGTGACCGAGGAGATTGACGGCGAACTTGTTGCCGCTGGAGTAGTTGCTCGGGGGGGGCACTCGACCCTCCGGGTATTTGCGGAGGATGATGTAACCAGAAAGGCAATTGTCCAAAACCTCACGCAACTTGGAGCACAATGCTCAGTAACCGACGGGTTATCGCTCTTTGCAGTTGACATTGCTGCTGATGTCGAATTTCAGAGAATCGACGCCTTCTTGGCTTCACAATGCGATGGCGAGCACGTTGCCTATGAGGATGCATGCCTACAGCACGCGGGAATAGACAGCATGCGAACGGAAGAGTGTGCGTCACTAGCGACGGTACCATTGCGGCTCAATTAGCACGGGCAATTCCGTTGCGTGAGATACGGGCTTACACAATAACTGGCATCGGTATTCCGATCCCAGCACCGGGCGCTTCCTCTCGAAAGACCCGATCGGGCTCGCGGGCGGTATCAACGTTTATTAGTACGCGCCCAATCCAACTGGATGGGTTGATCCCCTCGGCTTGGCGCGTTGCCCTAATAGCGTTCTTGGCCGCAAGGTCAATCAAGACGACTCCTTGATTGACGCGACCACTCCCATCATTCAAATGAGCATCAATCAGAAGGCACTCAATTCGCCTAGCTTCGATAAGCTGAAGGGTATGATCAACAACGGTGCGACGAATGTGGACTTGATGAAAGCGGGCTATGCGCCTTTCGGGCCCGATGGCAATCAGGTAAATCTGCATCATGTGCTTGGTGACGAACCGGGACCTATCGTGGAGCTGTCCGCCGCGACGCATCAAAGGTATTACAAGCAACTTCACGGGTTGATTGACGATGGAGCCAGCTTCCGAAATGATCCAGCAGCCGCACGCGGATATGACCGGTTTCGTCGAAATTACTCGAAACAGAGAGGGGAGAATTTCGGGTGTCAATAGATCTCCGCGAGCTCATCGAGCAAAACATTGCTGCTGGGTCGGAAACTATTGTCGCAGGACCCGTTTCGCCAGATAAGGTCCGTAGTGCCGAACAGATGCTCGGCGTCGAATTTCCACCTTCATATACGGCTTTTTTGACCGAGTACGGCGCCCTTGAAATTGACGGTCGCTCGTTCGCGGGGCTTACTTCAAGTGAAGTGGGAACCGCCGGTGACGTTGTCGCGTTCACGAAGCACGCTCGCGAGAACTACGCATTGCCGGAGCGCTACGTTGCTATCGATTTTCAAGATGGCGACGCATTCCTTTGCATCGACACAGAGCAGAAGAGCGTCGATAACGAATCACCTGTCGTGTTGGTGAGTCCGGTCGGCGGACAGCAACAAGGTCCTGTGGCGGCAGATAGTTTGACCGATTACTTGGTGAGGTATTTATCAAACTGAAACGGGTCTGAACTATAACCGGCATCGGTATTACGATCCCCAAACCGGGCGCTTCATCAGTAAAGACCCGATCGGGCTGGCCGGCGTCATCGGTCCCTTGACCAACTGGTCCAGCAGCTCCTTGGGCCGCTGCCTGACGCGCTACGGTTTGCCGTTTCTTCTTCATTGGCATATCCATGACTTTTACACCTCATGATATGCCCCGCCCACGAAATCACGGATAGGTCCAGCCGAGCCCTCGACCGGCTGGCTATCAAAGTCACCACATCATTCAGGATCGTTGGGTTAAAGCGAACGGAATCGAGGGGTACAACTACCGTGAGGCTCCTGCAATCCTCATTCCACAGAACCCGATCCATAAAGCCATCAGCGATAGCCAGAACTCACGTCGTGACAGAATGGTGGCCGCCGGGCAAGACCCGTGGGATACCAGCATCCAGGATCAGTTTAACTACTCGTCGCAAGACATGCGGGCTGCTGGGATCTCGGACGGCTGCCGCAAGCGCGCCTTGAAGAAGGCGTACAAATACTTCGATCAACTCGGAGCCATCAAATGACGGATTTCACCGCGTTGCTGGGCGCGGGCTTTCGCAGAAACGCCCCATCCACCTTGGCGGCAGTCGCGAACCTGGAAACCACCCTGGGCCTCTCGCTTCCATTGGACTATAGGGACTTCCTTGTTTGGGCGGATGGGGGCGAAGGCGATGTTGGTGACCTCTACCTGTCCATGTGGACCGTCGAGCAAGTCGTCGAACTCAACACGTTGTACTCGATCACGACGCGTATGGGCCAAGGCTTCGTGGGCATCGGTACGGACGGTGGGGACTACTGCTTTGCTTTGGATCTCCGGAGCGGCGAACGTTTCGTTGTTGTGCCGCTCGGTGCGCTCGCTGAGGATGAAGTCAAAGCGCTGGCTAGCGACCTCGTGGACGGACTGACCCGCATCCGCGACGGCTACATAACGGGCAACGATCTATAACCGGCATCGGTACTATGATCAGCACTCGGGCAGATTTGACGCTAGTCCACAAAACTGTCCCATTTAAACGTGGAAAATTCCGGCATGACGTTGTCATCAAGACCATGAGGTCATGCCGCGACGAAGAGCAGTTCACCGAAGAGCAGATCGCTTACGCATCACTGCCACATCGTCGAGACCGGCAATGAAAGATGTACCCCGCTGTTTCGGGGTGGGTCAGATTTAGATGAAAACGGTGGGTTAAGACTCGGTGAAAATCAACACTGCGTGATCTGCTCGTCCGGATTGGCTGCGAACGAGAGCGCGGCCAAACAGGGCATGACCAAGATCTATGAAACGATCCGCTACCAACCCTGAAGGGCACTCCGACGCGGGAAATTAGATGCGATCTAGAGTGGCGGCACTGCGTCCGTCCATTGCCGACAGCCAGCGCCGAGCCAACCTCGAGCATACGAAATTGGCATAATCACGCCTCGCCGGCACGAGCGCCGCAACGCCGGCACGCTCGTGCAACTGTCGCATCTCAGCTCGGGCGTATTGATTCCAGTCCCGTTACCACCGCACCACCCATGTCGACCACCATCACGACCACCGCGTCGCTGAAACACATTCTCGAGCAACCGGGCGATTTCTCCGGATGGCTCTGCCTGCCACCGATGCCGTGGACGCTCGACACCGAGGGTGCATTCGCCGACGGCGCAGACGCCCCAGAAACCGGCACGCCACCCGTCACCGCACCGCAGCCCGGCTGGCGCGTAACGCTGAACAGCACGACGATCGAAGACATCGTCATCAACGCGCACGACCAGGTCGACGAACCGAGCATCGCGCAATTGTTCGACGCGTTCGTGTACTACGTCGAAAACGACGAATTCATTCTGCTCTGACGGCGCATCCCGCACGCCACAGTAAAAAAGGACCGCCGGGCAGTCCTTTTCCACGAAGCAGCAGCCGCGTTAAAACGACGACTCAACGCCCCTCAAGGCAACGAAATCGTCAAATTCGCCGACTCCGGCCCGACCTTGATGACCTGCGAATAAGGCGCCAACACCTGCAGCGTCTTGTCCTTCAGATAGGTATTGAGCCCGAGATACCCGAGCAGGGCCACGAGCGCGAACACCGCCCCGATCGCCCAGACCGGCACCTCGCGCTTCAACCGATGCGCGATCTGATCCGGCAGCGGCCAATGCGGAGCGAACGCGGCGCGCTTGCCCTTCATGTGCGCAATCTCGTCCCCCAGCCGTGCGGTGAGATACGCGAGCTTCTCCGGCCCCTCGAGCAGATACTTGCCCTGGAACCCGAGCAGCAGGCACATGTGAAACACCTCGAGCGACTGCAACCGCGCCGCGCCCTGCGCCCGACATTCCTCGAGATACTGAAAGAACTTCTCCCCCGCGAGCTGCTCGCCGAACAGCACGAGTTGCAGCGGCCGGCGCTCCCAGTCGGTGCGGATCTTGAACTGCGACGACAGCACCATCTCGTCGACGGCCGCGCAGTACGCGAACTTCGCGCCATACACGTCCTCGGCCGGAATGTTGAGCTTCTTCGCGCCGCGCTCGAAGTCCGACAGGAATTCCTGGATCTTCGTACTGAACTCGCTCGCGCTGTCCGGCTCGCGGCCGTTCTTGAGCAGGAACAGCATGAAGAACCCGTCGTACAGCAGATCGAGCAGCGAGCGAGCCTGGAACGCGGCGTCGGTCGACGCCGGGGTGTGCAACGGAGCCGGCGTGTTGTCGCCGAACAGGGAGGGCGCGTAGCTCATGATGTGACCGCGATCAGTTCGAATTTCAGGTCATTGATGCCAGTCGGCGCGTAGATCATCGCGGACTGGGCCTGCAGCATGCGCTCGTACAGCGCGCCGCGCGAATCGAGCTGGAAATAGCATGCACCGGGCCGCACCGGAATCGCGGGCGGCACTTGCGGCATGTACGACAGCCGCACGCCGGGCATGGCCGACAGCACCAGCTTGTCGACGTCATCCGGCGCGCCGACCTTGAAGCGGGCCGGCACCGCGTCGATGAGCTCGACGTTGGGCATGTCCGCGGACACGGCCAGGTAGAACTCGGTCTTGTCGTCGATCTTGCCCGAATCGAGGCGGCCGAGGTGGAACGACGGACGCACCTCGTCGAGCGTGATCGCGAAGTAGCGCGTCGAGATCACGGTGTCGAGCAATTCGCGCAGCATCAGGTCGAGGCGCGCGAAGCTCGGCCCCGGATCGTCATGGCGATACACGGGCAGATCGGCAAGCGTGTAGCCCTTCGAAAACGTCATCAGCTGGCCCGCGAGGCGCAGCAGCTCCTGGAACAGCCGCTCCGGATGCAGCGCCGCATGCTGGTGCAGGTGCGCGAGCGTCGCGAACGCGGCGTTTGCGGTGTGCAGCAGCCAGAACGACGCGATGTCGCCCGAACGGAATTCGATGATGTTCTTCGACGGCTCACGGTGAAAACCGTACAGCGCGTTCACCTTCGCCTGCAGCGCGTCGACGAGCTGGCGCAGCCGCTGGTGCAGGATCGGCGAAGCGTCGATCGCGAGGCACGGCGGCACGAAGCTGTCGTCGATCTCGAAGCCGGACGTCGCGGTGCGGCGCACGCGCACGAGCGGCACCGACAGCAGCTGGTCGCGCGGCTCGCTGTGCGCGATCAGCTTGACCTGCGTCTTGAGGAACGTGATGTCGGCTTCGGCGGCGTCGGTGAAGTTGTCGGCAACGCTCGTCTGCTCGCTGACGAAACGCGTCATGAAGCCGGCGGCCGGATCGTCGCTGTAGTTGGTGCCGTTCTCGCGCAGCGGGTGCAGCGCGAGGTAGAACACGAATTCGTTGATGCCGTCGGGCAGCGTGTCCAGCGCGATCGGAGGCGGTAGGTCGTCGGCTTGCGGCGCGGCATACAGCGCGCCGTCCGGGAACACGAGCGCAAGCTCGGCCACGCGCAGCACGTTGCTGCCGAGCGCATCGCGGTCGATGCGCACCGAGCGCACGCCCCAGTTGTACGGCTGGATCGCCTGGATGGATTCGAACAGGCGCGCCTCGTGGTAGGCGTCCTGCCGCTGAAAATGTTGGGGCCGGAGGAACAGCCCTTCCCCCCAAAGCACCTTGGCCGAATAACTCATGTCAAATCCGGTTAATGTCGCGTTGCGATGTAATCGATTTGTTCGTGCCCGAATTAAATCGCCAATTTGTTAACTCTTGTTAATTGACATTCGTGCGTCATGCTTAACCGCAGGTGACCGACGAAAGCAAATTCAGCGGTTGTGAAGGCGCACCCTGTTGCGGTGCGATGACCGAGCCGTCGGTAACCGTCATCGCGCAATTATGCAGGCCGACGATTATGCCGGATTTCTCCGACTTCGCCGGGTCGAACGTCAGTTTCCAGCGCTGGATGGCGGGATCGCGGAACAGTGCGACGATGCCGAATGCCTGCGCTTCGCGCGACACTTTTTCGGTTGCCGTATAGCGCTGGCCCGGAATCAGCGTGATTTCACGCACGTTCAGCAGATCGGTGCCCAGTGCGGCCTTTTCCTTGGTCGGATCGGTGAATGCATCGAACGGCGCCTGCTGGAACGAAGTCGGGTCCTTCAACGCGTAGAGCCTTACTACTAATGCGAGCGGCTTGCGATCGTTCGCGGCGTTGAGGTTGGGCGCGGCGGCGAGCGTGAGCCCGATGTTGCGCGGCGGCTTCTGGGCATCCGGCAGTTCGGGCTTGCCGATGCCGGCGGCCTGCATCACGGCGCTCGCGGCGGAGCCGAGCAGCGGGGCGGCCGCGCATCCGGCCAGGAGCGCGCAGGCGATCAGCGGCAGCGCATAGCGAATCATGGACGATCTCATCGTGTTTCCGGCGTGCCGCCTTTAACTCCCCTGTCAAAACTACCGGGCATTTCCGCGTTCACCGCGAATGCCGGCTAATCTGCCGTTCAACTATTAAGCACACGTGCGGCGCATTGCGGTTCCGGAATTTTTTTCCGGTGCCCGCGCGCAGCGTTGTCGAGCAAGTAAAACTTGCGCATTCCCGTCGATGGAAAAGCCGCCGCCGGGCCGTTGCCGAAGACGTTTCGAGGGGGTAGCGCACGGTTTTAAAAGGAATTACTCTGCACGCAGCGATTGAATTATGAAAAATTGATCGGTACTATACCCGCGCGCTTCTTGCAAAGCAAAAGAACCAGATTCTCAACGATTTTAATACTCACGCGCCGGTGGATATAACGATGAAAGACCGTCTCTTCGCAAAATTGTCTGGGGTAGTGCTGGCCTGCGGCGTGATCGCCGGTTGTGCGAACCAGCCGCCTGCGCCGCCGACTGCCGAGGTGTTCAACAAGTCGCTTGCCGATGCGGACGCCGTTGCGAAGTCGGGGGACCAGGACAAGGCGCTCGGCCTGTACCAGCAGCTCGCGAAATCGGATCCGACGCGCGAGGAACCGTGGTCGCGCATCGCGCAGATCCAGTTTGCCCAGAACCACTATGGCCAGGCGATCGTCGCCGCGCAGGAGGCACTGCAGCGCGACGCGACCGACCGTCAGGCGAAGAGCGTGCTCGCCGTCGCGGGGCTGCGGATCGCGACGCAGTCGCTCGGCGAACTGCGCCAGGATGCTTCGCTCGCCGGCGATGCGAAGTCGGACGCGCAGGCGCTCGCGAAGCAACTGCGCGACACGCTCGGCGAATCGGCGCTGTTCCCGCCGGAGCAGCGGGCCACGAAGACGCGTACGACGCGCCGCGTGATTCACCGTCCGAAGGCCGGCGCGGCGCCGGCAGCCGAGGCAGCCGCAGCAGCAACCACCGCGCCGACGCCGCCGGCCGCACCGCAAAAGGGCGGCGCCGATCCGTTCAGCGCACTGCGCAACTGACCGCAACTGACGCGATAACCACAACTAACCTGGGAGCCGTCGAGATGGCCAAGAAAGAAAGCATTCAGAAAAGCTTGCAGAAAATACGGCCGCCGCGCGTCCAGCTGACCTACGAGGTCGAGAAGGGCGACGCGATCGAGGTGAAGGAACTGCCGTTCGTCGTCGGGGTCGTCGGCGATCTGGCGGGCCAGTCGGAAGTCGAGCAGCCGAAGCTGCGCGACCGCAAGTTCGTCAACATCGACCGTGACAACTTCGACGACGTGATGAAGGCGATCGAGCCGCGCGCCGCGTTCCAGGTGGAAAACCGCCTGAGCCCGGAAGGCGGCAAGTTCGCGGTCGACCTGAAGTTTCGTTCGCTGTCGGATTTCAGCCCGGACGAAGTCGTCGAACAGGTCGAGCCGCTGCGCCGCCTGCTCGAGGCGCGCTCGAAGCTCGCCGATCTGCGCAACAAGCTCGCCGGCAACGACAAGCTCGAGGATCTGCTGTCCGAGGTGCTGAAGAACACGCAGCAGCTGCAGGAGCTCGCGAAGGGCACCGGCGGTGACAAAGACGGCGAATGACGACGGAGTGTTGAGATGAACCAGCAAACGGCTGCGGCCCAAGCGAGCGGCGCGGAATACGCCGCCGGGACTTCGCTGCTCGACGATATCGTCGAGAAGAGCAAGGTCGCGAAATCCGATTCCGAGCATGCGCGTGCGAAGGACCTGATCGGCGAACTCGTGCACCAGGTGCTCGACGGCACGGTGATCGTGTCGGACAACCTGTCGGCGACGATCGACGCGCGCGTCGCGGAACTCGACCGCCTGATCTCCACGCAGCTGTCCGCCGTGATGCACGCGCCGGAATTCCAGCGCCTGGAAAGCACGTGGCGCGGGATGGACTACCTGGTCAAGGAAAGCAATACGGGCCAGACGATCAAGATCAAGGCGCTGCACGCGCCGAAGCGCGACCTCGTGCGCGACTTCAAGGGTGCGAGCGAGTTCGACCAGAGCGCGCTGTTCAAGAAGGTCTACGAGGAAGAGTTCGGCACGTTCGGCGGCTCGCCGTTCGGCGCGCTGATCGGCGATTACGAGATCTCGCGCCAGCCGGAAGACATGTACTTCATCGAGCAGATGTCGCACGTCGCGGCGGCCGCGCACGCGCCGTTCATCGCGTCGGCGTCGCCGGAGCTGCTCGGCCTCGAGTCGTTCTCCGACCTCGGCAAGCCGCGCGACCTCGGCAAGGTGTTCGACACGGTCGAATACGCGAAGTGGAAATCGTTCCGCGACGCCGAAGATTCGCGCTACGTCGGCCTGACGCTGCCGCGCTTCCTCGGCCGCCTGCCGTTCAATCCGAAGGACGGTCAGACCGCGGAGAACTTCAACTTCGTCGAGGACGTCGACGGCACCGAGCACGACAAGTACCTGTGGTGCAACGCGGCGTGGGCCTTCGCGGCACGCCTGACGGCCGCGTTCGACGACTTCGGCTGGTGCGCTGCGATCCGCGGCGTCGAAGGCGGCGGCCTCGTCGAGGACCTGCCGACGCACACGTTCAAGACCGACGACGGTGAAGTGGCACTGAAGTGCCCGACCGAAATCGCGATCACCGATCGCCGCGAGAAGGAGCTGAGCGACCTCGGCTTCATCCCGCTCGTGCATTGCAAGAACTCGGATTACGCTGCGTTTTTCGCCGCGCAATCGGTGCAGAAACCGAAAAAATACAGCACCGACAGCGCGAATGCGAACGCCGTCCTGTCCGCCCAGCTTCAGTACATCTTCTCGGTATCGCGCGTCGCGCATTACCTGAAGGCGATGATGCGGGACAAGATCGGCAGCTTCGCATCGGCGCAGAACGTGGAGACTTTCCTCAACCGGTGGATTTCGCAGTACGTCCTGCTCGACGACAACGCGTCGCAGGAACAGAAGGCGCAATTCCCGCTGCGCGAGGCATCCATACAAGTGTCGGAGATTCCGGGCAAGCCGGGCTCGTATCGTTCGGTCGCATTCCTGCGGCCGCACTTTCAGCTCGACGAACTCTCGATTTCTCTGCGACTTGTCGCTGATCTGCCCAAACCGGCAAATTCATAAGCGAGTAAATCGCCCGGGCGGGCCGCCTGGGTAGGACGTTAAAACCACCTCTTTGGGGAGTCGAAGGGCCATGTTACATATGCACTTGCAGTTTGGTAGTCCGGCGGTGAAGGGCGAATCCGCGGACAAAGACCATCAGGGCTGGATCGAACTGAAATCGTGGGATCACTCGATCGTTCAGCCGCGTTCGGCAACGGCATCGACCGCAGGCGGTCACACGATGACGCGCTGCGAGCACGGCGACATGATTTTCACGAAGGAAATCGATTCGTCGAGCCCGCTGCTGTATCAGCACGCATCGGGCGGCACCACGTTCGATGAAGTGACGGTCCATTTCTCGCGCGCGGACGGTGAAGGCAAGCGCGTGCAGTATCTGGAAGTGAAGCTCAAGTACGTGATCATCTCGAGCATCGCTCCGAGCGTTCGCGAAGAAGGTCTGCCGCTCGAGACGTTCTCGCTGAAGTACGCGGCCGTGCAGTGGAAGCAGACCCAGCAGAAGATCGGCGGCAACCAGGGCGGCAACACGCAGGGCGCCTGGAGCCTGACGAAGAACGACAAGACCTACGCGGTCTAAGGTCGGTTGCGGCAACGGGGCGCGCGGCGTCCCGTTGCCGTTTTCGCTGTGCACGCCGGCCGATGAAACGATTCGAACCCAGTTTTCTCGACAAGCTGTTCGACGACGAACCGCATCTGCCGGCCTCGGCCGCGATGCGGCAATTGTCGCTGGACGAGCTCAAGAACACGGTCGCCCGCGACGTCGAGGCGATCCTCAACACCCGTATCGCGCACACCGAGATCGAGCTGGCCGCGCTGCCGGAATGCCAGAAATCGGTGCTGACCTACGGGCTGAACGATTTCGCGGGGCTGAGCCTCGCGAGCCACTACGACCGCGCGTTCATCTGCAAGTCGATCCAGCAGGCCATCGCGCGCCACGAGCCGCGGCTGCAGCAGGTGCAGGTGACGTTCGAGCTGAACGAGCAGTCGACCAATGCGCTGTACTTCGCGATCCAGGCGCTGCTCGTCGTGCATCCGGCCGAGGAGCCGGTGAGTTTCGACGCGATGCTGCAGCCGTCGACGCTGCAGTACTCGGTCACGCGCACGCGCGCGGCCAGAATGCTGTAAATCAAGCCGCCGAGCGGGCCGGACCGCCCGGTGATGGTTCAGGGTCCGGCAGGGAATATTGAGGTTCGGGGTCGTCGATGGAAGAATTGCTGCCGTACTACGAGCGCGAATTATCGTTTTTGCGGCGCTATTCGCGAGATTTCGCCGAACGTTATCCGAAGATCGCCGCGCGGCTCGCGTTGTCCGGCGAGCACTGCGAGGACCCGCACGTCGAGCGGATGATCGAGTCGTTCGCGCTGCTCGGCGCGCGCATCAACAAGAAGCTCGACGACGATTACCCGGAATTCACCGAAGCGCTGCTGGAAGTGCTGTATCCGCACTACCTGCGGCCGTTCCCGTCGTGCTCGATCGCGCAGTTCACGCCGGCTTCGCCTGGCCAGCAGACCGAACCGGTCGTGATCGATCGCGGCACCGAACTGAAGAGTCGCCCGATCCGCGGCGTGCAGTGCCGCTTCCGCACCGCCTACGACGTGACGCTCGCGCCGATCCGCATCTCGGAAGCGCGCTACGTGCCGGTCGCGCTCGCGCCGAGCGCGACGGTGCTGCCGTCCAACGCGACGGGCGTGATCTCGATCACGTTCGAATCGCTCGCGGCGCAGCTCGATCTCGGCGCGCTGAAGGTGCCGACGCTGCGTGCGCACCTGCACGGCGAGCAGTCGTTCGTCGCCGCGCTGACCGACTGCCTGTTCGTCAACGTGCTCGGCGCGTATGTCGAGCCCGAACGCAACGGCCGCTGGACCGCGCTGCGCAAGCTGCCGATCGCGCAGGCCGGCTTCGACGAAGACGACGCGCTGATCGACTATCCGGCGAAATCGCATCCCGCGTATCGCCTGCTCACCGAATATTTCGCGTTCCCCGACAAGTTCGATTTCGTCGACTTCGACCTCGCGGCGATCGCGCGCGCGTCGGGCCGCTGCCAGCGCGCGACGCTGCATCTCGTGCTGCAGGACGTGCGCAGCGATTCGCACGTCGCGCGGTTGCTCGAGCTGCTGACGGCCAGCCATTTCCGGCTGTTCTGCACGCCGATCGTCAACCTGTTCCGCCAGCACGGCGAGCCGATCCGCATCACGCACCGCGCGGTGTCGTATCCGGTGATCGCCGAGGCGCGCCGCGCGTTCGCGTACGAGGTGTACTCGATCGATTCGGTGAAGCTCGTCAGGCAGCAGGCGCATGAAGAATCGGTGATCGAGTTCCGGCCGTTCTATTCGCTGCATCATGGCGAATCGGCGCGGATCGGCCATTACTGGTTCGCGCGCCGCAACGACTGGGTCGCGCAAAAAAGCCCCGGCTATGAAACCGAGATATCGATCGTCGACATCGACTTCGAGCCGACGTCGCCGCAGACCGACACGCTGAGCCTCGACCTCACCTGCACGAACCGCGACCTGCCGTCGATGCTCGCGTTCGGGCTCGAAGGCGGCGACCTGTTCCAGGAAGGCGGCGCGCAGACGAGCGGCATCTCGCTGCTGAGGCGCCCGACGCAGAGCGTGCGCTTCGAGCGCGGTCGCGCCGCACACTGGCGGCTCGTGTCGCATCTCGCGCTGAACCACGTGTCGCTGGTCGCGCACGGGCTCGCGCCGCTGAAGGAAATGCTGACGCTGTACGACCTGCGGCGCACCGCCGTGTCGATGCGCCAGATCGACGGCCTCGCCGGCGTCGAGCAGCGCGGCGCCGTGCAGTGGCTGCCCGGCAAGCCGTTCGCGACCTTCGTGCGCGGCATCGAGATCCGCCTGACGATCGACGAGGAGCACTTCGTCGGCGCGAGCCTCGCGTCGTTCGTGCGCGTGCTCGACAGCTTCTTCGGGCTTTACGTCCACCTCAACAGTTTCGTTCAACTAGTCGTCGTGTCGAAGCGCACCGGCGAGGAGATCATCCGATGCAAGCCCCGGACCGGCGAATCGATCCTGGCGTAGTCGACGCGCTGCTCGACGAGCCGCACCGCTTCGAGTTCTTCCAGGCGGTGCGCGTGCTCGAGGGGCTGTTCGCGCGGCAGGCGTCGGATGCCCCCGGCGCATGGCGGCAGGGCGACGTCGTCGCGCAGCGCATCGAATTCCGCAACACGCTGTCGCTCGGTTTTCCGCCGAGCGAGATCGAGGGCGCGCGCTCGTTTGACGACGACGGCACGCTGCTCGACTCGGGCGAGCAGCGCGGCGCCGCGCTCGCGGCCGGCGAGCTCGGCCACGTCGAGCTGACGCCCGCGTTCTTCGGGCTGCTGGGCGGGCAAGGCGCGCTGCCGCTGCACTACACCGAGCAGATCGTCGCGCGCGAGCACCTGAAGCGCGACCATGCGGCGCGCGCGTTCTTCGACGTGTTCTCGAACCGCGCGACCGCGCTGTTCTACGCGGCGTGGAAGAAATACCGGCTGCCGTTCCATTACGAGCTCGATCGCGACGAGCGCTACCTGCCGCTGCTGCTCGCGATCGCCGGCGTGCCGAGCGACGAGGTGCGCGACAGCCTCGCGGCCGGCGCGGGCGGCGTGCTCGACGAGGCCGTCGCCGGCTACGCGCTCGCCGCGCGGCACCGGCCGATGTCGGCCGCGTACCTGCAGCGCACGCTGTCCGATTATTTCCGCGTGCCGGTGAAGATCGACCAGTTCGTCGGCAAGTGGTACGACGTGCCGACCGACCAGCTGAGCGTGCTCGGCGAAGTCAACGCGGTGCTCGGCGCGACGGCGCTCGTCGGCGAACGCGTATGGCAGCGCGACATGCGCGCGCGGATCGTCGTCGGTCCGCTGTCCAAGCGCGACTACGAGGCATTCCTGCCCGGCGGCCCGCAGGCCGTCGCGCTCGAGCGGATGCTGACGCTGCTCGCCGGCGTCACGCTCGAATACGAGGTGAAGCTCGTGCTGAAGCGCACCGAGGTCGGCGCGAGCGTGCTCGGCGCCGGCTCGCGGCTCGGCTGGGACGCGTTCCTCTGCACGCGCGACGCGGTCGACGACCGCTCGGACGCCCGCTACGAACTGCACGTGATTCACTGATTCCGAACGACAACAACACGCAATCGAACCTGAGATCGACGCCATGAGCACGCCTCTGAAGACCCTGATCACGAAACTGAATCCGCTGTGCCGGCACGCAACCGAGCGCGCGGCGAGCGCGTGCCTGGCGCGCGGCCACTACGAGGTCGATCTGGAGCATCTGTTCCTCGCGCTGCTCGACGAAGCGACGGGCGATCTGCCGCTCGCGCTGCGCGCAAGCCGTGTCGATCCGCATGCGCTGCGTGCCGATCTCGAGCGCGAACTCACGCGCCTGAAGACGGGCAACACGCGCACGCCGGTGTTCTCCGTGCACCTGATCGCGCTGTTCGAGCAGGCATGGCTGATTGCGTCGCTCGATTCGCAGCTCGGCCGCATCCGCTCGGGGCACCTGCTGCTCGCGCTGCTGACCGCGCCCGATCTCGCGCAGTTCGCGCAGCGCATGTCGTCGCGGTTCGCGGAAATGAACGTGACGGACCTGAAGCACAAGTTCGACGAGATCATGGCCGGGTCGAGCGAGGCCGAGCCGCGCCAGGCGGATGCGGAAGGCAGCGACGTCGCGCCGGCCGCCGACGGCGCCGCGCCCGCGGCTGGCCCGTCGAAGACGCCCGCGCTCGACACGTACACGACCAACCTCACGCAGCGCGCGCGCGACGGCAAGATCGACCCGGTGATCGGCCGCGAAGCCGAGATCCGCCAGGCGATCGACATCCTGATGCGCCGCCGCCAGAACAACCCGATCATGACCGGCGAGGCCGGCGTCGGCAAAACCGCCGTCGTCGAAGGGCTCGCGCTGCGGATCGCCGCCGACGACGTACCGCCGCCGCTGCGTGGCGTCGCGCTGCACGTGCTCGACATGGGCCTGCTGCAGGCCGGCGCGAGCGTGAAGGGCGAGTTCGAGAACCGGCTGAAGAGCGTGATCGACGAGGTGAAGAAGAGCGCACATCCGATCATCCTGTTCATCGACGAGGCACACACGATCATCGGCGCGGGCGGCCAGGCCGGCCAGAACGACGCGGCGAACCTGCTGAAGCCGGCGCTCGCGCGCGGCGAGCTGCGCACGATCGCCGCGACGACCTGGAGCGAATACAAGAAGTACTTCGAGAAGGATGCGGCGCTCGCGCGGCGCTTCCAGGTCGTGAAGGTCGAGGAGCCGAGCGAGCCGCTCGCGGCCGCGATGCTGCGCGGGATGTCCGGGCTGATGGAGAAGCACTTCAACGTGCGGATCCTCGACGATGCGATCACCGAGGCCGTGCGCCTGTCGCATCGCTACATCAGCGGCCGCCAGCTGCCGGACAAGGCGATCAGCGTGCTCGACACCGCATGCGCGAAGGTCGCGCTCGCGCACAGCGCAACGCCGGCCGCGATCGACGATACGAAGAAGCGCATCGAGCGGATCGACGCGGAAATCGCGTCGCTGGAACGTGAAGCGGCCGGCGGCGCGTCGCACGACGAGCGGCTCGGCGAGCTGCGCGGCGCACGCGACACGGCGCTCGCGCAATTGACCGAGGACGAAGCGCGCTATGAAGCCGAGCGCGCGATCGTCGCCGAGATCACCGAGTTGCGCGAAGCGCTCGACAAGGCACGCGGCCCGTCGGAAGACGGCCAGCCGGTCGACGTGCAGGCGACCCGCGACAAGCTCGCCGAGCGCGTCGCCGCACTGCACGCACTGCAGGGCGGCGAGCCGATGGTGCCGCTGCAGGTCGACGGCCACGTGGTTGCCGAGATCGTCGCGGCATGGACGGGCATTCCGCTCGGCCGGATGGTGAAGGACGAGATCGACACGGTGCTGAACCTGCAGCCGCTGCTCACCGCGCGCGTGATCGGGCAGGACCACGCGCTCGACGCGATCGCGCAGCGCGTGCGCACCGCGACCGCCAACCTCGAGGATCCGAACAAGCCGCGCGGCGTCTTCATGTTCGTCGGGCCGTCGGGCGTCGGCAAGACAGAGACCGCGCTCGCGCTGGCCGACATCCTGTACGGCGGCGAGCGCAAGATGGTCACGATCAACATGAGCGAATACCAGGAAGCGCACAGCGTGTCGGGTCTGAAGGGGTCGCCGCCGGGCTACGTCGGCTACGGCGAGGGCGGCGTGCTGACCGAGGCCGTGCGCCGCAATCCGTATTCCGTCGTGCTGCTCGACGAGGTCGAGAAGGCGCACCCGGACGTGCTCGAGATGTTCTTCCAGGTGTTCGACAAGGGCACGATGGACGACGCCGAAGGGCGCGAGATCGACTTCCGCAACACGCTGATCATCCTGACGTCGAACGTCGGGTCGGCGGCGGTGATGCAGGCGTGCCTGAACAAGCCGGCCGAGGAGCTGCCCGATCCGGACGCGCTCGCCGAGGCGCTGCGCCCGCAGCTGTACAAGACCTTCAAGCCGGCGTTCCTCGGCCGGATGAAGGTGGTGCCGTACTACCCGATTTCCGACGACGTGCTGGCCGAGATCATCGAGCTGAAGCTCGAACGCATCCGCCGCCGCATCGAAGCGAACCACAAGGCCGCGTTCGAGTGGGACGAGTCGCTCGTCGATGCGGTGCTCGCGCGCTGCACCGAGGTCGATTCGGGCGCCCGCAACGTCGACCACATCCTGAACGGCACGCTGCTGCCGGAGATCGCGGGCCACGTGCTCGGCCGGATCGCCGACGGCGCGGCCATCGCGCGCATCGCGGTGCGCGCGGACGAGGCCGGCGAATTCGCGTACACCGTCGAATGAGCCCCGCGCGCGACATCTCATGCATCAACGGATTCACTGAACCATGCCGATCAATCTCCCCGAGCTGCTGACGCCGATCAGCGACGCGTCGCCCAGCGGCGACGACCTGCTGTTTTCGAACGAATTCGACGCGATCCAGGACGCGCGGCGCTACGACGATCCGACGCTCGACCAGGGCGAATGGGTGACCGAGATCAAGGAGGCCGACTGGGGCTTCGTCGTCGATCACGCGGGCGAGCTGCTGCGCACGCGGACCAAGGATCTGCGGCTCGCCGTGTGGCTGACCGAGGCGCTCGCGCTCGAGGACGGCATCACCGGCCTCACCGAAGGTTATGCGCTGCTGGAAGGCCTGTGCCGAGACTACTGGGACACCGTGCATCCGCTGCCCGAAGGCGACGACGTCGAATACCGGCTCGGCAACGTCGCGTGGCTGTCCGGCCGCACGGCCGAGCTGCTGCGCGGCATTCCGGTGACGGAGGGCGCGTCGAACGCGTTCACCACGCTCGACTGGGAAGTCGCACAGCACGTCGCGCAGGCCGTGAGGCGCGACCCCGAGCATGCGGACGACATCGCACGCGGCAAGCCGTCGGTCGAGCAGGTCGATGCGTCGCGGCGCGTGACGCCGATCGCGTTCTACACGACGCTGCTCGCCAACCTGAAGGCGTTCGAATTCGCGCTCGATGCGTTCGAGGAGCGGCTCGTCGAACGCGCGGGCGATTCGGCGCCGAGCTTCCGGCAGGCGCGCGACGCGTTCGAGACCGTGTACCGGCTCGCCGAGCGCTTTGCGCGCGAGCAGGGCTATACGGGTAGCGCGCCGCACACGCAAGCGGCGCCGCAGGCGCAGCCCGAGCGCATCGAGCCGAGCTTCGGCGACACGTTCCACAGCGAGGAGACCCACGTGCAGTCGCAGACCGCTCCGCGTCCGCCGGTGACGCAGATGATCGCCGGCATCCAGAACCGCGCGCAGGCCGTCGACCAGCTGCGTGCCGTCGCGCGTTACTTCCGCCAGACCGAGCCGCACAGCCCGGTTGCGTATCTCGCGGACAAGGCCGCCGAATGGGCCGACATGCCGCTGCACAAGTGGCTCGAGAGCGTCGTGAAGGACGACGGGTCGCTGTCGCATATTCGCGAGCTGCTGGGCGTGAGGCCCGACGAGCAGTCTTGAGCGATGGGGTTTTGACCTGAGAGCGCGGGCCCGGCAGGTTCGCGATGAACGAGAAGAAGGGTGACGCATGAACGTGACCGAACTGGCGCAGGCGATCCGTGGTGGCCTGATTCAGCAGGACCGCCTGCTGAAGACGGATATCCCGTCGCTGCCGAATAACGCGCTCGTGCCGCGCCGCGCCGTGACGCGGTCCGAGCTCGGCCGAGATTTCAGCGTCGTGCTCGACCTCGTGTCCACCGCGAGCGAAGGCGGCGGCTACGATTTCTCGAATTTGAATGATGGGGAGCGGGCGAAGATGCTGTACCTGTCTCACCACTTGGGAGCGGCCGATGCAAAACGGTATTTGGCCGGAACAATTGCTGCGGAGGACACGTATACGGAGCAAAGCCGTACCGTCCGCCCAGGCTCATCGCCCGCGGGGCCAAGACGCGTTTGACCGCGCAGGTGGGAAGCGCGGCAGCAGCGAAGCGTGCGGAATAGAACGGTGGGAACTATGTCAAGGCTCATCGCCTGTGGTTGAGCCATCTCATCGACACAGGTGTCAACTTCAAGAACTTCGCATGCGATGCTTCGAAACTTGAAGATGTTCGCCCACTGTTGGATCTTGTGACTGTCGTCGGTGGTGCGAACCCCACTTTTTAGGAGGTGGGCTTGTTGAAGTCGTTTGTTGTAGTGTTGATGACGGTCTGTTGCATCAATGTCAAGGCGCAGACCTCGGGTGGGGATCACGATACGATCCGCACCGTTGCGGGCACATTGCAGATATCAAAGATCGCCCGGCCGGGAAGCGACGACGTTACATTCAACGTCGAGCTCGATGGCAAGCAATTCGATCACCTTTACGGTTCACGCTATGTCTACTATCCGGATTCGAAAGAACAGGACAAGGCCGTCTCGCGGCTGATCGTCGAAGACTTCAGCGGTGGTTTTTCAGACCCACCGGTAATCTCCCTGTACGACTTCCGCCAAAAACCCGCTGCCGTCTTGCCGGTTAGCGACAAGTTGGATATTGACGACGTTCGATGGCTGCCTGGCCGCGTACTGCTAAGCGTTGGGGGGAAGTGGTTTGCTTTCGCGAACGGAAAGCTTGTGGCGGTTCACAATAGAAGGAAGTAACTCGAGATGTCCGCGGGGTGAAAGTCGCTGAGGGCGTATCGATCCAGATGGAGTTCCTCGGATTGCTCGATACCGTTTCGTCCGTCATGTCGGAGGAAGCCGAGAACGGGTCGGAATGGTTACTTATCCGGGTATGTTCGAGATCAGCTGCGATATCGGCCAGCCTGCGGATGCCGCGCGATTTTGGCCCGATTGTTGTCGCGATTGATGTTGCCGTTGCTGTCGGACATATCGTCATTTACGTAGATAAAAAATCGCATTTGCCGAGTGGACAACTAAAATCGATACGTCGGAAGGGCATGCTGGGCAATATTCGGAAGGGAAAACATCATTGAATAGGGCAATGAGATTTTCGAGTCTGGTGAGCCGTGTTCTGGCAGGGTGCCTGCTCGTGACGGCCATGGCGGCGTGCGGCAAGCCGGAACCGACATACAGCGGGATTTCGGTCATGGCTCAGAACTACCTGCCCTATAACCTGGATAAATTCACGATCACCGATGCTTATGGCAACAAGGCAGGCGGCGGTGGCGACAGCATGCCGGGGGGCGGTGGGGGCGTGACTTGTTGCTATCAGCTCAAGGGGACCGAGTTCATCGTCAAATGGGACTACTACGACGTTGACCAGTGGCATAAGGGCGACGAACAGACGTTTCACGCCGAAGCAAAGGTTGTGCTGCCTCCGTCAAAGGTTCCGGAAAATGTGGGCAGCCGAATTCTTGCAGTTCATTTTTATCCGGATCGCCACATCGAGCTTCAGTTTCCCGGCACGCCGATGGACGAATCGCGTATTCCGATGATCGATGTGTCGCACTGGATGTCGACCAACTATCAGGTGCAGTTGAGCAAGCGATACGACGAACGCGAAGACCAGCAGTTTCGCCGTATCGCGCGTATCGTGGCGGCAGCATGGTTGAAATACCGCCTGACCGATTCAGATGACTTGAAGCAGTACGCGTACTACGCCTTGCTGGTGAATAGCCGTTTCGACGCGCATCCGGAGGTTCAGCGCGTCTTGAAAGCCGCTGCGGATCGGCCCGGCGTGTTTGCAACGTCGATGCGGTCTCTGCCGAAGAGCGTCCTATCCGAATTGACGACCGGCCAGTTCGAGCCGGTTGCCTTGCCGGCGGTTCCAGACGGCTTGTTGCCGCCGTCACGTGCAGAGGAAAAGCAGCGTGGCTGAGAGAATCAAACTCGACCCGGATGACGGGAACGCAGTACGTTTCCTTCCCGCGCAACGATCAGCCGTCGCGCCCCGACCGGCACGATACGACGTCTGATCCGAATCCGGTCTGCCGGCGCGAGTCACGAACCGCCGATACGTTTCCGCGCGCGCCGAGTCTTTCGCCTCAACGATTGCTTCTTCCTATCCTCGATCCACGGCAGCATCGAAATGCTCATCGCACACAGCATCAATCCGCCGATCAGGGCGAATAGGCCGAATCCGATTTCACGCACCCATGCTCCGCCCTCAACCGCTTCGTTGCGCCGCGCAATGCCGGGAAACATCGGCGAAACGCGCAGGCCATCGTTCGCGGCCGCATTGCAGTACGTCTTCGTGAACGCTGCGAACTGTTCGTGGCTGATGTTCGAGGCGGCCGAACGCGAATACACCGGCGACCCGGCAGGCTGCCACGCTGTATCGTACTGCTGCGTCTGTCCCGCGCCATAGCGGAAGACGGCGCGCGCCTCCCATGTCGCATCGGATTTGCCATATCGCAGAGACAACTCGCATCGCTCGACAATGGCGGGGACGTGAGGCCACACACGAGCGCGAACGAGGATGGCAGAATTGACGGCGCCAGCTACACCCATCAGCACGAAGGCCGCACCGAAGAGCAGAAGAATGGCCGACCGCAAGCAGCGCATTGCGTATTTCACTGGAATGGTCGGATTCAGTAGTCGGTCGGTCAGGCGATCGGCCTGTTGACAATGCGGGGAGATGGGGGCTGCACGATCCGGCGGGACGAGTCTGCCGGTATCCTGCCACCGGCTCGCCGCACAGCCGAACCTCCGCCTACTGCCCCACCCGGAACTCGATCCGCCGATTCCTGGCCCGCCCATCCGCCGTGTCATTCGGCGCGATCGGCTGATCCGGCCCGACGCCCGTCGTCGTCATCTGCTGCGGCGGGATGCTCTTCGTGATCAGATAACCCTTCACCGCATCCGCGCGCGCCTGACTCAGCGCGATGTTCGACGTCCGGTTCCCCGAATTGTCGGTGTGGCCGATGATGTCGACCGTGCGGTTCTGCATCTTCGCGAGCGCGGCCGCCATCTGGTCGAGGATCAGCTTGCCCTGCGGCGTCAGCGTCGCGCTGCCGGTCTCGAACTCGATCGTCCGGTTCGCGAGCGTCTGGTCGAGCACACCCTGCTCGGATGCCGACACGCGCAGCCCATTCTTGATCGTGTAAGTCGGGTTCAGCGTGTTCGCCATGTCGCTCGCGAGCTGCTGGCGCTGTGCTTCGTTGTGCACCTCGCCCTTCATCTCGATCTGCGTGCCGTTGATCTTCAGTTGCCCCTTGCTGATCTGCTTGAGCTGCGCGCCGAGCAGCTTCTGCACGTTCGCGCTCCAGTTCGGCGGCGTCGCGACGTCGCCGACCTCGATCTGGTCGACCACATTCACCGCGCCGTAGGTGTCGCGCAGCTTCTGCAGCACGGCGGCCTTGGTCGCCTCGTCCGGCACCTTGCCGCCGACCACCACCTGGCCGGGTGTCGCGTTCGCGGGCGGCGGCGAGATCGTGCCGGCCGTGCCGTGCACCACCGTGCCGGAGGCGGTAGCAGGCGCGGCGCCGGGGTTCGTGTTGGACGACGGCAGCGCGGTCGTCGCGACTGTGCCGTTGCCGATCGGCGTGACGGTCGCGCCGCCGGTGTTCTGCGCGTAGGCCGCGCCGCTGGCGACGAGGCCGGCGGCGGCGAGGGCGGCAACGAATGCCGAGAAGCGCATGCGCCGGACGTGATTCGTGCGTTGCATCCCGTCAGCCTCCGATGAACGCTTCGCGGAACGCGTCGATGGCGACGCGCAGCGAGAGTTGCGGTTGGTCGAGGTAGCTGACGAGCTTGCTGATCTGCTGATCGTTTTGCGCATGGGCGTCGATCCATTCGGGATCGTCGATGTCGATGTTGTGGGCGGCGTAGGTCTGCGGGTCGACGACGCTCAGCAGCGTCTTCGACGACGCGCCGTTGAAGCCGATGATCAGCCGTTCGCGCTCGGCGATCGTGCCGATGAAGATCGCGAGCTCGAAGTCGGCCTGCGCGACGAACGGTGCGATCAGTTCGAGCCAGAACGCGGCGACGAGGCTTCGGTAGAACGGATCGACGGGCAGCGGCAGCGTGAGGCCGCGCTCGATGTGCGACGAGCCGCTCTGCATCACGGGCCGCAAGAGCGAGCCGAGCGCGAGCATGGCGCCGCGCAGCCGGACCGGATGGCCGCTTTCGAGCAGCATCTGCTGCAGGCCATACAGCGACTGGTGTTCGATGAAGTCGTTGAAGGTGCCGTCATGCGACGTGCCGGGGCCGCCGACGTCGATCGGCACCTGCGTGTCGCCGAGCGCCTGCAGCGCGCCGGGCGGCTCCTCCTTCGCGAGCAGCGGCGGCATCTGCGCGGCGACGCGCGACCACAGCCGGGCGAACGCGAGCGGGCTGCGCGCGAGGAACGCGAGCGGCCGGTCGACCTCGAGCGCGGTCGCGCCGAGAAACGGGAAGCGGCGCATCGACACGTCGTGGCTCGCGACCATGTGGCCCGCGATCGCGAGCTTGCTGCGCGAGCCGAGGAACGCGAAATGCATCGGCTTCGCATCCTCGTAGACGATCTTCCAGCGCGGATCTTCCGCGAGCAGTTCGAGCGCCTGCGCGATCCAGCGATCGAGCGTCTGCAGCAGCTGCGGATTGTGCGGGCTCTTCACGAAGTCGCCGCGCGACGGAATCTTGCCGAAGTAGGCGATCTGCGCCTGAACGGTTTGCGTCATTGCGCCCCCTGTGCATTCGTTGCGGTGGCGGCCGCGACGGCCGGTGCCGGTGTCGGTGCCGCGGCCGGCGTGCCCGTGCCGGCCTGCGTCGCGTTCTGCGCGGCACCCGCGCTCGCGTCGGCGACCGACGACGGCAGCTGCAGGCCGCGCAGGCTCTGCTGCTGCGGCTGGTCGCCGCCGCCGCTCGTCGGCTGCGACGTGCTGATGATGCGCATCGTCACCGACACGTTCACGCTGCCCTGGACCCACGTGAGGTCGAAGGTGCCGTCCGGACGGCGCTTGCGCTGCGCCGAGTTGATCAGCTTCTCGAGACCGTAGCGGCCCGGTTCGTTGACGAGTTGCACGGTGCGGCCGTCGAAGGTCGTCGCGGACAGCGTCGCGCCCGGCGAGCCCTGCGGGTTCGGCCACACGAAGTTGGTCCACTGCGGCGGCGTGTTGCGGTAGCGCAGTTGCTGGCCGTCGATCGCGATCGTGTATTCCGTCGTGCCCGTGCTCGGTTGCGGCAGGATCTGGAACACGGTCTGCGGTTCGGCCGCCGCGGCCGCGCCGCCCGCGGCGCCGCCGGCGAGCGGGGCGACCCAGCGTGCGAAGCCGTTCGTGAAGTCGGGCGTGAGGCCGATGCCCATGTCGCCCCACGTGCGGGCCGCAAGCGTGTCGCCGCGGCGCACCGCGAGCGGGCCCAGCGTCGTGCCGACGAACTTCGCGATCGCGCCGTCCGGACCGAACACCTGCGCGATTTCACCGGCGCCGGCCTCGACCTTCGCGTTCGCCGCGAACGGGTACTTCGTCGCGAGCGAGCTCTGGAACGGCTGGTAGACCTGCGCGTTCCACACCTTGTTGACTTCGGCGCTCGCCGGCTGGATCACCACCGAGAACGCCTGCATCAGCGGGCGCACCAGGAGCGGACGCAGCGACTTGCGTTGCGAATCGGTCAGGCCCGTCAGCATCTGCTCGTCGACGAACTTCAGCGAATCGGCCAGTTCCGAGCCGTTGCCGTCGAGCGTCTGCTGCATCAGCTGGCGCGCGCCGGGGCCGGGGTCGCCCTGGTTCTTGATCACGTTGAAGCGCGTACGGACCTTCGACAGCGAGTCCATGTAGCCCTTGAGCATCGACGTGCCGTCGTGCGTCGTGACGATCCGCGCGAGCCCGATGAACTCCTGGCCGATCGGACCCATCGGCACCTCGGCCGGATTGCCGTTGATGTCGATGTTCGCGGCCGCCACCTGGCCGGCCTGCGAGCGCGTGAACAGTTGCTTGACCCAGTTCACGACGCCGGTCTGCGCCTTCTTGATCGCGACGTTCGCCAGCGACGGGTTGTCCCACGACGTCTGGTCGTACGCGGTCTCGAGGATCTTGCGGATCGGCGAATCCTGCGGGTCGCCGAGGCGGTTCATCCCGTCGACGGCCTGGCCGAAGCTGCTGAAGCCCTGCACCGCGATACCCTGCATGAACTTCTGCCAGTGCTGCGCGTATTCGGTCTTGTACATGCCGACGAGCGTCTTCTGGATCTGCTCGGGACTGCCTTCCAGCGTCAGGTCGTCCTGCGTCGACGTGTTCAGCACCCAGTCCTTCGCCTGCAGTTCCTTGGTCGCCGCGTCGCGGATCGCCGGCTGCACGTAGTCGAACCACGCTTCGCGCGTGAACGTGCCCGGAATCGCATAGCTGCCGGCGACCAGCCCTTGGTTGCCGTCACCGACGATGCGCGCGATGGTCATCGGCGCGAAGCGGGTCGACGCGCGCGCCTTGATTTCCTCATAGACGCGCTGGCGGGCCGGCATGCCGCGCACGACGCGGCGCAGGTTCTCGCGGGTCTGGTCGACGAGCGCGAGGTTCGCGTCGATCATCGGCCAGTCGTCGTCGTTTACGCGCGCGAGGTAGAACGAGATCATGCGCTCGGCGCTCTTGATCATCTCGTCGCGCGGCATGTTGCCGCGATTCGTCTCGAGCCAGCCGCGCCAGAAGCGTGCGAGCTGGTCGGTCAGGTGCGCCTGTTCGACGTGACGCTTGTCGGACAGCATCAGGTAAGTCTTCAGCGCGTTGTACGCGTCCTGCACGTTGGTCGGCGACGCGTCGCTGTACAACCCGCCCTGCGGTGCCGCCGCCTGTTGCGGCGCGGCGGCGGTCGCGGCGGGTGCGCCTTGCGCGGCGCCGGCGAGCGGCGTGGCGCCCGGCGGGTTCGTCGATACGGGAATCGGGCCGCCCTGCACGGCGCCCGATTCGGGCGGGCGCGTCATCGGCACGAGCTGTTCGGGGTGCGCGTTCACATCCTTCATGAACGACGCGAGGTTCTGCGAGACCGGCGCCAGCAGGATCTGGCGCACGCCGTTGTAGTACTCGGTCAGCAGGTGCTGTTCGAGACGGTCACCCTGGTACAGGCCGAGCGACACCGACACCGGCTTGTCGCGGCGGAACTGTTCGAGCTGTTCGATCCGGTCTTCCAGGATATCCATCGCCTGCAGACGCGACTGCAGATCGTTGCGGCCCTGCTGCAGGCGCGTGACGTTGTCGAGGTCGGCCTGCACGTTCGCGACGAGTTGCTGGTTGCCGATCGTCGACCAGGTCCAGCCGCCGAGCGCGAGCGCGAGCGCCGCGACGAAGCCGAAGAAGGTCGCGTAGCGCAGCCGGGTCTTGGTCGGGCTCGCGAACTGGCGCACGGTCTGGCGATCCGCGAAGATCACCTTCGAGAACAGGTCGCGCAGGAAGAAGCCGTTCTTCGAAAACGCGCTGTGCGGCTTCGGCAGCGCGCTCGCGTCGAGGCCGAAGCGGTGCGCGATGCGCTGCGCGGCGGCGCTGTTGGTTTCGCCTTCCTGCAGCGCGCTGGTGAAGTAGAAGCCGCGGAAGATCGGCTTGTACTGGAACGGGTTGTTCTCGAACAGCGTCGCGAGGAACGCGCGCAGCGACGGCTTGATCGTCGAGAATTCGAGCGGGAAGCTCAACTGGCCCGGCGACAGCTGGTTGCCGCGCGACAGCGACAGCTGCGCGACGCTGATTTCCTTCAGCCCTTCGTAGAGCTCCTCGAAGTGCGTGTCGAACTGCGCGACGACGTCGCGCTTGTCGTCCGGCTCGTAGGGCAGGGTGGCGCCCCACACGCGGTCGTATTCGTGCTTGTCGCTGCTGCTGAAGAATTCGGTGAAGCCGGTGATCAGGTCGGCCTTCGTGAACATCACGTAGACCGGCGCGAACACCTCGAGCTTTTCCGTCAGCTCCTGAACGCGCTGGCGGAGGTTTTTCGCGAGGTTGATCGCGAATTCCGGGCGGTTGCCGGTCAGTTCGGCGATGCTCGCGGTAACGATGATGCCGTTGATCGGCGCCTTCGGGCGATAACGCTTCAGCAGGCCAAGAAAGCCGAGCCATTCGCTGCGGTCTTCCTCGTGCACCGAGTAGCGGCCGGCCGTGTCGAGCAGGATCCCTTCGGTCGTGAAGAACCAGTCGCAGTTACGCGTGCCGCCGATGCCGTGGATCACGGCGCTGTTCTTGTCCGCGAACGGAAACTGCAGGCCGGAGTTCAGCACCGCGCTGCTCTTGCCGGCGGCCGGGTTGCCGATGACGATGTACCACGGCAGCTCGTACAGCGCGGAGCCGCCCGACACCTGGCCGATCTTCGACGTCTTGATCGTCTTGACCGCGTCGGAGAGGCGCGTGCGCAGCACGTCGAGGTCGGCGGTCTTGGTGTCGGGTGCGAGCGCGGCCGCGGCCGGCGCGGCGATCTTGCCGGTTTCCGCCTGCTCTTCCAGCACCTGGCCGAGCTGCTGGTTCGCGCGCTTCACGCGCCAGCGGCGTACCAACGCGACACCAAGCCACAGCACGAGGATCGCCGCGAAGGCGATCGCCGCCCACAGGAGCGGCAGCTGCAGCATGTCGGCGACGATGAAGAGAATCGCCGCTAGCGCGATGATCCCGACAATCGAGAGCGTACGCGGATGAGTCAGCACGTTGAGGATGCGTTGCATAGGACGTTCAGGTTCCGGTGCGATTCGGTGAGGCGACGCAGGCGCGCCGAGCGGCAAGCGTGGCGCCGCGATGTGTCGCCATGCTGTCAAACGGGATGAAGGGGGCTGGCATCAATGCGCCCGCGGCATCGGAGAAGGCGCGCGCAATAATGAAAGGACGCTGTGAGAATTAAAACGGAAGCGGCGATTGGAAAAAATCGTGCAACGGAATGCCCGATCGATTGCGCCGCTCAAATCGTTTCCTGCCGGATGATTAAAAAGCCCCATGCCGCCCTCATTATTTCTTGTCCGGCAGCCCTGACTAGCTGCCGCGTCCCAGTTTAAAACCGGGTTTATGGTATTCCACGTGCCCGAGATCCATCATTTTCCATCGGCCTCCCCAGGTCAGGCCGACCTGTTCGGCAACCTGTCCGTACAACTGGTAGCCGCGCATCGCCCAGGGATCTTTCTCGGAAATGACCAGCTTGCCGTCGCGCAGAAACGCGTTGTCGCTCGCGAGCCCGAATTGGTGATAACTCTGGAAGGCCGCCGCATTGGTCACGTTGGTGCCCATTTGCGCGAGCCGGTTCTGTCGTTCCGGGCTCCGATAACCTTCCAGCAGCGCCATCTCGTAACCATATTGTTCGTGCATGATCTTGTAGACCAGCAGCAAACGCGTACGGAAATCGGGATCCAGCAGGTTCCAGTCGCGGCTCGCGTCCTTCAGTGCCGGCCGCACCTGTTCGACTTCCTTCGTGGCAAAGACTTCCGGCGGCAACGGCGGGGGCGGCACGAGCTGTTCGCCCTGCAGCAGCGCGGCGATCTTCTCGTCCGGCACGCGCGCCGTGTCGTCGTACTGAAACAATTGCCGACCGCGTAACGCAATGGCCACCAATGGCGGCGTCGCAAGAATACCTGCCGACACCATAATCATCAAGCGCCGCCGAATCAGTAAATTTTGCACATCGCTTAATGCGCCGCGCGTAACGGTTGCCGATTTAACAATTTGACTTCGCGTGCGTGCGGCGCGAGCGTTCGCGCGGCGCGTCAGGCGGCCGTGAAACTGGGCGACGGATTCGAAAACCGCCGTGCGGATACCCGGTAAAAGCAACAGTGCCGCGACCGCGACGGCAAGGGCGAAATAGGCGACGAGTGCGACGGCAATCAACGAAATCCCCGGAAATTGGAATTGATTGTGTTTTGCAATGCTTGCTCTTAGAATCAGGCTGCTTTGAGAGGCCGGGCTATATTATCGCGGTGAATTAAACCAGGATTCAATGAGACGCTGAATGAGTGCGCCGGAAAATTCAAATTCGAAAACCCCGCCGAGCCTGCTGTCCGATACCAAACCGGCAGGTGAGGGTGGACCGCAGCAGTCGCGCATTCTCGCGAATCTGGAAGGACGTGTCACGCCGCCGGCCGAAGCGCCGCGCCGCTCGCTGAAGGGGCCGATCGCGGCTGTCGTCGCGCTCGTGGTCGCCGTCGGCGGCTGGGGGGCATGGCGCTGGCAGCAGCAATCCGGCGAGCAGGCCGTCGTGGCCGCCGCGCCCGCGCAGGCAGCGGCGAAGGCCGAGGCAGCCAGCGGCGGCGCCGTGCAGGTCGCGCAGAATGCCGCGTCGGCCGCTCCTGCCGCGCAACCGGCCACGATCGTCAATGACGATGCGGCGTCCCAGACCGTTGCGTCCGCATCGGGCGCGTCGGGCGCGGACAACAGCCGCTTGTCGCGCGCGCTCGCGAACGGTGCCGACGATGCATCGGGCGCGGCCACGGCTGGCGCCGCCGCCGCGGCTGCGACAGCGAAAACCGCGAAGGCCGACGCCGCGCAGAGCGGCAAGGTCGCCGCACGCAGCAAGGCCGATGCGAAGGCCGACGCGAAGGCGGAGGCCCGCAAGCACCACAAGGAACAGCAGGCGGAGCTCGCGCAGGCGAAGAAGCGTCGCGACGCGACGACCCGTACCGCGAGCGCAAAGGCCGCCGGGAAGGACGATCCGGATGCGGACCTGCTCGCCGCGCTCGTCGCACGCACGAAGCCGGCGGACAAGAAGGTCGCCGCGCAGAAGGGGCAGGTCGTGCCGACCAAGACGGCCGCCACGACGGGCGGTTCGCTCGCAGTGCGCGTGAAGGAGTGCTCGGAGCGCGGCTTCTTCGAGGATCAGCTGTGCCGGTGGCGCGTCTGCGACGGCCACTGGGGCAAGGATCCGGCCTGCCCGACCGCCGCGCAGTCGGAGACGCGGCAGTAGCGAGGCGTCACGCCGGCCTGCTCATCGCACATGCGCCGCCCAATGGGCGGCGCATTGCTTTTTGGGGCTGTCCGACGCCGGACGTCCGTATGTGACCCCGTCACGAAAATGTCGCATACGTCGGGCATACGTTTCCTTTCATTTCCCGGCGTGGCGCCGCAATGCGCGATGCGCGGCGCGGCCGCGCCGCACGACCTTCGACACGATGGATCTGATCGTACAGACTTACGGCGCCGATACCTCCGGCATGGTGTGCGGATTCCGCTTCGTCCCGGGCGGATCGGGTGCGATGCTCGATGCCGACGCGGCCGCCGCATGGCTGCGCACGTGCCGCGCGCGCGAGGCAGCTGCCTCGGACGATTTCGTCTGGCTGCACTTCAATCTCGCGCACGGCGCGAGCGAGCGCTGGATGCGCACGCACCTCGGATTGCCCGACAGCTTCTTCGAATTCCTTCACGAAGGATCGCGCTCGACGCGCATCGAGCAGGAGGACGGCGCGTTGCGCGCGATCGTGAACGACGTGATGTTCAATCTCGAGCTGACGCCGTCGGAAATCGCGACGCTGTTCGTCCACGTCGAGCGGCGCATCATGATCACCGCGCGGCTCAAGCCGCTGCGCTCGGTCGACACGCTGCGCGCCTGCGTGCGCGACGGCGAACAGTTCCGGTCGCCGGCCGAACTGCTCGTGCACCTGCTGCGCGACCAGGCCGACCTGCTGATCCAGATCATGCGGCGCACGAGCATCGACGTCGACCGCATCGAGGATCGCTTCCTGTCGCAACGGCTCACGTCGAATCGCGTCGAACTCGGCGCGATGCGTCGTACGCTGACGCGGCTGCAGCGCATGCTCGCGCCCGAGCCGGGGTCGATCTTCCGGCTGCTCGCGAAGCCGCCCGCGTGGCTGCATGCCGAAGACGTGCAGGAACTGCGCGAGTCGACCGAGGAGTTCTCGCTGGTGCTCGCCGACCTGTCGGGGCTCAACGAGCGGATCAAGCTGTTGCAGGAAGAGATCGGTTCGCGGCTCGACGAGCAGAACAACCGGACGCTGTTCACGCTGACGCTGGTGACCGTGATCGCGCTGCCGATCAACATCGTCGCGGGCTTCTTCGGGATGAACGTCGGCGGCGTGCCGTTCTCGGAGAACAAGCACGGGTTCTGGCTGATGGTGCTGCTGGTCGCGGGCTTTACCGCGCTCGCCGCGTGGTGGGCGTTTCGCCGGCGCGATGATCGCTAGCGGCGGCCGCAAAAAAACAGGCCCCGCATCCGGAGCCTGCCGAAGGACGTGAAAGATTGAACGCCGGCCGGCGCCGCAAACTCCGCGGCACCGGCCGGCCGGACCACGACGTTACTGAACCAGCGTCTTGCGCGGCTTGAACATGCCCTGGTAGCGCAGCGACGGACGTTCCTTCACCGTCGGCGCGATGCCGCCGAAGCTCGGCGTCTGGCGCAGCTTCATCGCGGCCGGCGAGGCGACCGAGCCGATCGACGTCGAACGCGAAGCCGGCGCGAGGTTGTTCGCGACGAGCAGTGCGGCCTCGCTCTTCAGGTTCGCGAGCAGCACCGGATCGGTCGAGCCGTTGACCTGCGTGAGCAGGCCGCTCCACGCGGCATCGCTGTAGTTCACGACGTAGTAGTCGAGACCACTCGGATCCGCGACCACGCCCGTGCAGCCGTCGATCCGCGTCTGCGTCTGCGTATCCTTCAGCGCGAGCGTCGTGTGTTTCGCGAGCCCCTGGCCGTACGCGAGCGTGATCGGTACCGTCCACTGCAGGCCCGGATACGCGTTCTTGTTCGGGAACGGCTGCTGTTTCAGCGTGACGACCGTCTGGTTCTTCGTCATGTCGCACTGCGTGTCGAGCGAGATCAGCGGCACGCCCGTCTGGCGCACGTAGCTGTCGCCGATCGGGCCGACCGGCTGGCCGCTCGCCTTCGACAGCGCATCCCACAGGCGCTTCGGTGTGCCGTTGCCGAACGAGTAATCGACCAGGTATTGCTGCAAGCCCTTGCGCAAGGTTTGCTCGCCGAGATAGTTCTCGAGCGTCTTCAGCACGTGGCCGCCCTTGTCGTAGGTGAACGCGCTCGCGCTCAGCACGAAGTCGTTCGACGCCCAGTCATTGAAGTTCGGCGCGACCGGGAATGCGTTCGGGCCGATGTCGCGATTGATCACGCGATACTTGTTCTTCACCTGATCGAGCCAGCTGAACTCGTCGGGGAAGAACTGGATCGTCGTCTTCGTCTCGAAGAACGTCGCGAACGATTCATTGAGCCAGACGTTGTCCCACCAGTCGGTCGTGACGAGGTCGCCGAACCACTGGTGCGCGACTTCGTGCGTCAGCACCTCGTTACCGTAGTGCGACATCGGCTGACCCGGTTGCGGCAGGATGTCGTCGGCGAACTCGAGGATCGACCCCCAGTTCTCCATCCCGCCGAAGTTCAGGTCCTTCTGCTCCTTGAACGCATCGTTCGCGGCGACCGTGTCGAACTTCGTCAGCGGCAGCGGGATGCCCGTGTAGCGGTAGTAGAAGTCGAGCGCCTGCTTGGTGCGGTCCATCGCCGGCTTCGCCCAGTCGCTCATGCCCGGCGGCGTGAACACGCGCAGGTGCAGACCGCCCTTGCCGCCCGGCAGGGGGCTTGAGAAATCGTCCTCGTAGGTGTCGAACATGCCGCCGCCGAAGAACAGCAGGTACGACGGCATCGGCGGCGTCTTCTCGAACTGCACGAGCTTGTAGCCGCCGCCGACGTTGGTCGACGGCTTCTCGGCCGCGTTCGACACGACGCGCCAGTTCTGCGGCACTTCGGCCGTCACTTCATAAGTCGGCCGGAATGCCGGCTCGTCCCAACCCGGGAACCACTGGCGCGACAGGTTGGTTTCGCCCTGCGTGAGGATCGCGCCGCTCGTCGTGCCGTCGGTGCTCTTCAGGTCGACACGGAACACGCCTTCCGCGGCCGAGCAGCCCGGATACGGATCGTCGCCACAACTGCCGCCCGTCTGCGTGGCCGGATCGTCGTACGACTTGAAGTTGATGATGCCCGACCACTCCATGTGGAGCGAATAGTTGCCCGGCGAGATCGTGCCGGCGACGGGACGCAGCTGGTAGAAGTCGCCCTTGTCCTGCGGCGTCGCGATCAGCTGGATGTTGCCCGGCTGCAGCGTGATGCGGCCGTTCGTGAACTTGATCCGGTGGCCGGCGATCACGATGTTGTTGACCGGCTTGAGCACCTTGATCTCGACGTCGGCGCGCCCGTCGAACGCGTTCAGCGCATCGTTCGGTCGGAACCACAACCGGTAGTTGACGGGTACCACGGTGTCCGGCAGTTCGACAGGCGACACGCTCTTGTCGACATTGGACGCGCTCGGCGGCGTGTTGGCGGCGGGCGACGAGCTCGAGTGCGGCGCGCCGGCAGAGCTGAGCGCGGAAGCCGAGCCGACACCGCTGTCGTCGCCGCCGCACCCGGCGAGCGCGAGTGCGGCGACCAGCGGCAGGTAACGCATCTTGTGAATGTTGATCGACATGACTGAAACCTCGATTGTTGAAAGAATCGTTCAGTGCTGCGAAAACGCCGGCAAAGGAAATCCCTCGCCGTTAATCAACAGCGACGAGAAATGCCAATGACGGATTATTCGAAAAGACGGCCGGCCGACTACGTGAAGGTAATCATGGTTTACTGCCCCCTCTGTGTTTCCGGATGTCGGTTAACTTGCCGGTTCAAAATGGCCGGGCGCGTGTTGTACTGAATTGATTTCGCGCGCACGACACGGGGCCGCCCGCCCTGCGCGGGCGTGCATTCCCTTTGAACCGACGACCCACGGGGCTGGCCGTGCAAGGCCGCAGGACGGAAGGACGGCGTGTCGCCGTTCCGTAAAATCGCCGTCATGCGGCTTGAAGGTTTGTCGGCCTGCTCGAAGGATGCGTAAATATACTTGATGGTTTTGGGTAAAGGAAACGAAAAAATTAGAAAGTGATTCGATTGAATTTTTTGCGCACCATTGAATGCTGGAAGGCATTAATTCGCTTTCCATTCGACTGTTTGTTTTCGTAGTTTTAATCTATTAACGATCTCGGCGGTGCGCGGAAACTACGAATCAGGGTGGAGCGTGGCGCGCTCGGTACAATGCAGCGACGATCCGTCAAATCGATTGCCGCAAGGAGGCCAGCCCATGCCACGAGCCCTGTTCCATATCGCGCCGCTGCGCGCCATGCTGCTGCTGTTCGCCGCCGTCTTCGTGCTCGGCGGTTGCGCGGGTCTGACGCGCGAGCCGGTGAGCGTGACCGTCGCCGGGCTCGATCCGCTGGTCGGCCAGGGCCTCGAGATGCGCTTCAGCCTGAAACTGCGCGTGCAGAACCCGAATGACACGCCGATCGAATACGACGGCATTTCGGTCGCACTCGAACTGAACGGGACGCCGTTCGCGAGCGGCGTGAGCGATCGCGCGGGCGTCGTGCCGCGCTTCGGCGAGGCCGTGATCGACGTGCCCGTTTCGGTGTCGGCGTTCGCCGCCGCGCGGCAGGCGTGGAACCTGCCCGGCGCGGCGGCCAACGGCGAGTTGCCGTACGCGCTGCGCGGCCGGCTCGCGGGCGGCGTGCTCGGCAGCGTGCATTTCCGCGATGCGGGCACGTTGCGCATGCCGGCGATGCCGGGGTGGGGCGGGTAGGCTGCCTGCGCAATGCCAGGGCGGTCGCCCGTGCTTTGCCGCGCGGGCAAAGCGCGGTATGGTGTGGTCCGCGCGGCGCGCTCCTGTAGCGCCGCCTGTCTGAAGCCAACCGTAGCCGAGCTCGCGTGACCGATTTCCCCGTTTTCCACTGGACCGACGCCGACGGCGCCGAACATGCCGTGCGCTGGCGCTCCGAAGCCGGCGTGCAGCCGCCCAGGCGCGCCGTGCCCGCCGACGACCGCCTCACCGCCGACGCCGCGTACCGCCACGCGTGCGAGGGCACCGCGCTCGTCTGGCAGGGCGACTTCCAGAACGCGCGCCAGCTCGTGCAGGCGATGGCGCGCCGCGTCGAACGCAAGCCGAAGAAGGCGAAGGCCGCGGTGGGCGTCGACGCATTCAACCTGCATCGCCTCGCGCAATCGCAGCGTGCCCGCACGCTCGGGATGCTGCTGATCCCGCTCGACGCCGACTACACGATCCCGCTGCGCCGCGCGCCCGACGTGCGTGCAGCGTGCGAGGAAGCATACGGCCCGGGCGGCGCGCCGTCGGTCGTGTCGCTGCGCGAGCTGCTCGGCCTCGTCGGCGCGCACGAATGGCGCAAGAAGGGCGTGCCGATTCCGGCGCTCGGCGGCGCGCCGATCCATCCGCATTACGGTGTGTTTTCGCCGGTGCGCGGCGAATACGTCGAACTCGTCGCGCGCACGCCGCTGCCCGCGACGTCGCTCGCGTTCGACATCGGCACGGGCACCGGCGTGCTCGCGGCCGTGCTGGCGTCGCGCGGTGTCGAGCGCATCGTCGCGACCGATCAGGATCCGCGCGCGCTCGCATGCGCTCGCGAGAACGTCGCGCGGCTCGGTCATGCCGAGCGCGTCGAGGTCGTCGAAGCCGACCTGTTTCCGGCCGGCCGCGCGCCGCTCGTCGTCTGCAACCCGCCGTGGGTGCCGGCCCGTCCGAGCGCGCCGATCGAATACGCGGTCTACGATCCTGACAGCCGCATGCTGCGCGGTTTCCTCGCGGGGCTCGCCGACCATCTCGAACCGGGCGGCGAAGGCTGGCTGATCCTGTCCGATTTCGCCGAACATCTCGGCCTGCGGCCGCGCGATACGCTGCTGCAATGGATCGACGAAGCCGGGCTCGTCGTGCTCGGCCGCGAAGACATCCGCCCCGCGCACCCTAAGTCGGCCGACGCGGACGACCCGCTGCACGCGGCACGCCGCGCCGAGGTCACGTCGCTCTGGCGGCTCGGCGCGCGAGCCTGATCGCGTATTTTCGGTAAACTGTCGCCATTCCTCACGAATTCCCGCCGCCGGGCCGTGGTCGACCGACCGTGGCCCGGCGACGCTTCACGATGTCGAACAAGACCTACGAAATCCGTCCGGAGCAGTCCATCGAGCTGCTGAAGGAGCTGCACATCCTCACCCGCGACGGCAAGCTGAACCAGGACAGCCGCCGCAAGCTGAAGCAGGTCTATCACCTGTTCCAGTTCATCGAGCCGCTACTCGCGAGCGTGCAGGCCGACAAGGGCGGCGTGACGCTCGTCGATCACGGCGCCGGCAAGTCGTATCTCGGCTTCATCCTGTACGACCTGTTCTTCAAGCAGCAGCCGGGGCACGGCACACCGGCGTTCGCGTCGCACGTGTACGGGATCGAGACGCGCGAGGAGCTCGTCGCGCGTTCCACCGAACTCGCCGCGCGACTCGGATTCGGCGGCATGTCGTTCCTGAACCTGTCGGTCGCCGATTCGATCACGTCGCCGAAGCTGCCCGAAACGGTCGATGTCGTCACCGCGCTGCATGCATGCGACACGGCAACCGACGATGCGATCCGTTTCGCGCTCGCGAAGCGCGCGCAGCACATCGTGCTGGTGCCGTGCTGCCAGGCGGAAGTCGCGGGCGTGCTGCGCAGGAACAAGGGCAAGTCGCTCGCGAACGCGCTGACCGAAGTGTGGCGGCATCCGCTGCATACGCGCGAATTCGGCAGCCAGATCACCAATGTGCTGCGCTGCCTGCAGCTCGAGGCGCACGGCTATCAGGTCAGCGTGACCGAGCTGGTCGGCTGGGAACATTCGATGAAGAACGAGCTGATCATCGCGCAGTACAAGAACCTGCCGCGCCGCAAGCCCGGCGAGCGGCTGAACGAGATCCTCGGCATGTTCGGGCTCGCCGAACTGAACGAGCGCTTCTTCGCGCCGGTGCCCGCGGCGGGCGAGGCCGTCGAGCAGGCCCCGGACTGAGGCAGGCCGACTCGCGGCCCGTTTGCCGCGCGGCGGACGGCCGGCGCGCGACGCGTCAGACGTCGTCGCCCGGCCGGCGCATCCATTCACGCCAGCCGTCGTGGCCGAGGCGGCGCAGCGTTTCCTGGTTTTTCTCGTAGATCGCGGACGCGTCCGGGAACGCGTCGACCGCGCGTGCGATGCTGTCCTCGCGCAGCAGGTGCAGGATCGGATACGGCGCGCGGTTCGTGTAGTTCTCGATGTCGTCGGCTTCGCTGCCTTCGAACCGGTACTCGGGATGGAAGCTCGCGATCTGCAGCACGCCGTCGAGCCGCAGTTGCCGCACGAGCCGGTCGGCGAAGAACAGCGCGTCGTTGTAGTCGACGAAATCAGCGAACGCGCGCGGATAGATCACGAGCGTCGTGTCGACCTGCTGCGGATCCGCCGCTTCGAGCGCGCGCAACTCGGTTTCGAGGTCGGCGAGCGCGTCCTCGAGCGTCGTCGCTTCGCTGATCGCATAGCGCACCTGATCCTTCACGTAGACGCTCTTCGCGAACGGGCACAGATTGAGCCCGATCACCGCGCGCGCGAGCCAGTGCCGCGTGGCGGCGAGGATGTCGTCGTGCGAATCGGGGCGGGTATCGGTCATGGCGAGGGCAGTCGGGCAAGGCGGAAGCGAGGGCCGCATTGTAGCGGGAGCGGGCACGCGGGGTTCGGGCGTGCGCCGCCTGTCACGCGCAGGCGGCTTCGATCAGTTGCGTGACCAGCGCGGGCGCGGTGCCGATCGGCGTTTCGCCGTGCCGGTAGGTCTGGCTGGCCGCGTAGATGCCCTCGACCACGAGCGCGAGCGCATCGGCCAGCGCTTTCGGCTGCCGGGCGCCTGCGCATTCGCATAGCTCGACGAGCCGCTTCATCAGCCGCTCCTTGTTTTGCGCGACGCGTTCGCGCGCCGGATGCGACGCATCGGGGAATTCGGCCGCGACGTTGACGAACGGGCAGCCGCGATAGTCCTTCTGCGTCGCGCGCTCCGCGAGATCGACGAAATACTGGATCAACTGCGCCTTCGGCTGGCCGGGATGCTTCGCGACGCTCGAATCGAGGCGCTCGAAGAAGCACGCATCCATCCGTTCGAGATACGCGAGGATCAGCTCGTCCTTCGACGAGAACTGGCGGTACAGGCTCATCTTGTTGACGCCCGCGCGTTCCACGACCGCTTCGACGCCGACCGCGCGCACCCCTTCCTTGTAAAACAGCTCCTCGGCGGCGCGTAGCAGGTGTTCCTGCGCGGCGGCCGCGGCGATCGGCTGGCGCGTGCGACGTGCCGGCGGCTTGTTGGCGGCCTCGATGCCCGACATGATGACCCTCGACTGCGTGATGAATTGCTTGACATGTTACCGACTGGTCACTACGATCGCAACACACTTGTGACCGAGCGGTAACAATGCCGGCCGGATCGACAGACAGATGCCAGGTATCGGCCCCGGTCAGCCGATGCAGCATGCGGCGGAGGTGGCCTGGTGGTGACGCGGGGCCGGCGCGCGGGTGCCGGCCCGCCAATTGGAGAGCGACGACATGAACTGGGCAGTGACACGAATCGGCGGGCGTTTCCACTATGGATGGCTCGCGGCGGCGGTGGTTTTCCTGATCCTGCTGGCCGCGGCCGGGACGCGTGCGACACCGAGCGTGCTGATGGTGCCGCTCGAGCGCGAACTCGGCTGGAGCCGCGCGGCGATTTCGCTGGCGATTTCGGTGAACATTGCGCTGTACGGCCTGACGGGCCCGTTCGCGGCCGCCGCGATGCAGCGCTTCGGGCTGCGGCCGACGATCCTGACCGCGCTGGTGACCATGAGCGCGGGCGTCGCGCTGTCGTCGATGATGACGCAGAGCTGGCAGATGGTCGTGATCTGGGGCCTGATGGTCGGCTGCTCGACCGGCGTCGTCGCGCTGACGCTGTCGGCGACCTTCGTCACGCGCTGGTTCCATGCGCGGCGCGGCCTGGTGATGGGCATCCTCACGGCGAGCACGGCCACCGGTCAGCTCGTGTTCCTGCCGATGCTCGCGGCGATCGCGCAGCGTCATGGCTGGCGGCCGGTCGTGCTGGTCGTCGCGGTGGCGGCCGCGATCGTGATTCCGCTGGTCGCGTTCCTGCTGCCCGAGCGGCCGGCCGACGTGAAGCTGCGCCCCTACGGCGAGCCGGCCGACGCGCCGGCCGCGCCCGACGCGACGAAGGAGAACCCGCTCGCGGTCGCGTTCCGCACGCTGCTGACGGCGAGCCGCTCGCGCGACTTCTGGCTCCTGTTCTTCAGCTTCTTCATTTGCGGCGCGAGCACCAACGGCTATGTCGGCACGCACCTGATCGCGATGTGCAGCGACTATGGGATGACCGAAGTGCAGGGCGCATCGCTGCTCGCCGCGATGGGTGTATTCGACCTGTTCGGCACGACGCTGTCGGGCTGGCTGTCCGACCGCTACGACAACCGTGTGCTGCTGTTCTGGTACTACGGGCTGCGCGGGCTGTCGCTGATCTACCTGCCGCATGCGTTCGGCATCGATTTCTTCGGGCTGCCGCTTTTCGCGATGTTCTACGGGCTCGACTGGATCGCGACCGTGCCGCCGACGGTACGGCTCGCCACCGACGTGTTCGGCAAGGCCGCGGCGCCGGTCGTGTTCGGCTGGATCGTCGCCGGCCACCAGCTCGGCGCGGCGTTCGCGGCGCTCGGCGCGGGGCTGCTGCGTGCGAGCCTCGGCACCTATACGATCGCGTCGATGATCTCGGGCGGGCTCTGCATCATCGGCGCGCTGATCGTGCTGCGGATCAACCGCGGCCCGTCCCGCGCGGCCGCGCAGGCCGCCTGAGCGCGGCGCTTCGGCCGGCCCATGCACGGGTGCGTCCGGTCAATGCGGGATCCGTGATTTGCATTGCGCGGGATGATCGGGCGCGTGACGCCTCAAGCGGTTATGCTTTCGGTTCGCCGGGCGTTCGCGCCCCTTCATCGATGTCAGCGAGGAACCGCATGTCCGTCAAACCTGCTCCCACCACTGTTTCGATTCACGACCTGATCGCCGGCCGCTGGAGCCCGCGCGCGTACTCGGACGAGCCGATCAGCGCCGCCGATCTGCACGCGGTGCTCGAAGCCGCTCGCTGGGCGCCGTCCGCGTACAACGCCCAACCGTGGCGCTTCATCGTGTTCGATCGCACGCAGGACGAAGCGGCGTTCAAGCGCGCATTCGCGACGCTGGTGCCGTTCAACCAGGGCTGGAACGCGCCGGCGCCGGTGCTCATCGCCGTGACCGCGCACACGCTCACGCCGAAGGGCGAGCCGGCGCCGACCGCGCTGTACGACGCGGGCGCGGCCGCGATGTCGCTGGTGCTGCAGGCGCACGCGCTGGGTCTTGCTGCACACCAGATGAGCGGTTTCGACGCGAAGGCGTTCCGCGACGCATTCGAGATTCCGGCCGACGTCGCGATTCCGGCGATCATCTCGCTCGGCCACTACGGCAACGTAGACAAACTCGATCCGGTGCTGCGCGATCGCGAAAAGGCGCCGCGCACGCGTCATGCGATCGGCGAAGTCGTCTATGCGGGCGCCTGGAAGAAGGGTTTCGACGCCGCAGCCTGATCCGCAATCGGGCAGGCGCTCGTCGAGCACGCTGTCCGCGGCAGTTGCGCGCGCGCAGCACGCGGGCGGCGTGGTGGCGCTGGATGACCCGTCCGCACCCGTCGCCGGTGCGCCGCGGGGGCGCCTGATCGCGACCCCGGGCCGGTTGCGCCGGCATCGGTGGGCGATCCGGTTGTGATCCGGCGGGCTTCATGATAAAAAGCCCGTCCTTTCCGTTTTCGCGCCGGCCCTGCTGCGGCACCTTCCCATGACTTACTGCGCGATCGATTTCGGCACGTCCAATTCCGCCGTGGCGCTGCCCGACGGCGATGGCATGCGCCTCGCGCCCGTCGAGGGCGACCACCTGACGCTGCCCACCGCGATCTTCTTCAACAACGACGAGCAGACGGTCGAGTACGGCCGCGCGGCGCTGGCCTCCTATATCGACGGTTTCGACGGCCGCCTGATGCGCTCGATGAAGAGCATCCTCGGCTCGCCGCTCGCGGAAACCACGACCGATCTCGGCGACGGCAGCGCGATGGCGTACACGGAGATCATCGCGCGTTTCCTGACGCACCTGAAGCGCAAGGCCGAAGCGCGCGCCGGCGCGCCGATCGGGCGCGCGGTGCTCGGCCGGCCGGTGTTCTTCGTCGACGACGATGCGCGCGCCGACCGCCTCGCGCAGGACCAGCTCGAAGCGGCCGCGCGATCGGTCGGTTTTACGGACGTGCATTTCCAGTACGAGCCGATCGCGGCCGCGTTCGACTACGAGTCGCGCCAGCAGGCCGAGCGGCTCGTACTGGTCGCCGACATCGGCGGCGGCACGTCCGACTTCTCGCTGGTGCGCGTCGGGCCGGAGCGGATGGCGCGCCTCGAACGCAAGGACGACGTGCTTGCTCACCACGGCGTGCACGTCGCGGGCACCGATTACGACCGCCGCGTCGAGCTGGCGGCGATCCTGCCCGCGTTCGGCTACCGCGCGCTCGATCCCGAGGGGCGCGAGCTGCCGAACCGGATCTACTTCGACCTTGCGACCTGGCACCTGATCAACACGGTCTACACGCCGAAGCGGCTGGGCGAGCTGAAGCTGATGAAGCATCTGTACCAGGACGTACGGCAGTACGACCGGCTCACGCGCGTGGTCGAGCAACGGCTCGGGCATGCGCTGATGGCGCGCGCGGAAGAAGCGAAGATCGGCGTGGCGGCGGGCGGGGAGACGATGATCGACCTGAACGACGTGGAAGAGGATCTGCAGATCGCGTTCGACGCCGAACGTCTCGTCGATGCGAGCGTCGACGACACCGCGCGCATCGTCGACGCCGCGCGCGAAACGGTACGGCTTGCGGGCGTCGCGCCGCGCGATGTCGGCGCGCTGTATTTCACCGGCGGCTCGACCGGGCTCGCGTTCCTGTCGGGTGCGCTCGCCGGCGCATTCCCGGACGCGCAGCCGGTATTCGGCGATCGCCTCGCGAGCGTCGCGACCGGGCTCGGCATTCACGCGCAGCGGCTGTTCGGCTGAGCGAAGGCCATTCGGGTCGGCGGTGGCCGCAAGGCGGCCCGCGCCGGAAAACAAAAAGCCCCGCCGAAGCGGGGCTTTTTTACACGAAATATCGCGCCGAACTTAGACCGGACGGATGTTCGCAGCTTGCAGACCCTTCGGGCCCGTCTTCACTTCGAATTCAACCTTCTGGTTTTCTTGCAGCGTCTTGAAGCCTTCGACGCGGATTTCCGAGAAGTGCGCGAACAGATCGTCGCCGCCGCCTTCCGGGGTGATGAAGCCGAAGCCCTTTGCGTCATTGAACCACTTGACGGTACCGGTTGCCATGTTACTTGTTCCTAAAAAGATAAAACGGGGCCGAGGCCCATGGGTGCGGAAAATCAAGGAAGGGGGTAATAGGACCAACCGGAGTACCGTTGATGGGCGAACTACGAAAGAACCAATTCACTCGCCGCTTGAAATCCTGCAACGTTGTTTATACGGCTATTCGGTCGCGCGGTCAACCGTATTTCCATGCACTCAGGGTTATTGCGGGGTTCAGGTTTACAAACCTTGCAAACGATGCGAATTTTTTGTAGGGGCCGAACGATTTTGGCGCCAACTTGCAGGTGCAACCGTTAAACTACGCGCCGCGCGGAAGGGTTGCCCCGATCGGGTGATCCTTCCCCCCAAAATTGCATGCGCGGTGCTATCCGAGCCGATCCCGGACAGCAGGCCGACCATGCTTTTTGAGACATAGGAGAGGATGTGAAGAGTTCTATTCAACGGAACATCGGCCCGTTTGCACTGATGCTGACGGGGCTGGGTTCGATTATCGGCTCGGGCTGGCTGTTCGGCGCCTGGAAGGCTGCGAAGATTGCCGGCCCGGCAGCGATTTGCGCATGGATCATCGGCGCGGTCGTGATTCTCGCGATTGCACTGACGTATGCCGAACTGGGCGCGATGTTCCCCGAGTCGGGCGGCATGGTGCGCTACGCGCGCTACTCGCACGGTTCGCTGGTGGGCTTCATCAGCGCGTGGGCGAACTGGATCGCGATCGTATCGGTGATTCCGATCGAAGCGGAAGCATCGATCCAGTACATGAGCACGTGGCCGTATCCGTGGGCGCACGCGTTGTTCGTGAACGGCGAGCTGACGACCCCCGGCCTGCTGCTATCCGCCGTGCTGGTCGTCATCTACTTCATGTTGAACTACTGGGGCGTCAAGGCGTTCGCGCGTGCGAACACCGCGATCACGATCTTCAAGTTCCTGATCCCCGGCCTCACGATCCTTGGCCTGATGCTGTCGAGCTTCCACCCGGAAAACCTCGGCACCGCGTCGAATGCGAGCTTCGCGCCGTATGGCTGGTCGGCCGTGCTGACCGCGGTCGCGACGAGCGGCATCGTGTTCGCGTTCAACGGCTTCCAGAGCCCGGTGAACCTGGCCGGTGAAGCGCGCAATCCGTCGCGCAGCGTGCCGTTCGCGGTGATCTCCTCGATCCTGATCGCACTCGTGATCTACGTGCTGCTGCAGATGGCGTACATCGGCTCGGTGAATCCGGCCGACGTCGCAAAGGGCTGGTCGCACTTCAACTTCTCGTCGCCGTTCGCGGAACTCGCGATCGCGCTGAACCTGAACTGGCTCGCGATCCTGCTGTATGTCGACGCGTTCATCAGCCCGAGCGGCACCGGTACGACCTACATGGCGACGACCACCCGCATGATCTACGCGATGGAGCGCAACAACACGATGCCGAAGATGTTCGGCAACGTGCATCCGATCTACGGTGTGCCGCGCCAGGCGATGTGGTTCAACCTGCTCGTGTCGTTCATCTTCCTGTTCTTCTTCCGCGGTTGGAGCTCGCTCGCGGCGGTGATCTCGGTCGCGACGGTGATCTCGTACCTGACCGGCCCGATCAGCCTGATGGCGCTGCGCCGCGCGGCGACCGACATCGAGCGTCCGCTGTCGATCCCGCTGATGAAGCTGATTGCACCGTTCGCGTTCGTCTGCGCGTCGCTGATCCTGTACTGGGCGAAGTGGCCGCTGACGGGCGAAATCATCCTGCTGATGATCGTCGCGCTGCCGGTGTATTTCTACTTCCAGGCGAAGTCGGGCTGGACCGGCTGGGGCGCCGACCTGAAGGCCGCGTGGTGGCTGGTCGCGTACCTGCCGACGATGGCCGTGCTGTCGCTGATCGGCAGCAAGGAGTTCGGCGGTCACGGCGTGCTGCCGTACGGCTGGGACATGCTGATCGTCGCGGCCATCTCGCTGGTGTTCTACTTCTGGGGCGTGAATACGGGCTACCGGACGCAGTATCTCGACGAGCGCGAGTCGCACGACGAGATCCTCGAAGGGGTCGGTGCCTGACGCGTGACTCGCCACCGGAATCGGCGGTGGCGGAAAGCGTAAAAAGAGCCCGTCCGAGCGCTGCTCGGGCGGGCTTTTTGTTTGCGGCCGCCGGCTTTGTCGCCGGATTCAGGCGGCTGCGCTCGCGAACACGTAGTTCGTCATCGCGAGCACGCGTTGATACGTGCCGAGCGACTGGATGCCGAGCTGATAGTCGTCGTCGGCCGCGCCGAGCGCGGTGAACACCGGCAGCAGGTGTTCGTCGGTCGGATGCATCAGCGTCGCGTGCGGCGCCTGCCGGCGATAGTCGAGCAGCGCGTCGACATCGCGCGCGGCGAGCTTCGCCTCGAACCAGTCGGTGAATTCCGCGACGCGCGGGTCCGCATCCTCGGGCGCCGCGCTGAAATCGGCCGCGCGCAGGTTGTGCGTGATCTGGCCCGAGCCGATCACCATCACGCCTTCGTCGCGCAGCGGCCGCAGCGCGCGGCCGAGTGCGAAGTGATGGGCTGCGTCCGCGCGGGGCTGGATCGACAACTGCGCGACGGGCACGTCAGCCTCCGGGAACATCAGCAGCATCGGCACCCACGCGCCGTGGTCGAGGCCGTGCTCGGTCGTCGCGGTCGCGATGCCGGCCGCGTTCAGCAGCGCGGCCGCCCGTTCGGCGACCTCGGGTGCGCCGGGTGCCGGGTACCGGATTTCGTACAGCGCGCGCGGGAAGCCGTAGAAGTCGTGGATCGTTTCAGGATGCGCGGCCACGCTCGCGACCGGCTGTTGCGTGCCCCAGTGCGCGGACAACATCAGCACCGCGCGCGGGCGAGGCAATTCGGCGCCGAGGTGCGTGAACGCACCGGACGGCAGTGTCGGGTCGATCGGCAGGGTAGGGGCGCCGTGGGACAGGTAAAGCGAGGGCAAGCGGTTCATGGTGGGGAGCCTGCAAAAAGGGATTTGCCTGTGACTATAGACGCACACCAATCATTGATAAATCGGCTTAGCGGAATTTGATTGAATCGTGTGAGTTGATAATTCGGCCGGCTTCGGGCGTTCGGCGGCAGGCGACGGCTCGAGGTTGCCGGATCGAGCGGGAAGACGGCGGAATCAGCGAAGATGCGTGAAGAACGACGCCGGAGCGCCGTGTCGAGCGGCTTACCCTGCCGGCCTGATGCCGGCCCACGGCGTCGTCATCGGTGCACTGAGTGCGAACAGGTCGAGCACGCGGGTGACGGTCTGGTCGACGAGTTCCTCGATCGTCTTCGGCATCGCGTAGAACGCGGGTAGCGGCGGAAACACGATGCCGCCCATTTCGGTCACGGCGGTCATGTTGCGCAGATGCGCGAGGTTGAACGGCGTTTCGCGCACCATCAGCACGAGACGGCGGCGTTCCTTCAGCGTGACGTCGGCCGCACGCGTGATCAGGTTGTCCGACAGGCCGTGCGCGACGCTCGCGAGCGTCTTCATCGAGCAGGGCGCGATCACCATGCCATCGGTCGCGAACGAACCGGATGCGATCGTCGCGCCGACATCGCGCACCGAATGCACGACATCCGCCCGGCTTTCGACCTCGGCCTTGGGCAGCTTCAGTTCATGCTGGATATTGAGCCAGCCGGCGTTCGAAACCAGCAGATGCGTTTCGACGCCGCCGGCGGCGCGCAGCAATTCGAGCAGCCGCACGCCATAGACTGCACCGGTGGCGCCGGTGATCGCGACGATCAGCCGGCGTGGCGGCGCACTGGGAGATGCCATCGGGAAGGGGGTGTTACGCGGCGGCGAACAGTTGCTGCAGTTCGCCGGACTGGTACATCTCCATCATGATGTCCGACCCGCCGATGAATTCGCCCTTCACGTACAGCTGCGGGATGGTCGGCCAGTTCGAGAATTCCTTGATGCCCTGGCGGATTTCGTCGTCCTCCAGCACGTTGACCGTCTTGAACTGGTCGACGCCGCAGGCCTTCAGCACCTGCACGGCGCGGCCCGAGAAGCCGCACATCGGGAATTGCGCGTTGCCCTTCATGAAGAGCACGACCTGGTTTTCGTCGACGATTTGCTTGATACGTTGTTGGGTGTCCATGACTGACCTTGCGTTTGCGGGGCGTTAGAACGAAATGATAGCGGATTTCAACCGGGCGGGCCGGCCATCAGCCGGGCAGGCGGCCACCCGTCGTGCGTTCGATCGCGGCCAGATCGGCGAGCGACTGGACCGAAATGAAGCCGCGTGACACGAGCAAGGCGCGCACGGCTTCGGCCTGGTCGTAGCCGTGCTCGATCCATAGCGTGCCGCCGGGTCTCAGGTAGGCGCCGGCGCCCGCGACGATCGTGCGGATCGCGCTGAGACCGTCGGCATCGTCGGTGAGCGCGCCGCGCGGCTCGAACCGCAGGTCGCCCTGCGCGAGGTGCGGATCGTGCTGCGCGATGTACGGCGGGTTGCTGACGATCGTGTCGAACGCGAGTGCCGGATCGAGCGCGGCGTACCAGTCGCTCTGCAGCCAGTGCAGCGGGCCGCCGGGGCGGCGCGCGTCGAGCAGCTTGTTCGCGTTGCGTTGCGCGACTGCGAGCGCGGCCGGCGAACGGTCGAGCGCCCATACGCGCGCGTCGGGCCGTTCGGCCGCGATCGACACGGCGATCGCGCCGCTGCCGGTGCCCAGATCGAGCACCGTCGGATGCGGCCGTCCGTCGATCGCGTCGAGCGCGGCTTCGACGAGCAGTTCGGTTTCGGGGCGCGGGATCAGCACGTCGGGCGTCACGTCGAACGGCCGGCCGAAGAACTCGCGCATCCCGACGAGCTGCGCGACCGGCTCGCCGGCGACGCGGCGCGCTTCGAGCGCGCGATAGCGTTCGACCGCGGCAGCGTCGAGCGGCACGTCGCCGCGCGTGATCAGTTGCGTGCGGGTCCAGCCGAGCGCGTGCGCGAGCAGCACGCGCGCATCGACCGCGTCGAGCGGCGACGCGCGCAGCAGATCGTCGGCAGTGGTGTCGGGCATCGCGATCTCAGTCGGCGTCGCCGAGCGACGCGAGCAGTTCGGCCTGGTGCTCGCTGACGAGCGCGCTGATCAGTTCGTCGAGATCGCCGTCCATCAGCGCCTCGAGCCGGTACAGCGTCAGGTTGATCCGGTGGTCGGTCATCCGGCCCTGCGGGAAGTTGTACGTGCGGATCCGCTCCGAGCGGTCGCCGGAGCCGATCAGGCTCTTGCGCGTCGCGGCTTCCTTCGCGTGCTGCTCGTGATACTGCTTGTCCTTGATGCGCGCGGCAAGCACCTTCAGCGCGCGATCCTTGTTCTTGTGCTGCGAACGGTCGTCCTGGCATTCGACGACGATTCCGGTCGGGATGTGCGTGACGCGCACCGCCGAATCGGTCTTGTTGATGTGCTGGCCGCCCGCGCCGGATGCGCGGAACGTGTCGATCCGCAGGTCGGCCGGATTGATCTCGACCTCGCCGATCTCGTCGGCTTCCGGCATCACCGCGACCGTGCACGCGGACGTATGGATGCGCCCCTGCGTCTCGGTCGCCGGCACGCGCTGCACGCGATGGCCGCCCGACTCGAACTTCAGGCGCGAATACGCGCCCTGGCCGGCGATCCGCACGATCACTTCCTTGTAGCCGCCGAGATCCGACGCGCTCTCCGACATCATCTCGACCTGCCAGCGCTGGCGTTCCGCGAAGCGCAGGTACATGCGCAGCAGGTCGCCCGCGAACAGCGCCGATTCGTCGCCGCCCGTGCCCGCGCGGATTTCGAGGAAGATGTTGCGGTCGTCGTTCGGATCCTTCGGCAGCAGCATTTTCTGCAGCTCGACCTCGAGGCGGGCCATGCTCTCTCGCGCGCTGCGGATCTCGTCTTCGGCGAAATCGCGCATCGACGGATCGGCGAGCAGCTCCTGCGCGGCGGTTTCGTCGTTGCGCGACTGGCGCCACAGCGCGTACTGCTCGACGACCGGGCCGAGTTCCGCATGTTCGCGCGTCAGCTTGCGGTACTGGTCGAGATCGGCCGTGACGTTTTCGCGGCTCAGCAGGTCGTTCAGTTCGGCCAGCCGTGTGGACAGCTGGTCGAGCTTGCGTTGCATGCTCGTCTTCATGGTGTGGAGCGGCGCTCCCGGGGCAAGGGTATTCGGAAAGGATAGGCCGGCGGCAGGACAACGACCGGCCGGCGGCAGAGCAACCGGCCGGCGCTAGTGGCCAGACTGGTCGTTCGAGCGCGGCGCGTGCTGGTAGAAGCCGCGCATCAGGTCGATCAGCGAATCGCGGTCGGCGCCGTTCACGCGGTTGAGCGCGCTCGTCGGGCCGTGGATCAGCTTGTTGGTGAGCGCCTGCGACAGCGCTTCGAGGACTGCCGCCGGATCGTCGCCGCGCGCGAGCAGCTTTTGCGCCTTCTCGACTTCCGCGCGGCGCAGCGCGTCGGCCTGCGTATGCATGTGACGAATCACCGGCACGACGCTACGCGTGTCGAGCCACTGCATGAAATTCTGCACACGCGTCTCGATGATCGTCTCGGCTTGCGCAACCGCGGCCTGGCGCGATGCGTTGCCTTCGCGCACGATCGCGCCGAGATCGTCGACGGTGTAGAGGAATACGTCCTTCAGCTTGCCGACTTCCGGCTCGATGTCGCGCGGCACCGCGAGGTCGACCATGAAGATCGGCCGATGGCGGCGTGCCTTCACCGCGCGTTCGACCGCGCCGAGGCCGATGATCGGCAGCGTCGACGCGGTGCACGACACGATGATGTCGAATTCGTGCATGCGGGCGGGCAGATCCGACAGCGGCATCGCGCGGCCGTTGAAGCGTTCGGCGAGCCGCTGGCCGCGTTCGGCCGTGCGGTTCGCGACGACGAGCTCGCGCGGGCTCTGCGCGGCGAAGTGCGTCGCGCACAGCTCGATCATCTCGCCGGCGCCGATGAACAGCACGCGCTGATCCGATACCTTTTCGAAGATGCGCTGCGCGAGGCGGACGGCCGCGGCGGCCATCGACACCGATTGCGCGCCGATCTCGGTCGTGCCGCGCACTTCCTTCGCGACGGCGAACGTCCGCTGGAACAGCTGGTTCAGGTAGGTGCCGAGCGCGCCGGCTTCGGTCGCGGTGCGCACCGCGTCCTTCATCTGGCCCAGAATCTGCGTTTCGCCGAGCACCATCGAGTCGAGGCCCGACGCGACGCGGAATGCGTGCCGGACGGCTTCCGACTGTGGCAGCGCGTAGACGTGCGGTGCGAGCTCGTCGACCGGAATCCGGTGGTACTCCGACAGCCAGCGAATCGCCCCCTCGCGTGCGGCCCGATCATCGGTCGCGCAATAGAGTTCGGTGCGGTTGCAGGTGGAGAGAATCGCCGCTTCGGGCGAATTGGGCGCCTGGGGGCCGAGGAACACGTTCTTGAACGTGACGAGAGCCGGCTTGATTTGCTCGAGCGGAAACGCCACGCGTTCGCGCAGGGCGACAGGCGCAGTGTGGTGATTGATTCCGATCGTGAGGAGTTGCATATCGAGGGCTATCGTTTAGCGCCATATTATAGCGTTTCGGTGATTTCCTCACTCGCGGCATACCGGGCATCAGCGTGGCGTGGCCTCGAATTTGGGGGCTCGATCGGCACGCGGTCGAGCTGATAGCCGTAGCCGTAGAGCGGCAGAAGCCGGTAGCCATGCTCCGGAAGCAGCTGCAGCTTGCTGCGCAGCCGGGACGCGTGCGTGTCGAGCGTGCGCGACTTCATGTCGCGGCGGCGGGCCCACACGGTTTCGAGGATATGGGCGCGCGACACGGGCCGGGACAGGTTCGCGAACAGCAGTTGCGCGAAGCGGAACTCCTTCGGCGTCAGCGAGACGACCACGTCGCCGAAGCGCACGAGGCCGTGGGTCGCATCGAATGCGTATTCTCCATACATTTCGCGGGAGCGATTCGGCGGCCGCCGGACGCCAGCGCGCCGGCTCAGCGCATTCACCCGTGCGAGCAGCTCGGGCCCGCTCACCGGGCGCACGAGGCAGTCGTCGGCGCCCGCGTGCAGGCATGACACGACTTCGCTTTCGCGCGGCAGCTGCATCACGGCGATGGCCGGCAGGCCGGGCAGGATCGCTTGCGCACGCGGAATGACCTCCTCGGCCGGCTGATCGCCGGCCCAATTGCAGGTGATCAGCATGTCGCAGGTGTCGGTAGCGAGCCACTCGAAGAACGCGGTGCTGGACGGAAACGTGTGGCACACGTGACCGCCGGCGAAGAGGAGGCGGTTCAGGAGCGCAGCATGACGTGCTTCCGGATCGATCAGGGCGATTCGCATGAGGATTTCTTCAATACGGCTGCCGGAGCGCGCTTGCCATAACGTCGGGTCGGCCCCTACACTCGAATGTTCGCGGCGCCCGGCTGGTCTCGGGTTCGATGGATGAATCGATGCTAGTCGCTGGCAACGTTCACGCCTATGGGACGAATCTGAATTTATAGAAGGCGTCGAATGAACTGGTTTGGAATCCTTGTCCTGGGAGCGGCCGTCGGGCTGTTCGGCCGGTGGCTGCATCCGATGCGGCGCACGGGCCGGCCGGCATGGTGGATCGCGGTGCTCGTCGGCATCGCAGGCGCCGCCGCCGCGCGCATGGCCGGCAATCTCTCTGGACTGTTTTACGATGGCGAAACGCTCGAATGGCCGGTCTGCACCGGTGTCGCGTTCCTCGCCGTAGCCGTGACGGTCGCGGTGTCTGCCCGTCGCTGAAAGCTCTCAGGTGAAATCATGAATGCCCGTCTCCCCGAAGTCTCGTCGGTGCCGGCCCGCCTCGCGCTGCTGCGCGGTGCGATGGTCCGCGAGGACCTGGCCGCCTATCTCGTGCCGTCCGCCGATCCTCACCTGTCCGAGTACCTGCCCGAACGCTGGCAGGCGCGCCGCTGGCTGTCCGGTTTCACGGGCTCGGTCGGCACGCTGGTCGTGACCGCGGATTTCGCGGGCTTGTGGGTCGACAGCCGTTACTGGGTGCAGGCCGAGGCGGAACTCGCCGGCACGGGCGTCCAGCTGATGAAGATGACGGGCGGCCAGCAAAGCGCGCCGCATGTCGACTGGCTCGCTCAGAACGTGCCGGCCGGGGCGACGGTCGGTGTCGACGGCGCCGTGCTCGGCGTCGCGGCAGCACGCGCGCTGACGGCCGCGCTGAACGCGCGCGGCATCGCGCTGCGCACCGATCTCGACCTGCTCGACGCGATCTGGCCGGAGCGCCCGGGGCTGCCGGGCGACGCGGTGTTCGAGCACGTGGCGCCGCAGGCCGACACGACGCGCGCAAGCAAGCTCGCCGAAGTGCGCCGCGCGATGCACGCGCAGGGCGCGCAATGGCATTTCGTGTCGACGCTCGACGATCTCGCGTGGCTGTTCAACCTGCGCGGAGCCGACGTCAACTTCAACCCGGTGTTCGTCGCGCACGCGATGATCGGCGCCGATCGCGCGACGCTGTTCGTCACCGACGGCAAGGTGTCGCCGGCGCTGGCCGCGTCGCTCGCGCAGGACGGCGTCGACGTTCGCGCGTATGACGCCGCGCGCGCGGCGCTCGCGGCGCTGCCCGACGGCGCGACGCTGCTGATCGACCCGCGCCGCGTGACGTTCGGCACGCTCGAGGCCGTGCCGGCCGGCGTGAAGCTGGTCGAGGCCGTGAACCCGTCGACGTTCGCGAAGTCGCGCAAGACGTCCGCCGAGATCGAGCACGTGCGCGTGACGATGGAGCACGACGGCGCCGCGCTCGCCGAATTCTTCGCGTGGTTCGAGCAGGCGGTGAGCCGCGAGACGATCACCGAGCTGACGATCGACGAGCAGCTCACTGCCGCGCGCGCACGGCGCCCCGGCTACGTGTCGCCGAGCTTCGCGACGATCGCCGGCTTCAACGCGAACGGTGCGATGCCGCACTATCGCGCGACGCCCGAGTCGCACGCGACGATCGCCGGCGACGGCCTGCTGCTCGTCGATTCGGGCGGCCAGTACGTGACCGGCACGACCGACATCACGCGCGTCGTGCCGGTCGGCACTGTCAGCGATCTGCAGCGCCGCGATTTCACGATCGTGCTGAAGTCGATGATGGCGCTGTCGCGAGCGCGCTTCCCGCGCGGCATCCGCTCGCCGATGCTCGACGCGATCGCGCGTGCGCCGATGTGGGCGGCCGGGCTCGACTACGGTCACGGCACCGGCCACGGCGTCGGCTACTTCCTGAACGTGCACGAGGGCCCGCAGGTCATCTCGCACTACGCGCCGGCCGAGCCGTACACCGCGATGGAAGAGGGGATGATCACGTCGATCGAGCCGGGCGTGTACCGGCCCGGCAAATGGGGCATCCGGATCGAGAACCTGGTCGTGAACCGCGCGGGCGGGCAGACCGAGTTCGGCGACTTCCTCGCGTTCGAGACGCTGACGCTCTGTCCGATCGACACGCGCTGCGTGCTGGTCGAGATGCTGCATGAAGAGGAGCGCGCGTGGCTGAACACGTATCACGCGACCGTGCGTGAGCGCGTCGGCCGGCACGTGAGCGGCGATGCGAAGGCGTGGCTCGACGCGCGCACGCAGCCGATCTGACGCCAGGCGCAACGAGCGACAACGGCCGCACGACGGCCGGACCATGATCGAGAGGGCAACCGATGGCAGACACCGCAGTGATCGTGATCGACATGCAGCGCGGGCTGGTGCAGCGGGCGCGGCCCGCGTACCGGCTCGACGACGTCGTGTCGGGCATCAACCGGCTGACGGCGGCGGCGCGCGCGGCGAACGCGCCCGTGTGCTTCGTGCAGCACGACGGCGACGCGGACGACGATATCGTTCCCGGCACGCCCGGCTGGGAACTGCACGAGGAACTGATCGTCGGTCGTGCCGACTGGCGCATCCGCAAGCAGATGAGCGATTCGTTCCACGACACGCCGCTCGCCGCGCAGCTCGACGGCCACGGCATCCGCTCGGTGCTGATCTGCGGCTATGCGACCGAGTTCTGTGTCGATTCGGCTGCACGCCGCGCGGCACTGCTCGGCTATCGGACGACCGTCGTGTCCGACCTGCACACGACGAACGAGCGCACGCACCTGTCGGCCGCACAGATCGTCGCGCATCACCACTTCGTGTGGGAAAACAATACGCTGTCGGGCAATTCGGTGACGCCGCGTCCGCTTGCCGACGTGCTCGCCGCGGAGTTCGCATGACGATCAAGGCGGTGGTGTTCGATTTCGGCGGCGTGCTGATCGACTGGAGCCCCGAGTATCTGTACCGGCAACTGATTCCGGACGAAGCCGAGCGCCGCTGGTTCCTCACGCACGTGTGCGCGATGGAGTGGGTGATCCGCCAGGACGGCGGGCAGACGATCGACGAAGGGACGAGCGAGCTCGTCGAGAAGTTTCCGGCGCACGAAGCGCTGATCCGCGCGTTCTACGCGCGCTGGCACGAGATGATCGGCGGCGTGCTCGACGAAGGCGCCGCGCTCGTCGACCGGCTCGATGCGCAGGGAATGCCGCTCTTCGGGCTGACCAACTGGTCCGCGCAGACGTTTCCGTATGCGTGGGACAACTTCCCGGTGCTGCGGCGCTTCAAGGACATCGTCGTGTCGGGCCGCGTGAAACTCGTGAAACCCGATCCGGCGATCTACCGCGAAATGCATGCGCGGATCGATCCGTTCCTGCCGTGCATCGCGCCGCACGAACTCGTGTTCATCGACGACAATGCGAAGAACGCGGCGGCCGCGACGGCGCTCGGCTGGCACGGCATTCATCACACGAGCGCGGCCGCGACCGAGGCGCGTTTGCGCGAGCTGGGCGCGCTCGCGTAGTCTTCCGGCAGACGACGGCAGACGGATGCAAAAAAGCGGGCCACGAGCCCGCTTTTTCGTTTTGCGGAGCCGGCAGCGGCCGCTTTCTGCATCCGGCTCCGCGTGGCCGGGTGCACGGGCCGCTCCGTTCAGCGGCTGATCGGCTTGTAGCGCAGACGCTTCGGCTTCGCGGCTTCCTCGCCGAGACGCGCACGCTTGTCGGCTTCGTATTCCTGGTAGTTGCCGTCGAAGAACGTGACCTGCGAATCGCCTTCGAACGCAAGGATGTGCGTCGCGATCCGGTCGAGGAACCAGCGATCGTGCGAGATCACCATCACGGAGCCCGCGAATTCGAGCAGCGCGTCTTCCAGCGCGCGCAGCGTTTCGACGTCGAGGTCGTTCGACGGTTCGTCGAGCAGCAGCACGTTGCCGCCGGAGATCAGCGTCTTCGCCAGGTGCAGGCGGCCGCGTTCGCCGCCGGACAGGTTGCCGACGATCTTCTGCTGGTCGCCACCCTTGAAGTTGAAGCGGCCGATGTACGCCCGCGACGGCGTTTCGTACTTGCCGACCGTCAGCACGTCGGCGCCGCCCGAGATTTCCTCGAACACCGTCTTCGAGCCGTCGAGCGCGTCGCGGCTCTGGTCGACGTACGCGAGCTTCACGGTCGGGCCAAGCACGACTTCGCCCGAATCCGGTTGTTCCTTGCCGGTCAGCATCTTGAACAGCGTCGACTTGCCGGCGCCGTTCGGGCCGATGATGCCGACGATCGCGCCGGCCGGAATCTTGAAGTTCAGGTTGTCGATCAGCAGGCGGTCGCCGAACGACTTGCTGACGTTCTTGAACTCGATCACTTCATTGCCGAGGCGGTCGCCGACCGGAATGAAGATTTCCTGCGTTTCGTTGCGCTTCTGGTATTCCTGGCTGTTCAGCTCCTCGAAGCGCGCGATACGCGCCTTCGATTTCGCCTGGCGACCCTTCGGGTTCTGGCGTACCCACTCCAGTTCCTTCTTGATCGCCTTCTGGCGCGCCGATTCCGACGCTTCTTCCTGCTTCAGGCGCTCTTCCTTCTGGTCGAGCCAGCTGCTGTAGTTGCCCTTCCACGGAATGCCGTGGCCGCGGTCGAGTTCGAGAATCCACTCGGCCGCATTGTCGAGGAAGTAGCGATCGTGGGTGACGGCGACGACCGTGCCCGGGAAACGCACCAGAAACTGCTCGAGCCAGTCGACCGATTCGGCGTCGAGGTGGTTGGTCGGTTCGTCGAGCAGCAGCATGTCCGGCTTCTCGAGCAGCAGCTTGCACAGTGCAACGCGGCGCTTTTCGCCGCCCGACAGGTGCTCGATCTTCGCGTCCCACGGCGGCAGGCGCAGCGCGTCGGCGGCCACTTCGAGCTGCTGCTCGGGGCTGCCGCCGTCGCTCGACGCGAGGATCGCTTCGTACTTCGCCTGCTCGGCCGCGAGTGCGTCGAAGTCGGCGTCCGGTTCCGCATACGCGGCGTAGATTTCCTCGAGCTTCTTGTTCGCCTGGAACAGGTCGCCAAGGCCTTCCTCGACGGCTTCGCGCACCGTCTTCGTCGGGTCGAGCTGCGGTTCCTGCGGCAGGTAGCCGATGTTCAGGTTCGGCATCGGCGTCGCTTCGCCTTCGATGTCCTTGTCGACGCCCGCCATGATGCGGATCAGCGTCGACTTGCCCGAGCCGTTCAGGCCGAGCACGCCGATCTTCGCGCCGGGAAAGAACGACAGCGAGATGTCCTTCAGGATCTGGCGCTTGGGCGGCACGATCTTGCCGACCCGGTTCATCGTGAAAACGTATTGGGCCATTCGGGTGTGAAAGTCAGAAAAGGTTAAGACGGCCGCGCAGCTCGCGGGCGTGCGTGGCGTCGGGAAATTCGGTACGGAGCGTGCCGCGCGGGGCGCGGCGGTGTCGCCGCGGGTTGGCGGCGCGAGCGCGTATTGTACTTCGCCGCCGGCTGCCGCTGGCACCGCGCAGGCCATCCGGCCGACCCGCGTTCACAGCCACGCGGCGACGCCGCCGTGCCCCGAGCAGGTGCCGCGCCGATGGCGGCTGAAACTGTACGTGCCGTCGCGACAGCGCGCGCTCGCGCCCTCGGGCACGCGGCCCGATTTCGAACGGGCCGGCGCATGGATGGTGTCGCCGTCGCGATTGCGGTACGTGTCGTGCCGGTCGAGGTCGGCTTCGTTAGCGTAGCCGGGCGACGCGCGATACGCGTGCGCCGCGAGCGGCAGGGCGGCACACGCGACGAACAGCGCGGCCGACAGGGTCGCGATGCGCGTCATGCGGCGAAGCAGGGCAGGCATGGTCGCTCTCCGGATGTCGTTGTCGGGTGCGGGCTGCATGTTAGCCGATCGGCCGAAGATCGTTGCCGCAGCCCAGAGGGGCAGCGACGCTACGCCGCGCCGGTCATCGATGCCGCGCCGTCGGCCTGTGCGGCCTCGAGAATCCATCGGCGGAACGCGGCGACTTTCGCGCGTTCCGCATGATGCGGCGGATAGACGAGGTAGTACGCGAAATCGTCGAGCCAGGCGACGTCGGCAAGCTGCACGAGCCGGCCGCTCGCGAGCTCGTCGCGCACCATCGCCGCCGGCAGCAGGCCGGCGCCCTGGCCGGCGAGGATCGCCTGCAGCAACAGGCCGGAATCGTCGAACGCGGGGCCGCGCGGCGGGCCGAAATCAGCGATTCGCTGCGCGTCGAACCAGATGTGCCAGCCCTTGCGCTCGGCGTCGTGCAGATGCGGCCATCCGGCCAGGTCGGCGGGTGTGGCCGGAAGGCCCAGCCGCGCGACGAGTGCCGGCGCCGCCAGCGCGACGATCTCCACGGTGAGCAACCGTTCGCTGCATAGCCCGATGTAGCGGCCGAGACCGTGGCGGATCGCGACGTCGACGCCGTCGCGCGAGAAATCGGCGAGCGCGTGGCTCGTGACGATCTGCAGGTCGACGTCCGGGCACGCGTCGCGGAACTGCGCGAGGCGCGGCACGAGCCACGCGGACGCAAAAAACGGTGTGACGCTCACCGTCAGCACGCCGCTGTCGGCGGCCCCCGACACACGCTGCGACGCGTCGGCGATCTGCCGGAACGCGTTGCGCACGGGCGGCAGGTAGTCGCGGCCCGCGGCGGTCAGCAGGATGCCGCGATTCACGCGCTCGAACAGCTGTACGCCGAGATGCGTCTCGAGCGTGCGGATCATCTGGCTCACCGCCCCCGGCGTGACCGACAACTCCTCGGCCGCCGATTTCACCGACAGGTGGCGGGCGGCCGCCTCGAACGCACGCAACGCGTTGAGTGGTGGCAGGCGTGAGCGGATCATTGAGTTTTTCTAAAGCGAAAGACCGATGAAATATCGTTTGAGGCGACGAGCGTGCACGAGTACCGTTGTTGCATTGAATCGTATCCGTGGTGAGCGGGTTTTGCGCTGTCGATGCGATCAACATAGTTCAACTATATCCATGAGGCAATCCGGATGCCGTGCGGCGTCCGGCGGAACCTGAAAGGAGGATCGTCATGAGCAGCCTGCGCGCATCGCGCGTCTTCTACGGCTGGTATGTGGTGGCGGCCGCATTCGCCGTCACGTTCGTCGGCTTCGGCAGTGCGTACACGTTCAGCGCGTTCGTCGAATCGCTGCAGCGTGATTTCGCGGCATCGCGCGGGCAGATCTCGCTCGTGTTCTCGCTGGCCGGCTTCCTGTATTTCGGCTTCGGCATCGTCAGCGGCCCGCTTGCCGATCGCTTCGGCTCACGGCGGCTCGCCGTCGCCGGCATGTTGCTGACGGCAGCGGGTCTCGCGGCGGCCGGTGCCGCGCATACGCTGCTGCAGGTCTATGTCGCGTACGGGCTCGGTGTCGGCCTCGGCGTCGGCTGCGCGTACGTGCCGGCCGTCGGCGCCGTGCAACGCTGGTTCGTGCGGCGGCGCGGCTTCGCGTCGGGGCTCGCGGTCGCGGGGATCGGCGTCGGCACGCTCGTGATGCCGCCGCTCGCATCCACGCTGATCGCGCACGTCGGCTGGCGCGGCGCGTACGTCACCCTCGCGGCGATCGCGGTAGTGGTGGGCGCGGGCATGTCGCTGCTGATCGAGAACGATCCGCGCGGGCGCGGATTGCTGCCCGACGGCGATGCGGCGCGTGCGCAATCGCGCGATGGGCAGCCCGGTGCCACTTCATCGGTGCCCGCCGGCGCGACCGTGCGCGAAGCCGTCACGTCGCGACCGTTCGCGAGCTTGTATGCGGCATGCCTCGTCTGCTCGTTCGGTGTGTTCGTGCCGTTCGTGCATCTCGTGCCGTACGCGCTCGATCACGGCGTCGCGCAGTCGACGGCCGTGCTGCTGCTCGGCGCGATCGGCGTCGGCAGCACGGCAGGGCGCTTCTTCCTCGGCGGCGTCGCCGACCGCTTCGGCCGCCGCGCGTCGCTGCTCGCGATGTTCGCAGGCATGGCGGCCGCGCTCTTGGCGTGGGCCGGTGCCGGAAGCGTCGCGACGCTGGCCGCGTTCGCACTCGTGTTCGGCGTGTTCTACGGCGGCTGGGTCGCCGTGCTGCCGGCCGTCGTGATGGACTACTTCGGCGGCCGCAACGTGAGCGCGATCATCGGCATGCTGTACACGAGCGTCGCGTTCGGCACGCTGATCGGGCCTGCCGCCGCCGGTTTCATCTACGACGCGGGCGGCGGCTATCTCGTGCCGATCCTGGCCAGCGCGGCCGCGAATGCGATCGCGTTCGCGATCGTTGCCGCCACGGGGCGCGCGCCGGTAGCGGCGTGCGCGGCGGGCCGCTAGACGCGCGTCGCCGGGCGCGCAGCCAGACGCCGCTCGGCTAGGCGCCATCCCCGATTTCCGCTACGGTGTCCGGGACGTCGATCACCAACGGGCGGAGGCGCATCGTGACATTCGACGAAGTTCGGCAGGTCGTGCTGGCATGGCGGGGTGTCGAGGAAGGCAAGTCGTACGGCACGCCCGCACTCAGGGTGAAGGGCAAGATGCTCGCGCGCCTGCGCGAGGACGGCGACACGCTCGTCGTGCGGGGCGTCGGCCCCGACGAGCGGGCGTGGCTGATCGAATCGGAGCCCGACGTGTATTACGTGACCGATCACTATGCGGGCTGGCCGATCGTGCTGGTGCGCTTGTCGGCCGCGCATCCTGACGCCGTGAAAAACCTGCTTCTGCGAGAATGGCGCGCGATCGTGCCGGCCAAATGGCGGGACGCAGGGCCGGGCGGCGCGACCTGAGCATCCGGCGCAGCGCCTGCGCGGCACACAAACCACCTTGACGGAATGCGTCCGTTGCGATGTCGGGCGGGCATGTCTCACCGCGCGTTTCCCGATCCGGCGGCTCATGAGCGGACGCCGAACCGGACCAAGCGTTGCATCGGTTCGCATCGATGCAACAAGTGGTTCCATCGAAATTCTTCAATTGGTTCTTAGTCAAGAACCGTTTGATGCTTACACTCCTTCGCTTCGAAGGCGGCTGACCAACAGCCGACGGAAAGGGCGCACGCGATGCGCCGGCGCCCCGTGTGCCGCATCGCACCCGCAGCTTCGCAGACTGCGGCGCGCACCGACCGGAACAGGCTCGATCCGGCTCCCTGCCCGCATGCCGCGCATGCGCGGCGGGCTGCCGGATCAACAACGACAAATCCCGCGCCGCCTTCATGCGATACCCGGTCATATCGGAACCGTTTTTTGGAGAGAGACACATGAGTGGAAGCAAGACAGGCCTCGGCACGGGTCTGAAGCAGCGTCACGTGACGATGATGTCGATTGCCGGCGTCATCGGCGCCGGCTTGTTCGTCGGCTCCGGCCACGCGATCGCGGAAGCCGGCCCGGCTTCGATCCTCGCGTATGCGATCGCGGGCGTCCTGGTCGTGCTGGTGATGCGCATGCTCGGCGAGATGGCCGTCGCGCATCCGGACAGCGGTTCGTTCTCGACCTATGCCGATCGCGCGATCGGCCACTGGGCCGGTTTCACCATCGGCTGGCTGTACTGGTGGTTCTGGGTGCTCGTGATCCCGATCGAGGCGACGGCTGCCGCGACCATTCTCAATGCATGGTTCCCCGGCGTCGCGACCTGGATTTTCGCGCTCGGCATCACGTTGCTGCTGACGATCACCAACCTCTTCTCGGTCAAGAACTACGGCGAATTCGAATTCTGGTTCGCGCTGATCAAGGTCATCGCGATCGTCGTGTTCCTGTGCATCGGCGGCGCGGCGATCGTCGGTATCGTGCCCGCGCCGGCCGTATCGGGCGTGTCGAACCTCTTCGCGCACCAGGGCTTCATGCCGAATGGCGCCGGCGCGGTGCTCGCGGCGATGCTGACGACGATGTTCTCGTTTCTCGGCACCGAGATCGTGACGATCGCGGCCGCCGAGTCGGACAACCCGCAACGCCAGATCGTGCGTGCGACGAACTCCGTCATCTGGCGTATCACGCTGTTCTATCTCGGCTCGATCCTCGTCGTCGCGGCCATCGTGCCGTGGAACGATCCGCTGCTGCCGAAGCACGGCTCGTATCAGCGCGCGATGGAGCTGATCGGCGTTCCGAATGCGAAGGCGATCATCGACGTGATCGTGCTCGTGTCGGTCGCGAGCTGCCTGAACTCCGCGCTCTACACCGCATCGCGGATGCTGTTCTCGCTGTCCAAGCGCAAGGACGCGCCCGCGTTCCTGCATAGCACCGATTCGACCGGCACGCCGCGTGCGGCCGTGCTCGCATCGACCGCATTCGGTTTCCTGACCGTGATCGCGAACTACCTGATGCCGGAGCAGGTATTCGGCTTCCTGTTGGCGACGTCGGGCGCGATCGCGCTGCTCGTGTATCTCGTGATCGCGATCTCGCAGCTGCGGATGCGCAAGACGCTCGAATCGAGCGGCGCCGACCTGACGCTGCGGATGTGGCTGTTCCCGTGGCTCACGTGGGCGGTGATCGTGTTCATCTGCGGCACGCTGACCGTGATGTTCGTCAGCGAGGAACACCGGATGGAAGTCGGGGCGACGGCCGTGCTCGCGCTGCTCGTGTTGTTTGCTTCGTGGTTGAACAAGCGCGGTCGTGATGCGCGAGCAGGTGCTGGGCGGCGGGTGTCGGCGACGTGATGACGTGACGATCCGAAGGCGGGCAGGGGTGCTCGTCTTTGGCCGACGGGCAAGTCCGTGAATGAAAAATGGGCCGATTGGCATTTGCCAATCGGCCCATTTGCTTTTCGTGCCGGATGCGCATCAGGCGATGCCGAGCGTATCGCGCGGCATCGGCATTGCGCGTATCAGACGTTGAACAGGAAGTTCATCACATCGCCGTCGTGCACGACGTATTCCTTCCCTTCCGCGCGCATCTTGCCGGCTTCCTTCGCACCCTGTTCGCCTTTGTACGCGATGAAATCGTCGAATGCGATCGTCTGCGCGCGAATGAAGCCGCGCTCGAAATCGGTGTGGATCACGCCGGCCGCTTGCGGCGCCGTGTCGCCGATATGGATCGTCCACGCGCGCACTTCCTTCACGCCCGCGGTGAAGTAGGTCTGCAGGCCGAGCAGCTTGAAGCCCGCGCGGATCACGCGGTCGAGGCCCGGCTCTTCCATGCCCATGTCGGCGAGGAACGCTTCCTTGTCCGCATCGTCGAGATCGGCGATTTCCGCTTCGATCGCTGCGCACACCGCGACGACCGGCGAGTTCTCGCTTTCCGCGTACTTGCGCACTGCGTCGAGATGAGGGTTGTTCTCGAAGCCGTCGTCCTTCACGTTCGCGACGTACATCGCCGGCTTCGCCGTGATCAGGCAGAACGGCTTGAGCAGCGCCTGCTCGTCGTCCGACAGATCCAGGCCGCGCACGGCCTTGCCCTGGTCGAGATGCGCGCGAACCTTTTCGAGCACCGCAGCGAGCTTCACAGCTTCCTTGTCGTTGCCCGACTTCGCGGCCTTCGAGTAGCGGGTGAGCGCCTTCTCGACGGTGCCGAGGTCGGCGAGCGCGAGTTCGGTGTTGATCACTTCGATGTCGTCGATCGGGCTGACCTTGCCCGCGACGTGGATGACGTTGTCGTCCTCGAAGCAGCGCACGACGTGCGTGATCGCATCGGTTTCGCGGATGTTCGCGAGGAACTGGTTGCCGAGGCCTTCACCCTTGCTTGCGCCCGCGACGAGGCCTGCGATGTCGACGAATTCGACGACGGCCGGCACGATGCGCTCCGGGTTGATGATCTCGGCGAGCGCCTTCAGGCGCGCGTCCGGCACCTCGACGATGCCGACGTTCGGTTCGATCGTGCAGAACGGGTAGTTCTCGGCGGCGATGCCGGCCTTGGTCAGTGCATTGAACAGGGTGGACTTGCCGACGTTGGGCAAGCCGACGATGCCGCATTTGAGACTCATGGAATCCTTCGGACGGGTAAGGCGGCGCGGCCGGACAGGGCACGGCGGCGCGGGAAAATAGGGACGGCCGGCGCGTGGGGCGCGGCGGGCCGACGTTCAAAGGCGCTATTGTACCGTGCCGACGCCCCGGTTTCCGGCCTTCCCCCGAATGCCCGATGCGGCGGGCCGTCGCGCTGCCGGGCCGGCCCGCGATTATGCTGATTTCCCGCAAAGTCCGGCCGCGTAAGGGATTGGCCCCGCGGCTATAATGCCCGCCATGACTGCCCACCACACCTTCGACGTCGCCGTGGTCGGCGGCGGGCTCGTCGGCAAGACGGCCGCGCTCGCGCTGACCCAGTCCGGCTACAAGACCGCCTTGCTCGCCCAGCCGGCCACGCCGCGCCCGGCCGATCTCGCGTTCGACACGCGCATCTACGCGCTGTCGTCCAGCTCGCAGGCCTTGCTGGAGCGGCTGCGAGTCTGGCAGGCGCTCGACCATGGCCGGCTCGCGCCGGTCTACGACATGCGCGTGTACGGCGATGCGCACGCGGAACTGCATTTCTCCGCGTACCAGGCCTCCGTGCCGCAACTGGCCTGGATCGCGGAATCGTCGCTGATCGAGACGTCGCTCGATGCCGCGCTGCGGTTCCAGCCGAACCTCACGTGGTTCGATGCGCGCGCGCAGGGCTTCGACGTGCACGACGACGCGGCCGTGCTTACGCTGTCGTCGGGGCAGGTGCTGGAAGCCGATCTCGTCGTCGGCGCCGACGGCGCGCATTCGTGGGTGCGCTCGCAAATGGGGGCCAAGGTCGAACGGCGCGACTACCGGCAAACCGGTGTCGTCGCGAACTTCAAGGCATCGCTGCCGCACCGCGAGACGGCCTGCCAGTGGTTTCACGAAGGCGAGATCATCGCGTTGCTGCCGCTGCCGGACGGTCACGTATCGCTCGTGTGGTCCGCGCACACCGCGCACGCGGACGAATTGCTCGCACTCGATCCGGCGCAGCTCGCGGCCGAAGTCGAGCGCGTGTCGCACGGTCAGGTCGGGGCACTCGAATGCGTGACGCCCGCGGCCGGCTTCCCGCTCGCGCTGCAGACCGTCGACAAGCTGATCGCCCCGCGTGTCGCACTCGTCGGCGATGCCGCGCATCTGATCCACCCGCTCGCGGGGCAAGGGATGAACCTCGGGCTGCGCGACGTCGCGGCGCTCGCCGATGCGATCGCGAACAAGGAGAGCTTCCGCAACCTCGGCGATACGGTGCTGCTGCGCCGCTACGAGCGTTCGCGCCGCGAGGACATCCGCGCGCTGATGGTCGCGACCGACGGGCTGCAGCGGCTGTTCGCGGTGCCTGGCTCCTTTGCGAAGGCGGTGCGCAACGCGGGCATGGCGTTCGTCGGTGCGCAACCGCTCGTGAAGCGCTGGCTCGTGTCGGCCGCGCTCGGCTGATCGAACCTTCGCGCCTTCGGCCTGTCGGACAGGGTTCCGTTACGGCGTACACTGTGACGTGCACTCCGATTGAGCTGAAGGAACTACAGGATGAAAAAAACGATCCGCATCGCATCGCTGGCGCTGGCCGTCACGATGGCGACGCTCGGCTGCACCGCGCAGGCCGACCAGACCACCGACAAGCTGAAAGCCACGCTGCAAGCGCGTCTCGGCAACGACGCGCCGATCAAGAGCGTGTCGAAATCTCCGGTCGCAGGCCTGTACGAAGTGAACCTCGGTACGCAGATCATCTATAGCGATGCAGCCGGCGACTACGTGCTGCTCGGCGATCTCGTCGACACCAAGACGCACAAGAACCTGACCGACGCGCGCCTTTCCGACCTCAACAAGATCGATTTCGCGAGCCTGCCGCTCGCGAACGCGATCAAGGTCGTCAAGGGCAACGGCGCACGCAAGATCGCTGTGTTCTCCGATCCGAACTGCCCCTACTGCAAGCGCCTCGAGACGACGTTGCAGTCGATCGACAACGTGACCGTCTACACGTTCCTGTATCCGGTACTGTCGCCCGATTCGACCGCGAAGTCGAAGGCGATCTGGTGCGCGACCGACCGCGCGAAAACCTGGCAGAGCTGGATGCTCGACCATCGCGTGCCGACCGGCGCCGGCACCTGCGATACGACCGCGCTTGACAAGAACCTCGCGCTCGGCCGCGGGATGAACGTCACCGGCACGCCGACGATCTTCCTGCCCGACGGCCGCCGCCTGCCGGGCGCGGTGTCGGCCGACCAGCTGAACCAGGCGCTCGCGTCGAGCAAGTAAACTGACCGACACCCCGGGCTGCATGGCCCGGCCAGCGAGGGGCGCCCGCGATATCAGCCGGCGCCTCTCTTCGTTTCCGCTGCCGTATTCCGTCCGATTTTCGTCCGATTCCCACGATGACCCAGCCGATCCGTTATTCGATTGCCCCGAAAGATCTTGCCGCGCACCTGTTCGAAGTGTCGGTGACGGTCGCCGATCCCGATCCCGAAGGCCAGCGCTTCTCGCTGCCGGTGTGGATTCCCGGCAGCTACCTCGTGCGCGAGTTCGCGCGCAACATCGTGACGCTCGCCGCGTTCAACGACGCGGGCCGCAAGGTGCGGATCGCGAAAACCGACAAGAACACGTGGCAGGCCGCACCGGTGAACGGCGCGCTGACGCTGCGCTACGACGTGTACGCGTGGGACCTGTCGGTCCGCTCCGCGTATCTCGACGAATCGGGCGGCTTCTTCAATGCCACGGCCGTGTTCCTGAGCGTCGCCGGCCACGAGGCTGCGCCGTGCGAGGTCGACATCGCGAAACCGGCGGGCCCGGCATTCCGCACGTGGCGCGTCGGTACGTCGCTGCCCGAGGCACGCGGCACCCGGCGCTATGGGTTCGGCGGGTACCGCGCATCGAACTACGACGAACTCACCGACCATCCGGTGACGATCGGCGAATTCGCGCTGGCGACGTTCGACGCGCACGGCGTGCCGCACGACATCGTGATCGCCGGGCGCGTGACGCAGCTCGACATGGAGCGGCTGCGCGCCGACCTGAAGCGCGTGTGCGAGTCGCAGATCGCGCTGTTCGAGCCGAAGTCGAAGAAGGCGCCGATGGACCGCTACGTGTTCATGACGCTCGCGGTCAGCGACGGCTACGGCGGCCTCGAGCACCGTGCGTCGACCGCGCTGATCTGCAACCGCACCGATCTGCCGGTGAAGGGCCGGCCGGAGACGACGGAGGGCTATCGCACGTACCTCGGCCTGTGCAGCCACGAGTATTTCCATACGTGGAACGTGAAGCGTATCAAGCCGGCCGCGTTCGTGCCGTATGACCTCGCGCGCGAAAATTACACGTCGCTGTTGTGGCTGTTCGAGGGCTTCACCTCGTATTACGACGATCTGATGCTCGTGCGCAGCGGGCTGATGTCGCAGGACGAATATTTCGCGGCGCTCGGGCGCACCATCGGCGGCGTGCTGCGCGGCACGGGGCGGCTGAAGCAGAGCGTCGCGGAAAGTTCGTTCGACGCGTGGATCAAGTACTACCGCCAGGACGAGAACGCGACCAATGCGATCGTCAGCTACTACACGAAGGGTTCGCTCGTCGCGCTCGCGTTCGATCTCGCGATCCGCGCGCAGACGCGCAACCGCAAGTCGCTCGACGACGTGATGCGCTTGCTGTGGCAACGCTACGGACGCGAGTTCTATCGTGGCAAGCAGGCGGGCGTCGAGGAAAACGAGGTCGAGACGCTGATCGAGGAAGCGACGGGCGTCGCGCTCGGCAGGCTGTTCTCCGACGCCGTGCACGGCACGCGCGACCTGCCGCTCGCCGAATTGCTCGCGCCGTTTGGCGTGACGCTCGCGCCGGAAGTCGCGCCTGGCGCGGCCGCGAAGCCGACGATCGGCGCGCGCCTGCGCGGCGGCGCGGACTGCACGCTGGCGGCGGTATACGAAGGCGGCGGCGCGCATCGCGCGGGGCTGTCGGCCGGCGACACGCTGATCGCGCTCGACGGGCTGCGCGTCACCGGCACGAATCTCGACACGCTGCTCGCGCGCTACCGCCCGGGCGACAAGGTCGAGGTGCACGCATTCCGCCGTGACGAGCTGCGGACCGCGAAACTGAAGCTCGACGGGCCGGAAGTCGCGCGCTACCGGCTCACGGCCGCCGCAAAGCCGGCTGCCGCGCACAAGGCCCGGGAAGCTTGGCTGAAGGGCTGAGCATGCACGAGCGGGTTTCGGGGCGCGATCAACGATTGTTCTGCTGTTGCAACAATCCGTCGCCTTGAACCCGCTTTTTCGCGACCATGCGGCCACGCACAATGGCGTCACTCGCGCTACCGAAGCGCAACCAAACCGGAGCCTGACATGACGACCATTCTGCAAATCAATTCCGCGGCGCGCTCGCAAGGTGCGCAATCCACGCTGCTGGCCAACGAACTGACGGCAAAGCTGCAACAATCGAACCCCGGCGCGAAGGTCGTGGTTCGCGACCTGCTGGCCGACGCGCTGCCGCACCTCGATGAATCGGTGCTCGGCGCATTCTTCACGCCGGCCGACCAGCGCAGCGCGGAACAGAATGCGATCGTCGCGAAGAGCGATGCACTGATCGCTGAACTGCAGGCCGCCGACATCATCGTGATCGGCGCACCGATGTATAACTTCGGTGTCTCGTCGCAACTGAAGACGTATTTCGACTGGATCGCCCGTGCAGGCGTCACGTTCCGCTACACCGAGAACGGTCCGGAAGGCCTGATCAAGGGCAAGAAGGTTCACGTGGTGACGGCGCGCGGCGGCAAGTACCTCGGCACGCCGAACGACAGCCAGACGCCGTTCCTGCGCACGTTCCTCGGCTTCATCGGCTTGACCGACGTGAGCTTCATCCACGCGGAAGGCCTGAACCTCGGGCCGGATGCACAGAGCGCCGCGCTCGCCGGCGCCCGCGAAGCGATCGCTGCCGCGTAAGGCCGATGCGGGTGCGTTGCACCCGCTGCGTCGCCAGATAAAAAAACGCCGCGTCCCGAAAGGGGCGCGGCGTTTTCACGTGATGCAGACGAAAGCGGGAAGTTGAACGCGGAACGGTTACGCGAGCGTTTCGGCCACCTCCGGCAGGCGCCAGTCGATCGGCTCGCGACCCGCTTCGACCAGATAGTCGTTCGCGAGCGCGAAGTGGCGGCAACCGAGGAAGCCGCGGTGTGCGGACAGCGGCGACGGATGCGGCGCCTCGAGCACGCAGTGCGCGCTCGCATCGAATAGCGCGCGCTTCGCCTGCGCATGCGCGCCCCACAGCATGAACACGAGGCCGCGATGGCGGCTGGCGAGTTCGCGGATCAGCGTGTCCGTGCATTGTTCCCAGCCGCGCCTCGCGTGGCTCGCGGCCGCGCCGCGCTCGACCGTCAGCACGGTGTTGAGCAGCAGCACGCCCTGGCGCGCCCAGGTATCGAGGCAGCCGTGACGCGGCGTGTCGTGGCCGAAATTCGCGGCGATTTCCTTGAAGATGTTGCGCAGCGACGGCGGCGTGCGCACGGCCGGCGGCACCGAGAACGCCAGGCCATGCGCCTGCGGCGTGCCGCGGTCGTCGCCGTGGTAAGGGTCTTGGCCGAGGATCACGATCTTCACGTCGTCCGGGCTCGTCAGGCGCAACGCCCGAAACACGTCGGTCGGGTAGACCGTCTTGCCGGCCGCGCGTTCGTCGTCGACGAAGCGGCACAGCGGTGCATACGCATCGCTGTCGATGAAGGGTTTCAGCACGTCGCGCCAGACGGCCGGCAGCGCGTCGAACTGCGCGGCGAGGTGTGGGACGTGCGCGGCGGCAGCGGGCTGCGGCGCGGCGGAGGCCGGGGCGGCTGCCGCGGCCTTCTTTGCGGGCCTGCGCCCAGCCGCGGCCGGCGCGGGCGCCGAGGCGGAAACATCGTCCTGCGCCGTTTCCGGCACGGGATCGTCGAACAGCGACGCCTGTTGCGGCGTGCGGAGAGTCTTGCGGGTTGCCATGCGTGATGCGGGTTTATTGCGCGCGCAGCCGGTAGCCGCGCTGCGCCTTGCTGATGTTTTCGGGGGCGAGGCCCGGCAGCGCTTGCTGCAGTTCGGCGGCGAGTGTCGCGAGCGCAGCTTCCGGGCCGTCGATCAGTTCGAGTTCGATTTCGCTGATCGGTTCGCGGCGCGTATCGTTTTCCGCCTGGACGACGATCTCGCCGATGTCCACCGCGGCCTCGACGGTTGCGCCGCCGATTGCGATGCGCCACAGCGTACGCGAAAAATCCGTCCGGAACAGCGCGTGCAGCGCCGGCGCCGCGTCGCGCAGCGCGGTGGCCGCGTTCGGCACGTCGCACGCGGAGACGAGCGCATCGATTTCGAGCGCATCGCCGGCGACGGGCAACTCCCATTCATGGCGGCGATGCAGGCCGGCTTCCGCGCTGCCGACCGTCTTGAACGTCTGCAGCCAGCCGTGCGGCGTGCGGCGCACGCGCACCGCGCTTTTCGAACGGGCCAGCGCGAGATCGGGCGTGTCGTAGTAGACGTTCGCGAGCGCGATGACATCGCCGGCTTCGCCGGTCAGCGTCTCGAAAAAGCGCCGCGCGGCATCGGCCTGGCCGGCCGGCAGCGCAAGCTTGATTTCCTTTTCGATCGCCATCAGAAGAACATCCGCGCGAGTTCCTCGCCCGGCTGCTCGGCGCGCATGAACGCCTCGCCGACGAGGAACGCGTTCACGTTCGCCGCGCGCATCGTGTCGACGTCGGTGCGCGACAGGATGCCCGACTCGGTCACGACCATGCGGTCCGGCGGAATCATGTCGAGCATGTCGAGCGTGGTCTGGATCGACGTCTCGAACGTGCGCAGGTTGCGGTTGTTGATGCCGAGCAGCGGTGTCTTCAGCGTCAGCGCCTGTTCCATCTCGTCGCGGTCGTGAACTTCGACCAGCACCGCAAGGCCGAGCGAGTGCGCATACGCCTCGAGGTCCTGCATCAGCGGCGTGTCGAGCGCGGCCGCGATCAGCAGGATCGCGTCGGCGCCCATCGCGCGCGCTTCGAGAATCTGGTACGCATCGACGATGAAGTCCTTGCGCAGCACCGGCAGCGTGCAGGCCGCGCGCGCTTCCTCGAGATAGCGGACACTGCCCTGGAAGAATTGCTCGTCGGTCAGCACCGACAGGCACGCGGCGCCGTGCTCCGCATACGAGCGTGCGATGTCGGCCGGCACGAAATGCTCGCGCAGCACGCCCTTCGACGGGCTCGCCTTCTTGATTTCGGCGATCACCGCCGCGTTGCCGGCCGCCTGCTTCGCACGCAGCGCGCCGACGAAGTCGCGCAGGTCACGCGCGGATGCGTCCAGCTTCAGTGCCTCGAGCGGCGTGCTGCGCATGGCCGCCGCGACTTCGTCGCGCTTGACGGCGATGATTCGGTCGAGAATGTCGCTCATGTGGGTTCCTGCTTGATTCGTAAAGGGAGTCAGCGCTTGAACTGCTGCGTGAAACGCACGAGTTCGTCGACCTTCGCGCGCGCCTTGCCGCTCGCGACCGCTTCGCGGGCGAGCTGGATGCCGTCCGCGATCGATTCGGCGATATTGGCCGCATAGAGCGCGGTGCCCGCGTTCAGCGTGACGATCTCGCGTGCGACGCCCGGCTTGTTGTCCAGCGCGCCGAGCAGCATCGTGCGCGATTCTTCGGCATTTTCCACCTTCAGCGTGCGGTTCGACACCATCTGCAGGCCGAAGTCCTCCGGATGGATCTCGTATTCGTGCACCTCGCCGTCGCGCAATTCGCCGACGAGCGTCGCGGCGCCGAGCGACACTTCGTCCATCCCGTCCTTGCCGTATACGACGAGCACGTGCTGCGCGCCGAGGCGCTGCATCACGCGCACCTGGATGCCGACGAGGTCGGGATGGAACACGCCCATCAGCTGGTTCGGCGCGCCGGCCGGATTGGTCAGCGGGCCGAGGATGTTGAAGATCGTCCGCACGCCGAGCTCACGGCGCACGGCCGCGATGTTCTTCATCGCCGGATGATGGTTCGGCGCGAACATGAAGCCCATGCCGGTTTCGGCGATCGACGCGGCAACCTGGTCGGGCTGCAGATCGATGTTCACGCCGAGCGCCTCGAGCACGTCGGCGCTGCCGGACTTGCTCGACACGCCGCGGTTGCCGTGCTTCGCGACCTTCGCGCCGGCCGCGGCCGTGATGAACATCGACGCGGTCGAGATGTTGAACGTGTGCGAGCCGTCGCCGCCCGTGCCGACGATGTCGACGAAGTTCGAGTTGTCCTGCACCTCGACGTGGTTCGCAAATTCGCGCATCACGGTCGCGGCGGCGGTGATCTCGCCGATCGTCTCCTTCTTCACGCGCAGCCCGGTGATGATCGCGGCCGCCATCACGGGAGACATGTCGCCGCGCATGATGAGCCGCATCAGGTGCAGCATCTCGTCGTGGAAGATCTCGCGGTGTTCGATCGTGCGTTGCAGCGCTTCCTGCGGGGTAATCGTCATCGTGCGTCTCCCGTCAGGCCGCCGGCGCGGCCGCCCGGGCCGTCGCGCGATTCTGCTTCAGGAAATTCTCGAGCAGCGCGTGGCCGTGCTCGGAGAGGATCGATTCCGGGTGGAACTGCACGCCTTCGATCGGCAGCGTCTTGTGACGCACGCCCATGATCTCGCCGTCGTCGGTCCACGCGGACACCTCGAGGCAGTCGGGCAGCGATTCGCGTTCGATCGCGAGCGAATGGTAGCGGGTGACGTCGAAATGCTTCGGCAGGTCGGCGAACACGCCGCGGCAGTCGGTTTCGATCCGGCTCACCTTGCCGTGCATGATGGTCTTCGCGCGCACGACGCGGCCGCCGAATGCTTCGCCGATCGCCTGATGGCCGAGGCAGACGCCGAGGATCGGTTTCTTGCCCGCGAATTCGCGCAGCACGTCCAGCGTAATGCCCGCGTGCTGCGGGTTGCTCGGGCCGGGCGACAGGCAGATGGCGTCGGGGTTCAGGCGCGCGATCTCGTCGAGCGTGATTTCGTCGTTGCGGTACGTGCGCACGTCCTCGCCCAGTTCGCCGAAGTACTGGACCAGGTTGTAGGTGAACGAGTCGTAGTTGTCGATCATGAGCAGCATGGTCAGTCTCCGGTCAGAAGTCGCTATCGAGGCCGTCCTGGACCTGTTCGGCCGCACGCAGCACCGCGCGCGCCTTGTTCTCGGTCTCTTGCCATTCGGATTCGGGCACCGAGTCCGCGACGACGCCGGCCGCCGCTTGCACGTACAGGTTGCCGTTGTGGATCAGGCCCGTGCGGATCGCGATCGCGAGATCCATCTCGCCCGAGAACGACAGGTAGCCGACGGCGCCGCCGTACAACCCGCGCTTGATCGGCTCGAGCTCGTCGATCAGTTCCATCGCGCGCACCTTCGGCGCGCCGGACAGCGTGCCGGCCGGGAACGTCGCGCGCAGCACGTCGTAGTTCGTCATGCCGGGCTTCAGCTTGCCTTCGACCGAGCTGACGATGTGCTGCACGTGCGAGTACTTCTCGATCACCATCTTGTCGGTCACCTGCACCGAGCCGATCTCCGCGATGCGGCCGACGTCGTTGCGCGCGAGGTCGATCAGCATCACGTGCTCGGCGATTTCCTTCGGATCGTTCAGCAGTTCGGTCGCGAGTTCCGCGTCGCGCTCGGGCGTGTTGCCGCGCGGACGCGTGCCGGCCAGCGGACGGATCGTGACGATCTGGTCATCGCCGCGCTTTTCCTGGCGCACGAGGATTTCCGGCGATGCGCCGACCACGTGGAAATCGCCGAAGTTGTAGTAATACATGTACGGCGACGGATTCAGCGAACGCAGCGCGCGATACAGCGACAGCGGATTGTCGCGGTACGGCTTCGTGAGCCGCTGGCCGACCTGGATCTGCATCAGTTCGCCGGCCGCGATGTATTCCTTCGCCTGGCGCACGGCGGCCAGATAGTCTTCCTTCTTGAACTCGCGGAACGTCTCGGTGCGCACGCTCGCCGACGTCACGGGCGGCTGCACGGTCGTGCGCAGGCGCTGCTTCAGTTCGCGCAGGCGTTGCTTTGCCTTCGTATAGGCCTCTGGCTGGGCCGGGTCCGCATAGATGATCAGGTAGAGCTTGCCGGCGAGATTGTCGATCACCGCGACTTCCTCGGTGAGCAGCAGCTGGATGTCGGGCAGGCCGAGATCGTCGCGCGGCGCGGTGTTCGCGAGCTTCTTCTCGATGTAGCGCACCGCGTCGTAGCCGAAATAACCGGCGAGGCCGCCGCAGAAGCGCGGCAGGCCCGGGCGCTGCGCGACCTTGAAGCGCGCCTGGAACGACTCGATGAATTCGAACGGGTCACCGTTGTGCGTCTCGACGACCTGGCCGTCGCGCACCACCTCGGACACGCCGTTGCGGGTGCGCACCAGCGTGCGTGCGGGCAGGCCGATGAACGAATAGCGGCCGAAGCGTTCGCCGCCGACCACCGACTCGAGCAGGAAGGAGTTGGCGCCCGCGCGTTCAGGCTGGGCCAGCTTCAGGTAGAGGGACAGCGGCGTTTCGAGGTCGGCGAGCGCTTCCGCGATCAGCGGGATGCGGTTGTAGCCTTCGTTCGCCAGCGATTGGAATTCGAGTTCGGTCATGTTCCGGTCCTGTTCGGGACGAGCGGCGGAGTGCGCCAGGGATCACTTGACGCTGCGCGGGCTGCCGTCGGCGAAAGGGCGGTCGATCGAGAAGTGCCTGTTGCCGGCCGGCACTCCGGGCGTGAACGTCGCGAGCCTGCGGCCGATCCTGAACGCAAGCGTTCGGACACGGTAGAACTCGAGGTGGTGCGACGATCGGCGCGCGGATGCGCAGCGAGATAAAAAACGGCGCTGAAGACGTGCCTCAGCGTACCTCATCGAAGAGGTTAGCGCGACCAGCGACGCCAGGGCCAGGCTCCCCGGTCGATGCTGCTCAGACTCCGTTTTTTATTCAGAAACATGCGGATGGAAGAAATAATCAGATGGTTGGCCGGCCGGCGTTGTGCGCGGTAATCGCGCGGGCCGCGACCAGCAACGAATCGACTATACCATCCGAATTTATCGTTTGTATAGCTTTGCCGTGGTTGTAGCCGTACGGCACCGTCAGCGTCGCCATTCCCGCCGCGCGGCCCGCCAGCGCGTCGTTTTCCGAGTCGCCGATCGCGACCGCCGCGTCCGGCGCGACGCCGAGCGCGTCGCAGGCCGTCAGCATCGGCAGCGGATCGGGCTTCTTGCGCGCGACGCTGTCGCCGCCGAGCACGATGCCGAAGCGATCGATCAGCCCGTATTGCTCGAGCAGCTCGACGGCGAAACGGTGCGGCTTGTTCGTCACGCACGCGAGCCGGATGCCGGCCGCGCGCAGCGCGTCGAGGCCGGTTGCGACGTCCGGATAGAGGCGCGTGTGGCGGCCGTTGATCTTCGCGTATTCGGTCTGATAGATCGCGAGCGCGTCGTCGAAGCGCGCGTGCGCCTCGTCGGGCGCGAAGCGCGGCTTCAGCACGCTGTGGATCAGGTGCTCGGAGCCCTTGCCGACGTAGCCGATCACCTCGTCGCGCGACGTGGCCGGCGCGCCGAGCTGTGCGAGCATCCCGTTCAGCCCGGCCGTGAAATCGTCGGCCGTGTCGACCATCGTGCCGTCGAGGTCGATCAGCGCCGCGTCGATGCGCGGCGTCGCGAAACGGATCGTGCCGTCGGCTGCGGTCGGTGCCTGACGGGTCTGCGAGGAATCGGCCACGACGTCAGCTCCGCTCGACGGTGGCGAGCGCGGCGCGCATCTCGTCGATCACCTTGCGGTAGTCGGGCTTGCCGAAGATCGCCGAACCCGCGACGAAGGTATCCGCGCCGGCTGCCGCGATTTCCGCGATGTTGTCGGCCTTTACGCCGCCGTCCACCTCGAGCAGGATCTCGCGGCCGGTGCGCTCGGTGTATGCGTCGATGCGCGCGCGTGCTTCGCGCAGCTTGTTCAGCGTTTCTGGAATGAACGACTGGCCGCCGAAACCCGGGTTCACCGACATCAGCAGCACGAAGTCGAGGCGGTCCATCACGTGGTCGAGATAGTTCAGCGGCGTCGCCGGGTTGAACACGAGGCCGGCCTTGCAGCCGTGATCGCGGATCAGCGACAGCGTACGGTCGATGTGGTCCGAACCTTCCGGGTGGAAGCTGATCAGGTTTGCGCCGGCTTTCGCGAAATCGGGCACGATCCGGTCGACCGGGCGCACCATCAGATGCACGTCGATCGGCACCTGCACGTGCGGGCGGATCGCCTCGCAGACGAGCGGGCCGATAGTGAGGTTCGGCACATAATGGTTGTCCATCACGTCGAAGTGAATCCAGTCGGCGCCGGCGGCGACCACGTTGCGGACTTCTTCGCCGAGCCGTGCGAAGTCGGCCGACAGGATGCTGGGAGCGATGCGGAATTGAGTCATGACAGGGGAGCGGGGACGCTGCGGCGCAAAACCGCCATTCTACCGTCCGGCGACCCGGTGCGCGGCGACGGGCCGTGCGGTTGCGGCCCGATTCCGAATAGAATGCCGAACCAGTGCGGCGCGCCCGCGGCCCTGCCGCTCGAGTTGGCGCGGGCGGTTACCTACAGCGGAAACATCATGAGTCAGTATCAGTTCACCGTTTCGGTGAAAACCAGCTACTTGCCGGAACAATCCGACCCCGATCGACGTCAATACGCATTCGCGTACACGCTGACCATCCGCAATACCGGGCAGGTCGCGGCGCAGCTGATCGCGCGTCACTGGATCATCACGGACAGCGAAAACCACGTGCAGGAAGTGAAGGGGCTCGGCGTCGTCGGGCACCAGCCGCTGCTGCAGCCGGGCGAACAGTTCGAATACACGAGCTGGGCCGTGATCGCGACGCCGGTCGGCACGATGCGCGGTGCGTACTTCTGCGTGGCGGAGGACGGCGAGCGGTTCGACGCGCCGGTCGACGAGTTCGCGCTGCACATGCCGCGCACGCTGCATTGAGCGTGCGGGGCCGGTCAGCGCGGCTGGCGGTCGTTGCCGCGGGCGTGCTTCTTCCTGCCCGACGACGTCCACACGACGATGAAGATCAGCAGGGCAAGCGCTACGAAAGCCTCGAGCGCGAAGATGAGCATCGGATATTGGTCGAGAAAATCTGACATGGCGGTTTCCATCAAGAACGAACATTGTATGTGGTTTGGGCCCCGGGCGGCCGGCTGGGTTGTGGCGGCCGCGACGGCAGCGCTGCTTGCCGCATGCGGCGGCGCGCCGACGCGGACGTCGGCGCTCAAGCCGCCGACCGGCGCGGCGATCGTGCCAGGGCAGGTTGCCGCGAAGCGGCTCACGCCGGTCGCGTGGCAGCAGGTGCCGGGGTGGCAGGACGATTCGCTGATCGGCGCGACGGCCGCGCTGCGGCAGAACTGCGTGCGGCTCGCGCGCCAGCCCGCATGGCAGCGCGCCTGCGCGGCCGCCGACCGACTCGACGAGCTCGACGTCGGCAGCGCACGTGCATTCTTCGAAACGTATTTCACGCCGTTTCAGCTGGCGAACACCGACGGCACGCTCGACGGGCTCGTGACCGGCTATTACGAGCCGCTGCTGCACGGCTCCCGCGTGCGTCGCGGCCCTTACCAGTACGCGCTGTACCGCTGGCCGGCTGGCTATCGCGCCGGTGCCGCGCTGCCCGCTCGCGCCCAGCTCGAGCGGGCAGGCATCCTGAACGGCAACGAACTCGTGTGGGTCGATGATCCGATCGAGGCGTTCTTCCTGCAGGTACAGGGTTCGGGGCGCGTGCTGCTCGACGACGGTTCGGTGATGCGGGTCGGCTTCGGCGGCACCAATAACCAGCCGTATCGCTCGATCGGCAAGTGGCTGCTCGATCGCGGCGAGCTGACGCCCGCGCAGGCGACGATGCAGGGCATCAAGGCTTGGGCGAAGGCAAACCCGACTCGCGTGGATGCGTTGCTCGATACGAATCCACGATTCGTGTTCTTCCGCGACATGCCGACGAAGGAAGATGCGCCGCACGGCGGCGCGGACGGCCCGATCGGCGCACTCGGCGTGCCGCTCACGGCGGAGCGTTCGATCGCGGTCGATCCGTCGTCGATCCCGCTCGGCACACCGGTGTTCCTGCAGACCACGCGTCCGCTGACGAATACGCCGATGAACCGGCTCGTGTTCGCGCAGGACACGGGTTCCGCGATCAAGGGCGGCGTGCGGGCGGACTATTTCTGGGGGCTGGGCGACGACGCCGGCGACCAGGCCGGACGGATGAAGCAGATCGGCCGGATGTGGCTGCTGTTCCCGAATTCGTGATGCGCGGTGGTGCCGGCGTATACGTGTAGCCCGGCATCAAAGCGAAACAGCCCGATCGGTGTTGGCCGGTCGGGCTGTTTTTTTGCCTCGCGATTGCTGTTGCGCGCGGCGGTCGGGGGGCGGGGGGCTGGGGGTATCAGCCCTTGCGCTTGTCGATCACGCGGCGTGCCTTGCCGACCGAACGCTCGATCCCGTTCACGGGCAGCACATTGATCACGGCCGTCACGCCAATCAGCGACTTGATGTCGTGCGCGAGCGCTTGTTTCGCCGCATGGATCGCCGCCGTGTCGGGGGCAGTTTCGGGGCACGGCTCGACATTGAGCGTCAGCACGTCGAGCGGACCTTCCTTCGTCAGCACGATCTGATAGTGCGGTGCGAGCGCACGCTGTTTCAGCAGCTGCTCCTCGATCTGCGTCGGGAAGACGTTGACGCCCCGCACGATCATCATGTCGTCCGAGCGCCCGGTGATCTTTTCCATCCGGCGCATCGTGCGGGCGGTGCCGGGCAGCAGACGCGTGAGGTCGCGCGTCCGGTAGCGGATGATCGGCAGCGCTTCCTTCGTCAGCGACGTGAAGACCAGTTCGCCAAGTTCGCCGTCCGGCAATACCTCGCCGGTGTCGGGGTCGATGATTTCCGGATAGAAGTGATCTTCCCAGATGGTCGGGCCGTCCTTGGTCTCGACGCATTCCGATGCGACGCCGGGACCCATCACTTCGGACAGCCCATAGATGTCGACCGCGTCGATGCCCATCCGATGCTCGATGGCCACGCGCATGTCGTTGGTCCAGGGCTCCGCGCCGAAGATGCCGATGCGCAGCGAGCTTTGTGCGGGGTCGAGGCCCTGGCGCTCGATCTCGTCGGCGATCGACAGCATATAGCTCGGCGTCACCATGATGATGTCGGGCCGGAAATCCTGGATCAACTGCACCTGCTTTTCGGTCTGGCCACCGCCGAACGGAATCACGGTCAGTCCCGCGCGTTCGGCGCCGTAGTGTGCGCCGAGCCCGCCGGTGAACAGCCCGTATCCATAACTGACATGAACCTTGTCGCCACGCCGCGCACCGGCCGCGCGGATCGAGCGCGCGACGAGATTGGCCCAAGTGTCGATGTCGCGCGCCGTATAGCCGACGACGGTCGGCTTGCCGGTCGTGCCCGACGACGCGTGAATGCGCGAGATCTGGTCCTGCGGCACCGCGAACATCCCGAACGGGTAGCTGTCGCGCAGGTCGCTCTTGGTCGTGAACGGGAAGCGCGACAGATCCGTGAGCGTCTTCAGGTCGTCGGGATGCACGCCCGCTTCGTCGAATTTGCGGCGATAGACGGGAGAGTGGTCATACGCATGCCGGAGCGACCACTTCAGGCGTTCAAGCTGCAGTGCGGTAAGCTCGTCGCGCGAGGCGGTCTCGATCGGCTCGAGCGGTAGCGGGGTAGTCATGCCTGTCTCCAGTGATTGTTATGAGCGAGCGGTGGACGTCAACGTTCTTCCGGCAGCACCGTGCCCTTGATCTGGGCCGATTTGCCCCGAAACATCGCGACCGTTTCGCCTGTCTGGTTCGTGACGCGGATGTCATAGATGCCGTGCCGGCCGCTGCGCGTCTGCTCGATCGCTTCGGCCGTCAGCAGGTCGTTGCCGTACACGGGACGCAGGTATTCGATCGAGCAGCCGGCCGCAACGGTATTCAGGTTGTACGAGTTGCATGCGAACGCGAACGTCGAATCGGCGAGCGTGAAGATGATGCCGCCGTGACAGGTCTGATGTCCGTTCAGGAATTCCGGCCGTACGCGCATCTGCAGGCGTGCGTAGCCGGCCCGCACTTCGGCGATTTCCATGCCGAACGCGCGGCTGCAGGCGTCTGCGTCGTACATGGCCCGTGCCGTCGCACGGGCGAGCGCATCGGGGGTGAGCGCGTCGTTGGAGGTGGTCATGTCAACGCCCCTCGAAGCGCGGCGCACGCTTCTCGATGAACGCCTTCACGCCTTCCGCGTAGTCGTATGACTGGCCGAGCTTACGCTGCAGGTCGCGTTCGAGGTCGAGCTGCTGATCGAGCGTATTCGTGACGCTGTCGCGCATCGACTGCTTGATCGACGCGATTGCGAGCGTCGGTTGCTGCGCGAGCTGATTGGCGAGCTGACGCGCCAACGCGGCGAGCGCATCGTCGTCGACCGCGCGCCAGATCAAGCCCCATTGTTCGGCCTGTTCGGCGCCGAGCTTGTCGCCGGTCAGGGCCAGCCCCAGCGCGCGTGCCATGCCGACGCGTTGCGGCAGGAACCACGTACCGCCCGAATCGGGCACGAGCCCGATCTTGACGAAGGCCTGGATAAAGCTGCTCGAGCGTGCCGCGAACACGATGTCGCAGGCGAGTGCGAGATTCGCGCCGGCGCCCGCCGCAGTCCCGTTGACGGCGGCGATCACCGGAATCGGCATGCGTTGCAGGCGGCGGATCAGCGGATTGAAATGCTCGTCGATCAGCGTGCCGAGGTCGGTGGACGCGCCCGGCGTGAAGTCGAGATCGGCCAGGTCCTGGCCTGCGCAAAAGCCGCGCCCCGCACCCGTCAGTATCAGCGCACGTGCGCCGGCCGTCTCGACTTCATCGAGCGCAGACTGCAGTTCGCGGTGCATCGCTCGCGTGAAGCTGTTCAGCTTGTCCGGGCGGTTGAGGGTGATCGTGGCCACGCGGGCAGTCTGATCGATATCCAACTGGATCGCCTGATATGACATGCAGTGTCTCCTTCATGACTTCGTTATAGGCGCGCGGCGCGTCGGTTACATGCGCTCGATGGCGATCGCGATGCCCTGGCCGACGCCGATGCACATCGTACAGAGTGCAAAGCGGCCGCCCGTACGCTCGAGTTGGTGAAGCGCCGTGGTCACGAGCCGAGCGCCCGATGCGCCGAGCGGGTGACCGAGCGCGATCGCACCGCCGTTCGGGTTCACGCGCGGATCGTCGTCGGCGACACCGAGCATGCGCAACACCGCGAGACCTTGCGAGGCGAACGCTTCGTTCAGCTCGATCACGTCGAACTGGTCGATCGTCATCCCGAGCTGGCGCAACAGTTTCTGCGTGGCCGGCGCCGGGCCGATCCCCATCACGCGCGGTTCGACGCCTGCGGTCGCCATACCGACGACGCGTGCGCGGCGGCGCAGCCCATACTGATCGGCGGCTTCCGCGTTGGCGAGCAGCAGTGCGCATGCGCCGTCGTTGACGCCCGACGCGTTGCCGGCCGTCACCGAGCCGTCCGGGCGCACGACACCCTTCAGCTTCGCGAGCGCCTCGAGCGACGTTTCTCGCGGATGCTCGTCACGCGATACGACGAGCGGGTCGCCTTTCTTCTGCGGAATCGTCACCGGGACGATTTCCTCGGCGAGCGTGCCGTCCTGCTGCGCACGCGCGGCCTTCTGCTGGCTGCGCAGCGCGAACAGGTCCTGATCGGCACGGCTGATGCCGTAGTCGACCGCGACGTTCTCGGCCGTCTCCGGCATCGAATCGACGCCGTATTGCTGTTTCATCAGCGGATTGATGAAGCGCCAGCCGATCGTCGTGTCGTAGATGTCGGCCTTACGCGCAAATGCGCTGGCAGCCTTGCCCATCACGAACGGCGCGCGCGTCATGCTTTCGACGCCGCCCGCGATCATCAAGCGTGCCTCGCCCGCCTTGATCGCGCGCGCGGCGGTGCCGACGGCGTCCATGCCCGAACCGCAGAGCCGATTCAGCGTCGTACCCGGCACGGCGGTCGGCAGGCCCGCGAGCAGCGCGGACATGCGCGCGACGTTGCGGTTGTCTTCGCCGGCCTGGTTCGCGCAGCCGTAGATCACGTCGTCGATGGCCGACCAGTCGACATTGCGGTTGCGTTCGATCAGCGCCGTGAGCGGCACCGCACCGAGATCGTCGGCACGAACGTCTTTCAGGGAGCCGCCGTAGCGGCCGATGGGGGTGCGAATCGCGTCGCAGATGTAGGCGTCGGTCATGGGGGTGTCGATGTGCAACGAACCTGCCGGTTGGCAGATTCGTTCATGGTAGAGAACGTGACGGCGTTTGCACGTCGGCCATTCGAGTTATGCCGTTTGGCCGGCTTCCGCAGGTACAGCCTTCGGCGCAACATGGACGCGGCTTTGCACCACGCGGAACCGGTTGGCGACGAACGCCGGATCGGCGAGCGCCGCGTTGGCGGCCGGGTTCGCGCCGGTGCCGTGGAAGTCGGAGAATGCAGCCGACTGGTTGACGAATACGCCGCCCGTCAGGTTGATCGACAGCGCGACGCCGCCACGCACCGCTGCATCGTGCGCAGCGTCGAGGACCTTGTCGTCGGTGCTGTAGACGGAGAGCGTCAGCGCACCATGTTCCGCGGCGATTTTGCCGGCGAGATCGAGAGATTGCGCGGTCGAGTCGGTCGCGATCACGAACGAGATCGGGCCGAACCACTCCTGCGTGAATTTCGCTTGGTCGGCCACGTCGAGTTGCAGCACGAGCGGCGTGCGCACGCGAGCGTCGGCGAATGTCGGATGCTGGAGCGTCTGGCTGTCAGCGAGCACACGACCGAGCTTGCGGGCGTCGTCGATACGCGCGACCACGCCGTCGTTCTGGATCGCGCCGATCAGTTCGACCGAGCGAGCCGGGTCTCCGGTCAGTTTCTGCACGGAGACGGCGATCGCCTGGGCGACTTCGTCGAAGCTTGCATGGCCGTCTGCCGTCCGGATGCCGTCGCGCGGCACGTAAATGTTCTGCGGTGCCGTGCACATCTGGCCGGAGTACAGCGCTAACGAGAACGCGATGTTCTTGGCCGCGGCCTTCAGGTCGTCGGTCGAGTCGATCACGATCTGGTTGACACCGGCCTTCTCGGTATACACCTGTGCTTGATGGGCATGGTGTTCGAGCCACGTGCCGTTTTGCGTGCTGCCCGTGAAGTCGATCAGCTTGATTTCAGGACGCAGCGCGAGGTCCTGCACGAGGGCGCCGTCGTTCGGCTCGGTCGCGAGGAGCGTGACGACGTTCGGATCGAAGCCGGCTTCGCGCAGCACGTCGCGGGCGATGCGGACCGTGATCGCGAGCGGCAGGGTCGCGCCCGGATGAGGTTTGACGATTACCGTGTTGCCGGTCGCCAGGTCGGCGAACAGGCCGGGGTAGCCGTTCCAGGTCGGGAATGTGCAGCAGCCGAGCACGAGGCCGGTGCCGCGCGGGACAATCGTATAGCGCTTGTGCATCGCGAGCGGCGGGTTCTTGCCTTGCGGCTTCTCCCAGTGTGCATCGGCCGGGATGCGGCGCAACTCGTCCCAGGCGTAGGCGACCGCTTCGAGCGCACGATCCTGCGCGTGCGGGCCCCCGGCCTGGAATGCCATCATGAACGCTTGGCCCGTCGTGTGCATCACGCTGTAGGCAATTTCGAAGCTCGCGCGATTCAGCCGTGCGAGGATTTCCAGACTGACGCCGATCCAGGCGCTCGGGCCGGCTTCGCGCCATGCGCGCTGGGCCGCGGCGGCGGCGGCAATCAGTTCGTCGGGTGTCGATTTCGGATAGCGGATGCCCAGCGCGATCCCGTACGGCGACTGCTCCGCGCCGACGGTTCCGCCGGACGCCGGCTGGTCGAGCACGAACGTGTTGCCGAGGTGTGCCTTGAACGCCGCTTCGCCGTCGGCGTTGGCGCTTTCCCCGTACACTTTGGGACTAGGCATTTCCGCGAACGGGCTCCAGTACCCGCGGCTCTCGATGGCGGCGAGGGCGTGTTTCAGCGTGTCTTCGTGCTTCGTGAACAGTGCATGGGTCATGGCGGCAGCCTGATGGACATAGGGAAGGGTTGGATCGATTAATTAACCGACCGGTTGGTCGGAGAATGGTAGCATCAAACTATTCGCATGTGCGAGGCGTTTCTCATTTCATTGATCGAGGAGAAATAGATGTCTTACGAGAACATCCTGGTGGAGACCCGGGGGCGAGTCGGGCTGATCACACTGAACCGTCCGAAGGCGCTGAATGCGCTGAACGATGCGCTGATGGATGAGTTGGGCGCTGCGCTGAAGGCATTCGACGCAGACGACGCGATCGGTGCGATCGTCGTGACGGGGAGCGAGAAGGCGTTCGCGGCCGGGGCCGACATCGGCATGATGGCGACCTATTCCTATATGGACGTTTATCGCGGCGACTACATCACCCGTAACTGGGAGACCGTCCGCGAGATCCGCAAGCCGATCATTGCTGCCGTGGCGGGCTTTGCGCTTGGCGGTGGTTGCGAGCTCGCGATGATGTGCGACATCATCTTCGCAGCGGATACGGCCAAGTTCGGCCAGCCCGAAATCAAGCTGGGCGTGATGCCGGGCGCAGGCGGCACGCAGCGTCTGCCGCGCGCCGTGTCCAAGGCGAAGGCAATGGACATGTGCCTGACGGCGCGCTTCATGGACGCGGCCGAGGCGGAACGGGCGGGGCTCGTGTCGCGCGTGCTGCCGGCCGACAAACTGCTCGATGAAGCGATTGCCGCTGCGACGACGATTGCCGAGTTCTCACTGCCGGCGGTCATGATGGTCAAGGAGTCGGTGAATCGCGCGTACGAGACGACACTGGCCGAGGGTGTCCATTTCGAGCGTCGACTGTTTCATTCGCTGTTCGCGACCGAAGATCAGAAGGAAGGGATGGCGGCATTCGTCGAGAAGCGGAAGCCGGTATTCAAGAACCGCTGATTTGGCGGTGGCTGGGTGGCGCCTGGCGAGCGGCGGGTGTCGGTCGTCGGTAAGATCGCCCGGGGCAGTGAGCCCGAAGCCCCCGTGCGCGTTAGCGCACGGGGGCTTTTTCAAAATATTTTCACAAAGGGGGTTGCGCAGACCGGGGCAGGTGCTTAGAATCACGCCTCTTTCGCGCTAACGGAAACGCAGCGCGGGGGAAGAAGGGAAGCGGTGCGATGGAGGGTGGGTTGTCGAGCCCCGGCGCACATGAAGTTGAACCCAGTCGTCGCAACGAAGCAGTTCAAAAAGTTGTTGACTGACTGAGAAACACGGTTCATAATCTCGCTTCTCTGCTGCTGAAAACGCAGCGCTGCTGGGAAACTTCAGGTTTCTCGCAGAAATGCTCTTTAAAAATTAACAGCCGATAAGTGTGGGCGCTTGATGGAAGCGAGCTGATCTTCGGATCAGATAGCGAAAGTATCAAGAGTCTCACA
>NZ_JAIZRQ010000010.1:0-215752 GCF_020419685.1 Burkholderia sp. AU33545 | reverse complement strand
ATCTCGCGATGCCGACCAGTCGCGTCTGTTGCGAAACCGGCAGCGCATGCGTACGGTCGATCATCGTTTTGCGCTCAGCAATCCCGCCTTGGTGAGCGCACCTTCTAAAAAATCATTCTCCAGTGTCCGCTGGCCGATCTTGGCGTGCAACGCCTTCAGGTCCACCGGCGGCTCGCTCGACGGCATGCCCGCCGCACCAAACACGTCCGCCGCACGCTCCTGCAATTGCCGCTTCCATTCGGTAATCTGGTTCGGGTGCACATCGAACTGCTGCGCCAGCTCGGCCAGCGTGCGCTCGCCCTTGACCGCTGCCAGCGCCACCTTCGCTTTGAACGCCGCTGAGTGCGTGCGTCGGGTTCTCTTCGTCATTTCCTCGGTTCCTTTGCCAGCATTATCGCTAGCTCAGGCCACGGCCGTTCCACTTATCTGGCTGTCCGATTTTGCGAGGCCACCTCTTGTCGTAAGCCTTGGTCAAAAAAGCGGGCGAGCAAGCCCGAACCAGCTTATTAGGAACGGTACGCGCAGATCTCATCATGGCCTGAACGCCAAAAGCGTTCGACTCGCGAGAGGCCGGATACATTTACGCAAACTGACATGCGTCGGATCGACAACGCTCGCCTTGCAAAGCCGGGGCGGACCATACATTTTTTGATGCAACGTCCTGCAGGATGGCCTTGTCCAGGCTCAGTTCAGCAACCAGCTTCTTGAGTCGCGCGTTCTCGTCCTGCAACTGCTTGAGCTCGCGTACCTGATCTGACTGCATGCCGGCGTATTGCTTCTTCCACCGATAGAACGTCTGTTCCGAAATACCGACCTGCCGGATCACATCGGCCACCGGCATGCCCAACTCTGCCTGCTTGAGCACAGCCACAATCTGTTCGATCGAAAAGCGCTCGCGTTTCATGGCAAACCTCCTTCTGGTTCAGGGTCAAGTTTGCCGCAAAACTCACTCTCGAATCGGTCCAGGATTCCTAATGCGGATCACGACGAACCAGCAATCCAGACTGAACTCCTAAAGAGGAAGCGATCGGGACTGAAGCGGCGGCGGCGGGCTGGGGTCACGCCGCGTGACGGCAATCGATCACGCGGCGCGCCTTGCCGGTCGCGCTCGCGGGAATCCCGCCGGCCGCCAGCACCGTCACGCCGGACGACACACCGACCATCGTCTTGATCCGGTGCTGCAGCTCGCGCGCGAGCGCCGCGCGATCGCTTTCGGTGACCGACGCGGCCGCTTCGGAGCGCAGTTCGACCGCGAGGTCGAGCCGGTCCATGTGACCGTCGCGCGACAGCGTGATCTGGAACTGGCCCGACAGCTGCGGCAGCGCGACGACGATCTCCTCGATCTGGCTCGGGAACACGTTCACGCCGCGCACGATCAGCATGTCGTCGGAGCGGCCGGTGATCTTCGCGAGACGGCGCATCGTGCGCGCGGTCGGCGGCAGCAGCGCGGTGAGGTCGCGCGTGCGGTAGCGGATCACCGGCATCGCTTCCTTCGTCAGCGACGTGAACACGAGCTCGCCCTGGCTGCCGTCGGGCAACACTTCGCCGGTGACGGGATCGATGATCTCCGGGTAGAAATGGTCTTCCCAGATCACCGGGCCGTCCTTCGTCTCCACGCATTCGCATGCGACGCCCGGGCCCATCACTTCCGACAGCCCGTAGATGTCCAGCGCGTCGATGCCCACGCGCGTCTCCACTTCCTCGCGCAGCGCCTGCGTCCACGGCTCGGCGCCGAAGATTCCGATCTTCAGCGACGATTCGACCGGGTCCATCCCCTGCCGCACCATCTCGTCGATCAGGTTCAGCATGTACGACGGCGTGACGAGAATGATCTTCGGCTCGAAATCGCGGATCAGCTGCACCTGCTTCTCGGTCTGGCCGCCCGACATCGGCACGACCATGCAGCCGAGCCGTTCCGCGCCGTAGTGAATCCCGAGACCGCCCGTGAAGAGCCCGTAGCCGAAGGCGTTGTGCAGCGTGTCGCCCGGGCGGCCACCGGCCGCGCGGATCGAGCGCGCGGTGACGTTCGCCCAGGTATCGATGTCGCGCGCGGTGTAGCCGACCACCGTCGGTTTGCCCGTCGTGCCGCTCGACGCGTGCACGCGCACGACCTGCTCGCGCGGCACCGCGAACAGCCCGAACGGATAGTTGTCGCGCAAATCGTTCTTGGTCGAAAACGGGAATTTCGCGAGATCGGCGAGCGACTTCAGGTCGTCCGGATGCACGCCCGCCGCATCGAACGTGCGGCGATAGTGCGGGACGTTGTCGTACGCGTGGCGCAGCGACCACTTGAGGCGCTCGAGCTGCAGCGCCTGCAGTTCGTCGCGGCTGGCGGTCTCGATCGGCTCGAGGGCGGCGGCGGGATGCGTCGGGTGAGTCATCGGGGTGCTCCTCCAATGGAGTGATGTCGTTATCGTGTTCGGGGTAACGGGGTCGGCGGCTACGACCGGAACGTGCGGCCGGCCGCGTGCAGCATGGCGATGCGTGGCGACACGCGATAGCGGTCCTCGCCGTAGCTCGCCGCGAGATTCGACAGCACGCGATGCACGCGGCCGATGCCGATCGCATCGGCCCACGCGAGCGGGCCGCACGCGTAGTTCACGCCCTTCTCCATCGCGAGATCGAGATCGGCGGGCGAGCACACGCCCTGGTTCACCGTGTCGGCCGCCTCGTTCGCGAGCATCGCGACGGTGCGCATCGCGACCATGCCCGGCACGTCCGCGACGCCGACGACGCGAAAACCCGCCTGCTGGAACAGGCCGACCGCCTCCGCATACGCGGCGTCGCTGCACTGGAGCGCGCGAGATCGACGAGCACAAGATCCACCACGCCTGTGTGCGCGGCGAGCGCGGTCCCGGTGCGGCCATCGGTCAGCGCGGCCGGCCACGGCGAGCAAATCGTCGGCATGCACGTCGTTGCGCCGCCCGTTCGCGATGCGTTCGACGAAGCGTGCATGCAACGCGGCGGCCGGGCCATCCTGCGCGTCGTCCGGCGAAAGGAGCGGCTTTTGCAGAATTTCAAAACGGCTATGAAAACGGAGCGGGCTCAACAGTCGGCCGCGTCACTTTTTGATACTGATAACGTGTGGTTGGGTCATGGACTTCAAGCCGTCGATTCCAAACTCTACTCCCCAGCCCGAGCCTTTGATGCCGCCGAAAGGGACCATGGGGTGAATGGCGCCATGCTGATTGACCCAAACGGTCCCCGCCTGAATCTTTAACGCAATTCCCGCTGCGCGGTCAGGGTTTGACGACCACACCGAGGCGCCGAGTCCAACCTCGAGACGATTCGCGCTATCGATGGCCTCCGCCAATTCGTAGTATTTAATGATTGGGAGAACCGGACCGAATTGCTCTTCATCCACCAGACGGGCGCCGTCCTTCAGACCGGTCACAAGCGTAATTGGATAGAAGTTACCGGCGCCTGACGGGGCTACACCGCCGCACACCACGGTTCCACCTTCGGCGCGCGCAGCTTCCACAAGCGCCAACACTTTGTCGTATTGCGCGCGGTTTTGAATGGGACCAATCGCGACGCCCGTAGTGAGCCCGTCGCCCATCGGAAGCATTTCAGCGATTGCCTTGAGCTCCGAAACGATTTCATCGTGAAGGTGCTCAGGGACGTAGAGTCGTTTGATACATGCGCACGTTTGGCCCATGTTGAGGAAAGCCCCCCAGAACAACCCTTGCGCAATATCTTTAGGGTTCGCATCGGGTAAAACAATAGCGGCATCGTTGCCGCCCAACTCCATCGTCGTAGGTGTAACAGTTTCGGCTGCGACCGCCGAAATGCGAGAGCCGGTGGCGGTTGACCCCGTGAATAGAATTTTGTCTACGCCAGGATGCGAAGTCAGCAAGCCGCCGACCCTGCCATCTCCGCTCACCGTGTTCAGCACGCCCGGCGGAAGCACCTCCGAGATCAAGCGAACCATCTCTAGCGTGCAGATACTGGTCAGCTCGGATGGCTTGAGCACGACCGTGTTACCCATCCGCAACGCCGGAATAATTTGCCAGATCGCAATAAGCAGAGGCCAGTTCCATGGCGCAATGGCGGCCACCACGCCATATGGCTGGCGGTGCATGACGTCGCGTCGAGTTTCGTCCTCGAACAAGACCTCAGGAGCCAGATCCAAGCTCGCAGGTACCCGGGTCCAGACCTCGCAGCCCCACATCTCGAATCGCGAACCGGGGATCTGATCCGGGCCGACGCCGCCCAAAGGCTTTCCTTGCTCGCGGGTGATCCACGTGGCGAGATACTCGGCGTTCTCTTTGAGAACGTCGGCCACTCGCTGTAGCGCGGCGCTTCGAGCGCCCTCTGAAAGCGACATCCACGCAGGTTGCGCCGCCCGGGCAGCGGCAATTGCTGCATCGACATCCGCTTTCGTCGAAACGGGAACACGACCAATGGGCTCGGAGGTCGCCGGGTTGAGCGATTCAATGGTCTCCACGGCCTCGACCAACATGCCGTTGACGACATTCAGATGGATTTTCATGCGTTGGCTCCTCCCTTGGTGCTCCAGGCTCTCAATGTTCGTATCTGAGCGTAGGCGATAGGTGACGCAGGTCCACCGACCGCCCCCGCGCACTGGTTGAAATTCAGACTAGCGAAGCGCGGCTTTCACCACGCCGATGAGTCGGTCCGCCTCTTCCGCCGTCATGATCATGACGGGCTTGCATTGCAACGCGCTCTTGTTGAACGACGAGAACACTGCCCATACTCCGGCTTCGTACAGCTTGGGCATTGCGGCCAGCGCCCAGTCAGGCGTGTTTCGACCTATGCCGCCGCTCAATCCGATCGTCCAGTAGTCGAACGCGGCATCGGCAAAGCCTTCGTGGAATTGCTGACTCAACGAGCGCACGTGTCCGAGGAACGTCGGGTTATCTACCATGTCGAGAAGTTCGCACAGCACGGCGCTGCCGATTTCGTTACCGCCGTACGTGCAGACCTGTCCGTAGGGAAACCGATGAAGATGATCGAAGATCGGCTGCTTCATCATCGTTGCCGCCATGGGGTAGACGCCGCCAGACAGGCCCTTTCCGCTCACGAAAATGTCCGGTTCAATGGCATGGTGCTGCCACGACCAGACATGTCCGGTCCGGCCCATACCGGTCTGTACCTCGTCAATGAGCAACATCGCTCCTCTATCGCGACATAGCTTCTCCACAGCCTGCAGATATCCGTCTGTCGGGAGAAGGAAGCCACATGACGAGGGCTGGGTTTCCATGACGACCGCGGCCGTGTCGTCGTCGATCGCCGCTTCCATCGCGGACAGGTTATTCCACGGAACCTGAACGAAGCCTGGGAGCGGTCCACCGAAAGGAGCGGAAAATTCCGGGTCCGTGGTCGAGATGGCGATACCTGTGTGGCCGTGGTAGCCACCCACAATGCTGATCACTTTCTGCCGCCCCGTAACGCCGCGTGCGAGCCGAATAGCGAGGTCATTCGCTTCCCCGCCGGACGCGTTGAAAACCACGCCAGCGTGCACGCCGCCAGTCGACCTGGTCAGTTTCTGTGCGGCTTGCGCCCGGATGCCGGAAGTGAATCGATGGTTGCCAATGTCCAACGTGTCGAGCGCACCGCGGAGTGCCTGGAGTAACCGCTCGTTACGGTGGCCCATGTTGAACACTCCACCGTTGCAGTGCATGTTCCAGTACCATTTTCCGCTGAAAGCGTCCTGGAACTGCGCTCGCGCGCGCGCGCCAATGATCAAGTCAGCGCCGAGACCGCGCAGCAATCTACCACTCTCGGACGCGAGGTAGCGCGTCGACGCCGCGATCGTTTCCTCACGATCCTCAAAAGGCTGCTCTGGCGCTGCAGTCGAGAAGTCCATCACCGAATCGTCCTGAGTGTTCAATTTCCGCTCCTGAAAAATTTCACGGAGAGTTATGGCCATGAACCGGTCTCGGCGCCAAATGCGCCACGATGCGCCACCCTCCGTCAATTGGCTAGATTCTTCACGAACGGCTCCGAGTTCGAATCAATCGAAGGTTTGATTTGCTGGCAGCTTGCAAACCAAATATTGGATCCGAGGGGTTACCGAAGGCTCCAAACAGCACGATAGAGCGCGCAAGGCACACGAACACCTGGGTTGTCGATTCCGATCTTTATCCGGTAGCACGTAGAAACCCTAGTCGAGTCTCCAACCTTTGGAGGACGACAATTTATTTTCTGCTGAGAAAAATGAATGAAAGTCCGGTCAAGGTCGGGCTGCAGACGTCGATGCCGGCTGAGCCGACAACGACCATTCATTAACGGCGAGGATCGTCGGACGAAGGACGTCCACGAGCTCCATGTTCTTCGGGATTTATGATGAGCAGTTTCGATGTGATCGTTCTCGGTGCCGGCACCTGGGGAAGCGCAGCAAGCTGGCAATTGGCCGCCCGTGGCTATCGGGTGCTGGCGATCGATGCATTTCGTCCGCCTCACAAGGTTGGCTCGCACGGCGGCGCGACTCGCCTCGCGCGGCAATCGAACAGTTCCGGCCCTGCCTACATCAAGCTTACCGAAGCCGCCTGGGAGATGTGGGGCGAAGTTTCGAAGAAGGTCGGTCAGGACATTCTGGTCAAAACCGGTTCGGCGTTCATCGGCGAACCCGGTTCGGAGTGGTTCGACAAGACGCTTTCCAACCTGCAAAAAAGCGAGTTCGAATACGAAGTTCTTTCCGATTCCGAGTCGTCTGCACGTTTCCCGTGGCTGAAAACCCGAGAGAGCGAGCTGACGGTGTGGGAACCGAATGGCTCGATTATCCTGGTCGAACCTGCCATTCGCTCCTTGCAGAAATTGGCCTCCGAACACGGTGTCGAGTTCCGCTTCGACGAACCCGTTCTGACGTGGAGCGCCGACGCCCGCGGCGTGGAAGTCCACACTGCCCAGGGCACGTATCGAGCTGACAAGCTCGTCGTCACCGCGGGCGCGAGGTCGAACAGGATACTGAACCTTGACCTTCCAGTGGACGTAGAGCGTCAAGTACTCGTCAATTTCAAGGTCCCGGCGGGTCATGTCGCAATGCCCGCCCTCTTCTTTGCCGCTCCCCCGGGCGACCCCGGGATGCCGGCTTACGGATGTCCCGAACCTGACGGCACCTACAAGTTCAGCGTCGCAACTCGCATAGATATCATCGATCCCGATACGATCAGTCAAGATATCAAGGCAAACGATGTCGAGCGCGTGCGCGAGGTGCTCCGTCAGCGCTTGCCGCAGCTCGATGCAGAACCTGTGGGCGGCGCGGTGTGCATGTGGAGCGAAAGCAAGGACGGTCACTGGCTGCTCGGGGCACATCCGGACCATAGGAACGTCGTTATCGGCGCAGGGTGTACCGGCCGCGGATTTCGTTACGCGCCTGTGGTCGGCAAAGCACTGGCCGATTTCGTCGATGGCACGGAACGTCCGGACCTCGATACCTTCACGACGGCACGGTTCAAACTCAAAAGCAGCGAGGTGACGAAATGAGTGTCATCGAAACCGTCCTCGACGTTGATCTGCTTAAGCGCGCTGAAGATGTCATCCGTCAAACACCGGGTTGGGCAGACTCCCGGCCCGTGTTCGAATGGATGTCTGGCGGCGGTGCGCACAAAAACTTGGTGGCCATCGACGGCGACCGCAAGTGCATGCTCAAGTTGTGGAATACGACCTGGGAGGGACTTGGCGTGATTCCGCCGTCCGGCGTCGCGATGGAAAACACGCGTCTGGCGGGCGAGTTGGGTATTGGTGCGCGGGTATTGAAGATCACCACGGAGCCACTCGCACTTGTGGTCGAATTTCTTCCCGGCAAACTTCTCGACACCTCGGATCGCGCGGGCCGCAGGCGCCTTCTAAGCGCCGCGCGTCGACTCCACGATAGCGGCGCTCGCTTCGCACGGGATTTCAGCCCGTTTTCGGACGCCAGATCACAGTTTGCATGCGCGCGCCAACGCGGCGTGGACCTTCCCGACGGTTATGAAGAACTGTGCAAAGTGATGGCGCGAGTCGAAAAGGTTCTCGACCTTCGAATCACCGACTTCGTTCCATGTCACAACGACCTCTACGGTGCGAACATTCTCGAGACGACGACTTGTGACGTACGACTCGTCGACTACGATTTGTCCGGGAATGGCGATCGCTGCTACGAACTCGGTTTCATCGCGACGTACGGTGAGCTCGACACCGATTCGATCGGCCAGATGTGTGAAGACTACTTCGGCACCAACGATGCATGCAGGCAGGCCCGCATGCGCCTCTTCGCACTCGCCGCCGATTACTGCAGTCTCGGCCTATGGACGGTCGCGCAAGGAGCAAGTGACAAGAACGCTGACTACGATTACGTGGGTGAATTGAATCGTAGCCTTGACAAGGTGAAAAAGCGGATCGATTCACCCGAATTCGGGACACTGCTCCAGACTGCGGCCCGCTGACGCCACAGCTGCCGCGCGCCCGGCGCGTAGGCAGCAATTTCCGTCTTTCCGAGTATGTCCGGATACTCCGAATTTTCCACCTCCACGGGTGCAGGAAATGCAGCGTGAACCCAGCTTGTCCGGTCGGCGAAGGATCTATCTCATCCGCCACGGGGAGGTGAACTACTTCCCCCAACAGAGCCAAATGGACCAGAACCCGCCTCTTTCGAGTCTCGGAAGAGCACAGGTAGCGCAGACGGCCGCATTTCTGGAACAGAACAACGTGGTCGTAGACCGAATTCTCTCAAGCACGCTGCTCCGGTCCCGCGAAACCGCCCAGATCATCGGAAGTAGTCTCGGAGTGACCTCCGTGGAAAACTTTGATTCGCTATGCGAAATTCATGGTGGCGACGTCAGTGCGTTGTCTCGCACCAGCCTGGATCAAGCGTTCTTTGCGGGAGTTCGACTTGTGCCGGGTTCCTGGGCATTTATGAATGGCGAGACGATTCGCGACTTCACGACACGGGTCGACTCCGAGATCGAGGCATTGCGGTTGGACGACACCTGGAAAGTGGCGCTCCTTGCGGTACACGGCGGGGTCAACACCGCGATCATCTCCCGAGCGCTATCGGGAAATCGCGGTGCGTATTTCGCCAGCATCGAGCAAGATTACGCTTGTTTGAACGTGCTGGACATCGGCGCTGAACCCGAGGATTGGGTGGTCCGACTGATAAACTTTGCCGCGCACCATCCACTCCATCCAACGCCGCGTGAAACGACGCTGGAGCATTTGCTTTCCCGACACGGACAAGCGGGTACTTAGTAGAGGCTAGGCCGCCCCGTTACGACGAGAAAGCATTGATCTTTGCGATCAGCGCAGCACGGCTATCGACGCCGACCTTGTCGAAGATGTGAACCAGGTGAGTTTTCACGGTTGTGACCGCGATCGACAGCTCTCCTCCGATCCTCTTGTTGCATTGACCAGCCGCCACTAATTCGGCAACCGCTACCTCCCTCTTCGAAAGGCCATGGGCGGTCGCCAGCCACTCGCGGACGCGAATGACGGAAGCGTGAGGACCGCTTGCAATATTGTGCTCGATGTAAGGCTGTGCGATCCGACAACGTTGCAGCAGTTCAGTCCTGCGATCAGGAGCGGCTGAACCGTCGTTCAGAAGCACGCTCAATCCTCCGACCATTTGTCCATTGCACCGGAAGAACAGTTCGATAGTGTCCCGGAATCCATGCAGTCGCATGAAGCGGTGATACTCCCGGTCGCCGTCACTTTCGCCAAGCTCGTTGCTTAGCAATGCTGTAGCGCCCCCTAAGGATTGAGCCCGGACGGGAGAAAGTGGGTCGAGATCCCCCGCATACGTCAAGTAGTCGCTGAGGAAGCCTGCCGGCACGTTCAGCAACTTGAACTGAGACTCTCGCGTTTCGTCGTCGATGTGATAGAACGCAATCGAGTCGACGCCCAGCAGATTCGACATGAAATTCAATGTCTGCCTTGCAAATTGTTCGGCACCCGTCTTCTCGCTACGCATGATCGCATCCCTGTTCGGCAAAGACCGTCTTCCCTCTTGAACACTTGCCAGGAGCGAAAAAACGACCTGAAGTAAACATGCACCGTGACGAATCCATGTTAGAAAGCGAAAAAAACCGCGTCAATACTCCAAAACCATAAATTGGACTCGATGTCCACGTTTTCTTGCCAAGTGAACGACCTCGTCCCACAATAGAACGGTCGGCGCTGCCACCCGACGAATGCCCTCAACCCCGAAAACCGCCGTGTGAGACAGTCGCATGTCCGAACCCGCATCCACGCTCCTCGCAGTGACCTCGAAAACGCCATTGACCTTGCGTGAGCGCAATAAGCTCCGAGTCAGGGACGATCTTGTCGATGCAGTAACGACGGAGCTTGCAGACAGCGGCGCGGGATTGTGTGCGCTGGATGACGTTCTCAGACGGGCGGGCTTGTCCAAAGGAACGTTTTACAACCACTTTCCGGGTGGCCGCGATCAACTGCTTCTTCTAGCTTACGAGCAGATCGGTGCCGAGTTTCAACGAGATAGCACCAGGCTTCGGGATGGCGGAAATTCACCGTCGGAGAAGATCATGGCGTTCGCAGATGCTTACTTCGCCATCTGCGCGGACCCGCGCAAGGGAAAGCTGTACAGTGTTGCCGAACCAGCTCTGGCACCGATTTTGGCGCCAGCGATCGGCAGGACATCCGGTTGGGTTCGCGCCGAGATCACGGATGATCTGAGAGCCACGCCGCGATTCCGGGGGAAGAAGGGGCATTCGCGCGCCGATGCGTGCGCTATTCTGCTCGTCGGTGCGATCCGGGAGGCGGGTAGACGAACGTACGTCGACGCCACGAGCGCACCGCCATTGCGTGCCGAATTGCTTTCCATCGTCACTTCCATTATCGGAGGTGAATAGACTCACTGCGGTCAACACAGCGTATGAAAAAGCGGCTCACCCATCCGACCATCACCATCGACCTGATCATTTATGAAGGTTTCAAGCTCCTGGACGCGGTCGGGCCGATGTCCGTGTTCTCTTATGCGAACATCCATCTTGCGGAGCTAGGCCGCCCGCCAGGTTACGACGTGCGGATTGTTGCGAGCAAGGTGACCCCCATCGCATCCGACTCGGTCGCCTCCCTCACACCGACCAAATCGCTTTCTCCATTGTCGGTGCCGCATACCGCGTTTGTCGTAGGCACGCGGAGCATCGACGATGCCGTCGCGCAAAATCCTGAAATCGTTGATTGGTTCGGCTCGGTGGCGAGTCGACTCCAAAGAACCGCGGGACTCTGTTCCGGCGTCTTCTTCCTTGCCGCCGCCGGTCTGCTCGACGGACATCGCGCCACGACGCACTGGAGCGTTCGAGATGAACTGAAGGACCGCTATCCTAAGGTTTCAATCGATGAAGAATGCATCTTCCTGAACGACGATTGGCTGTGGACATCAGCTGGCGTCACTGCCGGGATCGATCTGGCACTCGCAATGGTCGAGCAAGATCACGGACCGGAACTTGCCCATTTGGTCGCCCGCGATCTTGTGGTCTACCTCAAGCGCTCGGGCACACAATCTCAGTTGAGCGTACACCTCCGAGTTCAGCAGACCAACCGAATTGAAATTCGGCAACTGCAAGAGTGGCTCCTGGAAAACATCACACGGAAGCTTTCCGTTGCCGAGATGGCCGGATACATCTCCATGAGCGAACGTAACTTCTTAAGGGTATTCCATGAGGAAATGGGCATGACGCCTGGACGTTACCTGGAGAAGACACGTATCGATATGGCGAGCCAGCTACTTCGCGAGACATCCCTGCCTGCCAAGGCGATCGCGAGTCACGTCGGGTTCGGGAGCTACGAATTGATGCGACGCTCTTTTCAAAAGGTGCTCGGTATAAGCCCGAGCACTTACAGAAGCACAGGGGAAGAAACGAAGCCGAAATAAACCGTCTGCGCTTCGGCTCAGGTACCTCCAGCCGATCACCGAGAAGCCTGACAGGCGCGGTTCCTTTACCCGGATGGGCAGGATTCCGCCTGCCTTCGTTGCGAATGCGAGATGAACGCAGGCGGATCGGCCTCATAGACGTAGTACTGGTGCGGCTGGAAAACTCAAGGCCGAAAGCTCATTTTCTGGCAATGGTGTCGGGTTACTCAGCCTTGAAGCAATAGACGGCAAGTTTGTTGCCATCCAGATCGCGCACGTAAGCAGCATATGCGTTTGGCGCCCAGCCACGCGGTCCGGCAGGACCTTCGCATTTTCCACCTGCGGCAAGCGCGCTTTTGTAAAACGCGTCGATCGACTTGCGATCCGGTGCTTCAAACGAGACGGTCACGCCATTCCCAACGGTGGCTGCTTGGCCATTCGCCGGCTTCAGAACGAAGAAGGACGGAGACTCCTGACCCCAGATGGAGCCGTTGTCGTTGAGGTCGGCGACACGCTTCAAGCCGATTTCTCCAAGCACGCGATCGTAGAACGAGCGCGCATTCTCGAGATGGTTCGTGCCGACAGTGATGTGCGTAAAGACTGCCATGATTCTCCTCTTTGAGTGACGTGATGGTACGGCGCTGCGCGCCAGAATGAATCTTCGGATGATTGTGTATTCACCCTCGGTACGCACCGAGGGCAGTCGCGTGATGCCCGATGTGGTCCGCGATGAAAGTTGAAATGAAGAAATAGCCGTGGTCGAAGCCCGGATGACGGCGCAGCGTCAGCGGCTGGCCGGCCTTCGCGCAGGCGCCTTCGAACACGTCGGGGTTGAGCTGGTTCGCGAGGAACTGATCGGCGAGGCCCTGATCGACGAGGATGCCGTCCGCGAACTTCGGCGCATCGGCACGCGCGACGAGTTCGCTTGCGTCGTGCGCCTTCCACGCATCGCGATCGGCGCCGAGGTAACCCGAGAACGCCTTCTCGCCCCACGGGCAGCGCGTCGGCGCGGCGATCGGCGCGAACGCCGACACCGACCGGTACAGGCCCGGATGGCGCAACGCGAGCGTCAGCGCGCCGTGGCCGCCCATCGAGTGCCCGAAGATGCCGAGCCGCGCACCGTCGATCGGCAGTTCGGCCGCGACGAGCACGCGCAGCTCGCCCGTCACGTACGACTCCATCCGGTAATGCGCGGACCACGGCGCCTCGGTCGCATCGACGTAGAAACCCGCGCCGACGCCGAAGTCCCACGCGTCGGTCTCTCCCGGCACGCCCGCGCCGCGCGGGCTCGTGTCGGGCATCACGAGCGCGATGCCGTGCTGCGCCGCGTATAGCTGCGCGCCGGCCTTGATCGCGAACGTCTCGTCGGTGCACGTGAGCCCCGCGAGATAGAACAGCGCCGGCACGCGGCCGTGCGCGGCCTGCGGCGGCAGGTACACCGAGAACTTCATCGGCAGGCCGATGGCCGCCGAATCGTGACGGTAGAAACGCTGCTCGCCGCCGTGGCACGCATGCGAGGAAACGAGTTCGAGCATCGCGGTGCGCTCCCGGTCAGTACAGCACGACCGAGCGGATCGACTCGCCGGCCTTCATCAGGTCGAAGCCTTCGTTGATCCGCTCGAGCGGCAGCGTGTGCGTGATCAGGTCGTCGATGTTGATCTTGCCTTCCATGTACCAGTCGACGATCTTCGGCACGTCGGTGCGGCCGCGCGCGCCGCCGAACGCCGAACCCTTCCACTCGCGGCCCGTGACCAGCTGGAACGGGCGCGTGCTGATTTCCTCACCGGCTGCCGCCACGCCGATGATGAACGACTGGCCCCAGCCCTTGTGCGTGCACTCGAGCGCCTGGCGCATCAGCTTCACGTTGCCCACGCACTCGAACGAGTAGTCCGCGCCGCCGTCGGTCAGTTGCACGATGTGGTCGACCACGTTCTCGACTTCGTTCGGGTTGATGAAGTGCGTCATCCCGAACTTCTTCGCGAGCTCGACGCGCTTCGGGTTGATGTCGACGCCGATGATCTTGTCCGCGCCGACCATCTTCGCGCCCTGGATCACGTTCAGGCCGATGCCGCCGAGCCCGAACACGACGACGTTCGCGCCGGCCTCGACCTTCGCCGAGTACACGACCGCGCCGACGCCCGTCGTCACGCCGCAGCCGATGTAGCAGATCTTGTCGAACGGCGCGTCCTCGCGCACCTTCGCGACCGCGATCTCCGGCACGACGATGTAGTTCGAGAACGTCGACGTGCCCATGTAGTGGAACAGCGGCTTGCCGTCGAGCGAGAAGCGCGACGTCGCGTCGGGCATCAGCCCCTTGCCCTGTGTCGCGCGGATCTTCTGGCACAGGTTGGTCTTGCGCGACAGGCAGAACTTGCACTCGCGGCATTCGGGCGTGTAGAGCGGAATCACGTGGTCGCCCTTGCGCAGGGTGCCGACGCCGGGGCCGACGTCGACCACGACGCCCGCGCCCTCATGGCCGAGGATCGCCGGGAAGATCCCTTCCGGATCGGCGCCCGACAGCGTGTAGTAGTCGGTGTGGCAGATGCCGGTCGCCTTCACTTCGATCAGCACTTCGCCGGCGCGCGGCCCTTCCAGATCGACTTCCTCGATCGTGAGAGGCTGTCCTGCCTTCCAGGCGATTGCGGCTTTGGTTTTCATCTCAATCCTCGATCTATTTGCTGGAACGAAGATTAAGTGTCGGGGAATGCTCAGCCAACGCTTCTCCTGAGTTTTGGCGGGATCGTTGCGCACGATGGCGCGAATCAGTGCCTGCGCTTTCAACCTGAAATCTACGCTTGGACGGCCCCCTTTTCGTCATCCACGCCTTCGACCTGGGAGACCCGGGCGTATCCCGCACTAGGGGAAACACTGGCTTTGCAACTTTGGGATGATTGACGATTGATTTCGGCCGCTGAAAATCAGTTCGACAGATGCCGGTACCGCACGGGAATCCGTCTCCTGCGAGAGGTCGATGCGACAGATCAAAAATACTTGCGTCGACCAATGTACGCGCTAATAACGCCAGCCTTTCGTCCTAACTTTGGAAGGAACCCCACCATGGATGCCGCAAGAGAAGCAAATCAACCGCAACTGCGGAAGGGCGCTTTAGGGCTCTTCGCAATAGTCTCGGCCGTAATCGCAACCAACGGCCCCTTGACCGCTCTGGTAGGCGCGGTTCCCGTTTCCCTCACCATGGGCAACGGTATCGGGCTGCCTTCGGTATTTGTCATCGTCGGCCTAGTCTATGTGCTCTTCAGCGTTGGCTTCACCGCAATGAGCAAATACACCACGAACGCGGGTGCGTTCTATGCGTACATCGCTCAGGGACTCGGGCGGCCGTGGGGCATCAGCGCCGCGTTTGTCGCCATCTTGTCGTACAACGCAATGCAACTCGCCTGTTACGGCATGCTTGGATTCTTCCTGTCGACAAGCCTACACGACTGGATCGGCGTTGACGTGCCATGGTGGATATGCTGTCTCGGTGCGCTGCTCGTCATTCTTGTAGCGAGTATCACCAACATTGAGATCAGCGGTCGGTTATTGTTTTTCCTCCTCGCTGCCGAAATGCTCGTTATCGCCGTATTCGACGTCGCGGCAGTTTTGCACGGCGGTCCCGCTGGCTATACGCTCGCATCTTTCACCCCGCAGCATACCTTCACTGCTGGTTTTGGAACGGCAATCGTGTTTGTAGTCGGTTCGTACATGGGCTTTGAAACCACTGCGATTTATGCGGAAGAAGCAAAGGAGCCACATCGCAATATTCCATTGGCGACTTATATCTCCATCACGACGATCATGGTGCTGTATACCTTCTCCGTTTGGGCGCTGATCGTCGTCTGGGGTCCCAGCGAGGTCCTCTCCATGGCTGGGAAAGATCCCGCCAGCTTGTGGTACGGAATGGCAGAGCGTATCGCCGGCAAATTCATTTCCGAGGCGATGCAAGTGCTGATGCTTACCAGCCTGTTCGCCGCACTTCTCAGCTTCCACAACACCACGTCCCGGTACATTTTCTCGCTCGGGCGAGAAGAGGTGCTGCCAAGGGTGCTTTCAACGGTATCACGAGGACAGCAAGCGCCCGTAGTTGCATGTGCGGTGCAAGCTGCCGCCGTGGCCGCGGCTCTGCTCCTGTTCGCATGGTCGAAGTCCGATCCGATGAATGTCGTCCTGCCCTATACGGCCGCACTCTCGACCATCGGTCTCCTGTCGGTCCAATGCTTGACTTCGCTTTCGGTGATCGCCTTTTTCATGCGGGGCACCCGTGGCGAGAACGCGTGGGTGAGGCAAATAGCACCGGCGGCAAGCGCGATCGCACTTGCGTGGTTCGTATTCATGGAAGTCAGCCACCTCGATCTGATGACCGGATCGACGTCGCGGTGGATCTATTGCTTCCCTTACGGCATCGCCGCGCTTGCGCTCGGCGGCGTGATGTACGCACTTTGGTTGCGCAAGGCTCGTCCGGATCGCTACAGCAGTCTGGGACGCTTCCTCTCCGAGCTGTGAGTTTCCCCGGCGCTCCAGAACACGGCTCGTAGAAGAGCCGACTGAAACCCATCAATCGGTCCAACGCAGGCGGCGATCGCCGCAGGACGGCGTTCGGCCGAAACACGTCGATTCCAGGAGTCGTTCGAATGCGCAATCCAGAAATCAACCGGTACGCGGTAATGAATCGTCGCGCGAGTTCATCCTCTTTCAAGGCCACATCTGCAAAGTTTCGGACCCGCGCAATCCGTGCATCCGTTGCTGCTATCGTCGCATGTGGGCCGATGATGGCCGCCGCTCAAAGCAGCGTCACACTTTACGGTGTGGTCGACACCGGCATCACGTTCCTGTCCAACCAGCAGGTCGCGGACGGCGCCGGTGTTTCGGGAAGACGCGCTTGGCAAATGACCGCCGGTAACAGCGCGCCGTCGTCATTCGGTATAAAAGGCGTAGAGGATCTCGGCGGCGGAATGGCCGCGACTTTCAATTTGCAGAATTATTTTCAATCGAACAACGGCGCTTTCTTTGAGCCGAACGGGCTGTTTGACGCCAATGCTACCGTCGGCCTGAAGTCCGACAAGCTCGGTGTGCTCACGTTTGGCCGCCAGTTCGACTCGTACACGACATATCTCGCGCCATATGCGTCGAGCAATGTCTGGTCCGGTTTTGCGGGCGCGCACTTCGGTGACGTTGACAATCTGAATGCCGCTTTCAACGTGAACAATTCCGTCGTGTATACGAGCCCGACATTTGGCGGCTTCTCCTTCAGCGGCACATTCAGTCTGGGCAATCAACCTGGAGCGTTCGCAACTAATCGTGCATGGGCTGTCGCGGCCGGCTACCAGTCCGGCGCCCTCTCCGTTGCGGCCGGTTATCTTTCGCTGCGGGATCCGTTCACCGCAGCCTTGGGCGGCAACAACGCATATATCGGCGAGTTCAGCTGCGGGCAAAGCCCGTCGAACTATTGTCAACTGCAGAACGCGAGCGAGCTTCGAACATACGGGGTTGGCGGCAGCTACAGTTTCGGCCGGTTCAACGTGAATGCCACGCTTACGCGCGCGAAGTTGCTGGCCAGTCGGTATCTGGTCCAGGCCGGCGGCCCGGTCAGTGACGTGCGATTCGATACAGCCGAAGTCAATAGTCTGTACAGTTTTTCCGAGGCGCTGCAGTTCGGTCTGGCCTACGCATACACGATTGGAAAAATGTCCGAAACGGGGGATCGGCCTCAGATTCACAAGGTCAGCCTCGCGACGATCTACAATCTTTCGAAGCGAACGCAGCTCTACCTCATCGGCAATTTCGAAAAAATGGCTGGCGATGGCATCGGTATCAACCCCGTGACCGGCTCGCTCGAGCGCTACGCGCAACTCTCGTATTTCGGCAATTCGAATTCGTCGAGCCAGCTCGCAGTGTCGATGGGTATCAAGCACACGTTCTAGCCGCGTCTTGCGGTCTCGACCCGGTTCTGGACGATCGTAACGTCGAAGTAATCGACGCGAGCGCATGGACCCGCCAGCGTCTCATAGACACTCACGAGCCGTTTAGCGATAAAAGATCGCCGGCGGAACCATGCCGACGAACCGGGTCATAAAACCTTTCGATGTAGTCGAACAGGTCCGGGGCCGCGTCGCCCGGCTCGAATAGGGGCGCCGCTTGATTCGCTCCTGTTTCAGGAGCACGGAAGAACAGCAGCAAGCCACTGCGGGGAGCGGTCAGCGTTGCTCTCCCGTCAGTTGCCTCAACTGTTCGAGCAGTTTGACGGCGGGGCTCGGCAATAAACCGCGCCCGCGCCGAAATCCGGTCAACGTGCGCCGCCCGACCACCTTCGGCAATTCGAGCGTATCGAAGACACCAGCCTTGCTCTCCGTCACGTACATAGGTTCAAGCATCCAGCTCAGAAAGCCGGACCGGGCGACGAGACTCTTCAACACGGTAATCGATCGGGTTTCGACCACGATGTTCGGGAGTCCCAGGCCGTGTCCGGCGAACACCTGCTGCATGTGTTCGGATGGCACGGTGCCGCGCGGCGGCACCCATGGCCTCATCGTCGAGGCGATGCAGGAGACCGGATTGCCGCCCGGCACGGTGAATTTCGTCACGAACGCCCCGGCGGACGCTGCCCGCATCGTCGACGCACTGGTCGCCCATCCCAAGGTCCGACGGGTCAACTTCACGGGTTCCACGCGCGTGGGGCGCTTGATCGCGGAACAATGTGCGCGTCATCTGAAACCGGCCGTGCTCGAACTCGGCGGCAAGGCGCCATTCATCGTCCTCGATGATGCGGACGTCGACGCAGCGGTTGGCAGCCTGCCATGCTCACCGGCGAGGGATTGTCGGTGACGATCGCCGGCTACGGCCTGACGGCCTACAATCTCGGCGGCGTGCTCGGCGCACTCGCATGTGCGATGGCGGTCACCCGCTACGGTTCGCGCGTCCCGTTGCTGCTGTGCGGCATCGGCGGCGCCGCCAGTGCATGGCTGATCCTCGGCGTGGACTTGAAGCATCAGACCACGCTTCTGATCTTGGGACTCGGGCTGCACGGCCTGTTCGTCAACGCAGTCCAGTCGACGATGTATGCACTCTGCGCGTACGTCTATTCGACCGGCGTGCGGCAACCGCCACGGCGTCCAACCTAGCTTTCGGCCGGCTCGGTGCAATCCTCAGCGCCTTTGCCGGTGCGGCCGTGATTACCGCGACCGGAGGAGCCGGCTACCTGCTCATGCTTGGATCCGCGATGATGGTCGTATTCGTCGCCCTTGCCGTCGTTCGTCAGCACATTCCCGCGGATTCAACGCGACGTTAGGCGATACGCGCTTCCGGTGACAGGCGCGGCGGAGACGATTGCCGGAAGCGCGAACCGCCGCACAATACACTTGCACCGGGTGTCGGTAAAAAACCGAACCCGGTCATGGCGATTTCTTTACCGAATGCACTGACTGTCAGGCTGCAACATTCACAGTTCGCCGGCAGAGAACGAGTCGCTGGAGATGACGAGCCGGCCATCCACTGGCTCCCAGAGCGTCAGTGACCGCATGGTGGCCTGGACCGTTCCACCAGCATCGGTAATCCGCCAATGCAGCCAGCTCGAGATCGCGGAGTCGAATGCGCTTGCCGATACGACTTCCACTTTGACGTACGGAGCCTGCTCGAACATGTGCTGAAGCGTTGCTACGACTCCTGCGGCGTCATGCGCGGCTGCCGGCATACCTTCGCCAGCGATCCATGCCTGCGGCGAGAAGAATTCACGATGGATGGTGTTTGCGTCGTGTTTGGGCCATGCCTTATTGAGTTCCGAGACGCGAGCTTCAAGCGCGCTGCGAAGGGTTTGTGACATAGGGTCTCCACCTGTTTTCCGGTTCGATGTGTCGGTCCGATCGGACCCGTCGCGCCACGTTGGTTGCGACGTAGCGTATTGTCGTCAATCGGTCTCGCCGCCGGAATCCATCGCAAGATTGAATTTTTCTTTCACATGTCTTTCCCGCGGCAGGACCTGCACGGATATGCAGGTAAACACGATGTTGACGGGCCGATGACGGGTGACGATATTGAAGTGCAGCCTAAATTTTCATCGTGGACGTGGAATGAAACCCCAAGAGCTCAACCAGTTCGCAGTCGAAACCATGAAGTTTTTGTCGACTATCCTGCGAACCGACAAGATGCTCTTTTACACCGTCGATCGGTCTGCGGACGGGCCGATCTTCGTGCCAAGGGACATCGACGAGGATCTGCTGACGAGCTATATGTCGTCAATGCGGGACGTCGATCCATTTAACACCGAGCGAGCCTGGTTGTCGGGGAGTTCAGTCGAGGTCGCCAGTAAAGGTGCCGCGCGTGTGCCATACGGCGAACGTTTCATGGATTTTTTCGGCAGCTATGGCTTTGGCGAGATCGTGGAACTCTTCTTCCGCGATGCCAAGCGTCAGTTACGTGGCGGGCTGAGTATTCCGCTCACGCACTCTCAAAGCAAAGAGGAAGACGTGCGACGTGTCGTATTGGACGTTGCCAATTGTCATCGCTTCATTGAGTTCAATTTTGTTAGCCAACGCTTGAATGCGTCGGACGCGGACGCCGAATGGTATCTGAACGATTTTCCGCTTTCAAAACGCGAAACGCAGATCGCCCGATTGATTGCAGATGGGCGCAGCAATCAGGAAATCAGCGAGGCATTGTGCATTAGCCTGGCGACCGTCAAAAGCCACTTGAACAATATCTTCGGAAAGGTTCAAGTCACCAGCCGCACGGCGCTTGCAGCCAAGATCCTGCGGCAGGCTGTAATCCGTTAAAGTCGCCGCGCAAATCCGGACAATCGGACAAGTGGGTTTGGCCGAGGCCTGAGCCAGCGATCATGCTGGTAAAGGAACCGGGGAAACGACGAAGAAAACCCGACGCACGCACTCAGCGGCGTTCCAAGCGAAGGTGGCGCTGGCGGTAGATTTGCTGCCGCGCCCCTTCCGGCCTGTTCCCGGAACAACGGAACCCCCGGCGCCGAAAAACGTGGGGTTCGTCGGCAATCTGAGGACTGCGCACGCAGTCCTCATCTTCAAGTGTCGATCGTCAACCTCGAACGGGTTGCTCCGTCTTCACCTCGTCCCGCAGCGCTGCGCGCACATTGACTGCAGCGATTGTCCCGCTCTCGATCGCGCCATCAATAAAGCCGCGCCAGCCATTCGCCCAGTCCGAACCGGCAAAGAACAGTCGGTTATCGGAGGACTGCAACGTCGCGAGTGCCGAGGTGAGCTGATTCGGCCGGTAGAAACACCACGTGCCCAACGCCGCTTCATCTTTCGCCCAATCATGGGCAATCACTGCTCTCACCGCGGCATCGGGCAACAACGTACGCAGAGCCGTCTGAACCGCCTCGAGACTCGACACGTCGACTTGATCGGGCGAGCCGAAGCAAACTACGTAAGTGCCATCCTCTGCCTCGGTATCGGTCCATGCGGCCAGAACGGGATTCGGATAGGGAGCCATACCAAACCAGCTGCCGATCTTTCGATCAAGTTTCACCCAGAACTTCGTACCCTTCCCTACATGCTCCTCGCGCGAAGCCGCAAGTTTTCCCGGACTCAGTTCTGGGATGAATTCCACGTTCTTGAGCACGTTCATCGGCAACGCGCATACCACTTGCCGTGCAGTGAGCGTTTCACCATTCGCCGTATGGACCTCGGCTGCATCGCCCCGCTGCTCGATTTTCACGACTTTGGTCGAAAGCAGGAGATCTGCCTTGCTGTCCTCCAGCATCGCCAGCGCAAGGCTGGTCGTGCCCTCCTCGATCTTGAACTTACCACACTTGTCGAACATGCGGCCCATTTCGTGGTCTCCCAGGGCCCACCAGCGCAGTTGATCCGCAAGACCGGCCGTTGCGGGATCTCCGTGGCAATCGAGCGCGAGCATCGCGCCGATCATGTCGCGAATTTCCGGGCGCAGATTCAGTTCCGCGAGGCGATCGGCGAGGGTGATATGGTCGTACTTTGCAATTTCCTCCGAGTAAAGCGGATCGTGTGCTCGCGGGAACACCGTGCGCGCCTCGGCACCGTCGACATTGCAGTATGCCGCCATGGCCTCGGCAAACTCTGCCCATACCTCCTCTGCTGCCGCCCGTTTGAGGACGCCGTCGCAAAGATAGGAAATCGTCGTTGGCGCGGCACCTATGGACTCCTTGATGCTCAGGCCGTAGCGCGTGACCTCCGACCATACGTGAGGCTGACTCCAGTGAATCCACGTGCCGCCAATTTCGTAGTCGTAGCCGTCGACGCGTGCGGCGAACGTGCGGCCGCCGATTCGATCGCGACTCTCGACGAGCAACACCCGATAGCCATCTCTTCCCAAATCCCGTGCCGCCGTCAGCCCGGCGAAGCCCGCACCGACGACGATCACGTCGTAATCGCACGCTGCTGCGTCACGAGCGCGTACGCCCGTGACAGCCGCCCGGGTCGGCAGCTCGTTCCGTGGCGGCCGTGCATCGGCATAACGCACGTACCCCTCTTTCGTCACCGAAAGCTCCGAATCTTTAAGCTGCGACATGCTCAGTCTCCATGAAGGTCGCGTTGTATCCTTGCGTCGACACGCTCGTCATTTGATGCGACTCGCGATGATTCGAGTCATTCAGCGGTGAACGACGGTCCGTCTATTTTTGACCTTCACGATGCGGGTTGCCTATCCGCCAAAGGATGGTTTTTCTTCGGTTTATCGAAGATTACCGATGGCCGGCGCCGAGCACGCCAATCACCCTCCTATGAACGGTGCGCTGCGAGCGCGAGAATTGCGCGAGCGGCATGTGTTGAAGTTCGTACCGGTCAGCCTTGGCTATCAATACCTTGATGTTGTCGGGCACCAGCAGCTCGGGAACGCCGCCGTAGAATTCCAACGCGTCGATCAGGCTGCCGATCCAGTCAGGCATGGCCTCAGAGCGTGTTGCACACGCATACCGGATTCGATTCGCATGAAATTCGCTCAACCACCGTCCAACATCTGGGGTTCAGCTCATCACTGGCTGCGCCCAGTAATACGCACTCGATCTCGCGATGCCAACCAGTTCCGGCTCGGCGGTGGTGTTGCGCATGTGATCCACGACGGGCGTTAGCCTTGTCTCTTTTTAGGGGACTGACCTGCCCCCGGTTTTAGTCCGGACTGCAGTTAGAGTCCGAGGTTAAAAGCTGCTGCTTTGCATCGTGCGCCCGAGCGAACTGCACTGGCGTCAGATAGCCGAGCGAACTATGAGGCCGCTCGGTGTTGTACTCGATACGCCATTCCTCAATCAGCCGCTTGGCGTGGCGCATCGAGACGAACCAGTGCTCGTTCAGCCATTCATCGCGGAACCGCCCGTTGAAGCTCTCGATATAGGCATTCTCCACCGGCCTGCCAGGCCGAATGAACGACAGCGTGACACCGGCTTCGTAGGCCCATGCATCCAGCACCTTACCAGCGAACTCCGGCCCGTTGTCGACCGTGATGGATGCGGGTAAGCCTCGCATCTCCTTGAGCCGCTCGAGCACTTGCTGCACGCGTAAGCCCGCGTGTAGTCGTCTGAGGTCGGACGGAATTCGTGGAGGCCAACGGGTTAAGCAGCGATCTGATTCAGATAGAAGTGCTGCGTGAACGCGACCGGCGATTGGTAGTTCAGACGCGCCTGCATGCGTTGCCGGTTGTAGAAGATTTCGATGTATTCGCTGATCGAGTGCCGCGCCTGCTCACGGGTGGCGAAGCGTTGATGATAGACCAGTTCGTTCTTCAACGTTCCCCAGAAGGATTCGATCGGGGCGTTGTCGTAGCAATTGCCGCGGCGGCTCATCGACGCCTGCATGCCGAACTGGCTCACGAGTGCTTGATAGGCCAACGCACAATATTGCGACCCGCGATCGGTGTGGTGAATCAGACCTGCCGACGGCCGTCGGGTCGCGACCGCGCGAAACAAGGCCTGCATGACCAGATGTTTCGTCATCCGTTCGCTCATCGCGTAACCGACGATTTCGCCACTGTACAGGTCCTTCAGACCGGCAAGATACAGCCAGCCCTCGCCGGTCGCGATATAGGTGATGTCGCCGCGACAGGCAGGTCGTGCTTCGAATTCGTCGTGGCCTTGAAGCGGCGTTTCTGCTTGCAGCGCAGCCCCAGTTTTCTGCGCAGCCGCCTGATCCGGTGTACGCCGATTCGCACGCCACGTTCCTCGAGATGTTGCTGCAGGCGCTCGGGCCCGAAACTTTCCCGGGTTCGCCGGTGGGCCGCAAGCACCTCCGCTTCCAGGCGAGGCTCCTGCTGCGTTCTTTCGGACGGCTTGCGCTTGCGCCACGCATAGTAGCCGCTTACCGATACGCCCAGCACGCGGCACATCGGCGGCACGGGATAGTCCTGTCGCACTTGTTCGATCACGCCGTACTTCACCGCGACTCCTTCGCGAAGTACGTCGCGAACTTTTTTAGCAGATCGCGCTCCATTTTGACTTCGGCCAGTTCGCGCTTGACCTGCGCCAGCTCGGCCTCCATTTCCGTCAGTGGCTTCTGGTGCCGACCGACATCTTTCAGCTTACCGGCCTTCGCCGCGCGCACCCAGTTTGCCAGCGTCTTGATTGGGATCGACAACCGCCGGGAAGCTTCCGATACCCCAACACCTTCAGTCAACGCCAGCTTGACCGCTTCGTCGCGAAGCTCCTTCGTATACACCGCTCTTGGAATTCGATTCATGCATGCCTCCGTTTCTCGATTTTACGAAACGTTGGCTTCCATTTTTTCCGGCCGGCCTCACACCAATCGGCAGACGAACTCGTGGCCATCACGATCCCCGACACGAGCGTTGGTGAAAGATCCGCATTTTGACCGTATACGTACTATATGCAAGTGTAGGTGGACGAGTATTCCGGCGTCAAGGCATCGATTCGGCGCCTTGCTCGATGCACGAGCGACCGTTGGCGGCGCTACGCCGGTAACGAGCTCGAACGCCGCCGGCGTGGGAAAACGCCAGGTGAATACCCAGCGCTTCATGCCGCCCTTCGCGTACCGTCAGAAGATGTGTCGCATGCCGATCCGCAACGCCAGTTGGTTTCGGCCGGACGATGGGCCGAACAGCGTGATTTGCGCTTGCGCGTCGTTGCCCGACGTGCGTTGGAATGCGGCGGTCGCGTATATGTCCGTACGCTTTGAAAGAGAATAGTCGAACGTCGTATTGACTTGCTGCGCCTTGTTTCCATTGAGTACTGCGTTTCCGTCCATGAATTGATAAGCCACGGCGATACGCAGGAACGGGTTGACGGGATACATGCCACCGACCTCGTAGACATTCACGGCGCCGCCGGTTGCCGTATTTCTCGTATTTGTATAGAGAAGGTCGACATAGGCCGGCCCGACAAACACACCGCCACCGAGGCCAAAGGTCCGGATGCCGGAATTCCCGTTGTTCATGTTCGGGTAACGGACATACGTGTAGGCAGCGTCAAGATCGAACAGACTATTGCCATAGTCGATACCGAAGCTCTGCGAGCTATTTTGCGAGAATGCGCCCGCCACGCCGCCGAACCCATACATGGCGCCAAAGCTGAATCCCTTGATATCCGGGCTTTCGTACTTGATCGCGTTGGCGAGACGTTGACCGGAGACGCGGTCGAAATCGAATCCGCCAGCCGGCAGGTTGGGAACGTTCAACGCGTTGAAGGGGCCTTGCCGGAGGTTCTGAAGCGTAATGACCGGGAACGCTGGGCCGTAACGCCGAATCGCCAGCGACGTGAACATGAAGTCATACTGGTTACCTAGGGTTACGCGGCCCCATTTTTCGTCGGCCAGTGCCAAATAAGTCAGTCGACCGAACGTGTTTCCGATCGATGCGCCCGTGCCTTCGTTGAATTGCCCTTCGATCACGAACGTCGCCGTCAATCCTCCGCCCAGGTCTTCCTTGCCGCGAAACCCGAACAAGTTCGGCGCGATCACACCGCTGCCGAAAGAGAACTGCCTGTGCCCTCCGACGTTGCTGACGTAATCGAGGCCTGTATCCAGCACCCCGTATATTTCGACGCTGCTTTGCGCATGTGCAGCGATCACCACGCCTCCGAACGATGCTGCAACCGCAGCAGTCAACGCGGCCGTCCTGCACTTGATTGCCTCCCCCTTCATCCCTGCTCTCCTCTCGCCGATCAAGATTGAACTTCGATAGCTGCACCCGATGGTGTGTCGTACACGACCGGGCACGACTCGATCATTAAAGGCCAAAAGTCGTCCAGCCATCCAATTTCTGCACGATTAATCCGAATGACGAAGATGAGTACACCTACATCATCGACTTCGAACCAAGCGCTCTCAGCGCTGCAATCCGGGCGCCGGGCGATGCAGCGCGATCGCGGTATGCGAGACCGCAATACGGCGATATTTCGGAGATGCCTAACGTCGGAATGTCGTCTGACTCGCGATCACGAACTGAGGATTCGAGATGGAGCGCGTGCATGTCCGGTTTCGGCGACAGTTCCACTTCGTACCGGAAATCGACGTCGAGGAGGCGATAGCGCACGAGGACTGCGAGTCCGGGATAGATATCCCAAGAGCGAGGAGTAAATGTCGGCGAAGAATTCGGGGGCACCGAGACAACCGTGCCCCCAACCAGCTAAGTGCTTAACGCTCCACCAGCGCGAGTACCCGGCACGGGCTACCCGAACCGCGCTTGATCTTCAGCGGCGGCGTAATCAGCATCGATCCGGTGGGCGGCAAACGGTCCAGGTTCGCCAGGCTAGACAGGCCGAACTTGTTGCTGCCGTGCATCGTATGGTGACACGGGAACGGTTTCGCAAACGTGTAGGCCTGCCCGGCGTCGGTGCCGACGGGTTCCGTACCAAATCCGATCACATCGCGCTCCTTGGCCAAGAATTCCGGGAGATCCTCCGACGGTCCGGGCGAATGACCACCGTCCTCCCGCGTATTCAAGAAGCCATCGGTCAAATTGCGCGACGACCAGCCAGTGCGCATCAACACCCACGCGCCAGCAGGAATTCGCCCGTAGTTCTTCTCCCATGCCTCGACATCGGCAACGGTCAACAGGAAATCCTCGTTTTCCTTCACCCGATCCGAGACATCGATCACGCACGCCGGCGCGATGAATTTCTGCACCGAGATGGTGTCCGTCGCACCGTCCGGATAGTCCTTGCCCGTGATCCAGTGCACCGGCGCATCGAAGTGCGTCCCGGTGTGTTCGCCGCACGAGAAGTTGTTCCAATACCAGTTCGGCCCGCGCTCGTCGAAGTTCGAGATCTCGTCCAGGCGGAACGGGGCCGTCTGACCGTATTGCGGCGGGAGCCCGATGATCGGCGTGCGCGCCTGCAAGGTATGGCTCAAGTCGATGACCTCGATCGCGCCCTGTGCGATCGCTTCGGAAAATTGCTTCAGGATGTTGCTCATACGTAGTACTCCTTCACTCTCTCTTTGGTACGGCTTGAAAATCGGTTCCGACGTAGCCTTCGATGGTGTGCCCAACGTCTCATCGAGCATAAAACGCGGTGGCCGCGTCAACTGCAATGCGCTTGCCGCGATATCGCTTCGCGAACGATCCCGGTCAGAGCATCGCTGCCGCTGGGCGGCCCGTACGGTTCGGCTTGAGAACCGTCAGGCGCAATGCGGGATAAACCACGATGCAAATCGCAACGGTCGTGATGGCTTCCACGGGAATGATCTGTGCGAGCAAATAGTGCGACGTGATCACCGCGACGATCAGTGTGACGACCCCTGCCCAATTGACGCTCTCCGCCGGCGCCTTCAAATCCAACTCTTCCTTCGAGACACGCCGGACGATGAAAAAGTCAGCGACGACAATGCCCGCGAACGCCGTCGTCAGCACCCCGAGGATCGTGATCCAGGAATTGACCAGCGCAAGAATTTGCCCATAGAGCATCAGCAATCCAACTATGTTGGCAAGAACCACGAACGTCAGTCGGCCGGGACGGAAGTTGAGCGCATCGAAAAGATTGGAGAGCGACAAGGATGCGCTGTACGTGTTCAGCACCTGCGTCTTGCCCTGCGCAAGGACCATCAGCAAAGCCCCCATCACACCACCGAAGACCACGAATGCGGCGGTAATGCTGTCCGGGCTTTGCAGCGACGCGTGCATCGCGGCCTCCCGTGTCATACCGGCCGTATGCATGTAGAAATCCACGAGTGAAGGGATACCCGCGTACATGATCACACCGCCGAGTACGAGCATCAGCACATCCATCGACAGATTGCCCAGCAACGCGGCGATTCCAATGTCTCGCGAGCGGCGAGCATATCGGCCGAGATCGGCATCGAACAACGCAAGCGCGCCCGCGGACCCGATCAGGACGTTCACTGCGAAGATGAACTTGTGCATGTCGCTGCCTGCGCCCATGGCCTTGAGCGTATCGAGCGGAAATTGCGATCCGAACGAGAACAGGTCGGCTGCGGAGTGCGGACTACTGGAAATGACCACTTCCATGATGTAGGCCAGCACGATCAGCGACAGAATCAGCGCGATCGACGAGACCCGGGCAACGAGCTTGAATCCGTATGCCGTGAGGAACACCCAGAGGATCGTCATCAAGCCATAAGTGACGATTCGGGCAGTGAGCGTATCGGCGATCCCCAGGTAGAAGATGAATCCCTTGTACAACAGCGCATTCTCGAGCGCCAGAAACCCGATGATCATGAACGCAAAAATCAACGAAGAGACGATCGACCCTCTGCGACCGAACCCGAAGTAACGGGACATGACGGTACTGGAAAGACCCGATCGATACGCGACATGGCCGCACGCCCAGCCAAGCAGCGCACCGACAACGGTCACAAGAACACCGGCGAGCAAGCCGATCTTGATACCGGCTACGAACGTAACCAACGCGCCGAAAAATAGCTGAACCAGGGATACGACGATGCCAGCCGTACTCCAGGTCAAAGACAACCATCCTTGCCGAGCATCGTCCGGCACGGGCTCCAGTGCGTGGTCCTCCATCTTCACGCTCAAACTTTCTTCCTTCATCTCTCGCTCCTGTTGATACCGCTAGTCACTCGCTGGCCCGGTGGCTCGAAGGTCACACCCAACACATATGTACGTATACGTACTATATGGAAATAGTCGGCCGATTTAATACTGTCTATAGGGGAAACCACAATTCGGATCAAACGACGTTAAACGGCAAACCCACCTTGCTCATATCGGCCGCCTCCGTCGCTCAACTCGGTAAAAATTGACTCCGCTTAAGAGCTAAAACATTCGTATTCCTATTCATAACACCGCGCGTTGCGCACACCACATTTCCCACCATTCAGTCGAAGAGCGTCACCCCGTGCCGACCACAAGCCGCAGTGTCGACATAGTCGTCATCTCGCATCGATGTGATCACGGTTGCTTCAATCGCGGATAGTCCATTGCGCCGCTTTTTCTTCGAGCACGACAAGCGGCTCTTCAACAAAAGCGAGGCCGGTGGCATGCACGAAGGTAATGTCTTTGATACCAATCACGCCCAACACGGTGGTCAGGTAAGGGCGAAAGAAATCCGGTTGGCGGGGCGGCTCGTGAAACATCGCGCCGCCGGACGTGACCGCAATATACGTCGGGCGATCGCGCAACAAGCCGACCTTGCCTTTTTCCGTTGCCACGAACGTTACGTCGCGGCGAACGACAAGGTCGATCCAGGTCTTAAGCGCCGCTGGCACTGTGAAGTTATGCACGGGGGTCGAAATCCACAGTACGTCCGCTGCGTCGAGCTCCTGAATCAGTTGATCGGAAACAGCAAGCGCCGCGCCATACCACTCTCTTGCCTCCGCGGCAGGCAAGAGCAGAGATTCGGCATACTCGGCTGTAAGAGGCGGCAGCGGCTCGGTGCCGATCTTGCGCCGTGTCACCCGAATGTTTCGTCCGGTGCGGGCCGTCAACGTAGGCAGCAAATGCTCGGTGAAGTACCGGCTCGTCGAGTTGTCGTTCCGCGGGCTGCAATCAAGCAGAAGCAAATTTGTAGCGTTCATCAGTCAATCCATGCTGAATCAAAGCGGTGTTCAGGCCCCGCGATTGAAGGCGAAACACGTGGCGAGCTTCGTGGGTTCCGTGCCAGCTCGTACCACGGTGGCACCGACAACCTGCGTCAACGGGCAAGCGTATTCGCTCCCGCCTTCGCAATCCGGGCGTCTTCACCAGGCTTGACACCCGAGACACCAATGGCGCCCACCACCTGCCCGTCGACAACGACCGGCACGCCACCCTCCAGCGCCGCGACGAGAGGCGCGCTGACAAATGCCGTTCTGCCGGCGTTGATCATTTCCTCGTACATCCGCGACTCGCGGCGTCCGAGCACCGACGTACGTGCTTTTCCAATAGCCATTTCGGCGGCGATCGGCGCGCAATCGTCGAGCCGAAGCAAACCAAGCAGATGACCACCATCATCGACCACGGCAATCGCTACCGGCCATTGGTTCGATTCGGCCTCGGCACGTGCCGCATCCATGATTCGTTCAACCTCTGCGACGGTCAAAACAGACTTTCTTTGCACCTTCGTTTCTCTCCAGTTGTTTCAGCGCGCGGTACCACGCCGTGGAACCGTATGGGGCGGGTAGGCGCGAAAATGGCGTCGAACACGGGACCCGCTTGAACCTATCGTCCGGCGACACAAATCGCGCCGCCATCCAGTTTCGGCAACATAAATCCCGTGAGCGAAAGAGAGATTCGGTCGCCCGCTTACCAGGAACGACTGGCTGGGCATTGACGGCCTTACCGCGCCAGAGGGGCGCACGACGCCCTCGGGGCGCGGCCGTACTGGCCGAGATGGCGTGTCGCGTTACCGCCCTTTCACGGAAGGCGTGCGAGCGCCGCGTCGAGTGCGGCGGACTCCTCGGGCAAAGTGATACCTAGTTCACCGCGAAGGACGCTGCGCAGTTCTTGTGCACCCGACAATTCCCGCTTGTGCGTCCCGGTTTGCTGGTCGTGGATATGCAGCATGCGGTTGAAAAGTCCGATACGCCTGCCCGGCGCAAGGCGAGCCCCAAGCAGGTTGCTCACGAACAGCGAGCTCGGATATGTCGACACGAAGTGATTCGACATTTCGTAGTCGACCGGGTACTGCGGGTCAAGATCGAAGCGGTACACCGGCTTCCACTGATCCTCCACCTGGGCCTGCAGCACGAAGGCCGGTAGGCCTGCACGATCGGCTCCGGCCTCAAAGGGCGAATCCTGAATCCGGAATACGCCGTGCGGTGTCGTCTGTTCGAGATTCGTCTGCAGCAAGAGCGGGGCGGACAGCGTCATCCCGCCGAAGCCGACATCGGCCAGATAGCGCTCCCCATCTATCTCGACAAGCAAGAACATGTGCGTACGCGGCGGCATGCCGAATGATGCGTCGTGGCCCCACAGCACGCGCGCGGCGCAGCTTCGTACTGTATAACCCAGCAGTCCGAGCACGTGTCGAAAAAGCAGATTGTGCTCGAAGCAGTACCCGCCCCGACCGGCTTGCACCAGCTTCCGCTGGATCGATGCGAGGTCGATTCGCACCGGTCGGCCGAGCAATACGTCGAGATTTTCAAAAGGGATTGCCTCGGGATGCAACCGATGCAGTAAACACAACCTGTCGAGGGTAGGTCCAGCCGGCGGCTCGGCCGATTGATAGCCGATACGCTTGAAGTATCCGGCGAGATCGAGAGCTTCGTGCGGTTCAGTCATTGCTTGCTCCATGTCACTTGAAAAACCGGGTCTCGTACGCGCCGCAAGCATGCCCTCGCTAGCCCGTGAAAGCCTCGATGTGTTCGATCCGACCATCGTGCTCCGCAAGCCCAAAGCGGCCCACGTCCTTCAACGTATCCTGAGGGCGTACACCGAATCGACGGCGATAGTGCGACGTGAAGTGACCGTAATGTTCGAAACCCCAACGCAACGCCACTTCCGTCAGACGCGTCGTCGCTGGGTCGCCCGCGGTGAGTTCGGCGTGAACGGCCTTCAGGCGCAGGTCACGCAAAAACGACATCGGCGACTGACCGTGCGTCTGGCGGAACGCATAAAAAAGCGCCCTTGGACTCACTCCGACGGCACGGGCAATCTGCTCCACCGAGGTCGCCTCAGCGAGATGCGCCCGCATATAGTCCTCCGCGCGCTTGACGTAGGCCGGCCTGACCGTCCTACGGTCGCACATGTCATTCAGGTTTTCCGACCAGTTGCTGGGTTGCGCGAGCAACAGCGTATCGATCAGCAGACGCTCCCAGCGTTCGCAATAGGCGGGGCGCGCGAGCAAGTCGGGACACGCCGCACTTACCTGAAGAACGTAAGAGAGCGTAGCCAGCCACGCCTGGCCGGCTGGCCCGAAAAGGCACAATTTCGGTTGAAAGCGCAAACCTTGCCTGGGAAGCAATTCGATATGCTCCATGCACGCGCGCTCCAGCGCCTTCTGTTCTATACGGACAACGATTTGTTCCAACTCGGCCGAAAATTGCAGCTGTATCGCCTCTTGAGGCGACAGGATGGCAGCGACATCGGGACTGCCCGACACCAGCTGCTTTCCGACCGAGTAGAGTGAGGTGCCGCGAACGGGCATCTGAACCAGCGTGAAGCTTTCCAGCTCGTCACAGTCGACCTGGACTTCCGCTCCATACTGCAGATAGAAGACGCGCAAACTGCCGATCTTGAGTGAGCGCAGCGCCGCGTCGATCTCGCCGCGACCTCCGGCAACCGACATCTCGTGCGGCTTGATTGCTTGCCCTACCAGATCGATCACGCTTTCTCGATTCATTCTGCCTTCGAAGTGAACGCCAAAATGCTCGAAGGCGTCCCGCGTGCCGTTGTACAAACTCGGATAAGTGTTCATGACATCCTCAGCTTCCCGGGGACGGACGGGAGCACCGCTTCCAGAGACTCCCCGGCCCGGATGTCGCTCAGAGAATGCAGTTCCCGACCGTCACAACCACATCAAAGCATGCATAGGTACGCCCGACTAAGTACGTGTACGTCGTATTTATCTTTGAATTTAATCACCGAAAATTTGAGTGTCAAGACTATCGGAAACCCTTGAGGCGCCGCTCCGCCTACGCCTTCGGAATCAGGTCGACGCTATGCGTCCTTCCCTGGCGGCGAGCGGGCGGCGACTGAAGACTTCGGTACACCGCCGACGCCCCAGTGTGCGGCCGGCACCTCTTGCACGATGACCCGCACCGACTCTCTCGGTGCATCCAGCGCGGTCACAGCTGCTTCGGTCAAACCGGCGATCAGCGCTGTTTTCTCGGCCGTAGTCCGGCCGTCGATGAGCATGACCTGTATCAAAGGCACGGCCCTCTCCTTAATTCGATGGTTTTCGATTTGCCTTCGCGGCGGCCGGAACGACGTTCCGACATTACTCGGAGGAAAACAGGGGAAGGTCGAACGCAGTGACGCGCGGCGGCTGCGCGAACTTCTCGACCTCGATCAGGACCGTTTGCGCGACCGATCCTTGTCCCAACCGGGATGTACCCTTGTCGAGCGTCACTACGTTGGGATTGCCGTGCTTCTCGAGAGAGCAATCGGCACTGGGGTCTTCAGGGTCGAACCATGCGCCTGTCGGAATTTGCGCCACGCCGTTCATCAAATCCTCGCTCACCCGCGCCGATGCGAGAAATGCCCCGCGATCGTTATAGACGCGGACGATATTGCCGTCTTCGATACCGCGCTCGGCGGCGTCTCGCGGTGAGAGACTCAACACCTCTCTGCCATCGCGCTTGAACTGAACGCTGACCGGGCTGGGATCGAGCTGGCTATGCAGCTTGCCGGCGGGCTGATTCGACAGCAGATGCAGCGGGAATCTTGCAGCCTTTTCGCCGCCGAGCCATTCGGCCGGTTCCAGCCAGCTCGGATGCGCAGGACAATCGTCATACCCGTATTCCGCTATCCGCTGCGAAAAGAGTTCGATCTTTCCGGAAGGCGTCTTGAGGCGATGTGCGGCGGGATCGGCGCGGAAATCGGCCAATAGCGCCGGCTCCAGATACTCGTCGCTGGATGGGAACTCATACGACCCTTGCTCCCAGAACGAATCGAAATCCGGCGGCGCATAGCCCAGACCGATCGCGCGTTCGCGAGCTTGAGCATACATGTGGCGCAGCCATTCCATCTCGTTGCGTCCGTCGGTATAAGCGTCCCCGAAGCCCATCCGTTCCGACAGTTCCGCAAATACGTCGAAATCGTTCCGCGACTGTGCGACGGGAGGAATCACCTGATGCATCGCGATCCAGTGACGCTGCAATTCCGTCGCGAGGATGTCGTTGCGCTCCATGGTTGTCGTCGCCGGCAACACGACATCGGCATATCGGGCCGGCGGGTTCCACCACGGTTCATGCACGACCACGAAATCCGGCCGGCGCCAGGCTTGCACGAACCGGTTGAGATTCGTGTTGTGATGGAACGGGTTGCCGCCAACCGAATAGATCAGCTTGATATCGGGCATCCGGATCGTCGACCCGTCGTATTCGAGCTCGGACCCCGGATTGAGCAGCATGTCCGCCACGCGTCCAACCGGAACGTACGCGCGTACGGGATTGGGACCGAGAGAAAACGTCGGACGCGGAATGTCGCGCGGCCGGCGGACGGCAATCCCCGCAACGGCGCCGATACCGAAGCTAAACCCGCAACCGGGCTCGCCGATCTGCCCCAGCAGACTGGCCAGCGCGATCGTCATCCATACCGGCTGCTCGCCATGATCGGCGCGCTGGACCGACCAGGCTGTCGCAATCAGCGTTTTATGCGCCGCCATCCTGCGAGCAAGATCGCGAATGGTGTCCGCGTCCACGCCGCAAATGCGCGACGCCCATGCCGCATCCTTGGGCACGTGGTCCGTTTCGCCCAGCAGATAACGCCTGAACGGTTCGAACCCCTCGCAGTAGACATCGAGGAATCGCTTGTCATGCAGGTTCTCGCTCACCAGCACATGCGCAAGCCCCAGCATCATCGCAGTATCGGTGTTCGGAACGATCGGCAGCCAGTCTGCCTTCAGCAGTTCGGATACGTTGTCGCGGGCCGGGCTGATGTTGACGAACTCGACGTTCGAGCGCGCGATGCGCTCGATCCACTGCTCGGCTTCATGGACCGCGGCACCGCCCGCGTCGATCTGCATGTTCTTGACGTGGGCGCCACCGAACATCACGACAAGTTCCGTATGCTCGGCAATATGCACCCACGGGACAGCCATCGACGTGACGTCGGACGAACCGATCACATACGGCGCGATGTGCATCGCCGCGCCAAAGCTGTGGTTGCCCCGTTTGTCGACGTAGCCGCCGAATAGTCCCAGGAATCGCTTCAGAACGCTGGGGGAATGGTGCAGCCGCCCTGCGCTTGCCCAACCGTAGGAGCCGCCATATATCGCTTCATTGCCGAACTCGGACTTGACTCTGCGCAGCCCGTCTTCGACCAGATCCATCGCGACGTCCCACGTGACCGGAACGAATGGTTCCGCGCCGCGCCCCGCTCGAGACGCCTCCCGGCTCTTCAAATACCCGGCGCGAACGTATGGCTGATCGATGCGCAGCGGACTGCGCACCATCTGCGGCAGTGCCTGAATCAGAGCAGGTGGGCCCGGATCCTCGTTGAACGCAGTCACGCCCGAGATTTCACCGTCCTTCAGGTGAACGTCATAGACGCCCCAGTGAGACGCAGTCTGAATCCGCTTCGAATCGCTCATTTTCCGGGTTCCGAGAGTAAGGCTAGGTCAGCGATCAGCCGCGGCCGCTGAACTGGATCGCGCATTCTGAAGATCGAGCGCGACGTCGACGATCATGTCTTCCTGGCCGCCGACCATCTTGCGGCGCCCGAGCTCGACGAGAATGTCGACCGTCTTCAGATCGTATCGAGCTGCGGCAGCTTCCGCGTGGCGCAGAAAGCTCGAGTACACGCCGGCATAGCCCAACGCGAGCGTTTCGCGATCGACGCGCACCGGCCGGTCTTGCAACGGACGGACGATGTCGTCCGCGGCGTCCATGAGCTTGTACAGATCGCAACCGTGGTTCCAGCCCATACGTTCTACCGCGGCGATGAATACCTCCAGCGGTGCATTACCTGCACCGGCGCCCATTCCCGCCAGGCTGGCATCGATACGGTCGCACCCCTCCTCCACGGCAACGATGGAGTTTGCTACGCCCAGACTGAGATTGTGGTGGGCATGTATGCCGGTTTGCGTTTCCGGCCTCAGCACATCCTTGAACGCGCGGAAGCGATCGCGTACGTCGTTCATGCTCAATGCGCCGCCCGAATCGACCACATACACGCACGAAGCGCCATAGCTCTCCATGAGCTTCGCCTGCTCCGCGAGCTTTTGCGGTGTGTTCATGTGGCTCATCATCAGGAACCCGACCGCGTCCATCCCCAAATTGCGGGCAAATTCGATGTGCTGCTTCGAAACGTCGGCTTCTGTGCAGTGCGTGGCGACGCGTACCACGCGAGCGCCGGCGTCATAGGCATTGCGCAAGTCATGCACGGTACCGACACCGGGAATCAGCAACGTCGCGACCTTCGCGTGCTTGACTGTATCTGCCACGGCTTCGATCCACTCGACATCGGTGTGCGCACCGAAGCCGTAGTTGAAACTGGAACCCGACAAACCGTCGCCGTGGGCGACTTCCAGACTGTCCACCCGCGCGTCGTCCAACGCCTGCGCGACCTCGCGAACGTTCTTGATGCTGTATTGATGACGCACGGCATGGCTGCCGTCGCGCAGCGTGACGTCGGAAATGTAAAGCTTCTTGCTCATGATGCGGTCCTCAGGTGGCTTCTACCAGGCGCGTCTGCGCGAAACGCTCGGCACACGCGAGCGCGGCGGAGGTCATGATGTCGAGATTGCCCGCATAAGCAGGAAGGTAGTGCGCAGCCCCTTCGACTTCCAGAAAGACGGTGGTCTTCAAGCCCGACAGCTTTCCGAGGCCCGGCACGTTCAACGGGTTCGCCGCGGAGATTTCCTCAAACTGGAGACGCTGCTTCAGCCGGTATCCCGGCACATAGCCCTGGACGGACTCCACCATCTCGGCGATGCTTTTCTCGATGGCCTTCGTATCCGCCATTTCCGATAGCGTGAACACGGTGTCGCGCATGATGAGCGGCGGCTCGGCCGGGTTGAGGATGATGATGGCCTTGCCGCGCGCGGCGCCGCCGATCACCTCGATCGCCTTCGACGTGGTCTCGGTGAACTCGTCGATGTTCGCCCGCGTGCCGGGGCCGGCCGACTTGCTCGAGATCGATGCGATGATTTCGCCGTAATGCACCCTCGCCACGCGCGAGACGGCCTTCACCATCGGAATGGTGGCCTGCCCGCCGCACGTCACCATGTTGATGTTCGGCGAATCGAGATGCGCGTCGATGTTGATCGCCGGAATCACGTACGGGCCGATCGCGGCAGGCGTGAGGTCGATCACCTGGACACCCCTTGCCTGGAGCAGTTCGTTGTGACGCTTGTGCGCACCTGCCGACGTCGCGTCGAACACGATGCGGATATCGCCGAAATTGGGCATTGCGAGGAGGCCGTCGATGCCGCCTGCCGTTACCGGTACATCGAGACGCGCCGCGCGCGCCAGGCCATCCGATTGTGGATCGATGCCGACCATGGCGCCCATTTTCAGGAACTTGCCATGACGCAGGATCTTGATCATCAAGTCGGTGCCGATGTTGCCCGACCCGATGATCGCCGCGAGAACGCGATTCTCTGACACGATATTCTTCCTTTCGCTTGTGGGAAGTACCACGGACGCGGCGCCATGCCGGCCGCCGCGAACGTCGTGGAGTACCTCCTTCACTTCAACTGACTGGCTTGTATGCCACGACCTTCATTTCGATCACGAGATGAGGATGAGGTAGCTGATGCACGGCCACGGTCGTGCGCGTCGGCCCTTCCACATCGAAGAATTCCGAGTAGACCTGGTTGTACGCCGGGAAGTCGTTCATGTTGACCAGATAGCTGCACACCTCGACCACATCCTTCAGGTCGGCGCCGGCGCTGCGGAGGATGTCGCGAATGTTCTGAATGACCTCTCGCGTCTGTACCTCGATGTCCGGCCGTGCTCTGCCCGACGAATCGACTTCGGCGCCTGCAATGGTGTTGTCGGCGCGCCGGGAACTCGTACCCGATACGAACAGGAAGTCCCCTGCGCGCTTGATGTGCGGATACGCGCCGAGCGGCCGGGCTTTGCCCTCCACGACCGCCGCGTGCTGTTGGACTGCATCTGTCATACCGTTCACTCCTCGCGCCGGACGTTGAACGCCACCTTGCCCGTGTTTTGAAACTCGCAGCTCACCGCCACGCCGGGGCGCAACGCGACCGCCGCGGTTGCCGCTCCTGCCAGAATGAGACTGCCTGCTTCGAGCGCCTCGCCTTGCTCCGCCGCCAGGCGCGCGGCAGCGACCAAGCCACGAATCGGCGCGCCGAGGATGGCAGCGGTAGTCCCCATCTCCACAGGGCGACCATCGAAGGACATCACCAGCCCCAGGTTGCTCACATCGGTGTCCCGCGCGTGCCACGGCCCCACCACGAAACCTGAAGACGAAGCGTTGTCGGCCACGACATCGGGCAGCGAGAACTTGAAGTCGCGGTAGCGCGAGTCGATCACTTCCAGCGCGGGAGCAACCGCCTCGACCGCGGCGAGAGCCTGCAGCGGCGTGACCTTGCCTTCGAGGCGCTTGCCCAGCAGAAAGCACACCTCCGGCTCGACTCGCGGATGAACGTAGTCGGACAGCGCGATGCTGCCGCCTTCCTCGACCCACATGTCGGACGTGAGCCGCCCCCAGATCAGATCGGAGACGCCCATCTGCGCCATCTTGGCCCGGCTCGTGAACCCCATCTTGATGCCGATCTGATTCGCTCCACGCGCCAGGCGATGGCCAATCAGCGCCCGTTGCACGGCATAGGCTTCTTCAAGCGTCACGGCATCGTCGCCGGTCAATTGCGGCGTAGCCTGCCTGCTCACTGCAGCATCGTCGAGACGCTTGGCGATACGTTGAATTTTCATGAAATCTCCTCAACCGGCCTCGGCAAAGCGCGCGCGCACGCTACCGAGACCCTGGATGCGCGCCTCGATCACATCACCGGCGGAAACCGTGACCAGCGGCCCGAGCGCCCCGGTCAGCACCACATCGCCGGCACGGAGCGGCGTGCCCATCTCGACGAGGGTCCGCGCGAGCCACAGCGCCGCGTTCAATGGATGACCGAGACACGCCGCACCAACGCCGAGCGACACGGCGTCGCCCTTGCGCTCCATGATCATGCCCGCGAGCCTCAGGTCCAGTTCGGCAAGCTTGACCGGACGCTGCCCCAGCACGTAGAGGCTCGCGGATGCGTTGTCCGCAATGGTGTCGAGAATCGTGATGTCCCAGTTCGCGATGCGGCTGCCGACCACTTCGATGGCCGGCAGCACGTACGCGGTCGCCGCCAGCAGATCGGTCATGACGATGTGTTCGCCGTCGAGGTCGCGCTCGAGCACCAGCGCCACCTCGGCCTCGCACTTCGGCTGCATCAGCCGGGACCAGGCCATTTCCTCGTTGTCGTTGACCGCCATCGAGTCGAACAGCGTGCCGAAGTCGGGCTGATCCACGCCCAGTTGCTTCTGCACAGCGAGCGAGGTCAGTCCGATCTTGCGGCCGGTCACCCGGCGCCCTTCGCGCACCTGACGCTGCGTATTCAGGTCTTGTGCCGCGTATGCCTCCGCGATGCCGCCGGTAAAGTGCTCACGCACCGGCGCAATCGGCTGCCCCGTTCTGGCCGCCTGATCGAGCAGGTCGGCCACGTGTTGGACTCGTTCAGACATGCTCGATCTCCTCGTCAACGCGCACGCAGACGTTGGTCAGCTCCGAATAGAAATTGAGCGAATGCACCCCGCCCTCGCGTCCGATACCGGACAGGCCCGCCCCACCGAACGGCGTGCGCAGGTCGCGCAGGAACCAGGTATTGACCCAGCTGATACCCACGCGCATTGACTCGCTCACACGATGCGCACGGCTCAGGTTCGACGTCCAGATCGTCGCCGCGAGGCCGTACCGCGTATCGTTCGCGCGGGCGATCACTTCGCGTTCGCTGTCGAACGGCGCAACATGGCAGATCGGCCCGAAGATTTCCTCGCGCACCGATCGCGCATCGTCCGGCAGGCCGGTGATCACCGTCGGCTCGACCCATGCACCGCCGTCACGCTCGTCGCCGAAACGCAGCGCCTTGCCGCCCGTCAGGAACGTTGCCCCTTCGTCGCGCGCGAGGCCGAAGTAGCTCATCACCTTGTCGCGATGCTTGGCCGAAATGAGCGGCCCCATGTGCGTGCCCGGATCGTCGGGCCAGTCGATCTTCATCGCTTTGATCCGCTCGACCAGCGCCGCGCAGAATCGATCGAAGATCGGCCGCTCGACATAGACGCGTTCCGAACACAGGCACACCTGGCCGCTATTGAGGAATAGCGCGCGCATCATGCCGTCGAGCATCTTGTCGAAATCGCAGTCGGCGAAGATGATCGCCGCATTCTTGCCGCCCAGCTCGAACGAGACCGGCTTCACGCCCTCTGCCGCTGCGCGCATGATCGTCGTACCCGTGCGCGACTCTCCGGTAAACGTGATGGCGCTGATATCCGCATGACGCGAGATGAACTCGCCGGCAGAGTCAGGCCCAAAACCGTGGACCAGGTTGAACACGCCGGGCGGTACGCCGGCCGCTTCCATGACCTCGGCGAGCAACGTCGCGCTGCCGGGCGTTTCCTCGGAAGGCTTAACCACCACGGCGTTACCGCACGCCAGCGCCGGTGCCACCTTCCAGGTCAGCAACAGCAGCGGCAAGTTCCATGGGGAAATCACGCCCACGACGCCCAATGGCTTGCGTGCAGCGTAGTTGAGTGCGTAGCCGCCGTCGGCGAGGTCCAGCCGATGGCTGTCGAGCGGCGCGGTGGCGAGCATATCGGCGAACGCGCGGAAGTTCGCGATGCCCCGAGGGATATCGATGCTCGACGCCATCGCAAGAGGCTTGCCGGTATCCGCCATCTCGGCGGCAAGGAAATCGTCCTGGCGGCGTTCCATCTCGTCGGCGATACGGCGCAGCATGGCGACCCGCTCCACCGTTCCGGTGCGCCCCCACTCGCCCGCGACTGCCCGGTGCCCGGCCTTGACCGCCTGATCCACCAGATCCCGGCTTGCCTCATGGACTATCGCAACCAGAGAACCGTCGACAGGGCTGATATCTTCGAACGTCCGCGTGCTTTCGACCCATCGGCCATCCACAAAATTTCGATAGTGCTTCATCCGTTTTACCTTGGTTACGCTGACTGGCGGCTTTCGCCGCACATGTCGATCTGATTAGCTTCCGGTTCGAACGGTGACCGAACGGGCGAGCCCCCGTTCGGCCCCGGGATCAGATCCGGAATTCAATGACTGCAGCACCGCTCCCATACAGCGGGCCGTAGTGGTGAACCGTGGCGCCCGCGAAACTGCCGCCGAGCGCACCGAGCACCCAACTGAAGTGCTTGCCGCCCATGTCGACACGCGCGCCTTTTGCGTAGGCGGGGAACAACTCGCGAATCGAGTCGGAATCTCCTGCTTCAAACAGCGCCAGCATCCGCCGGTTCCACTCGTCTTCCTCGGGCTTGACGATGTGATCGGTGGCAGGATCGATGTCCTTCGTGAAAACGCTCCCGGACAGTCCCCCCACACCCACGACGGCGACCTTCTTCCCTTGCTGCTGCGCACTGGACACCGCAATGGAAGCCAGCTTTGCCGTCGCTTCGCCGTTGTCGTAGAGATTGTTGGACGCCACCACCAGCGGCAGATCCTCTCCTCCGATCCCCAAGCCACTGCTGGCGACGATCGTGCCCGTATCGATCGGGAAATTCAGGTAATCCGCGCCGCGCGCGTTGATACCCTGGTTCTGGCAAGACTGAATGCACAGCGTCGCGAGATCCACGTCGCTATAGAGGTCGTACTTCAAGTCGCCGAACTCGTGCCAGTTCTCGTCGACGTGTACGTCCTGGCTGCGCCGTCGCGTCAACCAGATTTCGTCAAGCACGGCGAACCATTGTGTCGAGTACACCAGCACGACATCGGGTTTCGACGCTTTCAATGCAGCGCCGGCCTGTTGCATGGCCTGCTTGAATTTGTGCCATCCCGGCACGTCGGAACGAAGCTCGGGCAGAGGACTACCGGGAACAATGAACGCGGAAACAATAGACATGATGTTCACACTCTAGAAAGGGACCAAGGAAGCTCGTTTGCGCGCCTTCTATCAGGACACCGTAGCTTCGTGCGCAAGACCGGCCTTGACGAGGTTCCACTCCATCACGGCATTGCCCGTGCCGATGACGGTGCCGTAACCATGCAACTCCGCGGCCAGTTCCGGGTACTGCATCGCCGCATGCATCCAGGTAAACGCCCCGGACTTGACTTCCGCGAACGCCTCGTCGATGAATTGCGGCAGCAGGCGGAACACCTCCTTCATTTCCCCGCGACGCATCAGGTCGATCATGCGCATATCCCATTGATAGCCGGCGTGGCTGAACGGGTGCTCCTGGCTCATGTCTTCCGGCGGAACCGGCTCTTGATGAAAGTGCCAGTGCGACAGCGTATTGGACGCGAGCAGGACCGCGCGCTTGCCCGACTTGATGATCGCTTCACGCGTCGCCTGCCCCAGCAAATCCATCTCGGCCAAACCTTCCTTCATGCTCAGGTAGTAAGGCGTGTTGTTTGCCGAGATACCGACCACCGGAATGTCCCATTGGGGGCGGATCATGTGGAGCGTGGTGATGGTTCCATAGTCCACACGGAAGCGCGGATTGCGCATCATCTTCGTCTCGAGGCCCAGCTTGCGGCCTTCTTCGCAACACGCCTCGGCCAGTTCGACGTCGACGTTCAGCGAATATTCGAAGCGGAACAGGTTCGGAAAGATCGGATCGACCGATCGCCCCGACAGGTGCTCGACGCCGAGAAAATGGTGCCCCACCGATGTGATCCAGTGCGGCGAGTGAACCAGCAATACGTCCGGCTTCAGCTCGTCCAGGCTCTTGCGCGCCCGCTCGTATGCCCAGCGCAGCTGCTCCCAGCCGCCCGACGATTTGGGTTCGTTCTGGGGCGGGTTCTCCGCATAGAGCATGTGCGGAGGATGGGGTGCCAGCAAACCGCTGACGATTTCTCCGGTGGCCATACTTTCTCTCCTACCTTTTTGGAAGTGGAACGTTCACATTGATCACGGCCGCCGCCCTTTGGCTTCTTTCGTTGACGTCATCCTTCGAATCGGACGCTCGTCCATGACCGGTTTATGGTTTGAAAACCGCTTAGCCGTCTTGCACCTTCTCCGCTACCGCCGCCTTTCTCTCGAATCATAAATGTACGTATACGTACTTTGTTGGTTCGATGATAGGAGCCGTGTCGCCGTGGTGTCAAGGGTTCAAATTTGCATACGACGTAGGTACAAACCCTGCCGACGGCCCATCAATCCAGTCGGTTCGAGATTGATGGGGCCTGCTCATGAGAACAAGGGGAGTCCTGCACTTTTAAAGGGCGTTTCGCGCACCGTGTGAGACTGGAAAGGGCCCACGATGAAGCAATGGACATGATCGTCGCTTTTGCCGCACCACGACGAACCACCGCAACATGTCATTGAATCAATATAATACGTGTACGTAAGTTATGGGCGTGTTCTTGAGCGTCGGAGAACCGCCGACGTGTCGATGAGCGACGCCGCCGCCATCGAACCGCGCGCAGCCGAAATGGCTTCTCCTATGCACGTTGGCCAGTCGTGCGCCGGCTCCCGATCGCGGTCCCATGCCAGTTGAACCGCGCAGCCGAACCATCGATAATGGCAACTGTTTCCTTTCACCGTATTCGTGTTCCTTTCACTTCGTCTCACGTCTGGAGCCCGATTACCCGAACGACCTCTTTCTCATTCGACTGTCTTCTTTCCTATGCCTTCACCCAAGAAGAACGACAAACCCGCAAAGAACAAGTCGGCGGATTCCAGCTCGATCGGCCTGTCAAAGGAAGCACAACATGCTCTGGATCACTTCCGCTTGGAAGAGGTCGCCTCTCACCTGCTGAGGCGAGCACACTTCATTGCCGAAGACATATTCAGCCGGGAATTCGCATCCGAATCGCTGACGCCGCGGCAAAAGGCTGCCCTCGTGGTGGTTGCTCAACACCCCGGTCTGAAGCAAAGCGAGTTGGCCGACCAGTTGCACATGGACCGAAACACGATCGCGGAGATGGTGAAAAGGCTCTGCGCGAACGAGATGCTCGTACGGAGTCCTTCGGAAGACGACCAGCGAGCTTATCGCCTGCACATCGCCAAGAACGGCATCGAGACGCTGAACCGTGTGCTGCCGCGAGACGCCGGAGTCGAGAAAAAGCTGCTTGATAAACTACCGGAAGAATACCGGCCGCTTTTTGTGAAGTGCCTGAAACTGATCGTCGAATCGGAGCCCGAAGCGGGTTTGTAACCGCAGTCCTTGCACGCATCGGAAATCGGGGCACGCTGGACGTGCTCCCGATGCATCTCTCACGACGACGGCGCTCAACTCCGCCGCTCCCCTGGCAAGAGCTGAAATTCGATCTCCACGGCAGCCCCAAGCGGCAATCCGCTGACAGTCGCAACCGTTCTGGCGGGCGGCTCGACATGTTCGAACGCTTCCTCCCACGCTTTGTTCACCGCCGCGGCGTCCGCCGTGTTCGCACAGAACACCCGCGCCACGATCAGGTCCGAAAGCGCCCAACTCTGTTCATCACATAGCCGCTTCAGGTTTCGGAGAATTTGCACCGTCTGCCCATATGCGCCGCCGTCAGCGAGAGTGCCGGTCGACGGGTCCAGTCCAACGAGGCCAGAGACAAAAACGAAGGGGCCGACCCGCACGACGGGGCTATAGCGAAAACGTGGCGTTGGCAGAACGTTCGACGAAACAATTTCGCGATGCATGGTTACCCTGAAAGTTTGCAGGTTTTGGATTCGGTCGTCCGCCGACGCCGCGATGTCGGCACCGGCAGGCGGACGGGTTTGCGAGTGCCGCGCCCCGTCCGCGAAACGCACCGGGTTCAGATACTGATGATCTTCGACGCGCTTACATCGGGGCGCCGTGACGTATCCCCTTCTTTCAGATTGACCTCGGCAATCTGATTCCCGTTCGGCGGTGCTTCCCAGGACGAGTGACGATTCCAGACCTCCGGATCGTGACCGGGGATGACGCGCTCCGTCTTCTGCTTGAGTAGATCGCGCATCTGGCGGTAAACGTGAATCTGATTGAACGCGTTGCCCTGGTGATAGCCGGGCGGCCACATGCGGTCGATATTCGAGTACCAGTAAACAATGTCACCGGCAGCGACAAACGGGCCGTTGCGTGTATTCACTTCGAACCACTGCGAACCGAACGTATGACTGTCCTTGGCGAGGCGGGCCGTGATGCCTGGCAAGACCTCTTCGTCGCCGCGGATGAACTTGATGCGACCTTCCGAAACGCCCTGCGCCGCGCGGATCAAATCCATCGGATCGAACGAGGAGAACACCCACGCCTTCTCTTCTTCGGTCTCGTGCTGATGCACCGCACAGACCGCCTGCGACCAGCCCAGATACTCATCGAGCTGCACATACAGCTTTGCGTTCGGGAAGGCTTCGAAATTTCCCATATGGTCGAAGTGCATGTGTGTCACCAGGATCGTATCGACGTCCTCCGGCGCAAAACCGATGCGTCCCAATACGTCTCGCGGCTCTTCCCAGCTCGAGAACGGGTAGCGCGTCAGCCAATGGTCATTGCGAAATCCGCAGTCGACGAGCGCAACATGCTGCTTACCGCCGACCTCGCCCCCGACCAGCAATGTGTAGATCATGGGAATCCGGATGGTGCCGGCGTTGCTGTAGATGCCGGCGCCGCCGAAAAAGTCCTGCGGCATATCTGCCTGGCAATATGCGAGCGCCCAGATCGAGTAATCCGTGTCTCGCATAGGTTGGGAGCCGATGATGGATGGGGCGCTCACATGAGTCTCCTGACATGAATGATGCATTTTAAATTTCGCATACCGAATTAAACTGGCTATTGGACGACGCCCCGAACGGAACCATGTCGCCCGACAAGAACCGCTTGCAGAGCAGGTGTAGCGCTCCAAAACCTTACGGATCGGTATGGGGCTGCGGGAACGTCAAGACGCTCGGTTCCGTCCGTCAGCGGCAGGCAGCTGCGTCGGCATAAAATACGTACACGTACTTTATGTGAATCGATCTTAGTTGCGCCGCCGAACCGCTGTCAAGGAATACAAAAATACCGACCTGTAGGTGAAAACCCGCTCATTCGTTGGATGCAGAGCGCGGATGCCTACGGGGCTTCGGGGTCGCGGTTGCGCAGGCTGGCGAAATACTGGGTTGGCGACTTGCCCAGCGCCTTTTTGAACATGGTGATAAACGCCGTCACCGAGTCGTAGCCCAGAAGTCCCGCCACCTGCTGGACCGACGTCCCGTCGGTCAGTTGCCGAAGGGCGACAATGAGATGCAGTTGCTGGCGCCAGCGTCCAAACGTCAAGCCCGTCTCGCGAACCACGAGTCGGGCTAGGGTTCTGTCGCTCATCGCAAGTCGGGCAGCCCACTGGGAAAGCGTTGTGCGATCAGATGGGTCCGCAGAGAGGGTTTCCAGCATGCGTCTGATAGCCGGCGCCTGCGAAATCGGCAGATGCAATTGCTGGACAGGTGCCTCTGCCAGTTGGTCCAGCAACACGGCCACCACTTTTTCAGTTTTGCTTCCACGCTGGTAAGCCGGTTCTCCGATTTTCGCCGAAGATCATTCTATTGGCCAATCGCTGCCGCGCTCGGATGTAACGGTTCTCGTTTCAGAGCAGTTTCGACTCGCAAGCGCCCGGAATCATGCCTCTACAAGGCAGCGATTGAGCACGGCCGCGAGGTATACCCGCTGCTTCGCCGGTGAGCGGGCCCCTACGGGCGGCGCTGCGCGCGAAGAAATTTCCGGCGCCGTGACGCCGTGCCAGCGAGCGATTCCTTCCACATCCTTTGGGAACGCCCACATGCGCCAGAGGCCAACGACAGACGATCGTCCTTTCGCCGCGCAGCCTCACGGACCTCCAGTTCGATCTGCCGCGCGACCGCTCCCCTAGGCTTGCGCAGCTTGCGGCGCATCCACTTGTGGATCCGCCGAACGCGGCGCGAAACAGTCTGCCCTTCCGCCTTTTTGAGCGGGACGGTGCAAAAAATCCCCACTCCGAGGATCAGCAGCAATAGGGCGGTCATGGCATTCGCACAGACATTGAGCGGCTCGGGGTTCAGCCACGCGTAGTAGCTGCCGACGAGGACAATCCCAAGCAGTACGGCCGATGCACTGATGAAGGCCTTGGCGATGAACAGCGCGCCCCATCTCCACGCGAAGACCACAAAGCGCGAGCGCCGGGCCGCGCCGGTGGCGCCCGCGGCGAGATATGCGCACCATTGCGGCAGGACGAACATAGCCAGGATGCCCAGCAGGAGCGTGCATTCATCGTTCACAGCGAGGAACCACTCAGCGCCCTGGACAATAACCTGCGCCACCGGGCTTCGGGGTACGCCGTCGAACCCGAACATCCCCGCATTGCCGGCCCAGCCGAGCACCCCGGTACTGGCAAAGAATGCGACAAAAAACGCGAGCCACATCGGGAAGATCGCCTCAGGCTCGCCCATCGCCTTCTGGTTCAGCACCCAGCCCATGAAGAACAGGACGCCGGCCGTGACGACGAGGATCGTCAGATACGGGTGTGCCGCAACGAAGCGGGTCCCAGGCGTGATCTTGTAGAGCGCGATCGAGCGGCATCCACTGACCAGCGTGTATTGCCCAGCTCCGCCGCGGAACGGGTGAAATTCCAGCGACTGGCGCTGGAGCACGTCTTTTCCAAAACTGACCGTTGTCGTGCTCCGGCTGCCATCGAAGCGCTGCCCGGCACTGTCTTCAGCGGCATCGTCTGAGAGCATCACGTGCGTCTGGTCGTTATCGAACGCCACATCAACGCGGATTCTGCCCGCGTCTCCGAGGTAGTGCCCGTCGAGTTTCGGCCAGAGCACTGTCCACAGAAATAACGCAACGGCAACAATCATCGCCATCGCGAGGCACCCTCGCCGAAACTGGCTAGCGCTTCGCTGCGGTGCGGCGACAAAGGCATTTTCGCCCTGGGGTGATTCCTCCACTGCCTCTCCGCCTGCTCCGTTAGCGTGATCGGGCGATCCAGATCCAGGCGCGCGAGGACGGTCGCCGGGTGCGCCGGCAAAGCGGCTAACCGTATCTGACATGGTGCGCTTCCTTTTTTGTCGGGTTTTACCGATATCGGCAAAACGCCCCTTATGTTGAAGAGCGCGTGCAAAAAAAGCACAAGGTAACTCGGCCGCTCTCAGCCTTTCTTCCCCTCGCCGCCTGTTGCTGGTAACCCCATGAAATGCTCATGTATTGAGGGATGGACCGCTAAACGTTCTCCCGCTAGCACGATTAACGATTCTCGCGTGAGAGCGGCAGTGAACGCTACCCAACGACCGCGTGCCGGGTGCGGCAACTCACCGGACAGCGCGTCAGCGTATAGCAACGTGCAGGTAATGGACGGCATGACCGAAGAAGCGACCGAGTGGTCAGGCACTGGTCCTCCCTGCCCGCCACATCGGTGATCGACCGATGGCCACGGCCCCGGCGACCGATGACCGACTTGTTTATTGCCCCGAGAGGGCGCCTCGTCATGATTTCTGGAATGAGCGGTGAGACTGGCCGGAACGGCCGACCGGTTTCGCACGCGCTTGCCACCGCGGATCAGACACGGCGGAACTGCGAGACGCGCTGGCATTTGGAATGCGATCGTGGCACGCGTACTTTAGTTATGTGCGCCGCGAGCGTAGCGCTTTCATACGATGTCCCGAAATGAAGGGTAACATAGTCATTACTATCGACCCCTTCACTTCTGCCGCCAACGACTCGGCCACCTTCGCATGGCAAACCGAGCGCGGTCCGAGACACAAGCGAGCACTGCCCGGCGAACCTCCTTGCGTAGATAGCAAAAGTTTCTACGTAGAAACTTTCAGCTGGGGGAAGCACTCCGATGCGCCTGATCTAGAAAGTCGCTTTGCCCAGTGGATTCCTCCGGCTGTCTGTGAGGACCTTATAGAGCATTTGCGGGATGACTGGTCGCGCATCCTGCTAAATTGCCAAACCAACGTCCGGTACGTTAGTGCGCTGCAATTGCTCCATCGCATCGAGGTAGCGATGGACTGGAACAACAGAAAGCTGCTCATCATGGAGAAGGACCAACGCCTTGAGCACCGTACGCTCTGAGTCGTTCAAAGTCCACGGGTCACCATGCTCGGCGCGTGCAATGCATTCAGCAAGCGCGTTGCCCGCTCGACGACACGGCTCCGCATCTTCGTCAGCAGATAAACAGACGGCGAGAGCCAGCACGTTGGACAACGTAACGATGGCATCGACATCGCCGCGGCCTTCACAGAGTGCGGCAAGAGCGAGATGGTGTTTGAGCGCAAGGCGCCGTATCTGTTCCGCCGGAAGGGGTAGAAGCTGGGCCTTCGTGAGCGGCCGACGACGCAAGGTTGAGTGTTTTCGCATAAATGGATCTCGGCGTTCAACTCGAGATCGAAATGACATTGGATTCGGGATCCGCGGGAGATTCTTGCCGCGGAACTAAGCTCCCTTCATACCGGATTCGTATCGCAAACTCATGTGCCGCGCCCGCGCCGCTCCAGCTCAATTCGGGTGCGCTCGAGCTCTCGTGCGAACGTGGCTTCGTCTGGCAATACCGTCTGATATTCAGCCGCGAGAACCTTGTTCGGTAAGTTGTCGAGCGCGTAATGAGCCTCTGCGGCGCCTTTTTCGGCACATAGGATGAGACCCACCGGTGGATTTTCCCCGGGCTTCATCCAGTGCTCGCGCGCGTAATTGAGGTAGAGGTGCATCTGTCCGGCGTCGGCATAGCTGAAGCGCCCGACCTTCAGGTCAATAATGAGCAGACATCGCAGTCGTCGGTGAAAAAACACCAAGTCGACACGGAACCAGGTGTCATCGATCCGGAGGCGCCGCTGCCGACCGATGAAAGCAAAATCATCGCCGAGCTCCAGCAGGAAGTCGGCGAGATGCTGGATCAAGCCGGCCTCGAGATCCGACTCCGAGTACTCGTCCTTCATATCGAGGAACTCAAGGACGAACGGATCGCGAATCGCCTCCTCAGGTGTGAGTAACTCTCCCGGTTCCGGTTCAGCGGCTTTTCCGAGCAGAGTCGCCTTGTTGCGGGACAACGCCAGTCGCTCGTAGAGCTGACTGCTCACCTGACGGTCGAGTTGACGCACGGACCAGCCTTCACGGAGCGCCTCGGCTTCATAGAAATCACGCGCAGCGGCCGCCTTCACCGAAAGCAGGCGCACATAGGCTGACCAGGGCAACGGAAACGCCTGCGCGACCGTGCTGAGTTCAAGCGGCGTGGCCTCGGCCCCTGCAACGGATAATCGCTTGGCCGATTTTGCAGACGGTGTCGGGACAATTTTGGAGGCGGTGGATTGTGCAGACAGCGTCTGCACAATCCGATCGGCCGGCCAGGCCAGATAGAAAGCACGCATCTGGGCAATGTTGCGCCACCCGAAGCCACGGCCGAACCGCTGCGACAAGTCTGCACCCAAGCGCCGGATCACAGCCTCGCCGTAGGCCGCCCTTTCGTTACCACCCTGCTCGAACAGCACGATCCGCCGCCCGATCTCCCAGTACGTCGCCGTCATCAGCGCGTTCACGCTGCGGGCCGCGGCCGCGCGGGTGGACGCGACCACCTCAGCAATCTCACGGTGCAGGCCCGCGTAAGTGGCTTGTTCAACCTCCCGCTGCGTCACGACGCGTTCACCATATCTTTAAAGGCCTTGCCGGCAGCGAACTTCACCGTGTTCGCTGCGGCGATCGCGATCTCAGCCCCCGTCGTCGGATTGCGACCGGTCCGCGCCGCGCGCTGCCCCCGCGAGAACGCGCCGAAGCCGATGAGCTGCACCGCCTCGCCACGGCTCACGGCCTCCGTGATGACGTCCAACATCGCCTGGACCGTCTTACTTGCCTCGCTCTTGCTGACGCCGGCACCTGCAGCAACGGCGTCGATGAGTTCCTGCTTGTTCATGAACCCTCCTGCTCACCAAGTCAAAGCCGAACCCTACCGCACACCACGGCCGACACGCAAACCTCGGAGAGTCAATACGGTGGCGGCGCCGGCGACCGCCTGCCCCCGCACAGAAGCCAGGCTTGCGCCTCACGCTTCGCGACCAGGCCGACACCCGGCACACGCTGTTGCCGATATCGGGCACGCGTCGTTGGCCGGCGCTCGCCGCCCCATCGCGCCGACAGCGTGGCCCGAACAGGGACGATCGCCCCATGAATCAGACCCTAATTAATTTAACCGTGATAAGTCATATTATCACGGTTACGTTTAATGGCATAAAATAGGGGTACGGCGCTTTACGCCTTGCTGGATAAGGGGCACAGAACCAGCCGAATGCCCTTCTAGCAAGCCGGTGCAGGGCTATCGCCCAGCATATCCCCCGACCAAACATGCTGAACTGATCTTGCGGCAAACCAACGAGCGAACCGAGCTAGATGGCCAACAAGCCCCAACCCGTAGCGCATCAGCGCACCTATACCCGAAACGACTTCGCGGCCCTGCGGGCATTTGTCCAACACGTTCCCCCAGCGACGATTGGCCGACTGTATCTCGGGGACGACGAGAACGGTGATCCGCTTACGGCATCGGCAGTAGAACGTCGAATGCGCGACATGCAAGCCGATCTGGTCGCACTAGCCATGGAACACGGCTCTCCAGTACTAGCCGAGCATCTAAAGGCGTCTGCAAAGAAGCACGGGAGTGCACGACTTGCCGCGGTATCGCTAAAGATGGTGGAACAAGCTGCCCAGCTTGCCGTCGCCAAACCGGAAGCCGGCCATGCAGTTGGGATGTGGTTCCGACCGCTGATTGCCGTGCGCCTGAAGGCACGGCATATCATGACTCTCGCGGAGCTTGTAGCGTTTTGCAACTCCCGCGGCGGTACATGGTGGCGCGCGGTGCCGCGCATCGGCCCAGGGCGTGCACGTCGTATCGTTGCGTGGCTTCGGAAGCACGAGGCCACGATCGGCCGGGTCGAAACAGACGTCGACGCTCGCGATCCGCTTACTGCGCCAGATGGACAGATCGTGGAGGTCGGGGGTCGAGACAGGGTGCTCGCGCCGCTCGATCGTATGACAGTCGCCCATCCCTTGTCCGGCAGCAGTGGCGAAAACCGGGCTGCCCTATTCCCGTATATCCAGGCCCCGAACGATCTCGCGGCAGTGCGCGCGTATTTGTATCAGTACCGCGACCAGCCCAAGACCCTGCGCGCGTACACAAAAGAGCTCGAGCGCTTTCTCCTTTGGGCGGTAAAAATTAGGGGCAAACCCCTCAGTTCGCTTCTCGTCGACGACTGCGAAGCATACAAAGAGTTTCTTAAAGCCCCCTCCGAAGAATTCGTCGGTCCGCGGGCGCCTCGCACGTCTCACCGTTGGCGCCCATTCGTTGATGGGCACCTCAGCGCTTCATCCCAGCGCTACGCCGTGCGCACATTGCGAGCGGCCTTCGCCTGGCTCGTTGAAGTCCGCTATCTGGCGGGTAATCCGTGGACAGCAGTCAACGACCCGCCCCTTGTAGCACGGGAGCGCAAACTGCAGGTGGATCGCGCGCTGCCGGAAGCGCTCTGGGACCGGATCCGTGCGCATGCAACAAGCCAGGCCGCCGGAATTACAGATCCATCGGACAAACGCCCTGCCCCGCCCCAGTGGAGAGTTGCGCTGACTTTGATGCTATTGATGGGGGACTCAGGCTTGCGCCGCGAAGAAGTCGCCAACGCGCATCGTGACGCAATCACCCGATCTCCACATGCTGCGTCCGACCAAGCCGTTTGGCAGTTGTCCGTAGTTGGCAAGCGCAACAGAGAGCGCACGGTACCCGTCAGCCCCGATACGGTCGAGGCGCTGCGTGCACATTGGCGCGATCGTGGCGAGGATTTTGATACGGCCGCGTTCGGTCCATTGATTTCACCCGTGCGAATTCCGCGCACCAAGCACGCACAACGCAAGCACGGAGGCACGGAGCGCCAACCGTACTCGCCAAACGGCCTCAACGATCTAATGGAGTGGGTGCGAAAGCAACTCATCACCGCGCTCATCGACATTGACCCGCAGACGAGCGCGTCGCTGGCTGGTCTGTCTCCCCACTCGTTTCGGCATACCTTTGGAACACTTGCCGTAGCAAATGACGTCCCGCTCGACGTTGTCCAGAGAGTACTGGGCCACGCTTCACTGCAAACGACCTCCATCTATGTGCAAGCCGCACAAAAGCGGATGATCGAAGAGACGTCACGGTATTTTGGCAAACGGTTAGCCGCTCCTCCTGACGAGTAGACGCACTTATGGCCGCCGACATGGCGTGGCCCTGCCCCGTCCAACCGAGCCCTGTCAACCAAATCTCCTATATAAACTCCGACTTTGAAGCGCGCTCAAGTCCAAAGTCGGACTTAATCTGGTAGTTAGCCGCCCAGACAAATTCAAACTCCCAGATTATCCGGAAGTTCGCGTCGCCCCCTCCGCTCTGAACGCCTCGTTCATCCCATCAGGCCTAGCCGACCAGGCGCAATAGGAAAATTCAGTATATAAGGCAAAAAAGCGGAGCTTGGCGTCGGTGGTTCCTGTCGCGACCTGTCGGAACCTCGAGATATCGATGGATACATTGCAACGCACGGTGATAGACGGAGGGCAGAGGGGCGGACGCGGACCCCATGGGAGACCCCGTCTCAGTTTCTACGTAGAAACTAGCCCCTCCGGGCGGTCACAATACACGCACAACACAAAGACAAGATGTTGCCTGTGCGTCTCGCAGCGCAAAGTAATGCCGATTTCTACGCAGAAACTGCTCGGAGGCGGTCCAAAGAAAAATTCCGTTTGAGCCGGGAGTGATATGCGTTGACCACATCAAGTCACCCAACACTCATCACCATTGGGCAAGTTTCTACGTAGAAACTTGCCACTCCGGACTGGTCCGTACCAGAGAGAACTGCGGACGTCATGCTACGGTGACGCAAGTGCTCGATCAAGAAATCCAATGACTTAAGTTCGACTCAGACCTTATCTGCAACTGCAGGCCTTCACCCCGGCTTCCAGTTTCTACGTAGAAACTCAGCGAGCATCGAACCTCCGAAAGCGGACCTTCCGTGACGGCATTTGTTGATAGCTCGCTACAAAATGCCCTCCGAATCCGCCATTTTTCTTGATGTTTTTCGGGTGCCATCCTAATATCCTCCTCAGCCGCCCTGGGCAGTTTCTACGTAGAAACTGCCCCATCCCGGGCACTGAATGGATAAGGGGAATGCATGCCAGCGAAAATTATTGCCGTCTTCAATCAGAAAGGGGGGTCGGGAAAGACAACGACCTCCACCAACATCGCAGGTGCTTTCGGCATGCGAGGTTACCGAACCATGCTCGTTGACTTGGATGAACAGGGAACTGCGACACTCTCGGTCGGCGCAGCCCCGGATGATCGACCATATCCCGCCGCCATTTCAAACTTGGCACTTAGCCCCCGTCCCGATCGGGAGATTGCGAAGTACGTCAATGATTACGATTTCATTGTCATCGACTGTCCGCCGGCCATCAAATCGGCAGCGCCCTCTGTTGCTCTGCTTATTTCAGATCTGGGCCTTATTCCCATTGCAGCCTCGGGGGGCAACCTCTGGGCGGTCCAAGAGGCCAAGAAATTGGGTATGGAAGCACAGATCCGTAACCCAGACCTCAAACTTCGATCGTTCGCGAACATGAATCAAAACGTCACGATCGTGAAGCAGATCTTCGAAGCTGCGGCCGGCGACGACGAACTCCCCATGCTTAAAACGAAGCTCGGCTTCCGCACTGCGTACAAAGAAGCAGAGGTATCGGGAGCGACGGTTCTCCAACTGCGCTCGGCGAAAGCCGCTCATAAAGAACTGAATGACCTTGTCGACGAAATTCTCGAAGTCCTCGAGGTGCGAGCATGACAAAGAAAGATTTCTCTGCTGCGCTTAATGCCGGCGTAAAGCGCGACCAGACGATGCGCGAAGCAGCTGCGCCTTCTAGGTTCGACCGTGTCGACGAAGCACTGAGCGGCCGAAGCAGCCTGTTGGAACAGCCCAAGGAAAATGTTGCCGCTCCGGTGCAATCCGCAGCAGACGCTTACTTGGCAAACCTGGAGCAAGCAGGGAAGGTACAGGCGCGGTACATAACCATGCCGCTCAGCCTTATCGACGATAACCCCCTCAACAGTCGTACGATCTATAAGGAAGAGTTGATCGCAGCCCGCGCAGCCTCAATGGCGCGAGACGGTCAACTCGTCCCCGTACTCGCCGGGCGCCATCCCGAATTCCCTGATCGCGCAATCTTGATCGACGGCCAGTTTCGAAAGCTAGGGGCGCTCCGCAATCGCGCCGAGACGCTGGACGTGAAACTGCTCGAAGGCCTAGATCCGATCGATTTTTACCGCCTCGCTCGAGCGGCAAACAACGAACGCGAACAAGAAACCGTTTTGGACGTCGCGCTCGGGTACAAGAAGCTACTCGATCAGGGCCATGCAAAATCGAACGATGAGCTGGCGGTCTTGGTTGAGGAGGGCAAATCCAAGGTCAGCAAGATTCTCGCGCTGTTGGATCTTCCGCAGCCAGTACTAGACGTGATCGCTTCGCACCCCAAACAATTCGGCGTCTCGACTAGCTATGAACTCACCCTGTACCTTAAGGCATCGGATGAGAAGCGCACCTTGGCATTTGCAGAGCGCATTCGTGACGAGGAGCTACCGTTTCAGAAGGTGAAGGCTATCCGCGAAAGCCTCGAGAATGGCCGGGCTCCACGGAAGTCTCTTTCGCGCCAGTACAAAGTGTCAACTGACGACGGAAACGAGATTGGCGCAATCAAGGAATGGGGTGACGGGAAAGTCCGTGTGGATCTCGTCCTCGGTTCGGCGGAAAAAGCCGAGGCGTACGTCGCGGCCTTCAAGAAGCTCCTTGCAGAGGATGGGCACCAACTGAAGTAGGCATGCGATACGCCGGCGCCACCCGCCGCTGTGGAAACAGCACTTGGGTAGCATTCATGCTGCGGCGGACTGCCGGCAAGCAGGCAGCGACCGCAGCCAAGCCCTTACGCATCAGCCTTCGGCAGTCGTCTCAGCACCTGTTTCCGCAAAGGGTACCTCGCCGTCCAAAGCCAGGCGGCTTTGCGGATTCTGGATAAATTTGAAATCGAGCGAATTCACAGCGCGGCCGAGCTTCACGGGCGTCCAGGAAATAACAAGATCCGCCTTCGCGTTCAGTTCGTTCACTGCGGTTTCGATTACCCGACGCTTGATGTCGGCAAAGCGGTACGTCGCCGGAATTTCAAGCACGTGCCGGAAATCTTCCAACGTGATCAGGAGCCGGCCCCGATCTCGCTCTCGCATCAGCAGTTCGAGGAGCCGCCACGAGTAAAGTGACTGTAGCCCTCGGGCAAACTCAAGTTGATACGAGACGAAACGCCGCTGCAACATGAAGATATGAGGCGTTAGATCCGGAGAAAAGGAAACTTCGGCCCATCCTTCTCGTTCGTGGTAAACCGCCTTCCACACCCAATTCAGTACCACCTTCCTTGGGCCATCCATATACGTCAATTGGCGCTTTTGAAGACTCGCACAGCCTTCCTTCAGCCCCTCGTATGCAGCGGTTGCCTGCTTCTCGCCGGACCTGGGAGCAAGAGCTGCGAGGGCAGCAAACTCGTCGGCTCGAACACGAACGCTCACATAGCCGTTACCCTTACCATGCAAGTATGGTGACTTCTTACTGTCTATGCATCGAAGCGCCGCCATCATGACTCGCTTCTCGTTCAGAGTCAGCCCTTGTTGGGCATTCACCAGCGCTCGGCTCATGGCAACAGTGCCCCGCACTCGACCATCACCGTCCAGAGGCGGTTCGTCCAACGGCTCGATTTGGAGAGGTTCGATCTCAACGATCTCGACCTGAGCCGGCTCGGGCTGATTTTTTGCCTTTTTGTTCACAAAGGTGACCTTCAGCGGGAAGTGACACAATTATAAGGTGACATGCTTAGGGTGCAAGTCACCGTTGTGGATAACGGTCGAAATTTGTCACCTCTGGCCCGCTTTGTGTCTACTTAGGGTCGGATTGCGTCACCTCGAGGTCGGTAAACGTCACAGTTTCTCGCCTGTGACCCCCGGCAAAGCCTTAACTGGCAAGCCTGTGCGGAGTAGGGCACAGCGTTTACAAAAGGTTTTACAAACGGTTCTATAAACTGTCTTACAAAGAGCACCGTTAGAAAGTTGCTCCTATACAACAAAACCCACCCCACACCTGCCTCCGACGCTCGTCGCCCAGGTCAAAAGTGACATTTTCCGACCTCAACGCGTCTGCGGTCCCTCCGATCCGCTCCTCATGGGAGGCAAAGGCTGGTTTGACGTCCCAAAAGGTGACGCTTTCCGACCTCACTGACCAAAAGACACTAAGTACTCACTCACTTTTAACCAGAAAGGCGTCTGTATCAATGACGCCTCGGACTGCCGGGTCGGGAAACGTCACCTTTTTGGCGAGCTATGAATGCTAAGCCTATGACCGAGGGGCCCACAAAGAAGAAGCCATCGCGGAGGGTCGGAAAATGTCATAGAAAGGGAGAGACCTCGGGTCGGAAAATGTCACTGTTGGAGCGAATGCCAGCGTACGAAAGAGGAGCCAGTGCTTCTGCCTCAGGTCGAAATATGTCACTTCTCAGAGCGCCAACCGGGTCGGAATTTGTCACCTTCCATTCCCCGTGCAGGTCGGAACGTGTCACCTTTCGAGCAGCACATCGGGTCGGAAAACGTCACTTTTGAGGCCGGGAAATCAGGAGGTCGGAATTTGTCACTATTCGCTGGGGAGTCGGTGGGTCGGAATTCGTCACCTTTGAGAAGCGTAGCTGCGGGTCGGAAAATGTCACCCGTCCACATATCTTGGGTCGGAAAACGTCACCATTGCCTTGGGACGGCCAATATCGTGATAGCCGGCGGCGGGCAGAACTGGGTCGGATCATGTCACCAATTGTGTGGCGACACCTCCCGGGTCGGAATCTGTCACCCGCTTACCGAATACCGTCAGCGTCTGCGCGGAAGGACCGACGGAAGGAGAGCGTTCAGCAGATCTTGCTGTAGGGGAAGATGGGGAACCACGAGGTCGATATGAGGCGAGTCGATGCTGAGATGTCTCCATCTGGCGAATGGAATGTGACTCAGGGATGGCTTGCTTCCCTTCATCATTCTTCCTTCAGGTGGCAGTGATCGTCGTATCAAGCTGACGCAAGGTCAATAAAGTGGACGTGATCTTATTGCTTGCGCTTCATCGCCAACCTCCCGTTCCTATTGGGAAAATTGCCTCCGAAACACGAACACTCATTTGTGTCCAGGATTTCTAGAGCAGATCAAAGCGGATCAGTACTCCCAGTAACCAGATGCTGGCACGATCGTCATATTCTGCGACCGTCACCGTATCAAAGTCGGAAGAAACGCCCTCATCAGATCTTCCAGCCTCGCAAGGACTGGGACGATGCGATCAATGTTTGGCGAATCCAATCGCACGTATCGACGACCATGACCGCGGCAGACCGATAGGCTGAACAAAACTGCCTCCTCACTCCGAAGGCATTCGGCCTGGATCTTCCCAGTCAACAATATCGACTTCACGACATCAGGTGATGAGCCTCCCGGCACACTAAGAGCACGGCTGGTCACGAGCTGCTTGCCGTGCTGTCGAATCAACCTCGAGATCGCGCCGGCGATCTCAAACGTGATGTGATCCTCATCACTGAACGATCGAAGAACTCGCATCGGAAGCAAAGCAGCCGCAATCGATCGCGAGACTCTTGAAGGCGACACATTCAGCGTCCTCGCAAGCGCAGCTTGCGTCGGACACAGATTCTGTTCCAGCACCTTCAGATAAAAACGACCCATTCGCACCGGGGAGGCGAACGCGGCCACGAGCGCTCTATGCGCTGCTATCGCCGTATCCAAATCCGGGAAGTTCGAAATTTCGCCTTTATTCATGGCTAGTCACGTGGGAAAAATTGCGATAGCGCGATGAAGATCGAGCCGTCGTCTGGGTCGAAAGAAGGTAGCGTGCGTTGTCGCGACTACCTCCCTGCCGCTCAACCGGTTGAGGGGGGTACTAAAAATACCCCCGTCCAAGCCGTTGAATTAACAAAGCATTTCGCACGACGTCGTTCTGCACCGTGCGAAATTTCTGCAACACGGGCTTATCGAGCCGTTATGGGCGGCTCACCGAACATATCCTTCGTGCCGACATGTCGATCGCCTCGGAGAACTCAGCGATGCGGCTCAGGATGCGCGCCATCGCTCTCGGTTCGACCTCGAGCTTCAAATATCTCCCGCTGGCCGCGACCGAGACCGATACGAGGCGGCCGCCGTGTACTATCGCGCTCCCATCGGCGAGCGCGGCCAGGACTACCGCAATCGGGAGCGTCCTGCCGTCGACAATCTTTTGGGCATTTCGGCAGACAACGTCGTTGCCAAGCGAAGTCAAGAGTTTTGCGAGCGTCTCGGCGACACGGAAGGTAACTCGGTCGGAACCTCCCAATGCGGTGATAACAGGCTCAGGCAAGGTAGACGCGTGCAGGGCCTTCGATACAACACCAGTAGACGTGGAGAACAGCCGGGCAAGGTCAACTTGATTCGAGCAGATTCCATCGTCAAGGATCGTTCGATAGAACCGGCCCAGCTCTACAGGTGAGACGCCTCCCTTGCGAAGCATCGAGTGGATCTCCATCGCAGCTGCTCGCTGCCTTTCGCGTTCGATGTCTATTCGGACCAAGTTGTCGGAAGCCAACGCTCATCTGCCGTGAAATTTGTGAAACTGCTCGCGAGTAGTCTATTGCACCTCGAATCGACAGCAAGGATCAAAAGAGGGGTGTTTTTGCACATCATTTCGGTTTGACCCCCTCAACCGGTTGACGTGAGCGTATCGAATTCGCGGTGGGATTGTGGGCAAGGAAAAAAGGTATCCCAAATCGCACCTCTTTTGCCGCGTTGCGCTGCTGGCACGGCTGTTCCAATTGAACCGGCCCAATTGGAATCTCCGCGATGCGTTTCCCTCGACTCTTCCCACGAAGCAAGAAGCAGGTCGCCTTGTCGCCTGCGCCGGGCTTCTACTCGAACGAGGATCCTGAGCAGATCATCTTCGACCAGTCCACGCGCCTGCGCGTGGAGGCCAACCATTGGAAGACCTTCTGTTTCCTCCTCGCGATCGTAGCGGGCGGTGCCGTGTACACCCGCAATCCTGCGCCTTCCGTGGTCAAGGCTTACGGTGTTTCGTCAGATGCCGGCGGCAACCCCATCGTGACGCAACTGACCTCTTACAAGCCAGACGACCAGGCAAAGCGCAAGGCCCTGCGCGAAACCGTCGAACGCTGGTTCACGATTGAGCCGGTGTTGACCGATGACATCCAGTCGTCGCGCATGGCCAGGAACATCAACGCGGTCAAGCAGCAGATGACTGGCAACGCCCGCAATCAGTTTGCCGACTGGTTGAAGCAGGATGCGCCGTTCCAGCAAATCACGACGAACCCGAAGCTCGTACGTGAGTCCCGCGTGACCAACGTGTCCCTCCTCGAGGACTCCACGGCAATCATTGAATTCACCACGTCCACCACCCAGACGCCGTCCGACAAGCCCGTCGTTGTGCGTTACGCCCTCACGGTGCGCTACCAGATCGTTGCGCCGACCCAAGAGGACGCACTCGGTAACAACCCTTTTGGGGTCTATTACCCGTTCTGGACACTGCAGAAGACCGCCGCATGAAACGATTCCGTACCCTTGCTGCGTGCGGCGCGGTCGCGATGATCGCGACGGCCAGCGCTTTTGCGGCAAAGCCCGCGTCGCCAGTGCTTCCACCGACACCGAACTTCGATTTTGCGACGATCATCGGCGATCCGATGAGTCCGGTGAATCCGTACAACTCGGGCACAGATCCGATCACCATGCCGGGCGATGCGCGCATGGCCGTGTTTCCGTACAGCCGCGACCAGATCTTCCGCGTCATGACGGCACCGCTCAAGGTGACAACGATCGAGCTCGCGCGCGGCGAGGTGCTGACCGCGGAGCCCGCGCTCGGTGACTCCATCCAATGGATGCTCGATACCGACGGCGCGAATCACGTTTTCGTGAAGCCGACCAAACCGGGCCTCGTGAACACGCTGCACTTGACCACCAACATGCGCGAGTACGACATGACGCTCGTGTCGTCGCCGGTCGGTGGCCTCTTCTACCAGTCAGTCCGCTTCAACTATCCGAATTCGCTGATGGCGAAAGTCCGTGCGCGCGAGGGCGGCGGCAGTGACAGCGCGGAAGGCAGCCTGTCCGGTGTTGCTTCGCAAACCGACTCCGGCCCGATCGGCGTGACGCCCGACAAGCTGAATTTCGAGTACACCCTGTCCGGGTCCGGCGCGATCAAGCCGGAGACCGTGTTCGACGACGGCAAGTTCGTCTGGATTCGTTTGCCTCAAAACGCGCCGTTCGCCGTGCCCACGGTAAGAGAGGGCGGAGACATCGTCAGCCCGAACTTTATCCGGCGTGGGCCATACATCGTTGTCCAGCAGCTGGCGGACGAAATCACGCTGACGCGCGCGGGCGAAGTGGTCACGATCAAGCGTGGCCGCCGCGGCCTGTTCGGTTTCTGAGCGCGCAACATGGCCAAACAGACCGACACGTTGTCGCCGGAACAAGCCTCGCTCGTCAAGGGAAAGGTGCCCCGTAACGCCCTGATCGCGGTGGGCAGCATCGCTGCCATCGCAATTGGTGCGATCGGCTTCTACTACCAGACGCAGGACAGTCGCAAGGCGGACGAAGAGGCGCTTCGGCTCAAGAAGGAGCGCGCGGCGGAGGGCATCGACAAGAGCAATCGTCCGGAAGACGTCGACAAGATCATTGCCGATCAGCAGGCTGCTGCGCGACGCGCGGCCTCCGAAGCGGCCGCGCGTGCCGCTTCCGCGCCGGTCGCCGACAAGAAGCCGAATCTCTCGGCGGATTCGCTCGTTCCGGATCAAGGAAACACGGACCTCAAGGCGAAAACGGCTGAGGACAATATCTACGCGTCGCCTATTTTCAAGGATGGCCTGAAAACGCCAGCCGCCAATGCCCAGCAGCAACAGCAAGTGCCGAACGGTGTTTTGACACCGCAGCAGATGCTGCAGCAAGCGGCCGCGCAAGAGGCAGCGACGAACGCTGCGATCGCACAGGCTGCGGCCGCTGCCAAGGGCGGACAAGCGCCCGGCGCAATGACGACGCAGCAACGCGATAACGAGTTCATGCGCAACGTCGCCTTGCAAAGCGAGAACGGTCGAGATTTTCCCCGTACGGGCTTCGTCGGCCAGTCGCGCGGTTGTACATTGTCGCCGCCTGCCAAAATCCCCGTGCTGTCGGCCGAGGCGCTCAACTCCGATCGTCCCGGCACGGCTTCGCTCGTCGTCGAGCGCGACGTCTATGACAGCCTCACCAGCACCTGCCTCGTGATCCCGTGGGGCACGACCATTACCGCGCCATACAGCTCGGACGTCCAACCCGGTCAGGAGTCGATCCTTGTCGCCGGCGCTGAAATGCGCCTGCCGAACGGCAAGCACGTGCCGCTTTACGGCGCGCAGGGTGCTGACGGCAACGGGGCCGCCGGGTTCTCCGGGCATGTCAACAACCACTTCCTCAAGATCTACGGTGCGTCGTTCCTGACCGCCATCCTGCTACGTCGCTTCGACGGGGGCGATAGCTCCACGACCACCGGCCCGCTCGGCGTCACCCAAGTCGGCAGTACGGCAGGGCAGGTCGCCGCGCAAACCACGCAATCCGTGCTGAGCCGCTACCAGAACATCCCGCCCACCATCACCTCCGACCCGGGCGAGCGCCACTTCATGCTCAAAGTCAACCGCGACATGGTCCTGGAGCCGTACCGCCCATGATGAAGCGACTCCTTTTCATTGCATCGCTGGCGCTCGGTGTCTCGAGCGCGCATGCAGCGACCACGATTTCTAACGTCATCAGTCCGGTGAGCGTCGTGATCTCCAGTGGCAAGGCCCGCGAGGTTGTCACGTTGCCTGGTAAGCCGGTGTACTTCTGCGGCCTCCAGCCGTTCATCGAATGGGCGGCGCCCCTTGTCGGGCAACCGGTGCGCAGCGGGCCGGACACAGGCATCACCGTGACGATCGACGGCCGCGATGTCTCGCTCGAGCAACTGCTCGCCGATCGCGGCTGGCTGCAGCCCCCCGTGCTGTCGGACGACGCGCAAGCCGCGGTGACCGAGGGGCGGGGTGGCTGGGCATGTGCGCCGACCGTGGCACCGTTCGAGCTGCTGCAAACAAGTGTCGATCCGAAGGTACTGGCGGGCATCGCATTGAACGAATCGGCCTACAACGGCCGGCCCTGGCCGTGGACGTTGAACGTTGCCGGTCAGGGGCTGTTCTTCAAATCCCGGATGGACGCCTATAAGGCGATCGAAATGCTGATCGCGCGGGGCCGGTGCGATTTTGACGTCGGCTTGTTGCAGATTAATTGGTGCTTTCATGGCAAGCGCTTCGCCTCTGCCTGGGACGCACTCGCGCCGGCGACCAATGTGCGTGTGGCCGAGCAGATCCTGAACGAGAACTACGCACGCACTGGTTCCGTGGAGAAGGCGATTGCCTATTACCACAGCGCGAACCCGACGCCGGGCCGTGCCTATCTCGCGCGATTCGTGCGTCATCTCTCCATGATCGAGGCAAGCCGATGAAGCGCGCGCTCACACGCCTCGCTTGCGCATGCGTCGCACTTTCCTATGGGATCGCTCACGGGGCAAACACCGATCCGTTCGATTTCGATTACGAGATCATGGGCGGCATCGCTGAGCGTCCGGCATTGATCTTCAACGATGGCGCAAAGACCTATATCCAGCCCCGCGCCGGTCAGGTCATCACCGCCGACGGCGGCCACAACGAAGGACCGTATGTGGTGGTCGACGGCACGCCGCAGACAATCAGCTACAAGGTCGCGGGGCGCGCGGCGACCGCGCGTTGGAAGAAAGCGAACACGTTCATCGGCGGCACCGGCACGCTCGCCGCGCTGCACGACGATCAGCCGGCCGGGTTTGATGGCTTTACCAACCGGCTGACGATTATTGGCACGCGCGGTGCGCTCGAGCCCGTTCGCCCTCTGCACACGTCAACGCCCGTCGCGAACGTCGTGAAGGCACTGGTACCGCAAGGGTGGACCGGTGCCGCGCAAAAGGACGTCGATTTGACGAATGCGGCTGCGTTCGACACGCGTGACGGCGAAAACTGGCTGCAGGCGCTGGATCGGCTGCTGACGCAGACCGGTCTGTACGCTGACGTCGATTTCGGTGCGCGCCACATTCGGTTGCATCGCGACGTGCCGAAGTCCGCCGCACTGAACTATGCGGCAAGCGAGCGCCGGACCGACGAGGCCGGGCTGGAAGCGGTCGTCGCCAACGTTTCTGCGCAGCCGGCGCAGGTATCGCAGCTGGCCGAACGGTTCGGCGCGCAAGCGATTCGCGATGGCGACGATACGCACACGCAGATTCGATTCGCCGCGCGGCCGGGCAAGGACGTGACCTTCCTGACCCTGGGCGGCAAGTCATTGCACCCGGGCTGGGATCCCACGACGAACGTGATGACGATCGATCGTGCCGAGCGCGTCGTCGTGGCCGACGCATCCAATCGCGTCGAAGTCAGCCGCGACGCGAAGACCGTCTACGACTTCGAGCAGCCAAACCGTGCGCGGCTCGAAGCCGTGTTCGATCAGGATGGACGCACGTACTTCAAGTTCGCGGAATCCGTGGTGAAGGTCGGCGTGACCGACACGCGGCATCTCGGCGTGGGCGAGCAGAAGGGCCGCTACTACATGTTCGAAGGTACGGACGACCAGTTCGTCGTCACCGCCGACGGCAATGTGGTCAACGTGAAGCGTCGTCACGAAGTGACCTATCGGGAGGTGCCGTCGGCGGCTCCGGCAGCGGCACCGAGTGTCGCGCAATCGAAGGGAGGGGCGGCATCGTGATCAGCCTTCGTTCGATTCTCGCGTGCGTGCTGTTTGGCGCGGCCGCGGTGTGCCGCGCCGACTGCATCGATGACGCGGCCATGTACCACCGGCTGAATCCGCGGCTGCTGCGCGCGATCGCTCAGCACGAATCTGGCATGCGCGCCAACGCGATCAACCGCAATTCCAATGGCAGCGAGGACATCGGCCTGATGCAGATCAATTCGTCCTGGCTGCCCAAGCTCTCGCAGTACGGGATTCGTCGCGAACACCTGTTCAACGCCTGCGTGAGCGCGTACGTCGGCGCATGGATACTCGCCGCGAACATCAAGCAATTCGGGCCGAACTGGAAGGCGGTCGGTGCGTACAACGCGGTCACGCCTTCAAAGCAGCTCGTCTATGCGAGCGCGATTTACCGCCGCCTCATGCAGGGCCAATAACCATGCTGATCACCCACCGATCCCGCGCGCTGACGCGCGCTCTTGTTGCCGCGATCCTGATCGCGACGACCGTGAATGTCCGCGCAGCCGTCGATCCCGACGGTTGGCAGATCCTGGCTTCCGTTCCGAAGGTCACGCTGCAGGCGCCGGCGACCAGCAACACCCCTGCGCCCGCTGCACCGTCGACTTCGACCGACGTCGCCGCCGTGGTTTTGCCCCGTGCCAGCACACCCCCCACACCCGGCACGCTGACGTTTTCAGTGACGCCGCAGGACGTGAACCTGCGCGACGCGCTAGATCGGTGGTTGCAGCAGCAGGGCTGGCAGCTCGCGTGGAAGATCGACGATGACTTGCCGCTGGAATTCAACGCGACCTTCACCGGCGACTTCACTTCCGTGCTGCAACAGGTCATGAAGGCGACGAACCACATGCGCACGCCGACGCGCGCGTGCCGCCATACCAATCAAGTCATCCGCGTGATCGTGCGCGCGGGCAATTGCCAGGACTGAGAACCATGCGCATGCACCCATTGAAATCCGCCGTGGCGATTGCTGCCGCCGTGCTGGCCACGGGCTGTGCCGTGACGCAGCAGGACGTGAACGACAGCTACGACGCCGCGCACCGCACGATTTCTGACGCGCTGGCCAAGGGCCCGGAGTCGATGGCACTCGTAGAAGACGTGCCGACCGCGTTCCTCGGCGACAGGCTCGTGCCGCTCGCGTACGAGGCCACGCTGCCGGCCGTGTTCCGCGAGAAAAGCGTCACGCTTCCGGCGAACCTCGGCATCAGGCAGATTGCGACGCTGATCTCGACGGCAACGGGCTATCCGGTTCATCTGAGCCCGGATGTCTTCGTCCCGCGCGACTCGCTGGTGCCTGGTCAGGGAGACGGAAAGGCCCAGACCCGCAATGTCGCCGCGAAGACCGAAGAGCCGGTCTTTCGGCAGCCCTTCACCGGCAAGGTCGGCCTGTACATGCGCAATATGAGCACCGATCTCGGCCTGGACTGGTCGTTCGATGGCGGGTCAATCAACGTGTCCCGATTCGTGACGCGGATGTATCAGATTGCCGCGATCCCCGGCAAGGTTTCGATCAAGTCGACGATGAGCAAAGGCATGGACACGTCGACCGGTAATCAATCGGGTGGCGGCAGCGGCGGCAGTTCGGGCGGCAATACTGGCTCGTTCTCCGCGCAGACGTCGACCGGTCGCGAGGGTGATTTCGACCAGATTGCCTCGATCACCGCCGAGATCGACAAGCTGAAGTCGCCGATGGGCCGCGTCAGCGTGAACCCGCAGAGTCGCCTCGTGATGGTGTACGACACGAAAGAGGCGGCGGACAACATCGGCAAGTTGTTGCAGCACGAGAACGCAATCTCGACGCGCCAGGTCGCGGTCACGGTGCGCACGATCCAGATTTCGCTGAGCAAGGGCAGTGAGGCGGGCGCGAACGCGGATGTCGTATTCAATGCGATGCATGCAGGTCTCGCGCGCTACGCGATCAGCTTCGCTTCGCCGACGTCGCTGGCAACGGGCGGCGGCTCGGTCGGCGTCTCGGTGTTGCGCCCGGACGCCCCGTTCTCTGGCACGAACGCGGCGATCAATGCGCTAAACAAGTACGGCCGCACCGTGCAGGACAACACGATGACCAAGATGACGCTCAACGGGCTGCCGGTGTCGGTCGCCTCGTTCCAGAGCGATGACTACCTGCGCTCGACGTCGCCGTCAGCCGGCACGCTGAACGCGACGTCGGGCGGTGTGCCTGGCTTGACGCCTGGCACGATCACCACGGGCGACTTCGTCAACGTGCTGCCGGCGGTCAATGACCACAACCAGATCGTGCTTGCGTACTGGGCAGACAGCTCGAAGCTGAACGGCCCCTTCACCAGCGCGGGGGTAGGTTCGGGCCAGACACAGCAACAGATCCAGCTGGCGCACACCATCGGCACCAAGGACGATCAGACGATCGCGCTCTCTGATGGGCAGACGGTTGTTCTGTACGGCGCGATGACCGATCACGCCGACAGCACGACGAATGCGGGCATCGGCGGGCTCACCGGGTCGTGGAACAAGTCGAAGACGTTCCAGATCATCATGCTGAAGGCGACGGTCGTACCGTCGATGTGACGCGATGATGCACATCACCGAACCCCTGCCGACCGACAAGCGCGCGCGGCTCGTCTTCGGCCTCGACTGGCGGGCCTATCCGGTCAAAGGTGGCCGGGCCGAGCGTCGCCGCTACGCAGACGCATTCGGCGCGACGCATTTCGTCGAGTACAAGGTCGGCGAAGAACTGATCGGTGGCTTCGCGATGCCCGAATCTGCCGACGTCAAGGGCGCGCGACTGTATTCAGGCGCGGCACGCGTCGCACTGCATGACCGGATCAAGAACCGACCCGCGGCATTGGTGCTGTTGCAGGATGGCCTGCGCGTGCACGCCGTGTTCGTGGTGCGGGGCGCGGTGCGCAGCGACGAGGTGTTGTCCCCGGAAACGGCCCAGGCGCGCCGTCTCGAGATCGAGCAGGAATGTCTCAAAGGCAACCTGGCGCTCGACACCCTCGGCGCCGGAGACCGGATCGGCGACATCGACGAGCCGTTTCAGGCGAGCGAGCTACTCGGGAACCGCAAGGCTGGCCGCATCACGAAGGTACCGGTCTCCATCCCGGCTGCGATTCCGCTCCTGTTCATCGCGGGTGCGACCATCGTTGGGGGCGCGAAGCTGATGGACGCGCTGTCGCCACCGCCACCGCCGCCGCACGTCCCGACGTATGCGGAACGCTACGCGGCTGCCGTGCGCAGCACGTTCGCCCGCGCGCTCCCGCGTGCGTCCGCACTGGGGCCCGCATTGCTCACGGCGGTTGGCGGCAATGAATCGGTGCGCAAGGGATGGGTTTTCAAGGAAGCGAACTGCCCGACGGCCGGCTATTGCACGATGACCTTCCGGCGGCAAGGCGGCACGTTTGCCGATTTTGAAAGCGCGGCGACCGCGGCGATGCGCCCAGTGACATTCTCGCGCGACGGGCTGACGTCGAACGCACGCGGGCCGGCGGTTCCGAAGGTCGACGTGCTGTCGGCGAAGGAATCGTCCCAATGGCCGTCTGAACAGACATTCATCGAGGCGGTGCAAACACCGCCGCAGCGCATGTCATCCCAGCCGTTCGAAATCCGCGCCTACGGCTACACCGTCACGCTGGGAGAAACGCGCCCGCTCATCCCGGCTCCAGTAGCGGGCGAAGGGGGTGGCCAGATCGCCCGGATCATCAAGCAGGGCGACTGGACGATCGAGGGCTTTCGGTGGCAAGCACCGTTGCTCGCGAAGCTGCCGCCCAACATGACGCTCGAATCACTCAAGGTCGAACTGCGCCTCAACCAGGGTGCAGGGGCAACGACGAGCAGCGACACGGGCGATGCGCCTTATGGCGTCCATTTCACCGCGAAGGGGAAATATTTTGTTCTTGATTAAGCACGCACTCGTCGCGGCGGGCGCCGGGCTGGCCCTGACCGCTTATGCGGAACCGGCAACGCCTCGACTGTCGATCGACGACATCGATCAGGTAGCGCGGGCCAGTATTGTGCGCCAGCTGTCGGGTGGCGCTACCGGCTCCTCGACGCTGTCGCCGAACGTCGGCGGGATGACGACGCCCCAACCCAGCACCGTGGCGAGCGCCGCTGCTGTGTCAGGACCAGCGAGGCCAGCGACGAAACCGGCCACCCGGACGCATGCGCGAGCCGAACCGGTCTCGTTTCTCGGTGCATCGCGCGACGAATCGGGCTCGTACGTCTTGTATCTGTTTCAGGATGCAATCTACCCCGCGCGCGTCGGCGCGACGCTGCTCAACGGCTGGAACGTGAAAGCGGTTGACGGCTATTCCGTCACGGTCGCCGAAGGCAAGCGCACCTGGAAAGAGCCGATCCGTGCCGCTGTCCCGGTACCGTCCGCGTCGACGAACTCGGTCCGGTCGTTGATCGATCTTGCCTCGCCTTTGCCGTCCGGCGGCCCGATCCCCGGCACGCCGATCGGGGGTGCGCAATGAGCATGTTCTCGGAAATCGACTCGCCGGAACCGGCCAAGCGGGGCCTGTTCGGTCGGCTCAAGGCGTTGAAGCCTAGCTTCGTGGAGAACTCGGCCGCCGCGATGCCGATCGTGGGCAAGGTCCCCGTGGATGCCGACGAACCCCCGCGTTCGTTCGAACCGAGGGAACCCCGGTTCAAGTCCACCAGCAAGCCAGTCAATCCCCGTCAGGCGGCTGAAGGTCAGCCGATGACGATGGGCATGCGTCTGCGGATGGCGCAGGCGGAAATCGAGGATGTCACTGCCGTTGAAGACGCGCCGATTGCGCCGGTTCGTGATGACGGGCAGCCGAATTGCGCCCCAGAGGTCACAGGCACCGACGTTGCTGAAGGCGCGTCATCGATCAATGTCAGCTCGCCGGAGTCGCAGCCAGCCGCCCCGCACGAAGCCGATCGGGTGGACTCGACCCACCATATACCCGAGGTTTCGCCCGACGCTGCTGTTCGCACGGATGAAGGGCGGGTGGGACGTCAAACGTCCACCGCCGATGAGCCGCCGACGATTCGCCGCGTCGGCGTCGATCTGGTCGACTCCCCCGCGATCGAACTTGGGAGTGGCCTGCCGCGGTTGATTTCCGCCGAGGCGCTCACGTTCAAGCGGATTCTCTGCCAGCGCGATCCGAACGCAGCGCTCCGGATCACCGATGCGGCGCGCCGCGAATTCATCGCCGTCGAATTGCAGGCAGGAATCTCGATTGTCGTGACGACGCAGCGCTTTCATGAGAGCCAGCTGTATGCGACATATTTGAAGGATCTCGCGCGCGCGGATATCGCCGTCCACGAAGAAATGGTCGCGGACGAGGACGTCATTGCGGCCCTCTACGACAAGGAGCGGCAGCGCGCGGCCAACGTGGTTCCTGAGTCATCCCGCGCGATCGGCACGTTCCGCGATGTGCTGGAGGCCGCGCACGCCTATGAGGCGAGCGACGTGCACTGGGAGTACCGGGACTACGCCGACGACGTGGAGCTGCGCCTGCGCGTCGACGGCGATCTCTACTCGTACCGCAAGATGCCAAAGGCACTGGTGCGCCGCGCGCTGTCCGCCGCATATCAGGACCTGGTCCTGCGCAATACCAACTCGGGCGAGACGTTCCAGCCGACCGCGCCGCAGTCCGCGATGATTCCGCTCGTGGCACATATGGATATCGTGAACATTCGCTGGCAGAGCGCGCCGCTCGTCGGCGGGTTCGATGTCGCGCTGCGCCTGCTCGACGGCAATTTCAAGAACTATAAGGTTCTGCTCCCGGAGGACATGGGACTGGAGCCGAGTCAGCTGGCGATCATCGAGATGCTCGGCAAGGTCAGCGGTGGAGCGACATTTCTGACCGGGGAAACGGGTTCCGGCAAGACGACGCTGCTGCGTGCGCTGTCGTATCTGTTGCCCAATCGGGATCTGAAAAAGCAGTTCGCCGTCAACGAGCCGTCTGAAGTGCCGGCGCCGTGGTTGTCCGATATCTCGCTCCAGCGGCGTCCGGGCGAGACGGACACAGACGCGAACCGCAAGATCGTGGAAGTGATTCGCACGCTGATGCGCATGGATCCCGACGATCTGACGATTGGCGAGGTGCGCGACGCGGTGCTCGCCGGCCTCGTTGCCGAGCTCGCCCTGACGGGCCACCCGGTGCGCGCGACGCTGCACGGGGACAACATCATCGGCGCGGTCATGCGGTTGGTGGGCGGGCGCCTGAACCTGCCGATGGATGAGGTGGCGTCCGGGAAGTTTCTCAATGCCGTCGGTAATCAGAAGCTGATTCCGAAGTTGTGCCCGCACTGCAAGCGGCCGGCGCGCGACGTGCTGTCGCCACGGCAGCTCGCGACGCTCGAGACAAAGTTCGGGCTCGACACGTCCAACATGGCCTGCCGCGACGAAGAGGGGTGCCAGCATTGCCGCCGACCGGGGTTGCTCACGCGCGCGGGCAAGGTGGCGGCCGGGATCAAGGGGCAGACGCTCGCGATGGAGTTGTATCAGCCGACGCCCGAGTTCCTCGATCGCGTGGTCGAGCGGGACTGGCGCGGGGCGGAGCGAGTGTTCCGGACGAGCCGGAAGACCGAATTCGGCGACGCGGACATGACCGGCAAGACGGTCTACGAGCATGCGCTGTACAAGGCCGCGCGCGGCCTCATCGATCCACGCTTCATCGACGAATCGATGTGCGCGTTCGAGACATACCGCGTGTTCGCGGATGAAGACGGGGTACTGCCGTCATGATCAAGTCGATCATCTATTCGATGTTCATGGCATTGCCCGCCAGTGAACGGATGAAGCTCGCGACATGGCGCTTCAAGAAGATGCGCGAGATGTTCTATCGGGAAACCCGGCTGGACGTCGCAAAGAAAGGACTGCGCAACAGCGAGACCTTGCTGGAGCGCCTGACGACGCTCGAACAGCGCCACCGCGCCCGAAAGAACTGGGTGTGGCCGGTGTTCCAGAAGATCGCGCAGCGCATGCGGGCGGGTGACGATTTCGCGACCGCGATCAAGTCGTTTATTCCGAACGACGAATATGTGTTGCTGGACCTGGCCGGCCAATCGCCGCGCGACGACGCGGCGGTACGGGGGCTCGAATTGGCCGAGATGGCAGCGCACGCGAAAGGCGTGCTGGCGGCGACCACGTCGTTGCAGATGGCGTATCCCGCCTTTCTGCTCGTCTATCTGTACGCGTTCTGCGTGTTGTTCGGCTCCGAAATTTTGCCGGAAGCGCGCGACGTGAAGCCGCTGGACCAATGGTCTGAGGCGGGCCAGATCATCTATGCGATTGACACGTTCTGCGCGCAGTACTGGTGGCTCACGGGCGCTATCGTGGCCGGGCTGGTTGTCGCATATTTCCACACGCTCAAGCGTTGGGTCGGTCATGTCCGCAATCGGATCGATGCGATGCCCTTGATGTGGCGCAATCGGCGCGACCTGCGTGCAGCGCTGTTGATCGTGTCGTTGGCGGGCCTGTTCGATTCGAACCTCACGCTACGCGCCGCGCTGGATAGGCTGACGAAGTCGGCCGACCCGTGGCTGCGGTGGCATCTGCGCCGCATGAGCGCGCGGCTCACCGCGAATCCCGATCAGCCCATGCGTGCGCTGGATACCGGGATCTTCTCGGAAGCGACGATCGACATCATGACCGACGCGGCTGGGCGCGACCAGTTCGTCGAGTCGATCAAGGATCTCGGCCAGAACTCGCTCAACCGGGTGGTCGAGACCGTGCGCCGCAACGCGAAGATCACCCACTACGTGCTGCTTGGCTTTGCCGCGCTCGCGTTTCTCACCCTCGGCCTCGGCTCGTATGTCGCGACCGGCGCGGTGAGTTTCGACAGTGCTCCATCAACTGCTGCGAAATCTTTCTGAGGAAGATCATGAACAACAACATGCCGATTAAACGAACGAATCACTATTCCCGAATCGTCCGCCGCCGCAAGGAGAAGGGCGAGCTGTCGATGATCGAAGCCGCTGCCGTGATGGCCGGCGCAGCACTGCTTGCCTTGATCGTCTATCAGGGGCGAGGTTATGTGATGGATCGCATCCACGCGCATCAGTTCAAGAGCGAGGCTCAACTGTTCCGCAGCGGCATTCAGGACGCGACCTCGGGCGACATCGATTTTTCGGGGGAGTCGCTGACGACGCTCGCGCAAAATCACGCGTTCGATTCGGCAGGGTCGCGGATCAATGTCGCATCCGGAACCTTGACGGGCATCTTCGGTGGTTCGGTGAGCGCGGCACCCGGCACAGTCGCGTCGGCCAACGACGCAATGGTACTGACGTACCCGGTGCCGGCGACCGTGTGTACGCTCGCGGCGGGAGCAATCGCGGGGGCGTACACGATGGTCAAGGTCAACAACACGACGGTCTCAGGCCCATCGACCACGTTCAACGGGACGACGGTGGGGCAGGCGTGTGCATCCGCTGGCGCGACGGCGAGCATCGCGATGTACGCGACCCACGACAATTAAGGACCGGCCATGTTCAGCATCATCGAGATGGCGATCGTCCTCGTTGCGATGGCGCTGCTGACCATTCAGGGCATCAAGGTCGACGTGGCGAAGCGCCGAACGGCGATGCTGACGGCCGAAGGCCAGAATGAGGCGGTCATAAACGCTGCGCTTGGAAACTGGGTGACGGATAACTACGGTGCACTCGTTGCCCAGCTGGTCGCGCCGGGGCCGACGGCAGTGACGCCGCCCACTTTGGCGCAACTGCAGTCGGGCGGCTACCTGAAGGTCAACTACGCGGCGGGCCCGATCTGGGGCGGCACCTACATGATCCAGATGAGCGTGGGGCCGGCCGGCTGCGCGACGGGCGGATCGTCGTGTCAGGTTTCCTATCTGTTTTACCCGTCCAAGCCGGTCACGAAGAATGGGCAGCCCGATGTCGCGGGCGCCGGTGTCGTCGCGCAGGCAGCCGGCAACGGATTCGGTTTTTCGAAGACACAGAACTCGTCGACGGTCTATGGGTTGAATGGCGCGTGGAATGCATCGAATCCCTTAGCCGGCGCACCGGCTGCCCTCGTGATGGCCACGAATGGACCGGCGACGGATGGCAATGCGGTCTACATCCGGCGCGATGGCTCGCTGACGTGGACGGGCGATCAGAACGTCAATGGTGTCAGCCTCCACAACGTCAACAGCATCGACGCGACGGGAACGATCGCAGCACCGACGCTTTCGGCCTCGAACGTCGCGGTCAGCAACGCGGTGCGCACGCCGGGGACGCTGAATGTCCAGAACGCGGCAGGTACGGCGCCAGCGCCGATCAACACCGGGGCGGCGACCGTCAATGGCAACGCGACCGTCACGGGCACTGTGACGGCGGGGAACGTCGCGGTGCCGCGGGCCGCGTGCGCGGGCACCGGCTTTGCATCGGCGTATGACGGGTCGGGGATGCCGTTTTCCTGTCAACGAGATCCGATCAGCGGCGCGCGCGTGTGGCTGCCGATCGGCGGCTCCTGGCAACAGTACGCGCGATATGTGGTCTCGTATGGAACGTGGGTGCCAGCGCCCAGTTGTAACGCTGGCGGGACGCCGGAGATTTTGCTCGCTCCGCAGGGCGTCCAGATCGATCCGACCGCCGCTTTGAACTTCAATGTGAACGGCGCGGGACCTTGGACGGTTGTCGTTACCGATGGTAGCGGCAGTCCCGTTTGGGTCAACGCCGTCGCGACGACGTACTGCGCTTACTAGGAGCGGAATTTGGAAGCATTGCTTACAGGGGTGCGTGCGGCGCTGTTGTCTGCAGCGGCAGTGAGCGTGAGTACGGCATTCGCGGGGCCGGCCCGTTGTTCATACGGAAACCAGGATTCGACCTGCACCACACCCATCTCGTCGGCGCCGATTCCGCAACCGCAGTGCTCGACGGGGGCTGGTTGGACAACGGATTCCGCTTCGGTCTGGCAGGGTTCGCACTGGAGCACGCCACAATGCAATTACCAGGCCCCGCCATCTTGCCCCATAGGTTACGTTCAAGTCGCCCCACCGTCGTGGAGTGGTACGAGCTGGATTCCTCCAACTTGTATCCCGAGCGCCCCGCCGACGACGCGCGCCGATCAGCAGCAGGCTTGCGCGAACGTAGCGGCGGGTTATGGAAAGTATATTAGTCCGGTGTCAGCGTTTATCGGTCCGCAGTCCGAGACAACTAATCAAGTTGCCAACGACATCAACACGCAGCCGCCTCCGATAATCTGTCAGGCGCCGGGGAGTAGCTTTGGTGGTTCAGTTTACGGAACGTGGCCCCCTACCAACGGTCCATACGATGTATACAAATTCGGCTTTGGCACGGACAGTAACGGCTATGGGTCGAGTACCCAAGTGTTTGCCTGCATGCTGAACCCGGGAACGACACAGGTTGTTGGATTTGTACTGTCTCAGTCTCAAAACGCAACAGGAGGGCCGTGCGGAGGCGGACACTGAGCGTGTAAGTACAAGCCCGCCACGCGCGACGCAGTGGCGGGCTTCGCCGAGGGCACTTAGCCGATGACGTTACCGGTCGTAAAGGTGAAGTTGCGCGAGAACGCGGTACCGTTCACCGTGCCGGTGATTGATACCGAATACATGGTGTTTGGCTGAAGTGGCGAAGTCGGATAGGCGACACCTTCAAACTTCGGCAGAAGCTTGTTCGGGTCAGTGGCCGAGTCGAGCACTTTGAGACTGATAACGTTGCCCGACGTATCGGTCATCGTGCCCGATTGCATCAGAATCGTATCGGTCGGGTTGCCAGCTACCGCAACCGGCGTTCCCCACGGGCCGGATGTGTTCGGCGGGGTCGGGGATTCGCCAAATGACGAGTACGGGACGCCGGTCACGCCCTGGCAGGGGAACGTAAGCGGCATCGTCCCCTGAGTCGATCGGAAGCCTCCAATGGCGAGGGACGCCGAAATCTGTGGGTAGCCGTTGAATGTGGTTTGGGCTACCCCGACTCCTGCAACCGTGATCGGCCACGACGCGATCGCAATGTGATAGACCCCAGAAATCAGCGCATCGATGAGTGCGTTGCCATATTGGTCGTTCGAAAGGGTAGCGCCCGTATAGTAGCCGACGCTTTCGCCGGTAGAGTAAACCGACTGCGGAAAGCCAAAATGCGTCGCCCGATCGGCATAGGTGACACCGGTGAAGCCCGGGTTCGTGGACGATTCAGTGTCGCCGATTACATTGTTCTGGAGGCCGTACGCTGCATGAGCCGCGGCTGCCTGATCGAGGAGCGTGTTCTGCTGGACGGCCGGAAATCCGCACTGAATCCGGTATTGATTCACGCGATTGAAGGCGGCGAGTTCGATGCTGCCCGACGCATATTGAGCGGTCGATTGCGTTCCGGGCGGGAGTGCGGTTGACGGCGAGTTGCCGCCACCCCCGGATCCCGAGTTATTGTTCGCCGCCCCGCCGTCACTACCACCGCCGCCACAGGCAGTGAGCGCCAGAATCGCGGCCAACGACAGGGTCGTGAGGCCGATGCGTGAATTGTTCTTCATTTTTATTTCCTCGTTTTGTTGGGCGCGCCCCTTGCACACCCTTAATTTCATCTTATCGACCGCCCGACGAAGTCAAGTCTGCGCCGCCGATCGTCGTCCCTAGTCCGGCAGGGACGAGCCAAAAGATCGCCAGTTCCTGATATCGGCCGCTTCTGGTTATGACTTGAATTTGGGAGTACGGTGGGACGGCGGGCTCCGTGGAATCCACTTGCCCGCCCGGTGGCAGGATACGGTCACATCTTCGTGAGTTCGATCGGCCCGAGCGCAAAAGCCATCATGTACCCGGTCGACGTCTTGAAGTCCCCGGCGGTGAAACCCGGTTGGACCTTCGCGAACATCGCCATCTTTGTCTGAAGTCCACCGAACGAGCCCTGGAGCTTTGCGCCCATGATCTGCTCGAATTCCTCCCGTTTCAGGGGGCGCGCGACTTCAGTGCCGGCACGCCACTTGCCGCCCTGATAGTCGTCGAAGACGTACCCGTTGTCGGTCTTCTCCACCTTGATTAACGGAACGATCTTTCCTTTTTCTGCGACGCCGTATTCGCCTTCAAGCGAATCGACGGATGACTGTTTGCAGCCGGACAGCGATGCAAGCAGGCAGACTCCCAATGCCAAGTGCCTGAGCTTTCGATTCAATTTTTTGGTCTCCAAGGTTTCAGTAGAACTGCGTCCGCAGTGGTATCGGCAGACGCTCCGACACATATGTGTTTTCCGGCTGCAGATCGCCTCGACCTGCATGGGGCCTGGCCGGGACCTATGCGACGCCCAGTAAAAGGCCCGCCAGGAGGGCGGGCGTCAGTCGGATCGATCACCTTCGTTTGCGGTGTCGCCAGTGGAAGATCCGAAGGCCGACAAAGGTCGCGCCGAGTAGTACGCCACTGGCGCGCGGTGCCTGTCCCGCCACCATCGGAACGAACTGGGCGGCCATGTACACGCAGAAAATCGCGACGAACACTTTACCGATCGCGGGTTTGGCCAATAACGCAAGCAGACGCGGCGGCTGGCGGTGGACCCATTCGCCATACTCCTCGTTGGTTCGCTCGAGATCGAACCCGTCGGCGCCTGCGCCGCACTGCGTGCGATAGAACTGCTCGTAGCGCTCGAAGCGCCCGTCACCTCGCCCGGAAAGCCACGCGGCGTTGCTTTCGGCCACTAGATAAGCGTAATCGTCCATCGCAGAGTCCCTTCAGTGTGCACGGTCCGCCACCCACGGCACCGCGCCGACCGCATCCCTGATCACCTCGCCCGTTGCCTCGGACCAGTACTGCTCCGTTTCGGGATTCAACCAACCGAACTGGGCACGGCCGTCCGCACTGAACACGACGAGGCCTGCAGGCAGCGTCGGTTCGTGTTCATGACTTTCCATGGCCGGCCCGTGCACGCGCGTGACGCTTCTTCTCGCCAAGTTGCCGGTTGCAGGCCGGGCAGTCGAAGCTCTGGTGCATCTCGATCTTGGCGTCGTTGTTGCTGACCACATAATGGGTTCGGCATGAGCGGCACGGGGCAATCGTGAGGCGCGAATCGGCCGCCATCGAACGGGTCAGGTTGCAGCCGCGATCTGCAGAAATATCCGGCTTGCCGCCGAACAGTTGCTGGTAGATGTCGTTTGTCGCGATCAGCGCCTCCGGCGCGTTCCCACCCGCGGCGAGCCCCGCGCGGTACAGCCACGTGTAGAAAGTGGCATGCAGCCGGTTGTGCGGCGTCTCGACGAACCACGTCAGCGACGTCGGCACGTTCCCGCAAGGGGAGCTAACGCCGTGCATCTCGACGTAGCGCTGGCGCATCGCGTTCTGGTTCAGGCGAAACAGGGCCGCGGCCGTCGACGCCCGGCACCGGTAGGCCATCATCGCGTATGCATAGGTTTCGTTCCGTTCACGCGGCAGGCGCAGCTCGCTCCATCCCGCCTTGCTGGGCAGTTCCCCGACGCGAATCGGCGAGGTTTCCATGATCAGGTGCGCGACCATTTCGTCGGTCAACGTGCTTGCCGTGAACTGATACCAGAAGGTCGGCGAATTGAAACGCCAGCGGAAGAGTGGCAAACCACGCATACGCCCCAGTGCAAGGCGCAGCTTGTACGTCGGCACCGACACGAGGTAGGCGGCCAGCTCGGTCGTAATGCCGAGCAGGGGCGCCGCGAGTACGCTCATGTGGATCACGCTCGTGACGAGGTCCAGGAACATGCGGTTGTGCTGTTGCACCGAGTACGTCGACAGCGCATCCAGCTCCGGCAGTTTGCGGCGCAGCTCGTCAACCGCGACGGTCGTCGCGGTCTCGTCGATGAAGCAGCGCCAGTCCTCCACCGTTTGCAGCGTCGGCGCCACCATCAGGAACGGCGTGTGGAGCAAGTTCCGCAGCGACGACTCATTGTGCTTGAAGTGCTCGATTTCTTTGCGCTCGACCGCGAGGATCTCGTTAAACCGACCATCTTTCTGGAGCAGCCACTTCATGTGGTCGACCAGATCGAAATTCGTGACCTGGATCCGTTCCGTCAGCCATTGAGGCACGTAAAGGCGTTCGACGGACCGGTAGGTCTCCCGGACATTCTTTTTTTCCATTTGTATTTCTCTCGTTTCCCTGCCAATTCGGGAGCGGCCGCTCCCGAACCATCATGCCGCGCGTGTCGCAGCCATCACTTCCCCATGAAACTTGCCGATCAGGTCGCCGAGCGCCGCAAACAGCGGCTGGAAGCGCGCGGGACGGCCGTCTGCGGTCGCCAGCAACTGCGCGCTGTGATAGTCCTGGGCGAATGCGCCGAATTTCTCGATCAGCGCCCGGACCTTCTTTTCCAGTGCTTCACCAGCCTCGAGCGCCGCCTTTTGCTGCTGAAGTTCGGCTTCGAGCGCCTCTTTTTCTGCCTGAATGGATTCGAGACTGGCGCGCGCTTCCTTCACTTCAGCCAGCTTGGTTGCGAGCGCATCCTCGAGATTCGTGAATTCATCAGGAACCGTGGGGACCGGGACCTGTTCCTTCAGCGGGTTGGCCTTCAGGTGGGCAAGGTCATGTGTGATCTGCTTGACTTCGTGCTCTCGCTTCGCCAGTTCGTGTTGCAGCGTGCTGACCTGCTTGCTGACGTTCGCCAACTCGACGGAGGTGGCCTGCGAGCTCTCTCGCTCGCGAGCCTGCTCTTGCCGCGTTCGATCGAGTTCCGCCGCAAGGCGATCGATTTCCGCCTGGGCGTCATCAAGCCGGCCGACGGTGTTCGCGAGGTCGGTCGTGACCATCTCAACCTGGTTGGCTTTTTCGGCGAGCTTGTCCTGATAGTTCGCGATGAGCTGCTCGACTTGTCGCTTGCTCAGGTTCGGGTTCTCGCTTTTGGCGTCGATGACCATGTCGACCACTTCGTTGCCAATGTCGTTACCGACCAGTAGCGCCATGTCGCTGTGCGAAAGGATCTCGACGGCGCGCATGTTGTTCGCGAACTTCTCGTAACAGCGGATGTACAGCCGAACCGACGACTTCGACTTGCGAAACACTTTCGTCAGGTAGTCGTAGACGAGTTCCTTCGCGCGGTTCCGCACGGCGACAGTGTCACCTTTGTGCGTTACCTCATGACCTACGACGCCCGTGAGAATGTGCACGAAGTTGCCGCCGATTCGCATGTGCTCAAGCAGGATCTTGCGTGTCGAGTGCGCGACTTCCTCGCTTTCCTCGATGATCGTGCGGATCAGCGAGTCGGGCAGGCCGGCGAACATTTCGCGTGCGGCGGTGCCGAGCTCGAGCTGGGTCGGAATGTGGGCGAAGTTCGCTGTCAGATCGGCACTCGATTCGACGTCGTCGGCAGGCGTGCGACCACCATCAGGAACGGTCGGGTTGAAATCGTCGTCAGACTGGATGGGTTTGGGCAGATTCTTGGACACGTGTTCACCCCAATGCGATGTTGCTCGCCAGCTTCTGGTAGCAGCGGATATAGAGCCGAACCGTAGCGTTCGGCTTGTGGAATTCCCGCGTCAGAAAGTCGTAGGCGACCTTCCGCGCGCTTTCGCGCGTCGCTGGGGTATTGCCATGCTGCGCCACGTAACCACTGACGATGGCATCACGGATGGCGGAGAAGTGGTAGCCGATGCGCAGGTACTCCTGCAGCTTGCTACCCAGAATCGACGCCACGTCCTCGCTATGGCGGATTACGCCGCTGAGGATATCGTTGGAGAGACTCACCAAAGACGGGCCGGCTGCCTCTTGCTGTTCGCGTTGTACAGTCGCATCACGACCCGATCGGGGGTCGAGGGGACTGCGCGCGTCTTCTCGGGTCGATGCAGATGCCTCGTCGAGGCCGGGTTTCTTGGACGGATGGTTGGACACAGTTCCTCTCCGAAATGTCCGGTTGGAGCCATTGCCGGCGCAGTCGGATTCCTCGGCTGCGCGTCAATGGCGACAAGTAGTTTGGGCGGGTGGCGAACCCAGCATACGCCGCGTTTTCACGAAGTCCTGGCGAAAAGCTGCACGAAACCACCCCGCTTTCAAACGGACTCGAATTGTTACGTATTATGAATTTGTCGGCAGAATTGACCGAAACATTAGGAGCACTTCCTCATATCGGTAAAGATTGCTGAATTTTGCGGCGATGGATTTCGAGAGCCGCCCCCGTTGGATCGTCAACGCTGAGTCGGCGAATGGCGTCATGGGCACGCTGGACCTTGATCGAAGGCCGGCCGGAGAGCGCGTGTCGATTCTTCTTTTCGCGCAGCCAGTGCCCCAGGTCCGCAGCGCGAATAAGATCGATGGGCAGCGCCGGCGACAACGTGCAGACGTCGCTGGAAAACACGCCGACACCGTGAACGTCCCACATAGCGGGCAGCATGCTGCGCAGGAATGCAACCTTTGACCGGTTCTGGTTCAGCGGGGAGCGCCGCTCCTCGAGCCCGCCGCCGGGCAGATGGCACAACAACGTGGTCGCGTCGCTGCCTGGTGCGACGCGAACGGCCCAGTGTTTAGTTTCGACTACGAAAATCCCGAATGGCGCGATGACGAGATGGTCGACCTCGGCGGTCGGAAAGTCCGTGCCGGGCGCGTGATTCAGCAGCAGCGCCGTCGGATGCACGTAGTAATCGTCGCCGCAGAGCCACGAGAGCACGCGTTCGAGTTCCGTGCGCACGCGTGCTTCGCCGGCGTCGCCCGATGCGTGGCTGCGCGTCACGGGCGGCTTGCTCGGTCGAGTGGGGCGCCGCTTGCGAAACGCCATGTAGAGCGAGCAGCCGATGAACGCGAAGATCAGAATGGAAGACATGATGAGCGCCTTGAAGTGAAGTGACGCTTTCAGTCTGCCGCGCGATTTGCGAAGTCAAGTCCTCGGAACCGGCAAAAGCTATACGTTTTTCTGGAGCTTTCCGGGTTAAGCCCCTCAACCGGTTGAACTGGCTGCGGGCCGCCAAAGCTGTACGCGATTGCCGAGCATTCGGACGACCCGCCGCATGCGAACCCGATACGCTAGGCCTATTACGCGTTTCCCCGACGCATCGACCTCCCGGACCTATCGGTCTTGCCTCTTGCGGCCAACCCGCATCTTTTTCTGATCGACGCCGAGCATTTTCGTGCGCGGGCCTGACGGCCGCGCACGAAAGCGCTTCGCGCCGATTTCCTTGCTCGTCTCGAGCATCGAAACCGCCGGACGTTGTCCGGACAACCTTCTGTAAATAACCTTTCTGGAGAGAGAGATGTTGACGCTACTGTTCAAGGGCGCGTTCAGATCGCCGTTCAAGCTGCTGGCGCTTTGCCTGGTGGTGTATGTCGCGACCACGTCGTTCTTCGTTGCCGGCATTGTGATGCTGGCGGTTGCCCATTGGGCCAAGGCTGAATTCGACAAACGTTGCCGGGCGGCGCAAACGCCCGAAACTGCCGAACGTCCGGCTGCATCGGACGCTGCTCAACAGTTGCATCGCGCCGCAAAAGTACCTGCGGCGAACGACGCAGCCGAATCGACACCGAAGCGGCAGTATGCGAAATCGGCTGTCGTCATTCCGATCAAGACGGGTACCAAGTAAGGCGCCTGCCGTTCCGTTGACCGTGCGAAGCAATTCGCGCGGTCAACGCCTCACCCCCGCCGGGAACCCCGTTCCCGGTTTCCGGAGATGAGGTTGCCCGGCACGACCGGAGCATTCTCATGGAACCGCATGTGGCTGCCTGGCAGCTCGACATGTTCGGCGACGCGTCGCCGATCGTTATCCCCCCACCGAAACCCGACCCGCTTCCCGACCCATCCCAGTGGGCACCGCACGTTCGCGAGCAGCTGGCCGAAGCTGTGTTTTTCCTCGCGGTCGACAGCCGCCACGGTGACAGCGTGCCGGAAGCACTGATGGATTGTGCGGAGATCCTCCGGGATCGACTGTGCAATCGTCCCGTCGACAAGGCCGACTACTACGCGACGCTCGGATGGATCATGGAACTCTGGTCCGGCGCGATCCCGTATCCGCTCGTCTGTTCGCTCGGCCGGATTCGGTCGCGCTCGATGCAGGACGTGATCCGAGATAACCCGTTGCTCAACTTCGATTACATGCGGCTTAGCCGCTGGTGTAGCGGGCAACTGTCCCTGGAGGCGCAATGGCAAGCGTAACGATGTTTATCACACGCGTGCTCGCAAATGCGTTCCCAGGCGAAGGGCGCAAGCAGATCAAGCCGTCGTCTCCGGGTGCGTGCACACCGGATCGCGAGCGCGTGGTCGGAAAGGGCGCGTCGAACGAGACCCACGTCACGATCGACGGCATTCCCCACCTGTTCGTTGACGAGGGCGACTGTATCGTCGAATTCGAACCGGCTTTCGACGATCACACCGGCGACACGATGTTCGGTCTCAAGATCCTGCCGGACCTTGAACCGCACTGGGCGATGCGGGCTGAGCACCGGTCTGCGCTGAAGGATGCGATCGCAACCGCCATTCGGCGTGCGGCCGGTATCCAAATGCCAACCGGCTCCAATGTGTCGTCAGCCGAGGCTGCGCCGATGGAGGTGGCGCCGGCCGATGAGCTCGAGCGCCCGCGCGACTCGTCCCGACGTCCGGCGCGACCGCGCCGCGACGAATCCGCCAAGTCTGCGGCCGTGGTCGGTCGCATCACCTGGTGGGGCGAGGACGAATTCCCCGACCGTCGTTCGAACGGCTCACGCTTCTACAAGTCCTTCGCGATCCGTCTCGATACGTCGTATGGTGAACGCACGCTGCAAGGCGAGGGCTTGAAAGAAGCAATCTCGGAATGTGGTTGCCGCCTTGGCGACACCGTGAGCGTCAAGCGTCTCAGGAAAATCAAGGTGCCGGCCATGCGATCGGATGGTTCACCCAAGATCGTGAATGGCCAGCAAGTCATGTGGGACAAGTGGCTCTGGTCGATTACTCAATAAAGGAGTTTTAGATGGCATCTGTCAACAAGGTCATCCTCGTCGGCAATCTCGGCGCTGACCCGGAAGTCCGTTACCTGCCGAGCGGCGACGCCGTGGCGAATATCCGTCTCGCAACCACCGATCGCTACAAGGACAAGGCGAGTGGTGACTTCAAGGAAATGACTGAGTGGCACCGCGTCGCGTTCTTCGGCCGTCTCGCCGAAATCGTCAGCGAGTACCTGAAGAAGGGTTCGTCGGTCTATATCGAAGGTCGGATCCGCACGCGCAAGTGGCAAAGCCAGGACGGCCAGGATCGCTACTCGACCGAGATCGTTGCCGACCAGATGCAGATGCTCGGCGGCCGCGGCGGAAACGCGCAGCGTGATGGCGGCGACGACGGATTCGAGCAGGGCGAACGCCGACAGGCTCCGGCCAATGCGGCGCGCGCGCCGGCTCGCACGAATGGCTCGGGCCCGCGGCCTGCGGCTCCCCCGCCGGATCAGACGAGGTCGTACGGTGGTGGTGGCGGCTTCGATGAGATGGACGACGATATTCCGTTCGAATCGTGGTACCCGCGCAAAGCGTGGGCCGCGATCTGATCCCGGAAACCCTCACCGATCCGTCTACACGTCTCCCGTTTCTTCTCACCTTCGCGTGTGATGTGCCTCGCGGCACATCACACGCGAACCTTCTCCTCCCCTCTGTTCATCCCACGACGTTGCTGAACCAAGCCGACGCGCTCGCGCGGCTTGGTTGAGCAAGCGTTTCCGCGCCTGTCTCAGGCATCGACCAAAACCGCAATCCAAACAGGAGAGTGCCTATGAATGTGAAGTGGCTTCACCTTTCGCGCAGCGCAGTGCTCTCCATGTCACGTCGATTCGACGCGACAGCGGGGGGGGCGTGAGATGTGAGAGGGCGCTTGATCCACCGGTGGTTGCTTCCGCATCGATTGATGGGGCAGCTGCTTCGTACGTTTTTGCCAGAGCGCAAAAGGAGGCTGAATCATGCGAGAGCTGAAGAAGCTGGTTCTCGAGGACCTGAACTGGTCAAACATCTTTCCGCATTACCTCGACAGTCGTTATCTGGGGGATGCCAAGAAGCGTTGGTGGGCGTGCCCGCTGTGTGAAGGCGAGGAGACGTTTCGGCTCTATTCGCCCGAGAAGGATCCGAAGGGCGGCTGGTACTGCGCCCGCTGTGCGAAGGGTGGCACGGGCGTGCAGCTCATCCACGAGGTGACGGGAAAGCCGTATCGCGAGATCTACTACGAGCTCGAGACCGGAAACTATAACGGTGGCATTCCCGTCGAGGTGGCACGCAAGGTGAAACCTGTCCCGGTCCGGCCTGAGAAAAGCGACGAGCAGAAGTGTCGCGAGATGCAGGTCGCATGGGATGGTGCTGGGCCGGTCACGGCGGAGTCGCCGGTATGGACGTATTTGTCGACGCGGATTCCCGGGCTGCAGATCGAATGGATCGGGAAAGATGTGCGCTACCACCCCGGTATGGAGTACGTCGATGCATCGGGAAAGAAGCAAGGAAAGTTTCCCGTCATGCTGCTGCGCGCGCGTTCGCTGGCTGGAAAGCCGCGTCGCCTTCATCGGACCTATCTCACGGCTGATGGCACAAAGGTTCCCTTCCTGACGAAGAAAGGGAAGCAGCGAGCCAAGCTGGAGATGAGCGCGCCCGACGGAAGTTTTGGTTCGTCGGTGCTGCTCAACACGACACGGTCGCGGACCCTCGCGCTGGTCGAGGGTTCGGAGACGGGGTTCGCGGTGGTCGCGCGGTATCAGAATCGCATCGAGGTTCGCAGCCTGCTGAACTGCGGCGGCCTCGAGCGTGCCGACATCCGTTGGGACGATTACGACCACGTGATCATCTACGCCGACCGTGACCGGGTCGATGCGCGCCACGGCTATCGGCCGGGCGAGCATCACGCCAATATCCTTGCTGATCGCGTTCGTAGCCTCGGAAAGCGCGTCTCGATCGTCCGTTCGGTGGTCGAAGGTGTGGATTTCTGCGACGTGTGGGCTCAGCAGTACAAGCGCAGGACGCAACGTTACGAGCGGGCGCGCGCGAGACGGGCGATGCGCGATGAGGCGCGTCGGCGGAATCTCGCGCTCGCGGATGGAAGCAAAGTGTGCCGTGTAGTTTGACTTGAACGCCGGCGATCGCCGGCATTGGTTTGTTTGCCCGGTGGGGATACGTCCCCACCGGGCCGTATTGCGCCGGGCCTCATTCGGAGACTGATGATGGCCTTTCGTATGTTGCTGGGAGAGTTCGAGATCGTCGCAACCACGGGTGCGGCGAATGGCGGGCAGCCGACGGTGTTGTCGAAAGCGCAAGCGTTCGACGTCATCGACCGGAAGTGCGAGGGCGAGGCCCGTTATGTATTGCGGGATGAGCCGTTCGAACCGGCTGTGGACTTCTGTATGGCATGGCTCGCGCAAAAGGCGGCCAGTCGCAGACATTGAACTTGAAGCGAAGCGGCTCACCATTTGGTGAGCCGCTTTTTTTTCGTCCATGGATTCTGCATCGGCAACGAGCTTCCTGAACCTACAGCACGATCCGGAGGACCAGCAGGAAAAGCTTATAGGCACCCGAAGCCCATACCGCGCCAATCGCTCCGCCGATGAGGAACGGCTCGGCCAGACTCCCAAAGTGGCGCGCATGCAGGAAGATGCCGAAGAACCAGACGAAGGCGAATGCGTATGCCAGGATGATGCGTCGGACCAGGAACGGCAAGCGCTTGTACAACTGGTGAGCTTCCGTCGCGATCGCTATTACCTTGTTGTTCATTCGTGATCTCCCGAGACATGTTCCATCTTCGCGAGCCCCGCGAGGAAGTATTCGATCGCGATGCGCATTGCAACAAAGCTGAGCCAGAGGTACGGCGACGATAGCTTGTGGATCAGCTCGCCGTGACGAATCCAGTCGATGAGTTCCAGCATGGTGTGCATCCTATATGCACCGGTGCATAGCGCGATGCGCGCCATGAACACCGGTGTTATGTATCCATCTTCGCAGTTCCAACCCAAAGTCAAGCTGCAGTAGCGTGCTGCGGCGGCCCTGTCATTCGAAGTAGCCCGCCAGTTGTCCGCCAAGCTCGTCGCCAAAGCCAGCGCTTTCGTGCCCCGAGTCATCCACCCGAAGCACCTGGAATCCCTCGTTGTCGATGCCCCCCGCCGCGCGCGCCCCTGCCGCGGGAGGGGGCGAATACGCTTGCGTCTTCGTCTGAGCAGGCGCGTGAACGTATCCGGTCAGCTCCTGACGTAGCGTGGTCTCCGCCAGCGATTTCAGAATCGCGGCGCGATGGCGGGCCGACGTACACGCGCTCAGTCGCTCGAAGAGCAGCGGCGACACGAGCGGATTGATCGTGACAGTCATCTCGATCTTGTCGCTCATGCCGTCTCCTTAGCGACGTTCGCGGGCAAGGCCGGCTTCGCCGACCATCAGGAAGCCGCGCACGTTGGCGAGGCACGGCGCGTCGATCACCTCAATCAGCACACGCGGAAACGCGCGTCGGATGACCGCCGCGTAGAGCGCTGCGCCGCCGCCGGAAAGAATGATCGACCGAACGTTCGGCAAGCGGCCGACGTTGTTCTGCATTTCCTTGACGACGCCCGAAATCAGCGGTTGGGCCTGCTCGAGGTACGGCGCGAGATCAATGTTGGTTCCGTAGAAGAAGAACGGCGTCTGCTCCCGCAATGCCTTATCGATACGTTCGATGTCTTCGACTTCGTCACCCTGGTCGCGCGCGACGAGGCTGGCGATGCGCTGGTAAATCTGCGATGCGCCGCCCGGCATGCCGCCGCTGCGGTTGTCATCCATCGTGAAGCCGTTCGCATACACCCAGTCGGTCGTGAAGTAGCCGACGTCGACGACGAGGTGGGCGACGTCTCGCCCGAACTCGTGCTGCCGATTGCTCGACGCGAGTACCAGCGAGCCGAGCGGCTGTGGGATCACCACGACCTTGTCGACCGTGACCCGGCCAGCCCCGAAATCCAGTTCCCCGGCGAATCGTTCCTTCAGCTCGGCCGAGTACTTTTTCATGTTGTGGACGGGCAGGCCGAGCACCAACCGTTCAATGTGCGTGACGCCAGAAAAGTGGATCGCGCCAAACAAGAGGGCGGCATAGTTGTCGGACAGCACGTAGTCGTCTGCCAGTGCTCGGCCGGTATTGCCATAGGCGGCGGTAAGCGGCACATCGGGCCCGACTTCGTATTCGACCTGGTCGATGACGATCGTCGAGACCTTACGCGCGGTCAGTACGCTCTCGCCGTAGCCCGATAGCGTGCGGCTTGCGGCGAGGGGAGTCAGCGACGGGAACATGCCGGTCGCGATCGTTCCACTTGCGGCGCGGTGAGCGTATTTCGTGTTGCCATAGCCGACATCGACGGCGAAGACTGCGGTTTTCAAAGGCGACTCCTATAGGGACGAATGGGGCGGTGCCACAAATCAAAGTCGGACATGAAGTCGGACATTGAGCGCAGCGAGAAAGCGAAGTCGGACATGAAGTCGGACTTTGTCGAATGAGCGTCGCCAAAGTCCGACTTGATCTGGGAGTTTGCGCAGTGAGTCGCCCACAACTCCGAGTTGAAGTCCGAGATTGCTGAACCCAGTCTATCGAGCGATGCGCGAAGTCAAGTTTCGGAAAGCGCGCCGGTTCCCGTCAGCTTTCGGCCGGTGAGCCGGGGCAAATCGCTCTATTCTTCTTTTCACCTACCGCGTCATCGACGCATCGAAACCGAGTGCAAGGCACTCGCTCGTCCTCTTGGCCCGCAACGGGCCCCCAAACGCAGTCAAGTGTTCGGGCCGCACAACGAAGCGGCCTTTTTGTGAATTAGATCAAGTACACAGCGGTCAACAGTGAGGACCGCTGGACAGTGCGATATCCAGACGATCGGCGACGGTTTGTCGCCACAGGACAGCACGAGAACAAGTGGAGCCCCGGACACCGGACGCTTTACGAGCACTCGTGCGTGTCTGAACACACCCTTTCAGCGATCGATGCTGGGTGCACTCAGGAAGCCCGATACACCGCGGCCGACATGAGTGTGCTTGGGGGTGGGGGAGATCATGCGACCGGCAAAAGCCCGGTATCGCGATTCCCTGACAGGAAGAAAAAACGGTCTGAGCCGCCGTGCCCGAAAGGTCTCAACACGAATTACCCGGCATTCAACCCGGCGTCCGCATACGCGAAAGCGGTGGGTGTCGCGACGCGAGCGCGTCGGCTTGCAGGGTAGCCACGAAGCTGTACCCGGGCGGAGCTTCTCCGCGCAGCGCGACCGATGAGGGCGCGCGCGAATGGCGACGTCTTGCGCGAAGCGCGAGGCGAGTTGTTCAGGCAGCAGGTTGGACAGTCGGCGTGCATGTACTTCCCATGCACCGGGCTGATCGGATGGAAATCGCTAAAGGACAGGAAGACGCAATACCGAGCCGGCGGAATCCGGCAACCGCGCATTGCGCGAAGCGGGATGAGCTGCAACGTGATCGGGCACGGCGTCAGGTAGGGGCGCCGCGAACGCGCTGCGGCAACGAATCAACGAAGGTGCGGCGTCGGCCGCAAGGAGTAAATGCATGGCAGTGATCCTGAACGTTCGAGCGGTTGTGGGCCGCTATCGACTGCCGCCCGAGTTTCGCGACGCGCTGCTGGCGCTTTTCGATCAGCACGTCGCAGCTATCCATAGCACCACACGCATCAGCACCCGCGCACTCTCGATCAGGACGCAGGAAAACCGCGCAGCTGCACTGTGCAAGGCGTTCGTTGAGCTGCGCGAAGGCGGCTTCGCGTTGCAGAGCCCGTGGTCGCTGAAGGAAAAGCACGTGAAGTATCTCGTCACGCGGTGGGTCGATGCGGGACAGTCGGGTGGTCGGATCGAGAACAAGCTCACCTACCTGCGCGCAATCGCACTGTGGATGGGCAAGACCAATCTGGTCGGCACGCTCGGAGATTACGTGGACCGGCGAGCGGCGGGCCTGGTGCGCAGCTATGTGGCGACTGAGGACAAGTCGTGGGTGGCGCATGATGTGGACGCTGTAGCGAAGATCGACGAAATCGCGGCGACCTGCCCGTACACGGCGGTGCAGCTCAAGCTGCAGGCGGCATTCGGGCTGCGGGTCGAGGAGAGTTTCATGCTGCGACCGCTTGAGGCGGTGCGCAATCCGCAGACACTGGCCGTTACGCGTGGCACGAAGGGTGGCCGGCCGCGTGAAGTGCCGATCGAGCGGAAGATCTCGATTCTGGAGGAGGCGGCTCGGCTCAGTAATGGTTCATCGGGGTCGACGATCCCGGCCGGCCGCACGCTCAAGCAGTGGCGAGATTGGTACTACTACGTGCTCGGCAAGCATGGGGTGACGAAGAGCGGGCTAGGGATTACGAGCCACGGCTTGCGTCACGAATACCTGCAGACGCTGTACGAGCAATTCGCCGAGGTCCCGGCGCCGATCAAGGGAGCGTCGGTGCGGCCCGATCCCCAGGTGCACGAAGAGGCGAAGCGCCGCGTCGTGGCGGCCGCGGGGCATAGCCGCGAATCGAAGGCGAATGCCTATCTGTCGACGTTCGCGCGGCAGGAGGCAATGCGCAAGCAACTGCCGACCGTGGATGCGGTTGAGGCCGCGTTGCGGGCCGCCGCCGGCAATAAAAGTCATGCAGCGGCAGCGCTCGGGATTTCAAGGCAAGCGCTCTATCGGTTGCTCGCGTCGGCGCAGGATCGGAAGTAAGCGCCGACGAGGGCGCCGTTGTAGAGGATCGCACGTACGTCGCTCTGAGGATCGACGAGCCACCGAGCGCCGCAATCGATGGAGTTGCGCGAGAAATGGGCGGTGAAATAGGGTGTGTTATGCCTGCTGGGCCGATGGCACGTTCGGTAAGATGACTTGTCTCTCAGGTTCTAGCTCGGCCCTCGGATATGGCTAGAACTTTTTTCAAGCCGGCTCGCGCCGGCTTTTTTTTCACCAGCGATCCCGATCGGGCATCGCGTCGACGGCCATCGCGATCCGGTCTTCGAACAGGAAGTCCATGTGTTCGGTCGGTGACGGAATCTTCGGGAACTGGACGTAGTCGTGGCCGTCGATTTCCACCCACTTTGCGAGCTGGACGAGCTTCCGGTATCGCGCGGCGTCTTCGAGAACCGGGGAGATCGGCCACGTGTCGAGGGTCACGACGGCAGCGTCGACGACGCGTTGCGCGAGCATCTTGAAGACGGGGCCGAGCGATGCCCAGTCGCCCTCGGCACGAGACAACAGATCGAGGACCAACTGCGCATCGCATGCGCCGAGCTCGCGTTCGACAAGCGTTTGCAGATCGTTCTCGTCCGCCTTCAGGCGACTCAGGCGCCGGTTCCACGTTTCCGCGCAGCGCGTCTTGGCCGCGATCTCGTCATCGCCGATCGGTTCCCACTGCGTTGACAAGCCGCACCCGGTGCAATGGATGCAGACGAGCTTTTCGGTAAGCGGTGCTTCGGGCGGGCGCGGCAGCACGTCTCCCAGGCATGGCGGCCCGCCAAAGCGACCGAACTGGCTGAAATCAAACGCGCGGTTCTCCGGGCAATCGATCAGCCGTTGCGATCGCCCGATCGTGGCCCGCCCTCCGCAGTGGTCGCAGGGATAAAGCTGCTCCAACATTTGTAATATGAAAATAAGGTCGTGACCGGCGCATTATTGCCGCTTTTGTGTGACAGACAAAGGGGAATTAAACAGAGATTGTCCCCAATATTAGATTCACGACTCGGCAACATGCGCTCTCAGGCGGTTGCAGGCGACCAGACGGCCGTGCTGCGCGCGGCAGCTTCGACGCGCTCCAGATACCGAAGATAATCGTCGGTATCGTGTCGGGTAACGGTCGTTCGAATGATGGTCACGGTGCGCTCGTCGCTCGGCGCGCGAGGGAAAATCCGGCGCATCGATTCCGGCTGATCGACGATCCAGAAATTCCACTGACGAACAAAATGCCACCAGGTGCGCGCCCGCTCCAGCTCGGCCCACGTCGCACTGAATTCCAGCACCGCGCCGAGGTTCGTGAAGAACGTGCATCGAATGCCGTCATCATCGGCGGCCGCGACCACCACCTGGCGGCCGCGCGAGATCGAGCCGGCTTCGCGGCATGCCATTGACAGGGCGGGAAAACGCGGCGCCCAGTCGTGTGAACGGCAGACTGCGCGGTCGAGAAAGAGTGATTTGCCTTGCATATCGGCCTCCATGGGCATTGAGCATGCATCCATCTTGCCGTTCGCCGGGCAATGTCAAGGTTCGTCGCCGCCGGTCGGCTAAAGCGTGCCCGGCGCGATGCCGTAATCACGGGACATTACAACAGCTTGAGCCTCCTCCATGAAGCCGAAATCCGCGATCCGATCCAAGTCCGATCTCCTGCCCATCCCTTCCGCGGATCGGGACGGGATAGCACTCGAGTGCTATCTCGCGCTGAGCACGCTGCGGGCGGGTCAGGGCGATCGCCATACGCTGGCTGTGCTGACCCATGCGCTTGTCGCTGCGCACTTTCTGTTGGAGGCTGGGGTAGGTGACGGAAGCGAGAGCCGGGCGACGTTTGCCGCAGCGCAGGATGCGATCAACGAAATCGACTCGGATGCGGTGATCGCTGGACGATGTGCGGTGACAACGGAATCCTCGGCAGGGGCGATCGGCGGGTTGCTTGCGCTCTACGATCGGCAAATGAGCCGGGCGCCGCGCGCGACGGTGGCCCGGATCGTTGCGCAGGTGAATGCATATTGGCGTAAATCGTCCGGGGCGCTGAGCGAGCAAGAGCCGCTCGCGGCCTAGGCAGAACAATGAAGGGGTGACGCGTGGCGGTTCCGGATGCTCAAGCTCCCGGGGAACCGTGCCGTAAACCCGGATGGAATAGGGATTTCCTCCTCCTCGTTGTACTCCACCTCGCCCCGCACTTGGGATCCAAGGCGGGGTTCTTTTTTTCGTATGGGCCGTGCTCAGGCGGCCGGGCGGCGTTGCGCGGTCGGCGGGAGCGTTACCGACTCGAGCGGGTCCTCGATGTTCCATTCGACGGCCGGGATCCCGTCGCGCAGTCGCCGCGCGCGCTTGGCTGCCTTCCGAGCTTCATAGTCGGGCTGTCCGTTCATGCCATAGACCTCAACCTGGGTCGGCGTCGGCGTGTCCGTGAGCACGAAGTCGGGCAACATCGCCGCGCCATCTTCCAGCCGGATGGGTTTGTCGAAGGCGCGGTGTTCAGCGACTAGGCGATTCGCCATCGCCACCTCGTGGATGGAGTCGCAGGCGATGTACGTCGCCGAGCAGAGCATCGCGGCAAAGTTCAGCACCACGTGGTGGCCCTTCGGCGTTCGCTCGATGACAAGGATCGTGACGACTCTGGCGTTGCGGTCGCCCAGAGCGCGCCACGCATGCGCAAATCTGTTCTGTGCGAGGGCGACCAACTCGCTGCTCGCGTAATAGCGTTTTGCGCTCTGGCGCAACGTAATCGAGCGTCCGTATTGTGTCGTGCCGATCTCCGCGATTTCCCCGACGACGATGCCGCGATGGTTCGCGCCGTCCCGGTGACCCACGCGTGAGAGGAAGGCGTCGAACTCGGCGTTGATCGCGTCGCGGTCCGCCTCTTGGAACCGCCGCATCACGTGGAGCACCTGATCGGCCGGCACGCCGTTCACAACCGCGTCTCCCAGTCCGGCGAGGATGCGCGCATTGCATACGCCCCAGTTGCGCACGCGCTCGGTGCCCGACCAACGATTGAGTCCAGCGACTTGCCATAGCGCCTGGAGGAAGCCGAGGAGTGGCGCGGCGCGTCGCGAGGTGCCGGTCGACCTGCCGCTTCGCGCCGCTTTCGATCCCGAGCCGACCTCGCGCTGCGTCAATGCGACGTCGAGCTTCGCACGCAATCCCATCGGTGTGGCGACAATACCGGGCAGAGTTTGGCCGCCGTCAGCTCCGCCGGCGGTCGGATCTTTGTGGAATGGGCACGACGATCGGTCGTGCAACGGCCCTTCCTCGGGCCAGCCGGCGAGATGCAGCAAGTTGCCATACCGGCGGATCTGGAGTCGGAGGGGCGAGCCGGCGCCTCGGCAAAGGCAGTGCGCGTGCCCGGGATTGATCTTGGCTTGCTCGAGGCGACGCACGAAACTCGCGGGCTGTTCCTGCACATCCTCGAGCGGCACGGTCACGCCGGCGAAGGAAACATCGGTCATGTTGAGCTCCAGATGAATCGGTCATCACGCATTGGGCTTGGCCGGTTCGGACGGATTGTATTCGCGACCGGTCGCCTTCTCGGTCAGGAACCATTGGCCGCTCGACAGGCGGGTGACGTGGCAAAAAGGGAAGCGCTGCTCCATGAGCATTTTCTCATTGGCGTCGCGTTGGTCGCGCCAATGTCCAATGAGTCGAAGAATTTCCCCGATCGCCCACCCGCAGGCGAACACTCCTGCCAATGCGCATCCGCAAATCATCCTGGTGTAGGCGCTGAGCCGAGTGAATACCATGACAAGGTCGGCGATTAGCATGACGATGATCGTGATTGGAACAAGACGATGCATGATGGTTAAGGGCTCGGATTGGAGATTCCCGAAGGCAAGCCGGCTGGCGCGTGGATCAGCCGGGCTATCGGAATATGGTTACTGCTCGGAACGAAACGTTGAGGTAACTGGCTGCCAGTTCGATTGTGATCAGTGGCCACCACGGGCTCAGTCGGAAAGCCTCATCAATTCGGTCAGCTTTCTCGGTACCGTCATAGGAGGGCAGCTGAAGCTGCAAAAGCTATACGTTTTTCTCGAGCTTTCTGGGTTTGCCCCATCAACCGGTTGAGCTGGATGGCGTTTGCCTAAAAAATGTGCAGGCGGCTCTCCGTCATGCCCAGCGCGGTCGTCCGGGACTTTTCCACAACGTTGTTCAGCGAAATTGTGAGTATCTTGCTCGCGTTGCCCTACGCGTGGCTGGCAAAAGCCCGTGCGATATCCCGCCCATTGCCCGGCCAGTGACGAGCGAACACGCGATACGATCTTTCCACCTACCGCGTCATTGACGCATCGAACGAGTCCGCCGCCGGCGGCCTTCCATATCACCCAGACGGGACCACTCCCGTCGGGTGTGCTCTCCCGTTCATCCTGGAGAGCATCATGTCCAATCTGCATATCTGCGCCTGCGGGGTGCTTGCATGAGCCGCAAGAGCGCGGAACGCAAGCACGACCAGACCGCGGACCCGTATCAGCGCGAGTTTGTGCAAATGATCAAGGCTTTCTCGTACGGCCAGCACACGCATACGGTGTTTGCCGACTTCGTCGAGTTGGCCGCGCTGTCGATCAGCAACAGCGTCGATCGCACGCAGTTCGAGGCGCGCGAGAAGCGTTACCTGGAAATCGTCGGTAAGTACGAGCGTGAAGACGTCGAGCGGTTTCCCCGCATGCTTGGCGCGCTGACGCTGTCCTTCGAGCATCGGATGCAGGTGTGCGAGAAAGCTGGAGCGGATTCGGTACCCGTCTTTGACGGAATGACGGACGTTCTCGGCGAGACCTACATGATGCTGGAGCTGGGGAACGCCCGGGCCGGGCAGTTCTTCACTCCGTATCACGTGTCGCGCCTGATGGCCATGCTGACGACCGGCGACGGTCAGCCGCACATTCAGCAGCACGGATTCGTGCGGATGCAGGAACCGGCGTGCGGCGCCGGCGGCATGGTCATCGCGACGGCCGAGTCGCTCGCGGCCGCGGGTCACAACTATCAGCAGACGATGCATGCGACCTGCGTCGACATCGACCCGGTCTGCGTACACATGACCTATCTGCAGCTGTCGTTGCTGCATATCCCCGCGATCATCGTGCACGGTAACACGCTCACCGGCGAGGTATGGGGCGTTTGGTATACGCCGGCTCACATCATGGGCGGCTGGCGATGGAAACTGCGTCGACGCGAGCGCGAGCTGGCCGAAGCGGCGCTCGCCATCGAGGCGCCCGCGGCGGTCACTCCGCCGACTGAAGATGCGCGCGAGCCTCAGCCGACAGATGTTGAGGCACTCGAGTCCGCCGCGTCGTGGCCACTGGTTGGTGGCGACAACGATGTTGCCGTCGCGGAGCCGGAAGCGATTGCGGCACGCACGTATGACCGACGGACGATCTTCGACCTGTTCGAGGACGCTGTCGAGCAGACGGGTCCCACCGCGATCTTTGCGGCGATCGACCAGATGACGTTGTTCTAGCGGCCATCTCTTGAACCCAGCCCGATCCTTGTGATCGGGCCTTTCTTTGAAAGCTGAGCCGAAATTCCGGGCTTTCTCCTCTCCGGCGTGAATTTCGAGCGGTATCGTTGTCCCATCCAACGCGTCACTGACGCATCGACCCGCCGGCCCCGCCGGCAATTCATTGCCTATCAACCCCATCGGGAACCACTCCCGACAGGGGGCAGGTTCCCACTCTGGAGAACCTGTCATGCAACACGCCAACCTTCAACAACCCACCATTCCGCTCGGTCGCATCGTCCTCGGTCCGAACCCTCGAACCTACTTCGATGACGCCGAGATGGACGAGATGCGAGCGTCCATCCGCGCGCGCGGCGTCGATACACCCGTGCTCGTGCGTCCGCTCGACGACGATACGTTTCAGCTGATCGCCGGCGGACGCAGGTACAAAGCCGCGATGGACGTTCACGGCGAGACCTATGACATGCCGGTGTCGATCAAGTACGTCGACGAGATCGAGGCCGAGGAAATCGCGCTGGTGGAAAACATCCAGCGTGCGGACATGTCACCTGGCGAAGAGGCGGTCGCCGCGGCCAAGATGGTCGGCCGCTGCAAGGGCGACCGGGAAGATGCCGCCCGTCGCATCGGCTGGAGCCTTCCGACGCTCAACAGCCGGCTCGCTCTCATGAACTGCAGCGCGAGTGTGCTGGAAGCGCTCAATACGCGGAAGATCAATCTCGGCCACGCCGAGCTGCTCGCAGCAATTTCAAAAGAAAGTCAGGACAAGGTGTTGCCCGTCATCGTCGCTGAGAAGCGGTCGGTGGCCGACGTCAAGAAGCTGGTCGAGTCCGTGTCGTGCTCGCTAAACGCGGCGATCTTCGACAAGGAAGAGTGCACCAGCTGTCCGCACAACTCGTCCACGCAGTCTGCACTGTTTGGCGAGTCGATCGCGGACGGCAACTGCACCAACCGCGGTTGCTACAACGAAAAGACCGAGAAACAACTCGAAGTGATCGCCACCGGCGTTCGCGACGAGTATCCGCTCGTTCGGATCGTGCGACCCGGCGACAACCACACCCGTGTGCAAATTGCGGTCGACGGTCCAAACGGCGTGGGCGAAGACCAGGCGAAGGCCTGTCACTCGTGCCAGAACTATGGTGCTGCGGTGAGCGCGTTGCCTGATTCCATCGGCAAGGTGTTTCGCGGTCAGTGCTTTGATACCGTGTGCAACATGAAGAAGGTTGCGGCACGGATTCAAGCGGCGAAGGCGGCGAAGCAGCCTGCGGCAACCGCGAATGCGGGGGCCGCGACCGGCAAGGGCGCCGCGAAGGCGGGCGGATCGAAGTCCGAGCCGGCAGCCGTCACGGTCGTCGCGGAATCCGACAAGGTGAAGCAATACCGTGTCGCCGTCTGGCGCAAGGCACTTCGCCGCGATATCGGGACGAACGGCGTGCTCGCACGTCAGTACCTGATCGCGATCGTCCTGGCCGGATACGCCCGGCAGATCAAGGATGACACCTTCCGGCTCGTGTTCGAGAAGATGACCGAGGAAAAGGTGCCGTCTGGCGATCTTCCGAAGGCGGTCGATCTGGTACAAGCGACGAGCGAGCAGCAACAGGCAGATCTCGTGACCGGCATGCTGCTTTCCGCGATCGAAGGTCTCGAGGTGTCCTACCTGACGCAGCTTTGCAAGCAACACAAGCTGGATCTGACGAAGCACTGGAAGCTCGACAAGACCTTCCTCGAACTGTTGACCAAGGCCGAGATGATGGTCGTGGCCGACGAAATCGGGCTGCGCAACGCGATGGGCGACGACTTCAAGAAGGTGTTCTCGAAGTCGAAGTCGGAAGTGATCGAGGCGCTGCTTAACGTCAGCGGTTTCGAGTACGCCGGCAAGATCCCGAAGGTTCTCAAGTTCTGACATACAGGGCGGCCGTGCGCCGTTCCCTCCCTTCATTTGCGCCGCCGTCGTGCGGCGCTTTTTCATTTTCCGGAGATTTTCATGTTTCAAGCACTTGAACCGCTGATTCGTTCGGCTGGTAAGTTGACGCTGTCTCTCGCGATGGACGGCGACAACATTGTGGTGTTCCTGACGCCGCAAGGCGGGAAGGACGCCACGCTGCGTCAACCGCTCATTCTGAAGGCGACGGCTGCGGAGCTGGATGAAGGGTTCGCCGCGGCGGTCACCTCGTACTCGGCGGCGCACAAGTCGCTCGAGGAGCAGGTAGCGGCGACGAACGCGATCCTGGACGAGCAGAAGGCTACGCAGGTGACGAAGGCGCAGAAGGCCCTGACCCAGGGTTCGAAGGTGCCGGCGGCCGGCGCAGCAAGCGGCCCGCAAGATGAGGACGACGACAACGACGACGGCACTCAGCCGACACAGTCGGCGCCGCAGGCCTCCGATGCCGAGTCGAAGCCGGCCGGCACCGATCTCGCGTCCTTGCTCGATTAAGGAGATATGTCATGTCGATCAGCATCGCAGCGGTTGTTCGTGAATTCCTCTACAACGGCATGGCCTTGATGGATCCCGGCGTGGCGTTCTCGCCCGATCAGGTGCGGGATCTGTACACCGCCCAGTATCCGGAGCTGACGACGGCCGCCGTCGACGGCCCGCAAATCAAGGGTGAGGTCATGTCCTACACGTTCGTTCGCGCGGCAGGCGCCAAAGGCGCCCATGCGTAAGGACGCTCTGCTCAAGGCCCTATCCGATCCGGATGGTGGCTTCAACCAACAGGAACCGGCCGAAAGGCCGGTTTTTTTATATGACGAGGAAATGCGGAAATGTTCTTCGATCCTGCACTCCCTGATTCAAGCGTCGCAGCTGGCTCGGCCGCGACCTGGCAACCGCCACGCGCTGCCGCTGCCCGACGTCGACCTGCCTCTGATCTTCTGACGCTTCCGTCCTTCTCGACGGAGGTGCCGGGGGCGGTGCGGTTGAAGTGGCGCGAAGACGTGCACCTGTCGGATCTGGTCCTGAAGCATTTCCAGTACGGGCCGCTGCGAGCCGGCGACGTTCACGATCCGGCCGACGCCGGCGACGCGTTTCAGCAGGCGTTTCATGCGTGGACGCAACGCCAGCATGGGCGGTTTTCCCGGCTCCGATTCACGCCGCATCTGTTCGACGCGCTTGCGGTTCGCGATGTGCTCGATGGCCTCGGTAACGGGAACAACGATGAAGATCCGACGCCGCTGTTTTTCGGGTTCGGCCTTGAAGATGAGTGGGTGTACTCCCTTGAAGGGGCGATCGCGACACTGCGGTCGGTCCACCCGTTGCTCTTCCGGACGGTGATGGCCGCGTTGTATCGCGCATCGGCTCGGACGATGTTCATCCGCCTGCCAGACTGGTTCATGTACGAATTTTCGTGCTGGTACTGGGACGGCGATCCGGACATTTCGGACGAGGACGCGGACGAAATGCTGAAGGAGCGTTTCCACGACGACACTGAAACGCGCAATGCGTATCTGCCGTCGGTTGTTCGGCCACAGCTTTGTCCGGATGACGCTGATCCGTGTGTATTTGGCGGCGGCGAATGGCGTGAGCGACGCGCCCTGACGGACCCGGAGCTGCTTCGGCTTCGCGCTCGCAGCAGGGGCATGCCCCGGCGCGTCTGCACCGAGGTGCTCAAGCTCCGCGCACTGATGCGGCGTAGCCGAACGCGAGATCTGCTTCACGTGAGCTACAACGCAAATCCGGTTTACGCGCTTTGCTCGGTGATCGTCGAGGACAACCAGTTTGTCGGCGACCTTCTCGATTGTCATTTCGACAATGAAGCCCAATCCGGTGATGCGACCACCTACAGCGGATTTTCCCGTTTGGCGTCGACTCCGAAGGCTATCCGCCGCCAGTACGCCGACCTGGCACTGGCGTTTCGCATTCTCACTCACCTTGACCGGCTTCTTGCGCTGGTGAGTCATCCCACTTAATGGAGTTTGTTATGTCTGGTATCGCGACCGGTCGAACCGGGTCTGATGTCGCATTGTCGCAAGCGCTGTTGCTCTATACAGGCAAGGACGGTGCGCATTTTGCGACAGCCCACGCTGTCATCGCTGACCGCCAAAGCGGCCGGCCCATCATTGGTGCCGGTCGGCCGCTTGACCGGAAGGTACTTGTTCAAACGCTGCTGCAGCTCGCGGAGCACGTCGCACCGCGGGCGGAGTTTTTGCCGCCGACGGTGCTCGGGGTCTCGCCTGATGCAGTCACGTGGTGGTGTCCGCCAGCGATGCGCCGGGTGTTCTTCGAATGCGAGAACCTTGGCAAGCGAAGCGCCGTGGTGCCGCATCCGGGGCTGGTGTTCCAGGCCTCGAATCAGGGCTTTCGCGTGTTCGCGGTGGCATGCAGCGATCGCCCCGTTCGCGAGACGCCGTTGTTCGAACCGCCGTACTTCAACACGTGGGACATGGGCCGGATCTGCATCGGCAGTGCGCAAGTGCCGAAGCGTGTGGATGTGGCGTCAATCGATGGGTGGGAAGCCGGGTTCTTCGATTCGGCCTTCACGCATCCGAACGCCGGCGGCAAACGGATCGAGTACAAGGACGGCGAGTACGCGTTCTGGCGCGACATGCTCGACGGCAAGTTCGGCGAGACGTTTCCGCTCAACGCGCTGGTGCCTATGAAACGGACGCTCGAGCAGCTGGTGAACGGCCAAGTCGGGAGGGTCGCATGAATCCGCTCGATACCGTTCTCCAGCAGTCGTTCCCGTCGGTGATGGTTCCGTCGCGGGAGGCCGTTGTCCCGATGACGCGTTCGGGTGAGCGCCTGCTCATCGCATCGGACGGCGTCTATCTGGAAGTCCTGCGCCCCTGGCTGAGCGCGGTGCGTCGCATCGCGCAGTACGAAGTCTCGACAGCTGTCCCGTACGGGAAGGTCGAAGAGACGACGGCGCTCTTGTGCGGGCAGATTCCGGCCGCGCTCGTCGCGGAGTTTCATGCGATGGCTCGGGCGGCGGTGCCAAATGAGGTCGGTGCGTGGATCGTCTGGAACAGCGTGACCTTGACGTTCCGCATCGTTGCTTTGCCTTCGCTGTCGCACGGGCCGGGGCATCTGGTCTATGAGCGGCCGCGGCTTGCGGACGGCGAATGGCTGGTGGTGGATTGTCATTCCCATGGCACGGGCCCCGCGTTCTTCTCGCGCACGGACAACAAGGATGACCAGCATGACGTGAAGTTTGCGCTCGTGCTGGGCCATTGCGATCGTACGCCGTCCGTCGCGCTGCGGCTTTGCGCGAAGGGGATCTTCGAGAAGTTCGAACGCGTGCCGGAGTCGTGGGCGGTCGCGTTGACGATGGAGGTGATGTGATGAGCGAGGCGATCACTCACAATATTACGGCCGACATGATCCGCCGGCCGTGGCGCGTCGTGGTGGTCGGCGCCGGCGGGACCGGCAGCGCATTTCTTCCCAGTCTCGCGCGGCTGCATCACGCGATGATCGAGCTCGGCCACCCTGGCGGGATCGAGTGCACGGTGTACGACGACGACACCGTCAGTGAGACAAATGTCGGGCGGCAGGGGTTCTATCCCAATGACGTCGGACATTACAAGGCGCTGCTGCTCGTGAATCGGCTCAACAACCTGATGGGGACCAACTGGGTTGCGGAGCCGCGGCGTGTCGATTCGTCGGTGCGGATCGTCGCCGACATCGTGGTGGGTTGCGTCGACTCACGTCGCGCGCGGCACGCCATTGTGCAGGCAGCGAAGCGGGGGAGTTGTCACTACTACCTCGACTGCGGCAACGAGACGAATCGTGGCCAGGTCATTCTCGGCGAATTCGGTAAGGCCCGGCACGACCGGTTGCCCCATGTGGGCGACCTTTTCCCGGACCTGCTGAACGCGAAGAACGACAAGGGCGATGACACACCGTCGTGCTCGATGGCCGACGCGCTGCGCAAGCAGTCGTTGGTCATCAATCAGGCGATTTCGGTACAGGCCTACAACCTGCTCTGGACGCTATACCGGACGGGCTCGCTGAAGTACTCGGGCACCTTCGTGAACCTGGAATCGGGCCGCACAAGCCCGATACCGATTGATTCTGCTGCATGGGCGCGCTTTGGCTACGACGCGCCTCCCCAGAAGAAGCCACGGGCACGCAAGCTCCCGACGGCTAAAGCTGATGCCTAAACATGCCGTTCGCCTTATGGGGAACGGTTTATTTCAATGTCGATCCTGAAAACTGGACGATGCCTATACAGGAGTATTTCGATGTTCAAGAAGTTGTTTGACCGCGATGCCAAATCGGCCGCGGGAGCGCTGGTGGTGCTGCTGTACGGTGTCTTCCCGATGTTTCTCTTTGGCTCGCTGCTGGCTGCCATCGGGAGCCATCCGGAGGTGGCTGCCGTGTTGAAGAACGAGCCTGTCTATCGTTACGTGACGTGGTGGGATGGTGGAACGAAATGGATTCCGCTCTGGTTCGGCGCGGTCGCGGTTGGCTCGCTCTTCTGTGGAGTTGAGCGGTTGGTGCGTGCGGTGACCACGGGCGCCGAATGGAAGTACATGCCGCATGTGCGAAAGGGAGTGAAGGACTACACGCTCAAACCGTTCCTGAGCGCGTTGGCTTTCGTCGATGGCCTCATGGTGAATGACCCGCGTGTTTGTATCGCGGTCTTTCTCATGGGGGCAGTGCTGGCTTTTTGGTCGCTCAACCTGCTAAAGGTGAGCGAGTCGTAACGAGGTGCCGCCGTCCGTTCGAGGTGGCATCGTCCTTAACTACCGGCGTGGCGACACTCGTGCGTTGCGCTTTCTAATCCATCTGCAGACAAGCGCCTCCCGAGTGATCGGGCAGGCGCTTTTTTTTCGTCCAGAGGAAAGCGGGGCGGTTTTCGCGACGATTTCGGCGCGCGGCGCTGGCGCGTAGTCCTACACTGATCTTGTTTCTCGCGCTTCCGCGCATCGACCCAGTCGCACCGGCTCTGCCCGTGCGCATTTCTCTCACCGACAACGTGTCGGCTTCCCTGTCAGGGCAATCCCCCTGACGGGCGATTGCCCTCTTTTTTTGAGGCAATCGTCATGTTCAAGCTTCTCATCACTGTCCTGCTGCTCTCGTCCCTGACTGCGTGTGCGTCGTACGACTTCGGTTCGCCCGATGTCTACCAGCGCTATGACGTTCAGCACGCGGGAACGATCGAGGCGGCCACGGTCGTCAGCGTTCGGACCATCACGATCGACAGCGGCTCCGACAACTCAGGCCTGTCGTCGCTGCTTAGCGCGGGTGTGAGTGCGTTTCTCGGCTCGCGCACGATCGGCGGCGGTAACGGCCGCTATATCGCCGGTGCCATCGCCGGCGCGAGCGCCGGGTTTATCACGCAGAAGGTATCGGCAGTCCTGCAGCGTCACGCAGGTGTCGAGATCGTTGTTCGTACCGCCGCCGGCCGAGTGTTGGTCGTGGTGCAAACGGACGACCAGCGCTTCACCACGGGCGACCGTGTGATGCTGGTCAGCAGCAATTCAGGGCTGCGCGTCACGCGCTGAGCCCATTTTCGATTCCGGCGATCGCCGGCTTTCCCATTCATAGCGAGGCCCTCCGAAAGGGGGCCTCGCTTTTTTTATTCCGAGGGCAAGATGTTCAAGGTACCGAGAGTTCTTCGCGCCGATCGGCGCGCGGCTGGCGCCGCGGCCGACGCGGCACTGACGCACCACGCGAAGCGCATGCTGCATCGCGTCGCGCGCGACCTGAGGTTGCGCGCGGGTGAACACGAGGTGGTGGCGGAGCCGGCGAAAGCAGGCCGCGGCTGCCGCGTCACCCTGCGCACCAGCCGGATGTTGCTCGAAATCGCGGATACGGCATCCCGCCAACGCGTCGCGGTGTCGTTCCGCACGCGGCGGGGTCATCGCGACCTGTCAGGCGGCGGCGACAACGTCGTGCCGCTCGCCCAACTCGACACGGACGAGGGCTACCAGGCCTTGCTTGGCGGCCTTCGGCTCGTGGATGGTCTCGATAGCGATCGGCGATAGGAGGCACGATGGAATTCGTTGATGTGCGTGTCGAATTTCCTTCGGGCCTGACGGTCGTTGATCGCGGATCGTACGATTCGGATGAGCAGATCGTTTTCATTTCCGTGCAGATGCGAGAGCTGCTGATCGCGGTCAAGGAAATGGAGCCTCCTCCGGTCGTTACGGCGACTTGGGGCGGGTTTGAGGCAACCCTGGTCCAGGGGACGGCAGATAGCTTCGACGTTGCGTCGGTAACCGAACTTGCGGCGGAGCCGCGATCGAGATTGAGCGCCCGGCTCGTGCGCGCGTCCTGGTCGAAGGACCAGCGGCAGCAGTTCGGGCGCTTCTGTCACACGCTGACGGTCTCATCGATCGTCGGGTTAGTCGGCTACGTGCACGCCATCGCGGAGTTCTCTATCTGGGCCGCGATGAACGTCGCCGCTCTGGTCGTGATTGGTGTGATAACGTACGTTATAGGCATGGATTCCATGAACGGAGAATGAAAATGTACTTCGGTCCTGTTGCACTGCTTCTGACGCTGGTGTTCTGCGGCTACGGCATCGTCGCATGCGAACGCGGTCGCAAGGCGGAGCGCGACCAACGTCGTTCTCTGCGTCACCACACGCATTAAATCGAACTGACGGCCGCCGACCTCGGCGGCTTCTGTCCAATTAAGGGCTGCACCTCACGGTGCGGCCCTTTTTATTTTGGGGTTTCCATGTTTGAAGTTCTGGAGCAGCCGGTATCGCGGCCGCTGGATATGCATAAATTCGCCGGCAAGACGGTCGAAGAGGTCGCTCGTTACGTGGGGCAGGCGTTACGAGCCGCCGGTCTCGAGCCCGAATGGGTGACCGTTGCGAATCAGTCGCGGTATGCGAACGAGGCCGTTTTTGGTGCGAAGCCTTGGACCAACTGGCCGGTTGATGGTGGGCGGCGACGTAGTTCAGTGTCGATCCATCGTGGTCAGTCGGAAGGGTGGATCGTACATATCGACACTGTCTGGCTTTCAGCAGAGCGCGGCATCGGCCACTGGCGAACACAACCGCTCATTCGCATAAAGACGCTGACACGTTCCCATGGCTGGGCCGTTGCAGCGGTGGTATCGAACCTGCTCGATATCGACTGACGCATCACCCTCTCTTTCTCCCAATCCGGGGCAACTGCCCGGATGGGGTGGTTGCCCCTTTTTGCAAGGACAACCACTGATGTATACGATTCACACTCCCAACGAAGTGATTCACGTCGAGACCCTCGCGCACGCGTTCCACGTGTTCTTCCACGACGCGACCTTGTCTGCGTACGAAACGCCAGAGATCTCGTTGATTCATGGGGGCACCCCGCTGCCGATTCTGCGCTATAACGGCATCTTGACCGTCCGCCAGCCGGGTACCGCCCACGCAATCTTCACGTCGCTCTTTACCGAGCTTCGAGACCGCTGGTTCAGCAAAGACGGGAAGGCGCTGCAGCCCTGGCAGGTCACTCGCAAGCGCTGGGAGATTTTCCAGTTCGTGTTCGAGCTCGCGTCGAGACCGGCTTGGCTGCTGTCGGGCGAACAGCTCGAGGCGGAGGTAGAGGCAGCACGAGCCGCTGGCCACCGCTTTCACTTGGGCGATGTTTGCGACCAGGTCGCGGACACCCTGTTCGGCTACACGTCGCAAGGGCCGCGGCTCTCGCTCTCGGGTGGGGTCAACGGCCGGCACGAGGTGCATGTCGCCCATGCGCTGTTTCGGGATCAGCCGATCCCGGACACGGTGCTCGCAGACTACCGCGGCGACGCCAAGCACTTCCGGTACGATCTGCAGTGGTTCCCGGTTCTCCTGGACGTGCCGGCTCTGCGCAACTCGCTTCCGTACGGCGTGATGCAGAACGCGGTCGCGATCTTCCGGCACGAAAAGCGGCAGATCGACGGCGAGCTCGGTACCGATATCGTCGCGGCGCTAAAGTCTGCCCCGGCCGACATCACGTACACCGACGTCGACGACCGGCTGTACGCGGCAGGCCTCGTGCACAAGCTGGATCTTCCGGAGCAATACCAGCGCCCGGTGGATGTCGGCATCGCCAAGTCCCCCGTTGCTGCGCGATTGCGCGAGCTGATCGGGGATGCCGTACTGAAGAAGTCGCGGGACAGGCTCGAAGCCGATCGCCAGAAAGGGCTGATCTCGCAGCGGCAGTATGACCTGCAGACCGATTTGGCGACGCTGGATCGAGGGCGTACGACGTTCGAATGGCCGAACCAGTTCGCGGCCGCTGTCGAAGCCCGCGACGTTAGCACCCTGCTGAAGGTTCTTGATCATCCTGATGGCTGGAACGACCACAGCAAGCAGGTACTGCGAGAGCAGTTTGGACTGTCGTTGCGCGGATTGAACTCGACCCGCCGACGGCGCGCGATCTTCACGTTCTGCGGCTTCGATGAGGCGGCACAAGCCGAGTGGGAGGCAAAGCAGGACACCGCTCGAGCACGGCGACGTGCGCAAGAGGCCGCGAATGACGCCAAGGCGAAAGCAGAGCGTGCGCGGTATCGCACGCCCGATAATGCGGTGATCACGGGCGTCGAGCACGTCGATCGCGCGATCGCTGACGGGTATTCCGACATCCGCAGCTTTCGCCATGGTGCGGCGACGCGCTACGCATTGGCGAGGCCTGGTTCGACCGAGGGGCGAACGCTCCACGCGAAGAACGGTACGCTGGACTATGCGCGTTCCCGACTGACGTCACTCGCGGCTTGATCGGGGACCTGCTTCTCGCATGAGCGGTCTTCCGTCAGTCGATATTGAACAACCGGCGCCTCGTGCGCCGGTTTTTTTTCGTCCATTCGCAGCGTGGCAGATCCAAAGCCGCCCGCTTTTCCCGACCTTTCCGGCCAGCGTGTGGCACAGGGACGCCTACACTGGCTTTACTTACCGCGTCATCGACGCATCGAACCCGCCGCGAAGCGGCCTTTTCCTGCCCCAGGGGATTACGTCCCGCAGGGCGTCGTTCACGGGGCGACACTTTCGAGGTCACCCATGAACCAACTCGACGTATCACCCCGCTTCCCACCGGACGTCATCTCGATCGCAGAGATCGAGGTGGCCATCAACGTGTGGCGCAATCGCTCGCCGGCGCCGATCGGCCCCGACGAGCTGCTCGTACTTTGCCCCGAGGCCCGCGTACTCGCGGACGTCTACGGCGTGATGATCGTCACGCGCGCGAAATGCGTGCCGCGGTCATCGTTGACGGAAAGACAGGCCGCCGCGCTCACACAAGCGCACGCTTAAGGATCAAACGGCGTCTCCGGACGCATCGACACGCCGCATCGCGGCATCTCCAATCGCCCCGCAGGGTCACGTCCCTGCCGGGCGCGATCCCGTGGGGCTTTCTATTCAAGGAACCCCCATGAAACTCTCCCCCGCGCAGCTCACCGGGCTGCTCAGCATCTACATTCCGAAGCGCTTCCCGGTGCTGATCAGTGGCCGGCCCGGCATCGGCAAATCCGACATCGTCGAAGCTGCTGCGACCGCGACCGACCACGATCTGCTCATCAGCCATCCGGTGGTCGAGGATCCGACGGACTCGAAGGGCCTGCCGTTCCCGTCATCGGACGGCGAACGTGCGCGGTTCCTGCCGTTCGGCGACCTCGAGCGCGCATTGAGCGCGCGCCGGCCGCTGCTCTGGTTTCTCGACGATCTTGGGCAGGCATCGCCGGCCGTGCAGGCCGCAAAGATGCAACTGCTGCTCGCCCGTCGGATCGGCGAGCACAAGCTGCCGGATCAGGTGACGTTCGTGGCTGCTACCAACCGGCGCGGCGATAACGCCGGTGTGGCCGGGATTCTCGATCCGGTGATCTCGCGCTTCGCCGCTGTGGTTGAACTGGAGCCGACGATCAACGACTGGACACGCTGGGCGGTTGCACACAACGTGCCGCCGGAGCTGATCGCATTTCTCCGGTTCCGGCCCGATCTGCTCTCGGTCGTTAAAACGAGCCGAGACATCGAGGCATCGCCGAGCCCGCGCAGCTGGGGCTTCGTTGCCAGGGTGTTCCCGTCCGTTCCCGCGCACCTGCTGACCCATGCGGTCAGCGGCGCGGTCGGCGAGGGCGCGGCGGCGGAGTTCGTCAGCTTTCTCTCGATCTACCGAGCGCTGCCGTCTGTCGACGCGATTCTGATGAACCCCGATCTCGGGCCGATTCCGGATGAGCCGAGCGTGCTGTATGCGCTGACGACGGCGCTTGCCTGCCAGGCCGGCGAAGGCAACTTCGACCGCGTCCTGCGGTACGCGGATCGCCTCGTCAACGCCGGCCACCGCGAATTCACGGCGGTCCTGGTGCGCGACGCGACCGTGCGCAAGCCGGAGTTGCAGAGTCATCCTGCCTTCGTCTGCGCGCAAGGCGGCGAGATCGGCAAGATCATCCGCGGCGAAGACTGATCGCCACCTACCTTCCATCGTAGTTCCTGTTGCCACGGCCCGCTCGCGCGCCGTGGCTTTTTTTCGTCTCATCCATTCAGTTTCTATCTGGAGTCATTCCATGAACATTACCGATCTGAAGTCCAAGGTCATGCTGTCGTCCGTCACGATTTCCACGTGGGTCGCCCGTCGCTACGACGGCAAGGTCACCGAGGAGGTCGAGAAGAGCCACCACGCGCGCGGCATTGGCCGATTCAACAAGCGCCTGCTGCCCGAGCACGCGCCGAGCTACGCCGAAGTGCTGTCGATCGGCAACCGGATCCGTTCCTACTACTACGGCCGCACGCTGAAGTACGACCAACTGGGCGTGCGCCTGCTGCCGACCATGATCTACATGGATGTGGCCGAGCGTATGCGCGCGGTGAAGGACGAGTTCGATCTCGCAGTGTCGGTTTTCCTGACGAACTATCTGGATCTGAAGGAGCAGGCGCGCGCGGAGATGAACGGCCTGTACAACGAGGCCGACTATCCGTCGCTGGCCGAGCTGTCCGGAAAATTCGGCATCAAGCTGTCGGTGCTGCCGTTCCCGGACGCGAGCCAGTTCGGGGTCGATCTGCCGAGCGACGTGCTGACGAACCTGCGTACCGAGATCGACCAGCACGTGTTCGAGTCGATCAAGACCGCGAACAACGATCTGGTCGGCCGGCTGTACGAGGCCGTGTCGACGATGGCGAACCGTCTGTACGCATCCAGCAACGTTCGCATGGACGTCGCCAACCATGTCCGTGAGCTCTGCGAGCTGTTGCCGAAGCTGAATTTCAGCAACGATCCGAAGCTGGCGCATATCCTCGAGCAGGCCAAGACGCATCTGGCCACCCACACCGGCGCGGAACTGAAGGAATCCAACGTGCTGCGTGCGCAAGTCGCTGCCAAGGCGACCGAGATCGAAGGCTTGATGGCGGCCTTCATGGGCGGCGCACCGGCGCCGATCGCGGATCAGGTGATCGATCAGGCGATCCAGCTTCCGCCGCTGCGCTTTGCCGCATGAGGTCGCCATGGACACGCGACTTTATGAACGCATCGCGAAGCAGCGCACGGCGCTTGTCCTCGACCACCCGTTCATCGGGGCGTTGGCGCTTCGGCTCAAGGTTGTCGAGGATCCGACCTGCGAAACGTTCTGGACGGACAGCGAATCGCTGGGCTACAACCCGGTGTACGCGGCTGACCTGAACGACCTGCAGGTGCGCGGCGTGCTCGCCCACGAGGTGTGGCACGTCGCGAACGGACATTGTTGGCGTCAGGGCTATCGCGAGCACAAGGGTTGGAATGAAGCATGCGATTACGCCGTGAATCCGATCGTGCTCGACGCCGGGCTGCAGTTGCCGCCCGGTGGACTCGTCGACCCGCGCTTCAAGGGCCGGTCGGCCGAGGAAATCTACGGCGTGCGGCAGAACGAGGCACGGCAGAAGGCCAAGCAAGGCGCTGGGAAGCAAGGCGACGGGCAATCGGGTAAAGCAGACGGGAATCAGCCGTCGGCCGGTTCCGGCGGCCCCGGTTCGCCACAACCCGCGAACGGCGGGAACACTCCGGCCGCAAGCCCTACGCCTGATGCAAAGCCTGATGCCGGTCCCGCATGCGGCGAGGTTCGCCAGTACGCGGGGCCCGACAAGGCGGCGAAGGAGGCCGAGTGGAAGGTCGCGGTCCTGCAGGCGGCGAAAGCTGCCCGGGCCGCTGGCAGGCTCAGCGGCGGGCTGCAAGCCGCCATCGAGCAAGCTGTTGCATCGACCGTCGATTGGCGCGCGCTCCTGCACCGGTTTGCGCAGGAAGCGGCGCCGACGGAGTACACGTGGGCGCAGCCGAATCGCCGCTACCTTCACGCAGGGCTGTATCTGCCGTCGTTGAATGAGCCGGCGGTAGGCGACGCAGTGTTCGTGCGCGACGCCAGCGGGTCGGTGTGGGACGCGACGCAGGCGCAGTTTGCCGCCGAGATCGAGTCGATGTTCGATGCGGTTCGACCTCGCCGTCTGGTTGTCATGGACTGCGACACGCGCGTCACGCAGGTGCAGGTGTTCGAGCGCGGCGAGCCGGTCGACCTCGCTCCGTTGAAAGGTGGTGGGGGGACGTCGTTCGTCGACCCCTTCCGTCGCATTTTGGCGGAAGGGATCGATCCGGCGTTTCTCGTCTACCTGACCGATATGGACGGCGCGTTTCCGAAGGAGGCGCCGTCCTATCCGGTGCTTTGGGCGTCGACCACGCCGCTCAAGCGTGCGAGGCGCGCGCCGTTCGGTGAGATGGTCGAGGTTATCTGTTGAGCGCCGCGGTCACGCGCCCATCTTCTGTCACCCACCCGGTCCTCGCGACCGGGTTTTTTTTCGCGTGCGCGAAACAGCAACCATGGAAGGGTGGAGGGGAACCCGGAGAAAGCTATACGTTTTTCTGGAGCATTCTCGGTTAGCCCCCTCAACCGGTTGACGCGAACGCAGGCCTGAGCAGTCGCAAACGCCGCCGTTTGGGGTGCGACGAAAGCTGCTGAATTTCGCCATTCTTTCGGTCCGCCAGCGGCGCGCGCAGCTTGAACAATAGCTGCATGTCCGAAATTGCCCAGAATCCGCCAACCGCGAATCAGCCGAGCGTCGACCGTCCGGTGCCTGATGCGCCGGCGTCTCGCCCGAGCGCGCAGATCACTGCCGAGGAGTTGCTCAAGGTCCGTCCGCTCGAAGACAACGCGGTGAAGCTGTTCTTCGCGTCGCTCGACCAGCTGACCGGTCCGCTGGATGCACCCGACGTCGCTGAAATCATGATCAACGACTACGACAACGTCTGGATCGAGCGGCGCGGTGAGATGCACAAGCTCGACATGCGCTTCAATCCCGCGAAGCTGCAGGGCGCCATTCTGTCGCTCGCGTCGTCGGTCGAGAAGTCCGCGAAAGCCGGTACCGCGCAGGGGATCATCAACGGCGGCCACAAGAATCTCCGGATCGCCTCAGTGATGCGGCCGACCGCGATCGACGGGCATGCGCTTGCGATCCGGAAGCATCGGGAATCGAACCTGTCGTTGGCCGACTACGTTGGCATGGGCGCGTTCTCGCTCGTCCACGCTCGCCGCGTGGTGGAGCGCGCGATCTTTCCACCAGGTGCGCATGACGAGGTCCTGGGAGAAGCATTCCGGGCGCTCGTTCGATCGCGAGCGAACGTCCTGGTGGCAGGCGGCACGTCGACCGGCAAGACGACCTTCCTGAACGCGCTGAATGCGGAGATTCCGCCAGAGGAGCGTGTCATCACGATCGAAGACACGATGGAACTCAAACTGTCCGCGCCGAATCGCGTGCGGCTGCTGTCGAACCCCGACAAGGGCGTGACCACGCAGGTCCTGGTCGCGCTGTGTCTGCGCTTCCGGCCCGACCGGATCATCGTCGGTGAGGTTCGGGGCGGCGAAGCGTACGACTTTATTCAGGCACTGAGCACCGGCCACGACGGTGGCATGGGCTCGATCCACTCGAACGATGCGCGCGGCGCGCTGAGTCGTCTCGAGAGTCTGGCGATGCTTGGTATCCCCACGGGGAGCCGCTGGGAGCTTGCCGACATGCGCAAGGCCATCGCCGATTGCTTTCACTACGTCGTGCACCTGCGTCGCACGGGCGAGCTGCGCCACGTGTCGGAAGTGCTCGCCATCAAGGGTTTCAAAAACGGGGACTACGTCCTCGAGCGCGTTTTTTAACCATACGGGGTTTCCAATGAAGAAGTTGTTCAACGCTTTTGTTCACTCGCCGCTCGCCAAAATTGTCAGCGCCTTCCTTCGACCGGCGACTGCCAAAGTACGCAGCGCGGCGCACTACCTGTTCGGTCGCGGGCAGATCCGCTCCACGTTGATCGCAGCCGCGATCGCGTTTGCCACACCGGCGGCGCATGCAGTGGATCTCAGCGATCTCGGCAACGCCGCGTCGATGATCTGTCTGATTCAGGCCTATGTGAGCGGCCCGGTGCTGTTCTGTATCGGCATCGTGGTGATCATCATGGCCGCAATCATGATCGCGAACTCCGAGAGCAACATCGTCAAGTTTCTCGCGACCGTCTTCATTGGACTCGGTGTCGCGGCGTGTGCGATTCCGATCGTGAAGAACCGCATGCACATCGACTACACCTGTGCGTAAGCCGAAAAAAGTCAGCCGTTCGCTGTCGCTGCCCCGCCAGTTAGGCGGGGCGGAGCGCGGACTCGCGATCGCGAACGGGACGATCACGACGCTGCTCTGCTACAGCGCGATGACGCCCGCGTTCCTCGTCGTCGGAATTGGCATCCATTGGGTGCTCCGATGGCTGTCGTCGACCGATCCGTGGTGGAAGGAGGTGCTCATCGTCTACAACCGCTATCCGGACGTACACGAGCCCCTCCCCACGACGAAGTTCTCGGTTCGGTTTAAGCGTCCCTACGGGTTCGATCAGGATCTGCAATGTTGAGTTCGAAAATCAAACGCGGTCCGGTGCAGGAGATTGCGCCGTGGGCGACGATGGTCACCCCGGAGCTTGTCCTGGACAAGGATGGGTCGCTGCTGACGGTGTTCACGTTCGACGGGATCGACGCCGACTCGCCGAACAAGGCTGATATTTCGGCAGCGCGAGACAACCTCGATCATGCATGCAAGAACTTCGACCACCGGGTAACGGCGTGGTGGCGACTGTCGCATCGGCGTGTCCGTGGGGACATACAGGGTGGATTCTCGTCCCGGATCGACGAGCGCATCGATGCCATCAATCGCGCACACGTCGGCAGCGGCAAGTTCTTCCGCAACACCCATTCGCTGGCGCTCGCTTATACGCCCGAGACCGGGATCAACAAGATCTTCGAGAAAGTCGCTTACCACATGACGGTCGGCGGCAAGTCGGTGCCGGTCGCTCTATGGGAAACCCTCCGTGACGTGCTGTTTGCACGCAGCGCCTTCGCGTTCGACATGGAACGGATCACGTCCGACATCAAGCGGTTCGAGGGGGTGATCGATGCTTTCAAGGGCGGTGTGACGCGCCTCAAGATGAAGCGCCTGCAACTGCAGAATGCCATGGCGTTCCTGCACCAGACGGCGAACCCCTCCGTTCCGCCGCGCCGCGTTCGCTACCCGGTCACGATGCTGGACACCCATCTGACCGAGACGTTCGTGACGTACGGCACGGAGCACCTGATGTTCGAGTCAGCGTACGGAAAGCGGTACGCGAAGATCGTGTCCGTGAAGGAATGGATGGGGTTTCAGGAGGCCGCCCTCGATGTCCTGGCGGACGTCGATGCAGAGCTCGACATCTGCGTCATGTTCCGCTTCCTGTCGACCCACAAGGCGCGGGTCTACATCGAGAAGATGCGCAAGTTCTACAAGGTCGCGGCGTTCAACCCGCTTGCGATCCTGAAGAGCTTCTTCTCGAAGGATGAAAAGCAGGAGGCGGAAAAGAACGACAAGGGGCGTGAAATCCTCGCCGAAGAGGCTGAAAACGCACTGGCGAAGCTTGTGGCCGATGGGACGCAGTATGGGTTCGCCAACATCTCGGTGGTCATCTATGGGGACACGGTTGAGGAGTGCGACGACAACGCGCGTGAAGTCGTCGGCCGCATCGGCAATGCGGGGTTTGGCGTCATCCTGGAGACCCGCAACATCCCGGCGGCATGGGCGACCACGTTGCCCGGACGGTGGGATCAGCAAAAGCGCCTGCAGTTCGTCGAAACACCGTGCGTTTCCGACATTGCGCCGTTGCGCGGGGTCGAGGAAGGCAGTCCGGTCAACCAATGGCTGACCCAACAGACCGGCGAGCAGACCGGGCCGCTTACCGTTCTGCCCACGCGTCACCGCACGCTGCAGCGCGTGACGCTGCACCAACCGGGCGGGAAGTCGCACACGCTCGTGGTCGGGCCGATCGGCGCGGGCAAGACGATCTTCCTGAACTTTCTCGTGTCGCAGTCCGGGCGCCACAACCCGCGCCGGATCAAGTTCGACAAGAACCGGTCGACGCGGATTCCGACGGTGATGGCGAACGGTCGCTTTGTCGATGCGACGGGGCGGTTCGGCGCGGCCACGCCGGTCAACCCGCTTTCGCTGCTGGCGGATAAGCGGCACTGGACCTATGTGGCGGAATGGGTGCAGATGGCGATCGAGGATGAGGACTTCCACTGTACGCCGCAGCAGCAGACCGATATCTATCAGGCTGTCGCAACGCTGGGCGGCGGCGAGTATGACCGCGAACTCTGGACGCTGTCGATGCTGAACACGTTGTTGCCGATCGAGCTGCGTGAGCGGCTCCAGATCTGGACGCAAGGTGAAAAGAACGGTCGCTTCTTCGATCACGTCGAGGATGCGTTCTCGCTGTCGGACGATATCGCGATCGAGATGGGGGACCTGTTTGAAAAGTACCCGGTCGCCGCCGCGCTATTCATGGATTACGCGTTTTATCGCATCTCGCAATGGCTGGACGGGAAGCGCTTCACGATCATCGAGGTCGAAGAGTGCGGCTTCTTCTTCCAGTACGAACGCTTCTATGCCCGCCTGGAACTGTGGGCCGTCACGATTCGCGGCTTGAACGGGACTCTTGTGATGGCGACCCAGTCGCTCGGGCAGCTTGCCCGCGTGAAGAACTTCGAGATTCTGAAGGAGAACATCCCGAACTTCTTCTTCCTGCCTAACCGGGACGCGCGTAACAACAAGCACCTCTATCGGGATGTGTTCGGCCTGACTGACGACCTGATCGACATGATTGCCGACGCGGTACCCAACCGCGATTACCTGTGGGTGACGCCTGATCACGCACGGATGCTCCAAGCGCAATTCCCGAAAGAAGCACTTGCCGTTTTGCGCGCCGACGGCGCCGCCCAACGGGTGCTCGACAAACACCACGACTCCGGCTCGCCGCACTGGCGTGAAGAGTACCTCCAAGAAATGTTGACTCTCGACTGATAGGTGATCCCTTGAAAATGCGCCTCCTCCGTGCCGCCGTCGTCGCAGCATCCCTTTTCTCGGCCCAGCATGCCTCGGCCATGATCGTGTTCGATCCGACCAACTTCGCGCAGAACGTCATTACGGCCGCGAAGGCGGTGCGCGGTGAGATCTACCAGAACACCAACATCATCTACCAGTACCAGATGATGGCGAACCAGCTGCTGCAGGCGAAGAACCTCGATCCAGCCGCGTGGAAGGCCGCGTATGAGCAGATCACCGGCGACATCAACAAAGTAAAGAATCTGGTCGGCACCCTCAACGGCCTGTACGGTGACCTCAAGCAGGGTGGCCAATGGGTTTCGCAGGTGCAGACGTTGGTGAGCCGTTCTGGCAAGACCAATGAGCAGTGGTTCGCCGACATGAACACGCTCTATCAGCAGAACGACAAGGTGGTGCGCAACCTGTTCCAGATGGGATCGGACATCATGCAGCACACGAACGATCTGGCGAAGCGCCGTCAAGAGTTGCAATCTCAACTGTCGTTGTCGCCGACGGCGCAGGCGACGGCGGAGATTACGACGCACTATCTCGACATCGTGACGAGCCAGAACGCCGACATTCTTCAACTCAACGCAGCGAAGGCGCAACGCGACTCGCAGAAAGATGCGCAGCAGGTTGAAGACGACAAGGAGAAGGCGGCGGACGCGAACCGCTTCATTTCGAAGCAGCAGGCCGAGCGGTCGGCATATGGGTTCTGAGTCGGTGATGGCCAACGATTCTGCGAAGCGGTTGCGCCGCGGGGCCTTGACGCTGCTCGTGCTGATGCTGATCGGTGTCGCCACGGCTTCGAGCGCGTACGCGTTCGATTTGCCATCGGGCACCTCGGGATGGAGCTCGAGCTACCAACCGGGCGAGGTGGCGAAGGGGGCAATGGCGGCGATAGACGAGATCGCGAAGATCATGAAGGATCTGATCGACCTCGCGGTGACGCTTAGTCAACCGCTCGATCAGCACGCGAACAAGATGGCTGGCGGGCTGGCAGGCATCACAGTTGCACTCGCGGGAGTTCGGTATGCCGCAACCAGGGATCCCGTGGCGGCGTGGCAGTCGCTGATTGAGGACCTGGCGATTCTCGGCATCTTCGGTTCGATCTTCCTGATGTACGCCACCTGGGCGCCCGGGTTCTATAAATGGTTTAACGATATGGCGGTAGCGGTGTCCGGCACGGATGCACAGTCGCTTCCGTCCGCGATGGTCAAATCCGCAGGCTCGATCTTCGATGCGGTTATCGAGGCTTTCCAGGCCGCGCATTGGTGGAGCTACATCGCACTGGCGATCAATCTGATGCCATTGTTGTTCGCCTGGGGCTTTCTGATGATCGCGTCTCTCGTATTTCTCTTCTTCATTTCGCTGGGCACCATTCAGATGGCCGTCGGCATCGTGATGGGCAAGATCGCCTTGGCGTTAGGTATGTCGGAGTTCACGCGCGGCTACTTCAAGACCTGGCTCGATTACATGATCAGTGCGGGCATGTATATGGTTGTCGCGGCGATCCTTCAGCGCTTGGTGACGACCACGATCACGAGCGCGCTTACCAACGCGATCTCGAAGGGGCTGACCACACCGTATGCCGGATCGCTGACACTCGATCTGTCGATCTTCGTCCTGATTCTGTCGTTCGAGGTTCCGAAGTTCGCCTCCATGTTCGGCGGCGGCGCGAATGCGAGCGGCGGGGCATTCAAGAGTCTGACGAAGCTTGCGACGAAGGGCTTGGCATGATGAGCGAGCTACGTCTCTTTCAGTCGCTCGATCGCAGTGTGCTGGTCGCGAACAACGAACGGCGGATCGATCTGATCGCGCAATGCGCCAACGAAGTCAGCCAAGCGGAATTCGATCGCAAGTGGCTCACGCTCGTGCATCGGTGCGCCGATTGGTTCTCGTCCGTTCCGCTCAATCCGGAGCTGTACCGGGAGCCTGGTGGTGCATTCCGCTGCACGATCGAGACGGCCTTCTACGCGATGCGGCTGGCCGGCGGGCAGAAGTTCGGCACAAACTTGCCGTCGGAACGCCGGCGGCGCATCGAGCCGCAATACAACTATGGGGTGTTCCTCGCTGCAATCTGCTCGTGGCTGGATGAGCCCTATCGGCATTTCGAGGTGGTGCGCGAGGCCGATCAGCAGGTCTGGAATCCGTCGATTCACGGGGCGGCCGGGCCGTGGCTGGGGGATCTTCCTTACCGGATATCGCGCCGGTCGGCGCCGCTTGCGGTTGAGCGGATGCGCACCGGCATGCTCGCGCAGGCGCTGGTCGGCAGTGAACTGCTCTCGGGCCTGGATGCGGAGGTGCTGGCCGAGGTGTTCGGGTCGATCAACCCGACTGCAAGTCCGGTCGGTGTCGAATCGTTGACCCATCGGGTGGTCCGCCAGGCGATTTCGACGGCGGCCGAATTCGATCGGAAAGCGCAGCGTGGCGTGTTTGAGCCGGTGAAGTTTGCCGTGCCGTCAGCGATCCACGTCGCGGGCGAGCTCGAGCCGGCGGTGACGCCGGCCGCCACACCTGCCTCGTCGACGGTTGCCGCGCCGGCGCCCGCTACTCCGACGGCGGCAGGACGCGCGCCGTCACCGATTACGCCGACCGCCCCGAGCACCCCGACCGCCCCGACCGCGCAAGCGGCGGCCTCCGCGGAAGGGGGAACGACAAGCGTGGTCGGCGTGCCAAGTCCGCAGCCGCCATCAAGCCCACCTCAACTGGGCGCGCCGACGCCTGCTGAGTCACGTGAGCTGGCCGTGCAGCCGGCGCAATCCGGACCACAGTCAGCCGTGATCGATCCGGAGCGTCGCGTTGAGCCGTCCCCGGAAGCGTTCGACGCGGTGCTCAAGGGCGCGCCGCGCATGATCGTGGATTTCTTCCGCGCCCTCGGGCAGGACGTTCAGGCGGGGAAGGCCAAGGTGCGGTGGAGTGAGTTGGGCCTGGTGCTGCCCAAGCGCCTGATCGGTAGCTACGGCATCGCGAGCGACACCCTGATCGAGCACATGCGTCGCCGGAGTCTGTTGCTTGTCAACGAGCCGATGGAAGTCACGCTAGCACCGCGCGCCGGTGAGCTGATTCAGGCGCGCGGCCTATGAACGGCTACATCAACCATTTTCGGCCGATCTACGAGCTCAGGGCCGCGCTCGTATGGCTGCTCGCGATTGTCATGTTGCCCCTGTCCGGGATGCCGCATGCGTGGGCATTCGCGCTGATCGCCCTGGTGGCATTTGCAATTCGATCGGGGCAGGTCTGGCGCGCGCTGAAATTCCGCATGGCCATCTCGACGAAATGGCTGACGACGCTCGCGGTGCCCAAGCTGCTTGCGATCCAGTCGCGCATGAAATCGGAAGCGAATGCGATGTTTCTCGGCACGGGCTTTGAGTGGACACAGAAGCACTGCCAGATTGCGCATGACATTCTTCGCATGCCGTCGACGGATATCCCGGGCCTTCCGAAGTGGCTGCCGAAAACCAAAACCGGACGCCAGTTCGAGGAGATGATCGAGCGGCTCTTTGCCCCGAAGGACAGTATCAGGGACCGCATGCCTCAAGGGGTCTCATGGATCCACGGGCTTGAGCCGGCGAAGGGCTTCGTGCCGTTCCATTACAAGGCGATGGGCGGCCACACCGCGGTGGGCGGCACGACTGGTGCGGGGAAGACCCGTACCTACGAGTGCATTTCCACTCAGGTGATCCATCTCGGCGATGTGTTGCTCGACTTCGATCCGAAAAACGACAAGGAATGGAAGCTCCGGGTGGAGCGGGAGTGCAAGCGGGCCGGCCGGAAGTTCCTGTACTTCAATCAGGCAAAGCCCTCGGAATCGATTCGCCTGGAGCCGCTCGATAGTTGGTCGCAACCTTCGGAGATCCCGAGCCGGATCGCGCAGCTGATGGAGGAGGGGCCGTTCCGCGACTTTGCGTACCTGTTCATCAGCCGCTCGGTAAACGGCGAGCTGTACATCGGCGACAAGCCGAACCTGCGGTCGATTCTCAAGTATGCCCAGTCGGGCATCGCGACGCTGCTGGAGAAGGCGCTGAAGCGCTTCTTCCTCGAACAGGGCCTGACGGATTGGGAAACGCAGGTCGTAGCCGACACGGTGAAGATGGCCAACAAGCCCGGCGTCTCCAAAGTGGATGGCATGGTCGCGCTGTACCAGGCACGGTTCGCGGCACTCGATCGCGGCCACGAGGCGATCGACGGCCTGATCTCGACGCACACGCACGACCGCGAACACTACATGCGGATCATCGCGTCGGCGCTCCCGCTGCTGCAGATGCTCGCGACCGGCGAAACCGGCCTGATGCTGGCGCCGAAGGTCGACGACTTCGAGGACGAGCGCGAGATCTGGACCATTGAGAAGATCATTCGCCAGAAGGCGGTGCTTCACGTCGGGGCCGACTCGCTGTCGAACAGCATCGTGGCGAAGGCGATCATGTCGATGCTGCTCGCCGACGTGTCGGCGGTCTGCGGCTCGATCTACAACTTTTACGAGACGCCGCCTGAAGTCGTGCTGATCATCGACGAGGTCGCGGAGGCGATCAACGAACAGGTGATCCAGATCCTGAACAAGGGGCGTGGTGCAGGCTTCAAGGCGTTCGTGGCATTCCAGACGCGCTCGGACATCGAGGCGAAGCTCGGAAATGCCGCAAAAATGCTGCAGGTTTTGGGCAATTTGAACAACCAGATCATCTTACGCTTAGAGGACACCGACACGGCGGACTGGTTCTCCGACAAGGTCGGGGAGACGGCGATCCGCAACCTGGTGATGTCGAGTTCGACCAGCACGGGTAGCGAGTCGCACGTCGGTGAATTTACGGGATCGGTGTCTCGCTCGCTCCAACTGGAGAAAGTACCGCTGATTCCATCCCGCCTGATACAGAGCCTTCCGAACCTGCAGTACTTCATGCGGATTTCGGGTGGCGCGGTGTATCAGGGACGCATTCCAATCCTAAATGGCTGAAAACCAAAGCATGTCTGTCGTCTTCAAAAAAATCATCCGCGACCATAAGCTTTCGGCCCGCCTGATCCCAGTGTTCACGCTGGCGCCGGAGCTGGAGCTCGCGTGCACGCGCGTGGCCGACTTCATCGGTGAGAAGTTCATCGGCAAGTCAGGCCCGCTCGTCAAGGAGATGCTCACGGAGGGACTCGATGGGGTCAGGCGCGTACGGAAAACAGGCGATCCGCACGTTGCGTTCATGCAGGGGATGTTCGCGTCGGCGCACCTGCTCTATGCCAGACGCTACGTTGCGCGCGACGGCGAGCGCTGCCATGTGTGGTCACCGATGTTTGAGCCGGTTACGGTGTTCGAGGCGCGTCATGCACATCTGCCGACCGAGGTGGTCGACGAACGCTGCCCGGAGAACATCAGCCAGCGCTCCGCCGCATTCCAGCTCGCCGCACGTGCGCTGACGGGCGAGAACTTCCGACTCTACTTCGAGGGATACGATGTCGCTCACGCGTTTTCTGATTCGGACGCTGGCCAGGGTTGACGACGACGTTGCGCGCCGAGTGATGTCGACCGCGTCCGCCCAGGATGATGCGAACGCGCCGGTACCGGCCGAGTTCGCGCGGGGGCAAAACGCGCTGGCCTATGCGCTCGCGCTGTTCATCGGTCGCCGCCCACTTCACTTCTACGTGGGGCTGTTTGGTCTCGTCGCGTTTCCGAGCTACCTGGCCTGTCGGGCGATTGCCTCCCTGCTGACGCTGATGGGAGGCAGCCATGGCGGATAGCCGGTTTGTCCGGCATGTGAAGGTCTGGTTCTTCTTCGTGCCACTCGTAGCCGTCGCGATCATGCCGGTCGTGCCGAATCGATCGTTATTCGAGATCCCGGAAGCGGAAACTCGCTCGGTGGTGGCGACGATCGGCGAGGATCGGGCGGATCGTGCTGTGGCGACCACGAACCGGTTGTTCAGGCGGTACTTCGTAGACACTGGGGTGGTGGCGGCATCGCTCGAAACCACGCGGGGGGCGGACGCAGATGATGGCGGGATGACCAATCTGGCCAGCACGTGGGTTCACAACTTCTGGCGGCTGGTTTATCGCGTGGTCTACCGGCTCACGATCATGAAGCTCTGGCTAATCGGTACGTTGGCCTTCTGCGTTGCCATGTTCGTCGACGGGACAGTGCGTCGGAAGATTCGCGCGGCTGCTGCGGGCTATGTGAGCCCGGTTTCCTTCCACCTGGCGGGTCACGGCATTCTGCTGGTGTTCGGCGTTGCGTTCTCGGTGTTGATCGCGCCGATTCCGTTGCTGGCGCCGTACTGGATCGCAATCGCCGGTTGCCTCGGTGTGCTGCTCTGGAAGGCGGCATCGTCGTACCAGTAACTTCGTTCCTCGAAAAGGAGAACCATGCGAGTCATCATTCATTCGACGTCGAGAGGCACGTTACTCGAATACAACGGCTTCTTCGGCCGGGCATTCTTTTCTCATGATTCAGGCGATGTCTTGGCCCATGTGAAGGTTAGGCAAACCGCTCGGACGTTCGTCGACGAGCCTGATGCGCGCGCGTTCATCGACCGAATTAGCGGCGTCTCGATCGCCGATTCCGAGGAATTGTTTCCGACCGATCTCTCATTTGTTCAGGTCGATACCGATGCCGAGTACGCGCCGGTCGACGTATGTGTTGCCGCTGGCGTTTCATCGTGGACAGCGCCGGAGGTGAAGCCAATTACGCCGTTTCGCTTCAATGTCCACGCTGCCGACGTGGGCCACACGTTGGTGATCGGCTCGGTTCGGGCGGGTAAGACGGTATTCCTCCCACACCTGCGCGCGGCCAAGACGGAATAGGACAGAAAGCTATACGAATTTGTGGAGCTTTCTGCCAAATGCCCCTCAACCGGTTGAGGGGCATTTTCATTTGAGACGCCACATGGATCGTGCCGACGCCGCGAGGACTTCCGACGAAAGCGTGCAGAAATCGTCCATGTTTCGGGCCGATTCCGGACCGCCACCTCGCAAGAATAGACGCATGCCGCGCGTGCGGTTACTCACCCCATCCAAAGGACCATGATGACCACGATTGACAACGAGACGCACGTCCTCGATGACGAGGCACGAGAGAAGACGGCAGAGCATCCGACGAACGGGCCGATCGGGACTGAGGCCGCCGGCGGAGCCGAGAGCGCTTCCATCGATCCGACTGCGCGGCCGACGACGGACGGTGCGGACGACGTCGAGCTCGAGAACGAGCTGGCGCAGATGGAATCGGATGCGGCCACCCTGCAGCGGGAGGGCATGATCAGTGCCGCCGAGGCCGACGAGAAGCGCGAGCAGGTCGCGCGCACGCGCAAGCTGTTCCGTGAGCTGCCGCCGGCCGAGCGGGTCCGCATCATTCAGCGCCGCCGCGAAATCGGCCGCGAGCTGATGAACAAGCAACTGTCCGGCGCGGCGGTCGTGTCGACCGACGTTCGACTGAAGCACACGCGGCTCAAGCCGTTGTTTGAGCAATGGTGGCCGTATCTGAACCGGATGAGCATCAACATGCAGCGATTCGGCCGGGCGACGTTCGGCGCCGACGATCAGGAGACGGTGACGACCTTTTTCGATAAGCAGCTGAACGACCTCGAAGCGTACGTCAATGAACAGCTCGACGTGGCGCACGGCTTTCGGGAGCGAACCGAGACCGAGATGCGCGAGCGCGGCGACATCGTGTTCTCGCCGATGGTTACGAAACCGTCCCTGGACATCACGGTCGAGGCGTATTCGCGTTTCTCGATGCGGTTGCTCACCGTGATGCTGAAGTACGATCAGGTGATGGACCACTTCGACTTTCTGGTCTGGAACGGCGTGCGTGATCAGTCGGACGCCGACGAGGAAACGTCGCGCTTCCTGCGCAAGTTCCATCCGATCGGCGTGCGGGGCTACATGACGCACCTGCGCCTGATGACGACCGTCCGCGGTCGATAAGGGTCCGCGGTGAGTGCCATGCTCGATGAGCTGAACCCCCAACAGCGCGAAGTGGCACTCCTGCGCCGCCACTGCGTCGCGATCGCGTGTCCCGGCGCGGGGAAAACCAAGACGATCGCGACCAAGGCCGCGCGCCTACTGGAGGATCCGGCCGCGGTGGTGGGTGCGGTGACGTTCAGTAAGGACGCGGCCCTCGAGCTGCGCGAGCGGATCCTGGCGATCGCCGTGCCGGACGCGAAGCGGCGGCTAATCGCCGGGACGTTCCACTCGTTGGCGTTCAGGCAAATAGGTCAGCCCGGCCGTGTGCGCCACGATATAGCGTCCGACGGCGACCGGTTCGGCATGCTGGGGCGCGTGATCGCGGAACTCGGCTTCGAGTGGAAGGTCGAGGAAGCGGTGTCGATCATCGAGCGGATCAAGACGAACTTCGGTCGGGCTGAGCCGGGATCGTCTGAAGCGAAGCTCTATGCCGCTTATCAGGAGGCGCTCGAGCGCAACGGCAAGATCGATTTCCAGGACATGCTGCGGCTGGCCGTGGCCGGCATGGAAAGCGGCGATATCCGTCCATATCGCTTCACGGATCTGCTCGTCGACGAGTTTCAGGACACGGATCCGCTTCAATATCGGTGGGTCGAGCTGCACGCGCGCGCCGGCGCGCAGGTCACCGTGGTCGGCGATGACGACCAGAGCATCTACGGTTTCCGCTCGGCTTTGGGCGTCCGAGGCATGGAGAGCTTCTCCGGGACGTTCGACGCGCAGAAGATCGTGCTCGGCAGCAATTACCGTTGCCGGTCGGAGATCCTGGCGGCGGCCGACCGCGTCATCCGCAACAACGTCGACCGGATTCCGAAGGTGTTGCACGCCGACCGCGGCGGTGGCGGCGCAGTCTCGTCGCTGCGCTTCGAGGACGAATACGGAGACGCCGTTGCCGCAGTCGATGCGCTGCAGGCGCAACTGGCAGCAGGCCGCACGTGTGCGATCCTCGCGCGCACCAATCGCAACCTCGATCCGATCGAATCGGTCTGCCGGTCGCACGGCGTGCCGTACTACCGAGCGTCCGGTGGTTCTGTGCTCAACCGGCCGCAGGCGGCACTGATGTGTAATCTCCTCCAGATCGTCGAAGGTCGGAAGCAGAACGGTGTCGACGCGGTGCTCGGATACATGGGAATCAGTTCGGATGATCTGCGCGCACTCCATCGGGACATGGGCGCCGAGTTCGTTCAGCGCCAGAAACAGGATCTGGTTGCGCTCGGCGTGGCTGAGGACACGGCGACCGCGTATCGAGCGTTCATGAAGCGTCTTGCTGAATGGCAGTCGCTCTGCGAACGGGAATTCCATTCGCTCGCACTCGAAGGCGTGTTCGAATGGATGATGGGTTACGCGAAAGGGGATGCGGCCATCCGCGCGCTCCAGTGCACCTATGACGTGATCAGCCGGCTGAACGGCCCGTTTACCAATCGTATTGAGTTCTTGCAGCGGGATAACAACAAGCCCGGCGACGGTGTGTTGGTGCTCACGACAATGCACGGCTCCAAGGGGCTCGAATGGGATCACGTGTGGATCAGTCGCGCGGAGGAGGGCGTCGTGCCGGACGACAAGAGCCCGGAATCCGAGGAGCGCAGGCTTTTCTATGTGGCGATGACGCGCGCTCGGGAGAATCTTGTCATCACGTCGATCCAGAAGAACGCCGTTTCGCGGTTCGTGATTGAGTCCGGGGTCGAATAAAAATCGGCCACACGAGGTGGCCGACCTGCGGCGAGTCGCAGAATCTGAAGCCTTATGGCGTCGTGCTTACACCGTCTGCTTTTCCGTGGCAGTGTTCCCACACTTCAAGAGCTAAACACCCGACGACCAGCGGGACCGCGATGATCAGCATGTAGGTAATCAACGCGATCGGAACTTGAAATAGCCAGATGTCCGCTACGTCTTCGTTTCGCCAGGCGATCACGTGAGCAACGAAATGGACAATGTTCCCGATCGCCTCAGTAGTGATATTGCCGGGCGATCCCCATAGCCGTGCGAGACCGCTGACAGCAAGGGTCGCCGAAGCAGCCAGCGACGCGATGACGATTGCCAAAGATACCGACTGCCGGACAATCGTGCCGAAGGGCTTTCGCGCCTTGTTCATGACGTTGTGAGTGCCGTGGTATTGGCGTTGTCGGTGATGGGTGCGCCGGCCGTCGGCGCTTCAATGGTCAATTCGCGCGGGACGCGTTTGAGCTGACCGTTGAGCGCGGCTTGCGGCCCAAGCCGGATCGTGCCGCAGTAGTAGACGTTACCTTTCACCACGCCGTTGATCTCGAGCATGTCACGGGCATGGACATCGCCTTCCACGACGCCGTCGATGCGTACGATCTCGCCTTGCACCTTGCCCTTGATCATTCCGCCTTGCCCGATATGCAGGAGGCCGGCCGTCGAGATGATGCTGCCGCTCACGAGTGCGAACGCGCTTATCCCGTGGTCGAGGATCAGATCGCCCTGGACGACCAGGCCGGTGGCCAGCAGCGTCACGTTGATGGTTTTGGGTTTCATGGTCGCCTCGTTAGAAGAGTTGGACGTCGCCGGACTTGCCTGCGGCCGGCGCTTTGGCCGCTGGTGCCGACGTGGGTGCCAGCGCGGCGGGTTCGGCATTTTCTGAAGGTGCGGCGTGCGGCCGCGCCGTGCCGCGGCGGCTATGCCGGGGAACGGCCTTCGGTGGGGCAGCCGGTGGCGGTGCCGGTTCTGTCGTTGCAGAAGCTGCGGTCGGCGCGGCGGTCTGCGCGACTGGCGCGGTCCGCGGCGCACGGATCGGTGCTGCCGCAGCCTTGTTCAAGTCGCTCGGCGCGGCCTGCTCTCGCGGCGATGGATTGGTGGGTGGCGGATCCTGACGGGCGGTCAACGAGCGCGGATCGACGCTCGCCAGCGTACCCGTTGGCGCGCTGGCCGAACCATCGAAGTCGGCAGCCGTCAGGGAGTGGGTGCTGGTGAGCGCGGAAGCGGCGGCCGGCGCGGGGCGGGGAGCTGGCGGAGTGGCTTCGTGAGTCAGCTCGGCGTGCGATGGTGCGCGCAGAGCCCGCCACAGCTTGGCGGCACTCACACCGCCGCCCGCAGCGAGCGCGGCGGCTGCCACGGCAATGGCGACGGGCCTGACCAGCCGGTTGAACCGGCCGAGGCGGGCCAGTGCAATCCGTTTGCGATTTCCCTCGGGAGCCGGGAGTGCCGGCATGGCTTCGACGTGGCCGTTGATGTCGATCACGACCGGTTGCGCAGCGTACTTGGCGTGCAGCGCCTGAATTTCTCGGATGTCCATGGTTCTCCGCGTGTGAAGGCGTCTCGGTTGCGGACGCTTATACGAGATTGCGAGATTGCTCACGCGTGCGCGGTCGACGAGCGAGACACTACCCGCGCATCGCGACCGGGCACGTCGTCTTTGTCAGCGTAGCCATTCCGGCAGCGAGTCAAGTTCATCGGGCGATGAACCTTCAATCGCGCAGCGTCCCGTCTGCCTGATAGCGATCGTTGTCGGGCACGCACACGAGCGAGATGTGCTTGATCCGCCCCTCGGCGTTCGCGAGGATGGTGGCCCGGTCCTGAGCGGTGATTTTTTCGGCGAGCACAGCTTCCATCGTCGCCACAAAGAGCTTGTCGTATTGGGTGAGGCAACGGACCAGCAGACCTGCGAGCGGTCGCGTGACCTTCAGTTCAATATGCTCGGCAGGGAAAGCGATCGTCCGGGCCTCGTGCTTTTCGACCCACACCAGCGCCTTGCGCAGCCAGTCCGACGTATCACGCAGCGCGGACTCGAGCGCATGCGTTTTTCCCCCGCGCGCGACGGCGATTTTCGACGCGCAGAAGTTGTAGTCGCCGCGAATGAAATTGCGGGCGAACTGCGAGCTGTAGCGCAGCACGGTGACCGCGTCGGAATCGGGGATGATTCGATCGATGCGGCTGTCGCTCGTCAGACGTTGGATCGGCTTGAGTCCCGTTGACGACGGGGACAGCGAATCGTTCGACGGGCGCGTATTGGGATCGACGGCGATCGGGTCGAGCAGGGGCGCGTCCCGCTGCGGGTCGTGCGGTGGTTCGAGAACGGCGGACATGGTGTTTTCGGGTGGTCTCTCTCACTAATGATTTTGGGTTAACCCGATTTAACAATTCAGGCAAAAGCGGGCCTGTTTTCGTGAGCTTTCCACCCTTTCCGGTCGCAAATTTCCGCAATACTGACTCTACTTCTCGCGTCCACGACGCATCGACCTAGACTTCGTAGCCCGAAGTCCATCTTCTGTACAAGCCGTGCCAATGGGCATGCTCCGACCAGCCGGCAACTGGTGTGGAATCTTCTGCTGATGAGTGCCTAGCCAGCACTCCCCATCTTTCAGTCATAAAACTCGTCGCCGGCCGCATGTATTTGCGCCGCGACATCGTTCGAGTCCGGACATCGGGTGTCTCTCTCCAGACCAGAGTCTGGGTAGAACGATCGTAGTCGACTGAGCCGTGATCCTGCGGCGGAGTGGTATTTCCGAAAATGGGCTGTTGCGCAGCGTGACCATGCTGCGCGAGGACGACCTAACGTCCTCGATATGAGCCGACCGGCTCCCTGAGCGCCACGTCCCCGGAAGGGACGTGGCGCTTGGGTCATTTCCACGAATCCGAAAAGCGCGTTCCTCTTGCCGAGGGACGCGCTTTTTTTCGTCGTTTGTTCCTGTCCTGGAGGTTCACATGCTTCCCAACCGTCTCGACGCGCGCATCGCCAACGTGATCAGCAACACGATCGCCGACGAGCGCGCAACTGCCGATACCGCGTCGCCAGCCTGGCGCGCGCGGTGCGAGGTGGCTCAGTTCGCGATGTACAGCGATCCCGACCGCCGCATCTTTCTTTCCCACATCGCCGAACGCCGCGGAGAGGCGGCCGCCAGCTCGCTCGAGCAGTCAGCGAGCGCGATGCGCACTCAGGCGATTTACTTTCTTGCGAGGAAACCCTCATGAACGCTGTTGTCCCTATGCTGGGCGGCCCTGTGCGCAGCCTGGTCGAAGAGCGCGCGATGCGCCCTCCGGTGATCGGGCGTATCCGGCCCGGTATCAAGGTGCTGACGTCCAAGGCGCGTGCCAATCAGGGGGCGGTCAGGCTGTACGAAACGATGGTCGCCGCCGGCGACTCATTCGAGACGATCGGCAAAGCGATCGAATCGCGCTGCCAGCTCCGTAACGCACTGGCGCCGAAGAACGTCGACTACTTCACGTGTCGCCGGTCGGACTTCAACAACCCGGACGTGGCCGACGAAATTCTCAAGCTGTACGGCGAGGACCGCGGGCAGGGCGTGCGGCTATACCGTTTCCCGGTGCTGTTTGCCTTCAACGACTGGATGCAGAACCTCCCGAACGAAATGGCCGCGTGGGGCACCACCGGCCGGAAGTTCTTCTCGCAATATGGTCCCGACGGCATCCGGTACTGCAAGACCTACGCGAAGGTCGAGCGCGATCCGCGCGCTCAGCGAGCCACGCGCCATTTTGGCGGCCGTGACGTGATTTTCCGGCAGGACGACGCGATCCCGGACGGCGTGTGTGATCCCGAGCAATGCCCGCAGTACCAGAGTCGGCAGTGCAATCTCTCCGCGCATTTCGTGTTCGCGGTGCCCGACATCAAGGGGCTCGGCCTGATCGAGCTGCCGACGAACTCGATCTACGTGCTCCAGAAAGCCTACGCCGCGATGCAGACCGTGCAGTTGGCGCGTGGCAGGCTCACGGGCACGCGCTTCTGGCTCTCGAAGCGGGAATTCGATATCACTCGGATCAACGAGAACGGCGAGGCTGTGCGTCAACCTCAGATGTTGACGGTTCTCGATGCGGATATCGACATCGGGGCGCTGCTGGACGGTGCGGATGAAGCTGCGCCGGCGATCGAGGTTGCGCAAGGTGTGGCCGCACTGCTCGGAACGGGTGGCACGGTGATTCCGCTGCATCCGACCGACGGAAGCGGTGTGGTGGCATCTGGCGCGGCAGAACCGACGACACACGCCGGCGATGCTCGACGCGATGAACACGATGACCCGCCCCCGGAGTCGCTCGAAGAGAAGCGGCATCGCCTGCAGGATCTGCTGCAGCGACTTCGCGTCAACACAGACGCGCGCCGCGAGCAGTTTCGTGTCTACGGCCACGTCAAGTTCGGGCGCGGCTGGACCGAACGGCTCGCAGACGTCGACAAGATGATCGGACGGCTGACCGGTGCCCTCGATGCGCCGGATGTTCTCGACCGCGAGATCAGCGAGGCAGTCGAATCGTTCAACCGCCGATAACGGTTTCTCCTTCAGCCAGCCCTTCGGGGCTGGCGTTTTTTCTTTCAAGCGACTGCGAGAGCATTTCAGCAAAGCCCCTTTGCTCAAGTGCTTTCGACCGCGTCATTCACGCATCGAAATCGTCCGCGCAAGCGGCCATCTTTTGACTATCCATTTATTTTGGAGGCGGCGATGAAGATCGCGCATTTTTCTGACTTGCATTATTCGCCGGAGAACCTGGAAGAGGCCGATCGCTGTTTTTCGTTCGCAGTCGGCGATGCGATCTCGCGTGGGGCGCGGGTGGCGGTGATCTCGGGCGACTCGACCGATCATCGCCTCGACGCACACGCGCCATCGCTGCATGCGCTCGCGACACAGGTGCACCGGTTGGCCGAAGCGATGCCTGTCATCATGCTGCAGGGCACATTCTCGCATGAGCCGCCCGGCACGCTGACCAACTTTGCGTTGATGGGCGCGCGGTATCCCGTGTTCGTTGCAGATCGGATTGGTCAGGTTGCTCTCATCGGCACGCAGTTCCGAGCGTCCGACGGTCCGGTGTTCGACGACGCAGAGATGCTTGCGTTCGACGGACTCTATCCGGACGCGGTCTTCACCTGTCTGCCGACGATGAACAAGGCCGATCTCGCATTGAAGGTCGGTGCGTTGTCCGCATCGACGCAGCTCGGCGACGTGCTCGGAACGTACCTCGCTGCAGCGGGCAGGAATAACGCCCGCTTGCGCGCGATCGGCGTGCCGACAATTGGGATTTCGCACGGCACAGTGGCCGGATGCACAACCGAGCATGGCGTGACGATGGCGGGATTCGATCACGAGTTCAGCCTCGGCGCGCTGTTCGACGCGGAGTGTCCTGCGTTCATGCTGGGTCACATCCACAAGAACCAGATCTGGTTGCGCGAAGGGCGCGCGGTGGGATATCCCGGCTCGATTGGGCGATTCCACTACGACGAAGAAGGCGACAAAGGTTACCTGTTATGGGACGTACTGGCAGCTGAAGCACGTGCCGAGCTGGTGACGACGCCGTCGCGCGAGATGGTATGCATCGCGTTCGACGGTCCGCCCGATGAAGCGCAGCTTGCGGCGCTTGCCGCGGATTCGGCCGGGAAGTTCGTCCGGATTCGCTGGCAGATCGACGAGGAGCACAAGCAGCTCGTCGACCGGAAGGCAATCGAATCGATGTTCGCGTCGGCCGCTGGCCTGAAGCTCGAGCCGCGCATCCTGCCGGTGATGAGAAGCCGCGCGGAGGGGATCAGCAAGGCGGTGACGGTCGATGCGAAGGTCGCGCGCTGGTGCGAGCTCACTTCGGTCGACCCCGGCCCGCTTCTCGAGCGGCTGCAGCTGCTCGAGGCGGGCGACGCAGAAGCGATCGCGGCGTCGGTGTTTGATCGAATTGCGCAGGTTTGCGATTCGATCGAGGTACCGGAGATTCCTGGCGGCCGGGAGAACGTCGTCCCGCTGGTCGCCGCCAGTCTCGAAGCTGCGCCGGAGCCTGAATCGAAGCCGTCGCTGTCATGGCTCAACGATGATCTGTTCGCAGCCTGAGCGCTGCCTGTCTCGACGGTCAGCACGACGCCGAGCATTGAACACCGCCGTGTTTCGATAGCCCACGTGGCTATCGAAACGAGGTTCACCCCGCGCCGTCAGGCGCATCGAACGCAGCATCGCTGCATCCATTTTCTTATCTACCCTGGCGGGGAGCGATCCCTACCGGGCGCACTCCGTCCATTTCACAGGAGTGTGTCTATGTTTGGCCTTTATCCCGCCGGTGCCCGTTGGGTCCAGCAGTTCTCCGCGTCGAACGACGCAAAGACGTTGCAGAAGAGTCTCGTTGACCACGGCGGATGCACGGCCGCGCTGTTTCATCGGCCCTTCGGCTCCGGTCGCGGCGTCACGATTGCGCAGCGCGACGGTTTCCTCGTGCTCGTGCATGCGACCGACGTCGATTCTCCGGAAGTCGCTGTCGTGCCCGACGTCCAGATGCAGAACCTGCTTTGGTCGTTCAATTCGGGATACGCCAGTCAGTGGTCGGGGCGCGAGCTCCAGGTCCTGACCGGCTGTACCGATTGGGATGCGCTGATCAAGCAGGCGTCCGCGTCGTTCGCGCAACTTTGCGACACGGTTCGGCAAGCCGTGGCAGGCACGCTTGGTACCAAGGTCATCCGGCCGGAGCCAATGCTGCCGATCGACGACGAGGACATTCCGTTCCTGCCGTCGGAATACCTGCAGGAGATCTCTTTTTTGGAGGCGGAATCATGCGTCCGTTGAGATTGCTCCTCGAGGGGTTCTATGGGGTACGAGACGGGATGAAGCGCGACTGTGTCGAACTCGATCTCGAGTCCTTGCCTCGCGGGCTGATTGCGTTGACCGGCCCGAACGGTGCCGGGAAGACGACGATCATGGACAACCTACATCCGTACCGGATCATGCCGTCGCGCGCATCGAAGCTGTCCGTCGATGCGTTTTCCTATTGGGATCACATCTGCGGTGTCCAGGCGCGCAAGGAGTTCGAGTGGGAGCACGACGGTATCCGCTATCGCTCGACCTTCGCGTTTCGCAAACCGGGTAAAGCCGGTAAGGCGGACTACTTCCTGTTCTATCGCTCGATGGACGGGGAGTGGCGCCCGGTGACGTTGCCGGAGGGCACGGTGTCGGACGGCAAGGGCGAGACCTACGACCGTTGTGTCGAAGCGATCTGCGGCTCGCTGGAATCGTTCTTTACCAGCGTGTTTTCCGCGCAGAACCGGCGGCCGCTCGCGTCCTACGGCGCGAACGAGATCAAGACGCTGCTCGCCGAGTTGCTCAAGATCGACCATCTGCGTGCGTTGGCCGCGAAGGCGGCCGACGTCGCCAAAGTGCTGGCCAGGCGTCTGGATGCCGTGCAGCAAGACGTTGTGGCGTTTGCCGGCAAGCGTGAGCGCGCCGACGAGACGCGCAAGTCGATCGCAGCGGATGCCGCGGCAATTGTCTCGGCGCGCGCTGAACGGGAGTCGGTGCAAGCCGTGCTCGCCGGCCTGATGCAGCAGCGGGCGACGCTCATGGCAAAGCAGGGCGAGAACGCGGGTGTCGAAGCACGACTGCGCGAACTCAACGTGCGGCGCAATGAAGTGGTCACGTCCCTGCAAGGCATCGAACGGGATACGGCGGCAGATCAGCAACGTTTTACGCAACGCCGCACCGCGATTCGCACGATGATGACGGGCCACGAAGCGGTGGTGAAGCAACGCGACGCCATTATTGGTGCTGCCGCCGCGAGGGACGAAGCGCAGCTTCGCGTCTCACAACTGGAAGCGCAATTCGGGCCATTGCAGCAGGCCATCGCCGACATGGATGCGAAGCAGCTTCGGCTGGCGACGGTCCAGTCTGCGATGACCGGTCTCGAATCGGAAGGCGCGACCAAAGCCGAGTTGCTGAAGAACCTGCAGGGGCAAGCCGCGGTCGTTGAGTCGGTGCCGTGCGCCGGGATGGAGATTCACGCCACGTGCCCGTTGCTCGTGCAAGCGCGCAATGCAGCACAACATGCGCACGTTCAGACCGTTTCCCTGAAGGATCTCCGCACCCGCTACAAGGCGCAGAGGGACGAGCGGGATGTTCTCGCGCCGGCAATCGCATCGCTGTCCGCGAAACGCGCTGAACTTCAGCAGGTGAGCGCCAGTATCACGGCGGCACGACAGGCATTGCAGCGTGCGACGGACCTGGCGGCTCGCAAGCCGTTGCTGGAAGCGGCAGATACGGGGCTGGCGACGGCGCGCGCTGAGCTTGCCGCGCTCGACGTCGAAGACAGTGAAGCCCAGAAACGTCGTGAGACGGAAATGGGCCGGTTGGCTGCACTGTCGCGTGAGATCGAGACGGAAATTGCTCGTCTCGTCGCAGTCGACGTCACGCAGGCAATCGCGGATTTGGACCGGCAGATTGCATCGCACCGCGACGCAGGCACGGTGCTCGACGCGCGGATCGAAGCGTTGATTCGCAGTCAGGCGACACGCGAAACCGAGCTTGGTTCGCTGGAACGTGAACTAGGCGGCCTGGCGGCAACGCAGTCGCTGGCGGCGCGCATCTCGGACGAGATCGCGCACTGGAAGCTGGTGGCGAAAGCCCTCGGCAACGACGGCGTAATTGCGTTGACGATCGACGATGCCGGTCCCGCCCTGACGAGGACGGTGAACGACCTCTTGCTTGCGTGCTACGGCATGCGATTCACGGTCGAGATCCAGACACAGCGTGCGCTCGCGAACGGCGAACTGCGTGAGGGCTTCGAAATCCTCGTGCACGACGCCGACAGCGACAGCAGCAAGTCGGTCGGGGTCATGTCCGGTGGGCAGAAGGTCTGGATCAACGAGTGCCTGACGCGCGGTATTGCGTTGTATATGGCGGGGAATGCGAGCCAGCCGTACCAGTCGCTGTTCAGCGACGAGTCGGACGGCCCGCTGGATCCACAGCGCAAGGTGCAGTTCATGCGTATGAAGCGGGAGGTGTTGAAGCAGGGCGGTTACGAGCGGGAGTTCTTCATCTCGCAGACGCCCGAGCTGATCGCCGAAGCTGATGCAGTGATCGATGTAGCAGCGCTTGCCCAGTAGGGCGGCGTCCATTTCTTTGAACCCTGGCGGGGAATGTCCCCGCAGGGGCGTTCCTCGCCTTTCTTTTTTGAGGAACGCAATGCAACTGAAATCGGTTCAATCGAACGTCGCAAACGGTATCACGGTGGCAATTCGCCCGGCGCGTCCGCGCGTGGGTGTCGAGCACGTCTACACGCTGAATGGCTCGGAGCTGCGCGACGTGTTGATCGATGGTCGCTGGGTCACGTTGTCGGCGACGGCGACCCCGTCGCAAGCGGTCTGAGCGAGGAGAGCGGCAATGTCGAATCTCATCATGCTTCTGATCGCGGCCCATGGTCCGAGTCCGGCGAGCCAGCCGGAGACTCAGCGGTCGGTCTGGCGGCCGACCATCACAGTGCAGCGCCGGATCGAGGAGGAAACGGACTTCGTCATCTGCAAGGATGGTCGAGTTCTTACCTTCGCGATCGGGCAGCCGAAGCGCTGCGATAACCCATAACCCTTGCATTGGCGGGCCCCCCTTTCGAAAGAGAGCGGGGCCTTTGCCCGTATACCCCCTTGGAGGCCCGTATGAAGAAGCAGATCCTGTTTGCCACGACAGTGGCGTCGCTGTTTTGTTGCGCCGCGGTTGCATTCTCGTTGCGAGCGGCCATGGCCGCTCGCAACGAGAATGCGCTGAAACCCGTCCGAAACGCGGATGGATTTCTGACCTTTTCGCCGATTGCCGAATGGTCGACCGACTGCGCGTGGTCGATGCTTGCGCTCTTCGCGGAGAACTCCGCCAGGCCTTTCCCGTCGCCGGTGTCCTGCGAGTCGGTACGGCGCCTATCGGAGCTGTACCGCGCCGGAAACGAGGGGGCGTGCGGTGTGATTCTCGGAGAAGGCGGCACGCGTGCAGCGTGCGGCAGTCGATTCGGTTGCGCATTTTGTTGCGTCACTGGCGAGCGCGATCGGTCGATGGAGTCGATGGTGAAGGAACCTGGCCACCAGCATCTTGAGGGCCTGAATCGCTTCAGGAACTACCTGGTCGCGGTGCAGTGGGATCTCGGCCGTCGAGAGCTCGTCGGTCGGAAGCTGAGCGACGCCGGGTACCTGGCAGTTAAGCCTGACGTCCTGTCGTATCCCGAACGGGTCCGATTGCTGCAGTACCTGCTGACGCTCGACGTGCTGGAGGTCGAACGGGCCGAGCGGCATGAGGGAATGTTGGCGGCGGGTGAGCTACCGGACACGCCAGAGAACCGCGCGCTTTGCGACGTGCAGTTCGAGATGATCACGCCGGCGCAGCTGGTGGCGATCGATTTCTACCTCTCGATGCACCACTATGCGCCGCACGCCTTTCCAGCGCTTTCGGTTTGGTTCGACGTGCGTCGGCTCGGGCGGCGATATCACGTTCCAGTCCTCGATCCACTGCCGAAGATCGACGTTCCGCACCATGGGTGGTTCTTCGTCGGCGCGTACGATGCAGAGGTGCCTACGGATGGGCTTCGCGACTACGCTGCGGAGCAGTGGAACCGCTATCGTCATCCGGATCGTGCAAGTCGGTACGCACGCACGAAGTCTGGCGAGCAGATTGTCTATTTCGAAGAGAGTGATCAATTCGAAGTCGACGTTGAGGCCGCCTGCGCTTTCGTAACCTGCAGCTTTGACGCGGCATGGTCCCTGAAGGCTCAGCAACACACCGGGATGGAATCGGCCAGGTTCTGGCTGAACGAGGGCTACTTGCGGTTGCCAGATGGCATGGCCGGCCGGTATCAGGAGATGGCGAGGAGAGGCCAGTATTTCGCCAATCTCGCCGAAAGGTTGAACCTGACTCCGGCCGAGCTCGATCGGCATCTCATCGATCATGCGATCTCGAACACGGAACATCTCACGATGCTGAATTTTGCACCTGTCGACCTGTTCTCGCAGGCGGCGTGACGCGAATCTTTCTGAACCAAGCCCGGCATCATGCCGGGCTTTTTTTTGGTTCATCGCGGAATTCCGGGGAACGCCGGGGAGGAACGTCGGTGTTCGGCCAGGAACGGCCAGTCGACGTCGGCATCTAGACCGTTGACAATTGATATCACGTCTTTGTCTATTTCCGTCACAGGAAGCGTGTGAGGTGCCTATGGTCCGTCTCGATTGTTCGGGTATCTGGTTCGGCTCGCAACTCGACGAGAAGCATCTTTTTGAGTGGGCGATGGAAATCCCAGGGGTGTTGCGATGGGAGCAAGATACGCTCGTTGTCCGGTCACGTCTTTCTGAGGCTTCCCTGAGAGACGTTTTGGCATTGTTCAGTCGCTATGGAATACCTATGGCCCAGTTGGCGCAGTTCATGACGGGCCAGAACAAGAAGTGGTTTGCGGCTCCCCATATGTACTGGCACGCCAATGTCTTTGGGGTAATACAACCCAACGGACTGGTCCCACCGACTCCTCCTGAATGCGGGTAATACAAAATGCGGACATCTGCCTTCTGGGGAAGGCTACTTCCGCTTATGGTTGACAGGCGTCCGTCACATCCGGCGGGCAGCGGCCATCAAGAGTCACTGCTCTTTTCGCCCTCAATGGCCAATCAGCGCCGCGTTCCGGCCGTTCGGCGCTCAACGTAACCCCTCCCCGAGACACGAGGAGTTGCCGGTTTTGACACATTGGTCGACGTAACCTGTCAGCTTGCCGGATTGCGTGCCATGACGATCCACGCCGCGCCGTTGATCATCACCGACCGGTCGCCGGGGAGGCCCGCGAAGGCGGCACGAACCGCGGCCGAGGCGCGGGCGCGGATGTCGTCGGGCTGATCGGCGAGCGCACGCGAGAGCGGGCCGACCTCAAGCGTCATCTTCACTGCGTCGTCGATCGCAGCGTCCCGCGTTTCGCCCTCGCCGAATGGGACGACCGCGTCGAAGGGCGAGATAGCGATATCGGTAAAGCCGGCCGTCGTCAGGATGCGTGCCACGCGCTCCCGGTCGCCGAACGAAAACGGGCCGGGCGCTTCGGGATCGGGCAGCGCACTCGGCGGGAGGATGCCCTTGAGCGCGCCCACCGGCAGGCGCATCCAATCGTTCTCAGCCGCACCGCGCCAGCAGACGAAGGCGACCCGGCCGCCCGGCCGGAGTGCGCGTCGCATATGGGCGAACGCCGCTGTCGGATCGTCGAAGAACATCACGCCGAAACGCGAGAACAGGATATCGAACGCGCCCTCGGGCAGCTCTGCGCTGCTGGCGTCGGCCACCTGAAACAGGGCCGGCGTATCGTGTCGCGCAAGCGCGCGCGCTCGATCGATCAGCAGTTCGGATATGTCCACGCCCAGTACTTGGCCCCCCGCGCCGACGCGGGCTGCCAGAGCCAGAGTCGACGCGCCCGCGCCGCAGCCGATGTCTAGCACGCGCTCGCCCGTCGCGGGCGCGGCGGCTTCGATCGCGGCCTGGCCGAACACCGCCACCAGAGCGTCGAGCCGGGCCTGGTTGGCGACCCAGCGCTCTCCGCTTTGACCATTCCAGTCACCCACCTGATCCGCACTTTGCTTTGCCATGTCATCTCCTTGACTCGACGATCCACCCATCACCGCGTCGATCTACGCCAACCTTTTCGAAGGCGGCGACGACAAGAGAAGGGAATCTGTGCTCTCAAACCACCATCGACTGCTGGGCGAAGATGCCCGCCATCGCGCCCTGCGAGGATGCCTGGGTAACCGATGGCAAGAAGGGCGTGGCGAGGTCGCCAGCGGCGTAGATGCCGGGCATGCTGGTTTGGCGGCGCTCGTCAACCTTGAGAACGATGCCGGTGGGCGTATCCACCGTGGCGAGGCCCAGTGATTCATGCAGGCTTGCCGACGGCTTGTTGCGCGGATTGGCGAACAGGACGTCGACCGCCACGTTGCGAGCGGTATCGAGATTGACGGTGGTGATATGGCCTTTCTGATGGGCGACCTCGATGATCCGGCCATCGACGAGAGGTATGTTGCGGCGCGCCAGATCGGCCTGAATATCGGACGCAATGTCATGCCCATCGGCGAAGACAGTCAACTTGTCAGTCCAATCGCGGAACAACTTGGCAGACTGGTACGACTGCGGGCTGGACCAGACGAGGCCCCAATGCTGGCCGGCAACTTCAAAGCCGTCGCAATAGGGGCAGGGCACGATGGACGTGCCCCAGCTTTCGGCAAAGCCCGGAACTTCAGGCATCTGGTCGGCGACGCCATAGCTCAGGATCAAGCGGCGCGCCCTCAGGCTTTTGTGATCGTCAGTGACGACGCAGAAATCGTCGATGGCACCAGACACGCTCTCGGCCCGGGCATTGACGAGACTGATCGTCGGATAGCGCGCCAGTTGCTGCCGCGCCTCGACCAGGATGTCCAGCGGCGGCTTGTGATCGTGGCCAAGCAGGCCATGCGAGTGGCCTGCAAAGCGGTTGCGCGGCCGGCCGGTATCGAGAACCGTGACCTTGCGGCGAGCACGGCCAAGCTGCAGGGCGGCGGCGAGGCCGGCAAAGCTGCCACCGATAATGATGACGTCATTCATGGTGATGGGCTCCGTGTTGTGGAGGGAGGGTGGGCCGAGCGTGGTGTGCAATATCGTCCGGCAATACGCGCTTGAGACGGTCAGCGAGCAGGGCTTCGGCATTGGCGAAAAAGTTGCCCATGCTGTATTGGCCGGCTCGACAATGCCGCTCGATATCGCCGGGCGGCCCGGGGAAACCTGATCTGGACAACCGGTTCAAACCTGCCCTTGACGTGCACATTGCGATACCACATGGTATCCTAATGCGCGAATTTGAATACTGTCAAGTACTGGAATTGTCGTGACCGAAAACAGCCACGGCCGGCGCGGCCGGCCCGCCAACGAGGCGCTTCGCCAAACGATTGTCGACGCCGCCTGCGAACTCTTTGTGGAATTGGGGTTTCAAGCGACGACCATGGACAAAGTCGCCCAGCGGGCGAAGATATCCAAGCTCAGCATCTATCGGCACTTCGAGAACAAGGAGGCGCTGTTCAGCGCGGCCATGGTGGCCCGCTGTGATCAGTTTGCACCGCAGGCCCTTTCTGAAGGCGTCGACGGTTCGGCCGAAGATCAGCTCATGGCGGTGGGATCATCCCTGCTTCGCACGCTGTTGAGCCCGGACGTCCGCAGTGTCGAAGCCATGGTTTTGGCCGACATGACGAATCAAAAGTCGTTAAGCAAGCTTCATTACGAAGCCGGGCCCGCCCGTGTCATCGCCCACATCGAGGCCGTGTTGCTTCAGCTGCACGCGAAAGGGATGCTGAACGTACCCGATCCTCTCCGGTCCGCCCGCTTGTTTGCCGCGCTTTTCAAAGGATCCGATCTCCTACTTATCGCACGCTTCGATGAGGCGAGAGCAGAGGACGACAACGAAATCGAATCCTATTGCCGGTCGGCCGTCGCCATGTTCATCGCCGCGCACGGTGGCATCTGAAGGTGCGCTATCGCGGCCGATGAGGAACACGCAGCAATTGCATACGCTGTTCGCCCCGAGCAACGTCTGGATGATGCGTGGACGACTGACGGGCTAGGCTCATTGCCTGAACGCAAAAGCCGCCCGCGCGGGCAGGCAGAGGCCGCTTTACACACGATAGCGGTCGCTACTGCGGCCTGAGTGGAACGACAGAGAAGGGTCGGCAAGCGACGCCCACGGAAATCCACGAAGAACCTTTTTTTTCTTCGACGCGGCGCAATGGCGGCGCCTGTCACTTCAATCAATGCATCTGCGCATACGCGAGTGCAATCGCGCAGATATGGCTCGCGGCGCCCATAGCGATACCCAATTTGCGTCGTCCATCGCTGGAACAGGGAACCGGCACATCGGTGATGAATTTCATTGCGTTCAACACGACGCCTACAAATGTGAACAGAGACAACATGGACTTCTCCTGTCGGTACGATGGCGTCTCCCGGTACCGGCCTACCCGTGTATCGACGCGCCATATTATGCGTGTACGTCGCGACGGTTCAATGTTTCACCCCCTACGAAGAAACATTCTTTGAGCCGTCACACGGACCGCGCTGACGCGGCCATGCGGTCCGATACGCGCTACATGTCCGTAATGCCCCGCCTTCAACTGTGGCGGGGCCGCCGCTTTATCCTGCGACAGGGTGGTCGAGTACGGACGCGAGATCCGCGGCCGCCGGCGTCGGTGTTGCGTGCGCGGTCTGGACGCGCGCGCGACCGATTACCAGGTTGCGCGAGTCAATCGAGATTTGCTCGATACGGCGGCCGCGTGCTGCACGTTCAGGCGAGCTCTCGTAGGGAAAGCCACGGTGCACGTAGTCTTCGAGATCGGGCTCGACGAAGAGGATGTGGTGTGTGCCCTCGTTGGTCAGTGCCACGCACAGCATGTCGAACGGAATCCCCATGAGCTCGCGATCGGCGATCCGATTGAGGATCGTGTCGCGGGCTCGATAATCAGTGACCAGGGCGTCTTTCGGGCCGTGGTGGTTGTCGATTTGGACGATCACCTGCTTGAGATCGGTGTTGACCAGGAACAACCTATATCGGCAGACCGCGAGGTCCCCGTTCACGAGGTAGACGAGATCAGTGTAGTGCGTTGCGTAGTCCATAGCGATGCTCCCATAGCGAAAAAGCCAGCGAAGGTGCTGGCTTTTTCAGGCTATCGAGGCGACAACGAAGTCAAGTCGTGTCGGCAGTTTGCGGACTCGATGGTAGCGTCGCGCGGATGCGGATCACGGTCCGTTGGCTTGTGAGGCCCAACAGTTGCATGACGTCGTCGTTGCTCCGACCGGCGAGCAACAAGCGCCGTGCGAACGTATTCCGTAGCGTACGTGGACTCATATCGGGGAGCCGGACGTCGATCGCAAGGAGTTCGTCCCGAACGATGCGGCCGAGCATCTCGTCGGTCATGGGGCCCCCGGCGCGCGGCGATGGGAATAGCAGTGGGCTGACGGCGGCGGCCGCGCAGTTTCGCCAACGCACAAGCGCCGGTACTGCAAACCCATCGACGTTGACGCGGCGGGCTTCGCGCGGGCCGCGCTTCGGAATCACGAGGTGCGGCCGCGCCGGCGACAGGTCAAGGTTGTCGGCCAGTGCCTGTCGGATCTCCTGTGCGGTGATGCCCGTGGAAAGCAATAGGGCGACGATAGCGCGATTGCGGATCGCGCGTTCGTCGAGTCCATCGAGCGTGGCGACCGACTCCTGCAGGCGGTGATCGTCGGCCTCGAGCAGATACACCGGGACGGGCTCATCCTCCGGCCACATCTGCGTCAGAGTATAGGCGGCCGCAGGATTCGTCTTGCGCACGCCGATGTCGACGAGGTGTCGGCCGAGCCGGTCGAGGAGCTTCTGGTAGCGAAGCCGCGTCGTGGTACCGGGTGTGCACCGGCGGTCCAGGTCAGCAAAGAACGATTCGAGGTGATCCGGGCCGAAGGTGGCCAGCGACCGCTGCGCGGCCGCGAGATGGCGCATGAAACGCTCGAACATGGCTTCGTGCTGGACGATCGACCGGGGCGAGAACGCGCGCCGATCGGCGCCGGCGGCTTCGGTGCGCTGCCACTGCTGATAGGCCTCGGTGGGTGCCGACAGCCAGAGAGTCGGTTCGTCCATTCGATCTTATATACTGGATATTACCTACCCCAAGCATAACGCGAATCTACGATTCGCGCCTTTTGCCAGCAGAAGGGAGGGGCGTACCGCGCCCGTCACTCGGGCGACGCTCGCGTGCACAACCTGGACTCCGGCCAGGTTGCCGCCCACCAACCAATGTGCCGACAGGCCGCTCATGCCGCTGCTTGGGCCCGGTCGAACAGATCGGCCGCCGACAACCGTTCTCGAACGCTCAGATAGACGATCGGAAGTGATGCGTCCGCCAACGTCCAGTCGATCAGGCCGCTCAGATCGACACCCGGCAAGGCCGCTGGGCCGATCCGCGCAAGGGCATCGACGACTGCCGCTTCGTTCCGGCTCTGGAACGCAAGATCCGAAAAGGCTTGTTCGTCGATTTCGAGCAGGACGGACCAGCTCAGGGCGCTCGCCAGTCCAGCCTTCAGATAGCGATCTGCGATCGATGTTGCGATACGGCGCAGGTCTTCCGTGGCGCGCTCTAGCGCGTGCTCAAAAAGCACGGGATCGATTCCCGGGGCAGCCGTCGCAACGGAATCTGGGTTTTCCATAGGGGGAGGGGTGTAAGGGTCACCGGCAGGCGCCTTCAGAGACACCAGCCGCGTTTAGGCACTGTAAATATATCCAGCGTCGTGGCGCAGTTCAAGCCCGGGTGGTGGCGGGCGCGATCTCAAATTGCACGCGGTCCTTGCCTGCGATCCAGGCCGGCCGACGGCCGCGTCCGCTCCACGTGGCGCCGGTCTCGGGATCCCGGTACTTTGCCTGACGCCGTTGCCCCTTCTGCGTTCGACTGGCTCCGAAGATTTCCCGCACGGAAATATCGAAACCACCAACGAGACGTCGGACTTCTGCGAGCGCTGAATTTCGTTCGTTGACTTTTGCAGCGTTGATCTGAGCGTCGAGGGCATCACGTCGTGCGAGCAGAGCTTGATAAGTGGACATCGTTTCTCCTGAGTGGATTACGTAATAGGCAACGACCACGTTATCTGGCCTAGAGGGAAGTCAAGTATTCGCTAGCGCAGCACACGGCGACGCTCATTTAGTCGACGTCACCACCAGAATCAATTGATCATAATCCGGGCGCCAATAACGACACAATGCAATCAATTGTTTCTCGGGGTTGCATTATCGGAGAGCGAATCACAGGTCGAATTCGACGTTTGATACTCGAATCAAACGCCTCCTAAAATTGGTGATCGATGAATAGTCATTGCTATAGTGAGCCGAATGTGCTGAGAAGGCCGGCTGTGCCGGGTCAACGCACTTCTCGCGTTCCGGCCTGCGTCTTCCGCGATCGCGGTTTGAATATTTATCGGGCGGTTCGCATGTACGATTTATGTCGGGGCTGTCCGTTAATCGATCGACGTCCTTGACATTCATTCACACTTGCGCCGACTTCGTGCTATGGAGTTGCGGTAATGTCATGATGGCTTTCGCCCCGCTCATCGTCACATGTCTGCTTCCAGGACGAAAGGTCATGACAGATTTTTCGCCCTCACAAAACGAGTAATATCACCGCGAGCATTACCAGACGCTATCCGAGAGCGCTGAAATATAATTGAAAGGCTACCAATGAACGTGCAGAACCTTGCTGCCGCGTTGCGCGGCGGCTTGAGTGAGCAGGATCGGTTGCTGAAGCTCGATACCCCGCTCAGGCCGAACACCCTGGTGGTGCAACGGGCCGTCGGTCGGGCGACGATCGGCCGCGACTACATCTTCACGCTCGACGTGGTGTCGTCTGACAGCTCGATCGAATTGAAGAAACTCATCGCGCAGCCTGTGACCCTCTGGATCCAGCAGGCAAGCGGCGGATATCGCCCGATCCACGGCTATGTCTATACCGCGCGTAGGCTGGGCGCCGACGGCGGCCTCACGACATACCAGATCACGCTACACGCATGGATGCACGTGCTTAAGTTCCGGCGCGACCAGCGGATCTGGATCGACAAGTCGGTCGAGGACATCGTGTCCGACGTGCTGAACCAGCATCCGGAGGCGCGCGGCCGGTTCCGATTCATGCTTTCACAACCATTGGCAAACCGCTCGTACACGCGTCAGAGCGAAACCGACTGGAACTTCGTGCATCGCCTGCTCGAGAACGAGGGTCTCTACAGCTATTGGGACCAGGCCGACGACGGCAAATCGCACACCCTGGTGATCACGGACAAGCTGGACGCGCTCCCGGCGCTGTCGCCGAAAACGGTGATGTTCTATCGGTCGGGCACGCAAAGCGAGGTCGACGCGCTCACGCAGTGGTCCGGGACGCGCTCCCTGCAAAGCGTTGCGCTGACCACCCGGACCTTCGACTACAAGAATCCGGCCGCTCGTTCAAATCCAAAGGGCACGTCGGTGCCGGCCACCGGAAACCAGGGCGCATTGCCGAGCCAGCTGGAAGTCTACGAATACACCGGCGCGTACACGTATCTGGAGCAGCAGCGAGGCGACAGGCTGTCCCGCATCCGTATGGAGGAATGGGAGTCGCGCGCGAAGCGGTTCCACGGAGTTGGCGGGGTCCGTGGGCTCGATGCCGGCCGGCGTTTCGAGCTGGGCGATCACCCGGCGCACGACGGCGATAGCGTCGAACAGCGCGAGTTCGCGACGATCGCCGTGTCGTGGTGGATCGAGAACAACCTGCCTGTCACCCCCGCGTCGAATTTCCCGCACAGCCTGCACCGGGACTTGGCCGAGGCGCGTGCGAGCAGATCGGATAGCGCATCGTTCGAGGTGCCGCACGCGGACGGGTGCGTCGGCTACTTTCTCGTCGAAGTCGAAGCCCAGCGCGTGACCGTGCCATACCGCAGTCCATTCGAGCATGAAAAGCCGAAGATGCACTTGGAGACGGCACTCGTCGTCGGGCCGTCGGGCGAGGAGGTGCACACCGACGAACTGAATCGGATCCGCATCCAGTTCGTCTGGGATCGCGTGAACCCGGGCGATCAGGGGGCATCGTGCTGGGTGCGCGTCGTACAGGCGGACACCGGTGGCGGCTATGGGAGCGTGCACATTCCGCGAATCGGCGAAGAAGTGCTTGTCGATCACGTCGGCGGCGATTGCGACCGGCCGCTCGTCATGGGCCGTGTGTATAACGGCGCGGCCAAGCCGCAATGGCACAGCGATGGAATTCTGTCGGGCTATCGATCGAAAGAATATTCGGGCGCCGGATTCAACCAGCTGGTGATGGACGATGCCACCGGGCAAAGCCGTGCCCAGCTGATGAGCAGTACCGGCAACAGCATCCTGCACCTAGGCTATCTGATCAACCAGCAGGGCAACACGCGCGGTGCATACCTTGGCACCGGCTTCGACCTGCGCACGGATGCGTATGGTGCGGTGCGCGCGACGAGTGGCCTCTATGTGACCACGTATCCGAAATCGGCGACGAGCCAGCCGCTCGACGTGCGCGAGGCGCAACAGCAACTCGTCAACGCGGAGGGCTTGCTCGAATCGATGTCAGAGCTTGCCGAGCAGCACCAGGCGGACTCGCTCAAGACCGGCCACGATGCCATGCGCGCGTTCACCGACGCGACCGAGAGCAGCGTGTCCGGTGAGGCGTCGGGCGGGCGTACCGCGGGCGGGGGCACGGGGTCGGCGAACGCGTTCAAGGAGCCCGTGATGCTGTTCGGCAGTCCGGCCGGGATCGGCCTGTCGACGCAGCAATCTGCTCACTTGATCGCGGATATGCACGCGAACCTGGTGAGCGGGCAGAGCACGCACATCGCCGCCGGCAAGTCGTTGATCGCCAGCATCGCGGACAAGATCAGCCTGTTCGTTCAGAACGCGGGCATGAAGCTCTTCGCCGCGAAAGGGAAGGTCGAGATTCAGGCTCACAAAGCCGACATCGAGATCGTGGCGCAGAAGTCGGTCAAGGTGCTGTCGGCAACGGACAAGATTGAGGTTGCGGCAGAGAAGGAAGTCCTGCTGACGTCAGGTGGAGCCTACATCCGTCTGAAGGGCGGTGACATCGAGATCCATGCACCCGGCAAGATCGAGGTGAAGGGCGCTCAGCACAGCTTCAGCGGGCCGACGAGTCAGGCCTACGCGATGCCGCAGTTCAAGCCGTCGTATCAAGCGCAATACATCCTGAAGAGTCAGGTCGATGGTTCGCCGATGATGCAGCACGCATATGAGCTCCAGCTGCCGTCCGGGCGCACGGTGCTCGGTCATACGAATGATCTGGGCGAGACGATCCCCGTGTTCACGCCATCAGCGCAGACCGTCAACCTGCGCGCGCTCGAACAGGAGAAGGTTGAAACCGAACCGTGGAAATTTGCGGGCGGCGGACAGCCCGACATTTATTCCGATTATGTGAAAGAAGGCGACGCGAACAGCCGCGCGTAAGCCTTCGTCGACGCAAGGAGAAGACCATGGGCGGATCACTTCAGCCGGCAGGTACCTGCGAAACCGTTCAGGAGCGTGTCCCGCAGTATGCAATCTTGCCGCCGGGCGCAAAAGGGTACCTTCAGGAGAAGGTCGAATTCGCACTGAAATTTCCGAGGATTGGGTCGATTCGGTTGTCTGATGGATCTACGGCCACAACTTTTCTCAAACAGATCGTCGTAACGCAAGCGATCAGGGTTGAAGAGCGGATTGCCAAGTTTTGGTGGCGCTACAAGGCAGAAGTAAATTTCGACATGTGGGAGAGCCGTCTCACCCGTGGCGGTGTGCCACCCATTCCATTTCTCAGCGACGAGGCAATGCCTCAACCCGGCGGCAGGCGTCACAGTACGAACCCGTTCCCGCCCGGTCGGAGACCTGGCGCTCTGCGTCGACCCGACGTCGTTGTGGTAGAGCGTCCGATGGATCGGTGGCCCGGCCGTGGTGTCATCGACCGCGAAGGCGGCCCTCACGTTGATAATCTGTTGCGCCTTGTGGAGATCAAGTTTCCTGGTGACGATTGGGGCCCGGGTCAGGAGGCTGACTATCAACTGATCGCCGGCGAATTCAAAGAGCGCATGTCCGTCATCGACGTCAGCGATTGCAATGGAGAACTCGAAAAGGTTCGGCAACGCGTGCTCAAAGATGTACCGATGCGGGAAACGGAGCAGCAGAAGAAGCGTGAGCGCGTGCCTATCCGGACAGTTGAGCCTATCCCTCATCCCGTCTGGTACGAGGACTGGTGGAACTGGGTCGAACGTCATGGGGAAGAAGCCGGCGAAGCGGTCGGAGAAGGCGCGGCGGCGTTGTGGGACGCGACGAAGCGTGGATATGCCTACGTTTCTGAAGAAACCAGCCGGTTCCTGCATGAACATGCGCCGTGGCTGTTCACTGCAGGCCGTTGGGTTCTCAACAAGGCAACAGAAACATGGGAGTGGTTTGACGAACAGGGCCGCAGAATCGCCGCGTATACGGCCGCACAACTGAAGGCCGGTTGGGAAGCACTCAAGCGAGAAGCGGACCTGACATGGGAAACCCTCAAGGCTATCGATTGGGGGCAGGTCGGCATAACGATTGTGAAGGCGCTGGTCGTCATCGTGATCGTGGTCGCAGCCGTCGCGATCGCAATCGTGATCGCCGAGGCATTGCTGGCGATTTTGGCGGCGCTCGTGGCCATTATTGCTGCCGGGGCTGAGGCGGTGGCGGCACTTGCTGCGCTACTCGGAATCACCACGGCAGAAGCAGCGGCGTCGGTGGCGATTGCCCCCGCTCTGGCGGCGGGCTAACCGGTATCATATGAACCACCTCACTCAGGACAAGCAAAGATGACGGATCAGAGCGCGAAACCGATTCTCACACCCGCACAAGCGCTTTCGCGTTATCACGAACATCTGCACCTACACCTCGACGGCGAGCGGATGGGTTTGCTGCCGGGCGTAATTGGCACCGTTTTTTTTGATGGCGGCTCGCGCCCCGATGGCCGGCAAGCGATTCTCGACTGCTTCGACCGTTTCGATGCGCTTTTTGGTTCGCACTTGCGTGGTGGGAAAGACACGGACACCGGCAAGTTTTCGAAGCGAAATGCCGCGGGAGTCGAAAAGATCCGTCGGGCGATTCAGGACACACCGTCGTATCTGTCCGTTAGCGTGATTCGATCGAGCGCTACCGATCAGGACACTGCTGCGGAATATAACGTGCAAGTCCTCACGAGCATGGCGAATCCCGAGGACTACGTCTCGCCTCAAGGTTGGACTGCGCCCAAAGGGCAGGAGTCCGGATTGTCGATGCTGAAATTCAACGTCCCGATGGCTCTCGTTACGACCGCAGACGGCCTTGCTCTGTACGAGGGTTTCCTTCGCTTTGTGTGCGAGCGATTGAATGTTCATGGCGGCTACGGCGGCCTGGCGCCAATCTTGCCGTTCAGCTACCACCGGTATATGCCACAGGAATGGGCACTGGCAGAACGCTTCAGTGGCCTGGACATCGATAGCACGGCACATTTGCTGGCGCGTGAATACGATCCATCGTCGTACGAAGGTGAGTCGACGTCTACCATGACAGCGTTCTATCCGGGGCTGCACCCGGGCGCCAAGGTCGCCCGATGGGGTTTCATCAAAGGCGTGAACTGGTACACGATCCTAGGCGAGCTGTTCATTGAGCGGCTCGGCGGCGAAGCGGAGGTGCGGAAACAGCTGAATCGTTCGGACATCAACATCGAGCGCCTGAACGCGAGCCTGCTCATTCGCGCCGGCGATTTTCCGCGCCTCGGCGCACCGGAGGAAGGTCCTCCCGAGCCGTATGTGTTCGTGAACAGTGTCCTGCGCATCTTGCGCGATCCGAAGCCGGACGCGTTGCATACGTACATTCCAGACTTACCCAGCGCCGACACAAAGAACGCGCGCGCATGGGTTGCTCGCTTCGACCTGCCGGGCGCGCAACCGATTCCGGATCCGCCGACGATCGTGCCGTCCGCGAAAAACGATAGTCCGGGCTATGCAAGCGTGCCGGGTGGGAACGCGTGTCCGGTGGCTGGATGGTGGCAAACGCCGGCCAAGGCCGAGAGCCGGCGATACTTTGAGGCTGGCGAGATCATGCCGGTGATCGAGGGCAGCGCGTGGGGCAAGACGCACTGGAACTGGTCGCCGAACCAAGAGTAACAATTCGGTGCATCTGGCCGCCAATGCTGCGAGACTCAGCAGAACTCGCGCGCTGTCGTCGGCAGCGTTCCAAGCAGTTCGGAGCGGTCGACAAGCTTGCTCGCGATCAGGTGCCGCACCTTTCCCTCGACCTGCCACACGCCGTAGACAGCGAGCAGCGATGCGCCAAGTACTTCCTTCCGAAACTTCTCCAGCAGACCGGGCCACAGGATCACGTTGACCTGGCCCGTCTCGTCTTCGAGCGTCATGAACAGTACGCCGTTCGCCGTGCCCGGCCGCTGCCGCACCGTGACCAATCCGCACGCGCGCGCGAGCTGGCCGCTGCGCAACGTCGCCAGCTGCTCGGCCGACTGCAGGCGATCGAGCGCGAGGCGATCGCGCAGCAGCGCGAGCGGATGCCGGCCGAGCGTGAAGCCCATCGCGCGATAGTCAGTCACGATCTCTTTGCCTTCGGACGCTTGAGGCAGCGCCGGGACGGCATCGTCGCGCTCGGTGCCGCGCAGCAGATCTCGGTCAGGCACGGCAGCGGCCGCGAGCCAAAGCGCCGCACGTCGGTTGCCGCCGGCGAGTGAGCGAAGGGCGTTCGCACGCGCGAGCACCTGCAGGTCGTGACGATCGAGCTGCGCCCGACGCGCGAGATCCGCGACGTCGGCAAACGGCCGCGCAGCGCGTGCGAGCTCGATGCGGCCGGCGACGACCTCGCGCATGCCGCGCAACAGCGAGAATCCGAGGCGCACGGGCGCCGACGTCGTCGGCCCTTCGATTGCCGAATCCCATGTGCTGACGTTGACGTCGACGGGCAGCACCTCAACGCCGCGGCGCCGCGCGTCCTGCAGCAGCTGCGACGGCGTGTAGAAGCCCATCGGCTGGCTATTGAGCAGGGCGGTCAGGAACACGGCCGGTTCGTGTCGACGCAGCCACGCGCTCGAGTAGACGAGCAGCGCGAAGCTGGCCGCGTGGCTCTCCGGGAAACCGTATTCGCCGAAGCCCTTGATCTGCGCGAAGATCGATTCGGCGAACTCGCGGTCGTAGCCGCGTTCGAGCATGCCGTTCACCAGACGCTCGTGGTAAGGCTCCAGTCCGCCCTTGCGCTTCCATGCCGCCATCGCGCGGCGCAGCTGGTCGGCTTCGCCGGCGGAGAAGCCGGCGGCCAGCATCGCGACCTGCATCACCTGCTCCTGGAAGATCGGCACGCCGAGCGTGCGCGCCAGTGCCTTCTCCATGCCTTCCGACGGAAAGGTGACGCGCTCCAGTCCTTGGCGCCGGCGCAGAAACGGATGCACCATCCCGCCTTGCACCGGGCCCGGCCGCACGATCGCGACTTCGATCACCAGGTCGTAGAAGCACTGTGGCCGCAGGCGTGGCAGCATCGACATCTGCGCGCGCGATTCCACCTGGAACACGCCCATGCTGTCGCCGTCGCACAGCATGTCGTAGGTCGCCTTGTCCTCGGCCGGGATGTCCTGCAGTTCGAACGTATCGCCGCGTTTCTCCGAGATCATGTCGAGCGCGCGGCGCACCATCGACAGCATGCCGAGCGCCAGGACGTCGATCTTCAGGATGCCGAGCGCCTCGATGTCGTCCTTGTCCCATTGGATGATCGAGCGATCCTCCATCGCTGCGTTCTCGACCGGTACGAGGCGCGTGAGCTTGCCGCGGCTGATCACGAAGCCGCCCGAGTGCTGTGACAGGTGCCGTGGGTAGCCGAGCAGCTGCGCGGCAAACGCGGCCCACTGCTGGTTGAGTGGCGCTTCGGGATCGAGGCCGGCCTCGGCAAACCTCTGCAGCAGATCGGTGCGTGAGTCGAACCAGTGATGCTGCTTCGCCACGCGATCGACGATCGCCGGATCGACGCCGAGCGCCTTGCCGGCTTCCCGCAGCGCGCTGCGCGGCCGGTACGTCGTGACGGCGGCCGTCAGCGCTGCGCGATCGCGTCCGTACTTGCGGTAGATGTACTGCATGACCTCTTCGCGACGCTGATGCTCGAAATCGACGTCGATGTCCGGCGGCTCATTGCGTTCCTTGCTGATGAACCGTTCGAACAGCATCGACTGCCGCGACGGGTCGACCTCGGTCACCCCGAGGCAGTAGCAGACCGACGAGTTCGCGGCGGAGCCGCGGCCCTGGCACAGGATGCCTTGCTCGCGTGCGAACTGGACGATGTCGTACACCGTGAGGAAATACGCCTCGTAGTTCAGATCCGCGATCAGCTGCAATTCGTGTTCGATCTGCGCCTGCACGTCGACCGGGATGCCAGCAGGAAAACGCTGGCGCGCGCCGATATAGGTCTGTTCGCGCAGATAGGTCGCCGGGTCGGTACCAGCCGGCACCAGTTCGTCCGGATACTCGTACTTGAGGTTGTCGAGCGAGAACGTGCAGCGCCGCGCGACGCGCACGGTTTCCTCGAGCGCGCCGGCCGGATAGAGGTTGGCGAGCCGCAGCCGCGATCGGAGATGCCGCTCCGCGTTCGGAGCGAGCTCGTACCCGCACTCGGACACCGGCCGGCCGACCCGGATCCCGGTCAACACGTCCTGCAGCGGCTTGCGCGATCGAAACTGCATGAGCGGCCAGCTGGTGGCCACCACCGGCACGACGTGGCGCGCAGCGACGCGTTCGACCACGCCGCGGTGGATGTCGTCCATCGCGCGGGCGTGCAACGTCAGCGCGACCCATGCGCGCTCGCCGAACACGCGCGCGATCCATTCGACCTGGGCGTCGAGCCGCTGCTCGTTGGCCGGGAAGTCGGGCGACAGGATCGCGATGCAGTCGGGCAGGCCGCGGAGGTGGGTGTACGGCGCTTCCGGGTGCTCGATATCGAGCGGCGCCAGCCGGTACGTGCCTTTCTTGCCGCGCATGCGACCGAGCGAGATGAATTCGCAGAGGTTGCCGTAACCGTCCCGATTCATCGCGAGTGCAGTGAAGGCGAGCGCGGGCGCGCCGTCCGCGGCCGTCAGCCGAAAGTGCGAGCCGATGATCAGCGGCATGTTCGCGGCCTTCGCTTCGACGTGCGCGCGCACGACGCCCGCGAGCGAGCATTCGTCGGTGATCGCGATCGCGCTGTAGCCGAGCTGCGCCGCGCGCGCGACGTATTCCTCGGCGCGTGACGCACCGTGCAGGAACGAAAAATCGGAGGCGACTTGAAGTTCCGCGTAGGCGGGCAAGGCGCCGAAACTGCCGGCGTCCATGACAGATCAGCCGAACAGGCCGTGCAGGAAGAAGCGCGCTTCGCTTTCGTCGCTGGCTGTCGGCCGCTCCTTGTAGATCCAATAGCAGATGCCGTTATCGTCCTCGGCGACGAAGTAGTCGCGCGTCACGGTCTGCCCGTCCTGCCAGCCGCCTTCGATGCGCTCGCCGGGCGATACCATGCGCAGCGGCGTGCCGTAGAACGGTCGATGCTGGCGCGTGAGCAGCGGCACGGGCTTGGCAAGCAGCCAGGCAGGGCGAGGCAAATCCGCCGGCAACGGTGCGGGTTTCGGCGCGTCGCGCATCGGCACCCATCTGGCGGCCGGCTCAGGACGGTAGTCGGCCATGGGAGCCGGGACGAGCACGTTCTCGGCGCCGAGCCGCGCAGTCAGCAGTTCGAGCAGCCGCGCGTGATCCTGCGGCGTTCCGCCGGGCTCCGGAAACAGCGAGTCGCTCGGCGCGGCCGCCTCCTGCACGCTGCGTGCGACCAGGCGCACCGCAATCACGGGGCCGGCGAGCTCGACGTGGCCGAGCCGTTCCTTGACGAGCCGCGTCAGGTGTTCCTCGAAGCGAGTGGGCGCGCCCAACGCGATTTCGATCTCGGTCGGCGCGATCGCCTCACGGCCGCGCTCGTGCTCGAGCAGCAGGGCGAACGCGGCGACGTCCAACTGCTTCGCGGTGAGCCAGCCGGTCAGCTGCAGGATCAGCCGGCGCGCGACGAACAGTAGCGCCTCGGCGTGCTCGACACTATCCATCAGTTCGACGCGTGTGTCGAACGACGGCGGCATTTCGATCCAGTCGTATGCCGTCGGCGCGGTGCCGGCGACCTGGTCGAGCCAGTCGAGCAGCTGCGTGCCGCAGCGCTTTTTCAGCCCGGCGCGCGGCAAGCGCTGCAGATCGGCGAGTGTTTCGCAGCCGAGATCCTCAAACCAATTCGCGTAGCGCCGGGCGGCCGGCGCAACGACGAGCGGCACGCGCGCAAGCGCGCGGCGCAGCGATCGTTGGGACAGCGCTAGTCCGCCGCGCAGGCCGCGGGCGACCATCCACGCGGCCGGGCCCGACGACGCGACGGATACCGCCGCCGTGACGCCGAACGATGCGACGACGTCGCGCACGCGCTGGCGCAGCGCGCGGATGCCGTGGAATAGGCGCCGACTGGCCGTCACGTCGAGCACCACCACGGCTTCCTCGGCGTCGACGACGCTCGGGGTGAACTGCAGGAGCGCATAGGCCACGCCGAGCACGAGCTCGCGCTCGCGCGTGGCGTCACGCTCGCGGATCTGCGCGTCCGGCGCGAGGGACAGCACGCCACCGCGGCGCATGCCGGCGACCACGCCGAGCGCACGCGAGGCGCGATCGAGCTCCACGACGCGACCGCCCTCGAGCACGACGAGCCCGCGCGCATCGTCAGGCGACGGCGCCGGCGATTGCGGCCGGAACACTTCGAGGTTGAGGTGCGGCAGATGCACGCCGATCCAGACTTGCATGGCGGTTCAACAAAATCGGCGAAGGGGACAAGGGAACGAACAACGGCGTATCGCGTGCCGCCCCGCGGCGCTTCACGAACGTGACGTCGATGCCGTCGCGCTTCGGCGCAAGCGCGAGCCGCAACGGTGCCGGTGACGCGTCGCGCGCGGCGGCCGCCGGCCGGAAGAGATAGAACAGCGCCTGGCCGCTCTGCGCGGCAAGATTGAGCCGCCGCAATGCGTCCGCACGGACATGCGGCTGCCAGAGCAGGACAGCCGCGCATGTGCCGGCGCGCAGCGCCTGTTCGGCGGCCCACAGTGCGTCGGCCGTGCGCGGCGCCGGCAACGTCACGAAGCCGGACGGATCGATACCCCAATACGCGAGCGCCAGCGGTTGCAGCGCATGCGGCGGCTGGATCAGCATGATCGGGTTGCCGGCCGCGCGCGCAAGCACGGGCGCCAGCAGCCGGAGCTCGCCGATACCGGGCTGCGGCGCGAGCAGTTCGACCAGCGCGCCGGCTGGCCAGCCACCGCCCGGCAGTTCGGCCGTCAGTTCCGGATGGCCCGTATCGATGCCGCGCACGCTTGAGCGGGCCAGTTGGCTGACACGCCAGAGAGCGGGGTGAATGGCTTCAGGATGGGCGAGGGCGGGACGCATGGGGTCGGTTACGCAAACACTGTACGTTTATACAGTATATGCCAGAGATAACCGCCCCTCCAACCCCCGCGTTTACGCGGCCAGCTGGTGCTCGTAGTAGGGCCGCTCGCGATCGGCGAGGATCTCGCGCAGCTGCGCGCGCCGGCTTGGATTCGGTGCGAGCCAAGCGTCCACGTTAGAGGATTTAATGGGGACGATACACCGGTCGTGGCCAGCTGCCGCCACTTCCGGTGGTGGGTCGTCGGTGATCGCCGCGAACGACCATAAGTCGTCGCCGCCCGGGATCTCGGTGCGCGTCCACAGGCAGGCGACCTGCATGGGCTTCGGGGGTGTCGGGTCGAAGCGGAGCACGACCTTCTTGCCATCGCGGTCGACGTTTTCGAAAAACGCGTCGACCAGAATCAGGCCGTGCGTGAAGCCGAATACCTTGCGCCACGCCGTGCGGAGCGCGTCGGCGCGGGCATTATATGTACCATTTTTGATGCGCTCATCCGCCTCCGTCCAGCCGGGTAGGCGGCATCTATATCGCATTGGCACGACGAGGCGCTTGCCGTCGAGTTCGATCAGCACGGGCGCGTACCAGCCCGGGAAGATCCGCGCGTCGCTTTCTTTCAGCTTACGCCGGCGGAGATCGTCGAGGCCGCGCTGCGCCGCGGCGATTTTGTCGGTGGAGATCCGGACCTCCTCGTTGGCGGACTTCGTGACCTTTACCTGCAGCTTGCGTTCCGCCGCCGCGAGCCGTGCTCGCTGCGCGAAAAGTTCGGCCTCGAGCTCGGCCGTGCGGCGTTGCTGATAGTCCGCGATCGCGGTCGTGATGTCGTCGCTGACAGGTGCCTCGAGGAAAGCCGCGTCGAGCGCCTTCGGAATCCGGATGTTCGTGGCCGCCGCGCGCGCAAAATACAGCCGGCGGAACGTCTCGATGTCCATGTCGGCGCCGTACCGCCGCACGTACTCACGATAGTTGGCTTGGATCTTGGCTGAGTAGCACATCGTCGCCCCATGAAAGCCGTTGCAGACGAGCGTACCGCAACTTGCGATCCGGGCAAAAGACATGGAGTGAGGAATCTCTGTGATCGCCCCCCCAACAGGCCGCCAGCTAAACATCTTCACCGGGCCACCACGGTTTCGGCGCACGCTCGATCAAGTAGTCGTCGAGATTCTTGCCTTCCAGCCATTTCGGTCGCGGCCCAAATCCCGACCATTGCTTACCCGAAGAGGGGTCGTAGTACTTCGCTTGCGCCCGCGGTTTGCGCGCTTTCCGGAAGCCAGCCGCGCGTAGCAGTTCATCTTCGGTGATGCCGTAGAGCGCAACGCGCTCCTGAACACCTGCCAAAAACGCCCGCTTCTCGTCCTTCTTCACGTCTGCGAGTCGAATGCTCAATTCGCGGAGCTGAGCCTGTAGGTCTTGTAGTTCAGTTGTCACGATCGTTGTCGAGTTATTGCAACAGGATGGTAATGGATAGTCAGCGCCGCGCCGAATTTTCCGAGGTTGCGTTGTAGGACAGCGTGGTAGGCTCGAAAAAGAGCCCGCACGGTTTTCTCTCTGAACGATTTCGATTTCCATCCTGTTCAGAGAGCCATCATGCCCAACGTCCCAAAACGAGCCGCCGTTCTGTCGCCCGGCCAGATCCGTCATCTGATTCGCGTAACTGAAGCGACAAGCAGGCATCCGGCGCGCGATGCCGCGATCCTGCTGCTCGGCCTAAGCGTCAGCATGCGAATCACTGAGGTCGCGCAAATTACGGTCGCGGATGTCATGTTTCGCAGTGGTGCGCTTCGCACTGAAGTTTCTCTTCGCTCGGCGATTACCAAGGGCTGCCGCCAGCGCGCCATGTATTTCACGGCTCGAACGCTGGTCGATGCGCTCGAGCGGTATCTGGCATTCCGAGTCACGCACGAGCTCGGCACCACGCTGGACAAATCTCGCTTTCGCGGTCTGATCCCTGACCTTCCGTTGATCCTGAGCCGCAAGGGATATCCGTATTCTCTGAATCGTAAAAAGCGCTTCTCGGCCGACGGACAGCTGATGGACTACTGGGCGGCGGATTCACTTAAATCCTATGTGACGAGCCTCTACAAAGCGGCTGACATCAAGGCCTCCAGCCACAGCGGGCGACGTACCTTTGCGACCAGATTACTCGGTCGTGGCGCGACAATCGAGCAGGTCCAGCTGCTGCTCGGCCATGAATCGATTGATGACACCCGGCGCTATATTGATGTGGATCGAGAGGTGCTCAGCCGCCTCTTGGAGGAGGCGATTTGACTGTCGGAGCAAAGTCCGGCTGCCGCGCGAATGCCTCTGGCACTCGCCTCACTGGAGCCATTCAGGATTGGCCTCGCCTAGGCGATAACTTGACATGCATGCGGAGCGCTCCCCCTCGCCCTACGTAGATCCAAAGTAGATACATTTTTCTTGATGTATCGAGGTACTGTTTCTACAATGGATCAACATTCGGAGAGACACGATGGAACTCAAAATTCAGAAATGGGGCAACAGTGCGGCGGTGCGACTCCCCGCCGTGTTACTCGAGCAGATGCACGCCTCGGTCGGCGGCTCCCTAAACGCCGACGTGCGGCCGGACGGCGTATTACTGACCCCCGCGCGCCGTAAGTACGCACTGGACGATCTGGTCGCTCAGTGCGACGCGAGCGCGCCTTTCCCGGCGGACATGGCTGCATGGGGTGAGATCAAGCCGGTAGGTCGTGAAGCATGGTGAGGCGGGTCAAGTTTGATCGGGGCGACATTGTTCGCGTGAGCCTGAACCCGACCATTGGCCGCGAGCAGCAGGGCGATTTTCGTCCTGCGCTCGTGCTGTCTCCCGCCGCATTCAATGCATTGGGGGTGGCGCTCGTTGCGCCGATCACGCAGGGTGGGGAGTTTGCGCGCTTCGCAGGATTCGCCGTGCCGCTCTCAGGCTCGGGCACCGAGACGCAGGGCGTGGCCTTGGTGAACATGGTCCGGATGCTCGATCTGGACGCGCGGGGTGCACGCAAGATCGAGCGGGCTCCGGCCGAGGTGGTCGACGATGCGCTGGCTCGGTTGCAAACGACAATCGAGTAGGAAAACAGGAGGCAGCAATGTTCAAGTGGCTCTATGAATTGACACACACGCCGCAAGAGGTTTGTGAGCGCTACGGACACGTCGAAGGCAGCGTCATGGAAACGTCCGGGAACGGTCAGTTCTGGACCTGCGACCGTTGCGGTTTCAACGGTCACACACCCGAATGGCGTTGAAGTTCCATCCGTCGGAAAACTGCAATAGATTCTAAGTAGCGTTGAACTAGACAAGGCGTCGTCGGAGCATTCGATCTGCCGATGCGGCCGGTCCTCCGCGCTCTTGGCCACTAACCGATAACCAGACTGATATAGAGGAACAGCGCGTTGATCACAATCAATACCGAAAAGCAGCTCGTTCGCGTGGACGACTGGGCCTCGATTATTGAGCGGGCCGGCTTCACCGACAACCTTGATCCCAAACAACACGAACTGAAGGCTATCATCGGGCGCTACGCTTTCAAGGACAAGCTGCGGTGCGGACTGGCGAGCTGTCACACCCCCCACAACCGTGGATATATTGTCGTTACCCAGAGTGGCCTGGAAACGAACATTGGAAAGGACTGCGGAAAGAAGCACTTCGGCGTTGACTTCAACGACATGTCCCGTCAGTTCGAGCGGGACGTAACTGAGAAGGAGAACCGCGAGGCGCTCTGGAGTTTCCACTTCAGTCTCGACGAAGTGTTGCAGCGAATCGACTCTGTTCGGGGAGGCGATCGTGGTGCCGACTGGGTGTACAAGCGGTCGCGTCCGCTTCTCGAACTCAACAAGGGATGTCCGGGGGAGATCGTCCGACGCGTCATTGAAATGGTCAAGACGGGGGCGAGTATCGTTACGATTTCACGAGAGGCCACCAAGGACGAGGTGAATGCTGAAGAGGCACGACTCGGGCGGGGACTGCCGCGTCCCCACTACGTGGATGAGCCGGTGGGACAGATTACGAATCTGCAAGTGCTTTACCGGGAGAATGACCTCAGGGAGATCCTCGTGCTGGACCTGGAAGAGAAGTGCAAGGAGCTGGCCGACCTTGACATCGACGCGATGACGTACCAGCAATTGTCTGATTGGGTGAAGTGGGTTGGCACTGTGGAGGAGAAGCTGCAACGCGCCCAGGATGTTGTGACGTCCGGGCGCAGGTTGCTTAGCGTCGAGCACTTGTCCTGCCTTTCGCACCTTGTGTCGAGTGGTGAGGATGTGCGAATGTTCAGTGATTACCTCACGACTCTCGCGTGACTATCGTTGGCGCGCGCGGATTTCGTATATCCCGCATCCGTCCACTAGGAGAACATGATGAACCTCGGAGCGATCACGATCCGCTGCCCGCATTGCGGACGCCCGGCGCTGTCCAGCGCGAGCAAAGGAATGTGGTGCGGTCACTGCAAGAACGGCACTGTTCGATAGGAAAATGCCGGCCGCGCCGGGGAGGGCAAGTGATATGAATGCGAGCGAGACGTTCGACAAGCTACGCGCGCTTATCGACCAGGCATGCCGCGAGTGCTCGTTTGGCATCGCGATCCGAGGTGCCGAGGCGCATGGAATGGTCGGCGGGCAAGGCAACAATCGTTGGAGCTTAGATTACGACTTCGAGCTCCTCGACGCTACCGGTGCCAAGGTTGCGCTGAACTATCACTCGTACGATCAGAGCAAGGCATTTTCGATCCGGCCCGACATGAACGAGTTCGAGCTGACACTGACGGATGCGAACGGCGTTACCACCAGGCAACACAGCAACGAATACGAAGGGTAGGAAAACACGCGCGACAGGGCGACCATGGCAAACAGCTATACCGCACTCCACGGGAGTGCTTTCAAGAAGGTCGAGCGTCAGCTGCTCGCGGACGGCTACGTCTGCGCGTTCGCCTGTACGTACGGCGTGCCCGCCGGGCCGGTTCCGAAGGACTTGGGAAGGACCGGCAAGGAGGGCGGTTGGGAAATGCGCCGGAAACTGGAATGGCATCGGGTCAAGAAGAATGAGCACAGAGATATCTGAAGGCATTGACCGGGATGTTGCTGATGACCTCCGCGCGGCGCTCGTCTCCATCTACGATGAAATCATGTGGCTCGCCTCGCGCCCGAATGTAACAGCCGGGCGAGCGCGAGCCTGGTACACACACATCATGGCCGAGAGCGTGAAGCGCCGAATTCGCCAATTCACGGGACAGGTGTCGAGCTCGGCAGTTTCCGGAGGCGGAACGGGCCTGCGGCTTGAACACTACAAGCGAATCCAGACAACGCTCACGGAGCTGGTCGCTCGGCACCGCAACGAGCGCGTCAACGATGCTGACGAGTTCGTTCGTACGCTCATTGACTCCGAGTCCGTTCATATCGTCACGATCGAGGAAAATTATGCTGCCATGAGAGCGAAAGGCGACTACGAGAAGGCCGGTATCGTTCTTCTTTCTTGGGGACAGATTCCCGCTGAGTGTCGCGCGCTCCTCTGGGCCACGATGTTGCGAGGAAAAGTGGCCAACGCCGATCGTTTTCGTGACGCGGACTTTTGACCAAGGAAAACGAGAACCCGAGCAACGGCTACTTCGAATGGCAATTCGACTATGCAACTCCGGTATGTCGTTGGGTTTTACCACGGATAACATGATGTACCTCGGAGCGATCACGATCCGCTGCCAGCATTGCGGACGCCCGGCGCTATTCAGCGCAAGCAAAGGGATGTGGTGCAGTCACTGCAAGAACGGCACTGTTCGATAGGAAAACTCGAACATGCCGCTTGAAACAGTTCGACTAGATCGCGTGTTTGGCGTCGTGAAGACTTCGCAGAACCGCGAGCAGGTCACCCTGTTCGGGTTCGAAAGCGCAGACCGGAAGGAATATTCGGTGGCCGCACCAGGCAAGCCCCGTAACGAGTCAGGAATGACGATCACCGCCTATCTCGCGGAAGCCGGCAACTGGCAGACCTTGATTGGCTGGCGTGACCATGAGAACGGCGTGATCGTGTGCAAGCCTGAAGGCCCGCCGATTTTCCTTTGCGTTTGGAGCATCCTGGGTTTTTGCGTGACAGCGCGTGGCGTTTGGGACCGGTCAACTATCTTGTCGGCAATCGCGGTCTTTTTCGTTGCTGTCTTCGGTTGGAGCGCCCGGAACTTTCGCTGCCTGCGGAGAGCCCGCCGCGAGTTGGAAGCGTCGGCGACGCTCGGCGATACACAACAGAATTCGTAGGAAAACGGGGGAAGCAAATGGATCGCCAAGCGCCCATTGCTGCTACAGGCAGCGGCGATATGTCGAAACTGTCGATCGCCGACCTCCTCGCCACGCATTGCATTGTAATCGCGGAGCTGCAGCGACGCGGCGTTCTTCGGTCTGGCAACAACCCGACGGGCGACTACGCGGAATGGCTAGTCTCTTCCAGATTGGGACTGGAGCTTGCAGGGAAATCGTGCAAGGGATACGACGCGATAGATCCGCAGAAGGTGAGGTACGAAATCAAGGCGCGCCGAGTGACGCCCACGAACCCGTCGACGCAGATGAGTCCTGTTCGAGACTTGGCCGGAGCGCATTTTGACTTCCTGATCGCAGTAGTGTTCGATAGCAACTGGAACGTCTCTGCCGCAGCGAAGATCCCGCACCGAGTCGTTCCCGTGGTTGCGTCATTCAGGAAGCACGTGAACGGACACGTGATGCATCTTGGGCCGGCCGTGTTCTCGGCGGCCGGGGTCGAGAATATCACCGCAGTACTTGGAAATCGGTGATGGGTTGGAAAACGCGATGGAAGCGATCTCGCCCAAGCTGACTGTTGTGCAGGTCCGTGTCATGCGATGGCTGTCTCATGGCTGGGCGGCCGAGCCAGGCGCCGAGTCGGCGGTGATGGCGAACGGATCCCGCATCTGCAACGTGGATACGATGCAGCAATGTACCGAGCAGGGTTTGCGACGCGTGATGATCTCGGCTGCTGGCGTGCTACGCCATCAGGTCTGGCGCTATGCGATCGCCTCGATCAATCGAAGTAGCGGAACGGAAAACAGGCAGACTGCTATGGAACCCATCGAAGTGGCGCGACGTTGGCGGGAAGAGCGCGGTTACGTCGGACGTGGTGGAGTCGTCGTGATATTCGACGGCGAAGTGCAGAGCTGGGTGAGTGAGTTGCGGAACCCCGATCACTGGCAACCGGGCTGCATCGCGATCGCCGAAGACGGTCGGACGTGGACTGCGATCGCCGGCACTGAGCGCGACGGCGCGCTCATGTGGTTGCCCAATGAACCGGTTTAAGAAAAGCGGGCGCAACTATGGACTACTATCAGGGCATCGTGACCGACTATTTGCGCGCCGACCGGGCGACATTCATAAATACGGAGTGTTGCATTCAGTTGAATCCGGGCGCGAATCCTGATCAGACTGGCCCGCACTGGTATTGCGATGCCGTGGCAGTCGATCTACGCGAAGAGCATGTCTTTCTATGTGAGATTTCGTACGCGACCGGGCTGTCGGACCTCGCTAAACGGTTGTTGGCGTGGAAATCCCATTGGCCCGCGCTTCGGGCAGCTTTGGTCCGGGACCTGTGCGTAAATCCATGCTGGCCGGTAACTCCGTGGGCGTTCATACCGCAGGAACGCACGGCGATCCTTGAGCTCAAGATTGCCGCAGCATACAGCCTGACCGGGACGCACGAAGCAGATATGCCGTATCCAAAGATCACGGCGCTTGAAGATGTGGTCCCATGGAAGTACCGGTCATGGAATCGCGTGACCGAGCGAGGGTAACAACAAGGAAAACGCTCATGGATCTTCATCAAGAACGAGTGCGAGCAGTAGTGGCTCGGGCCATTTGCGCCGCGTGTGGCGAGAAGCCGGAGCGTCCCGGCGATGCTCGCGGCAACGCGCTCCGCTGGCAATATTACGAGCATTCGGCCGACGCAGTCCTGGTCGAACTGCTGGCGGCCGAAATGGGTGAGCCGGGGCGTAGCGCAGTATCGCATCTGGCGAATGTCATCGCGCGAACGTGTGAAGACGGCCCTGATAAGGCGTGGATGTACGAACGCGCGGCCAGCGACGCACTGCGCGCCTACGCGGTTTGCTGAGATCGGAAAACGCGATGCACCTCATCAATCGAATTGCCGCATGGGCTGTCTTCATCGCTTTCGGGGCGCTCGTGGTGCCTGCCTGCGCACAACAGAACCTCGATGCGCTGAAGCAGCGATGCGATGACTACGGATTCGCCCGAGGAACCCCCGAGCACGCCGATTGCGTCCGAAAGCTCGATGTGCAACAAGCCCAGCTTCGATGTCGGACGCTCATGGAGCGCGGCAGGCAGGTTTGCTCGAAGGAATTCGCCGATATCGTGAGCCCGGCCGCCGCAGCAATGCAGTGCGGTGAGGTGCAGGATGCGTATCGCCAATACTGTCAGTAGCACGGAAAACGCCATGACGCTCAGAGCCAATCGCATCCTGCCGTCCTCGGATCTCTTAAACCGCTTGGCACCTGCTTATGAGCCGTGCGCGGGCTTGGCGGGTGGATGTCGAAACAAGGTTTCCTGGGCGCCAGCGCGCGGGCATGTGCCGCGTGGATACTGTGGAGCAATCGGGGGGCTGGCTGAGGTCCGTCTCGTGCTCGTGATGGCAGAGCCGGGTGACCCTCACCACTCCGAGTCGCATATGGATGACGGCTCTAGTCGTGGGCGCCAAGAATCGGCTGCTCGGTATGCCTGGGAGGCTTTCGAGACGGGTAAGGATCTGTTTCACCGACGCGTGCGCGAGCTGCTCGACGCGTGCTGGCCAGGCGCAGATTTTAATACCCAGATGCGGTGGACTTGGATCACTGACTCGGTGTTATGTTCCGCAAGCAAGGAAGGTGGATCCGTGCCGATCAGTGTTGTACGCGAGTGCGGAGCGCGTTACCTGCACGTGCAGTTGGCTATGTTCCCGAATGCCTTGGTCGCTGCCTTGGGCAACAAAGCAAAGGATCGGCTGCGATCGTGTGGAGTGAGTGAATTTTTCGCTGCAGGTGCGATTGCCCCTCCCGGTTGCAATTTTCCGGCCAATAGGGCGTCACATGAACGGCTCGCGGCCGTTGTTCGAGCAAAATTCCCTGTATAGGAAAACATGTCAATAGAGAAAATTGCAACTGATAGCGGCACTGCAAAGCCCGCGGTGCCTGACTATGACGATGTTGTGGATCGCAACGAGATTACTCTGCTGACGACCCCGGGGGATCTCGCGGTCGTGAATGGAGATCTGGCGCTGACAAGACGCGGCGATCTTATGATGACGAGCCCGGATTACCACGCTTTTTTTCGGCTCGTTAATTGGTGGCGCTTCAATTTTCCGGTCCTTTCCGTCATGTTCGACTCGGTGTTCCCGTTGGTTGACGACGTGACACGACTCGACCAGGCGCTCAAAGAGCAATTTGCGATCGCCGCGAAGAAGTCCCCCCATCCAATGACCAGTCTCGACTATGACGCGTATCACCGAATAAATGATGAAAGAGGCGCGGTCGAAGTCGCCCGAGGCGTTTATGCGGGAGCGATCGTAGTAGCGCTGTCTAACGCGCTTCAGTCGTTCAGGGCGGATATCGAAGGTGTCCAGCACGAATGGGACGCAGCTGTGCCTCGGTTTGCAGGGTGTTCCTTTGGTCAGGTAGTAGTCGCTTCGGCTAACAACGTGCGGCACGCCGATGAATGGCAGACGGCACGTCCCCCTACGGCAAGACAGTTGCAGTCGATGCGTGTGCTATCTGCTGTGTTGAACGAACCCCTGGATCCCGCCGACGGGTCGCGCCATAGATTCGGGAGAGAGGTTAGTCCTGAAGTGTTGCAAGCGATATGCGGTGGGAAGATGGCGCGGCTTGAAGAGAATTTCTTTGATTTCGCGAAGGATCTTTTCCTCCGCAGAGAACAACGCAATTTGCCGTAGACCAAGGAAAATCACGCGATGGACGAATACGGATACACCGAACACAAGGCCGTTGAGGTAACTGATCGAAAAACAATGGTAACGATACTCAAGCAAGTTAAGCACTCCTAAATGGCGAGCTGTCACCGCACCGAAGCGATGGCGCGGTTTCGTGTGGCGCTGTCGAAGGACGCGCTGGAGATACCGCAACTGCCCGGTCTTGCGAGTATCGCCGCGCAAGCGCATCGCTATCGGCCGCACGTCGTGGAAAGGACGCAGGATGTGAGCGTGCTGCAAGCTCAATACTCGAACGCGAAGTAAGCACGGAAAAGACCCGGGCCCCCAGACTTTCACGTCGACCGTCGATGTCAGTTCGTTTCTGGCCAAGGGGTTGACTTCACAAATTCGATCTCGCTGCGGTTCCCGATTTGGCGCAGCATGTCGATAGAGGAGACGCAAGGTGAGTACCGCTTCAGCACAGGAGACGCCGCCGAGGGATCTCACTAACCAGATGATGTCGGGCCGCATCATTGACGTGGTCTCTGAGCTATGTAACTTGAAGCTGTCGATGGATCGCCATGCACGTGGCTTGGTTGGCCAACCTTTCCTTGACGACTGGATGGATTCGCGCAACACCTGTGCTTACTTCGGCGATTCGCTGCTGCGCCTTGTCCTGCCGTTCGTGGACTGGGAGCAGAATGAGCAGCAGTACTTCAGAGCTTACGTGAACCCGCGACATGTTCTCGGTGCGAGTATCAAAGGGCTTCCTGAGCATGTCGAGGCCGACAAAGTGCCGGAAAAGATCGCCGGTTATGCTGGGACATTCGGTTCGACGAGCAACTCGTGCTACATCTGGGTAAGGCCATTGGGAATATTCTGGGCGCACGAAGGTAAGCATCGGGTAGCTTTCATGCGCGCGCACGACCAACCTGCGATAGCTACCTGGGTGCGGGAGGCGTCCTACCCCGCAGCCGAACGACTCGCAATCATCGAGCCTAGCGATGAGCGCGATGAATGGTTGGTCGTGCTCGACGGGCGCCACCTGCAGGTCCTACGCCGGCCAAGAACATCCATTTTGCTGTTGCAGTCCTATGGGGTGAAAACGCTCCACTGGAGAGAACTATCAGACGCCCCCGACGAGCATGCCGTACGCAGCGAGATTTTCAAACGCCGCTTGCACCGAAACCCGAACACGACGGCTGAGCATGAGCGCACCTTGGATCTGCAAGAGGTTCGGGATAGGCTGAATGTCGCCGACGAAATCGTGTCTCGCTCGATCTGGGATCTAAAATCGAATCGTTTTGATTGGCGGCGATTCAGCATGTGGGTGGCTACCCCCTTGGTCTTGGGGATTGCGCTGAGTCAGTTTGAAACCGAGTGGACGCATGGCACCAGCCTGCTCATGCTCGGATTGAGCGCCGGGTTGTCGTTGGCACCGAGTGCCATTCGCTTCTTTGGGCCCAACAAGCCGCGCGCAAACCCGGAGTGACGTTCTCGCGATGGTTATCAGGACCGCTGCGCGGCCTCGCGCAGAGATCGCTACCGGTACAAAAAGCAGCGACTACATTGCGCCCGCCGCAAAAATGCTGTACACGTTGATATCGATTTCACCGCCGATTGAGAAAGCAGGGGGCCGGCAAGCTTACCGAGGTCCAAACGCGACATTTCTTAATGGCTAGAACACGATATTTCAATCTAGCACTACAAAAAAATTAATAGATACAAATATGTAAAATGATGCCGTAATAAATATTTGATTTGCAGGCCGCGCGAATGAAAAATAATTCAACAAACAAAAGGCACCCCACACGTCGACGCGCGTATTCGATATCAATCTAGACGGAAACGTGTTCACAACAGCGCCGACCTAGGGACCAGAGGCGGCCGAAGGACGCGCGGCTGCGACCGCCGAAATTTGATAGTAAAAGACCCATTCCGAATAGCGTTTCTTTCCTGCAAATACTTCAAATGGCGGGGGAAAGCAATCGACCTTGATCGGATGCTGGTCAGACGCACTACTGATTCCCATGATCTCACCGGTCGGCGTCGTAACAAGCAACCAATCCGCTTTTCCCGTTAGTGGGTCTACGTAGATCTGCCGCAGGTGCCGGACGACGGTCGGAAAACGCGAGTCTTTCAACAAAGCCTGTAGCGAAATGGGATAAGGGTCGCCGCCGGGCGGAGTCGCTTCATAGTAGCTTTTGAGAGCCGCCCGGAACTGTAATCCCACAAACAGTAACTCGTCTTCGGCAATCCGCCTCTGAGCAATCGAGCCGAGTGAAACTGCAGTAGCCGAGACAATCCCGACAATCGCGACGAATATCAATAGCCCCAGATATGTGAAACCTGTCGCTGGGATTCCGCGGCGTCTACTAGTAGTCGGCATACCTCGCTCCGTTTCTATCGCTACCTGGTGCAGCGCTTTTTACGTCATAGACCTTTCCCTGGTCTGGGTCGTCAGGCGGCAAGATCTTCCACTCGGCCGTCGGACCGGCAATGGGATCGATCGGCATCGCGCGCAGATACTTCTTGTCCACAAGTTGCGTAAGGCTGTCAGGGTAATGGCCCGTGTCTCCGTAGTATTTGTCGATGGTCTCGCGCATCACTCGCAGGTCTTCTCGCAAAACGGCTTCCTTGGCGGTCTCAACACTCTGGAAATACTTTGGAATTGCGAGAGTGAGGAGCATGGCCACGATCGCCATGACAACCAGCAGCTCGATAAGCGTGAATCCATTCGATCTACCGAGGTCACGCGATCTCGACTCTCCTGAAGATCGAACGGGACCGTTACCACCGGCGATACGGGATCCCGTTAAGCCCAACCACCGTCGATTTCGAAAAGACGTCGTAGACATCGTCCCCCTCCTGCGGATCCGTTGCATCACTCGCGTAGCTGCGTTTTCCCCATGAGTCAACATCACCGACGTTTTCATCGGCGCAAAAGGGGTCGCGCGGGATATGTCGCAAGAAATAGATTTTCGATTTCCGAGGATCCCGGATATCCTCGGCGCCGTCGACCAGCACATTGAGGTTTCTCGGGTAGCCTGTGCTGTCGGCGGGCTTTTCAATGCGTCCGTGGTCCGCTGCATCCTTGTAGGCGTCGATCCCCGTGCGGATTTCGCGAAGGTCCCGTCGCAACTCGAATTCTTTTACGCGTTGGACCGATACCTGCGCTGTCGGTAACGCAATGCCGGCCAACACGGCTAGGATGGCCAGCGTAATGAGAAGTTCGATGAGGGTGAACCCATCCTGACTGCATCGCATGAGACACCTTTCAGGGTGAGACGACTATTGCCTGTGGTGCCGGCAATACAAGCGGAACGGTGACGCCGTTTTGCCCGACCGGCATCATGGACACGACAGAAAGCGCAGTTGGATTAGCGGACCCGATCGGTTTGAACGTGGCCGTGAACACTGCCCCCTGTCCTGTCGCTCCTGCGCCGCTCGACTGACCGTCACCCGTATAAGTGTCGGTTACGTAGATTTGCCCAGCTGCAGGGTCAGCTCGAACCTGGAAACTGGTAGGCGCCCCCCCTTGTTTCAGAAACTCGCCTTCAACGATATTGCCTGCCTCCAGCTTCTTCGGATCGTAGCCAATCGCTAACGGAATGCCGGTCACGGGCTGCCCCGAATTCATGACAAGTTGCACTGTGAACGGTTGGCCAACCTTGGCTTGCGAAGGTGCAAGCCAGATTGCCTGTGCGGCGCCAGTCGCCGGCTCAGGTACGGGATTCACCGCTCCATTGATAGGCGCGACCGGAGTAGAAGCGCTCGGGCCGATGGGTGGCGAGGTGCCTGCGCTTCCTGCACTTGGTGGCACTTGTCCTGCGGGTGCCGGTTTCGCAGACGAGGGACTAACTGGTGCCGGGTTGGGCTGCGAGCTGGTGTCTACATTGGCATCGCTTCTCACCAGGCTGCGCGAGTTCGACTCTGTGCCGGAGTCGAACGCCAACAGTCGTGCATCGGGACTGGGGAGGGTGCGAATAAGATGAGGTGTGATCGACAGGACGATCTCGGTTTTCTTTCCATCGTTCTGGTGACTGGAAAAGAGCCTGCCCAGTAGCGGAAGTTGGCCGAGTCCGGGAACCTTGTTTGCCGTGTGTGTATCGTTGTCGTTGATGAGGCCAGCGAGAACCTGGTTTTCGCCATCCTTCAGTCGTAGTACCGTGGCCGCAGATCGGGTACCGATCTGATAAGCGATAGTGCCTTGCGATGTCGTCAGCTGGTTCGCGATGTTGCTCACTTCCAGATTGATCTTGATCTCAACCTCGCCGTCAGCAGCTATGATCGGCGTGACCTCGAGCTTCAACCCCACATCGAGATACTGAACATTCGACGACACGAAGCCGGTTGCGGTCGAAGTAGACGTGATGTTCGGAACCTTGTCGCCAATCAAAATTTTGGCGGTCTCGCGGTTACGCACTCGAATGCGAGGATTTGCAAGCAGATTTGTATCCGTCGTCGTGAGACTTGCATTGACAGTGAGTGGCGGTACGGCCGCACCGACGGCGGCCGTCGTCAGGCGGCCCAGATCGGCCAGCGTAAGTGTATTGTTTGAGCCGCTCGGTAACGGCGTCAGTGTAAGCTGATCGGGATATTTGATGCCGAGGCTTGAGAGGCGGTTGCGATCAACTTCCAGGATCTCTACCTCCAGCATCACCTCCGGGTCTGGTAGATCCAGAAGTTGAACCAATTTTTCCGCAATTGATACGTTTTCCGGTGAGTCGCGCATGATGACGGTGCTTTCCTTCTTGTCGACCACGAGGTCGCGGACTTTGGCTATCGTCTTCAGCGTATTGGCCACCTGTTCCGGGTCTGCATGTGCCAGGAAAAAAGTGCGTACCGTCAATGGTTTGTAGTCTTTCAGTTTCGCCGGTGTGTTGGGGTAGACGAGGATCGTGTTCCCATCGAGGATGCGTTGCTCCAACTGGTTGGTCATCAACACGACATCGATCGCTTCCTTAACAGTCGTGCGATTCAGGAAAACTGACGTCTTCTGATCAGTGCGTACGTCCTTGTCAAATACAAAGTTGACGCCCGATGTGCGCGACATGACCTCGAAAACCTGTGCAAGGGTGGCGTCCTTGAAGTTGATTGTGAACATCCGCTTCAGTGCCTCTGTCATCTTCGCGTTAAGAGGTGGCCGTTCGACGGGATCATCAAGGGACTTCAATAGTGCCCGAGCAGGCGTATTGGCGGGGTCCTCCGCGAGAATTCTCTTCAGCAACGGGATCGCTCCGTCAACGTCCTTTTTGGCGACCATCGCTCGCGCCTGTTCCAACCACTTTGTGTGGATCGCGTCAGCATCGAGTTGTAGCAAACCGTACTTCGCCCGATCATTGTCCGGGTCAAGTTTCAAGATGTTCTGATAGTTCTCGCGCGCTGCTGGCACATTGCCTTTGCGTACTGCGGTTCTGGCTGTCTCCAGCCACGTCGCGACGGCCTGATCGCGTAACTTTAGATACTCGGCACGCAGCACAGCGTTTGTAGGGTCATTCTTGAGTGCCACTCGTAACGTCGCGAGGCTCTCGTCCACCTTTCCAGCATCGAAGGACTCATGCGCCGTGCGCACCGCTCTATCAGTGCCACATGCGGACAACATCGTCACGAGGACGATTCCGAACAGAGTAGATTTGGTTGACATGGCCGACGCGACTCGCTATTGGATATTCAACTGTTGTGCCTCATTCAGAGGTAGGTAGCGAATGGTCGCAGTCGGCGGAGTGATACTTTCGACTCGATATGTATCGCCTATTACGTCGTTGGCCTTGACAATCAGTACCTCGTCGCCCTTAGCTAGAAAGACCCGCCACTGATCGCCTTCAAGTTCTTTACCGAGGTAGCTGAACGGCAGTGGTGGTGCGGTAGGCTTCTGTTCGACGGACGAAGTGGGCGGAGGCGGAGTCCAGGATGTCACAGCAAAAGGTGCGGCGTCCTGCTTGCGAATGGTCGCGGAGGCACGGTCACGCAGCAGCAAAACACCACTTGAATGAGCGTCGGGATCGACACGGTCTGATGCGCTAGCCGTCTTCGCCGGTACAGACCCTGGAGCGCCTTCGGACGTCGGAACGAGCGCACGGCGTGTCGCGCCTACCGCCTCCCCCGGGCTCGATCGATCTCCGAACACCGCGATGAGAGCTGAGGCGACGAGACCGCCCGCCATTAGAATGCGGCGCATCTTCATTTCGTCGTTCCCGAGACCAATTGGGTTCCTGCTGGTGGTGACGGTCGGCGCGGTGACGGACGCGACGTACGCAAGCCGGCAAAGATTGTCAGCCGAAGCGTCGCTTCGATTTGAATATTGCTGACCTTGTCGCGATGGAATTTGAGCGCGTCCAGTGATGCAGCTGGAAGCTCGGCCAGCGTCTGCTCGCAAAACATCTGAATAGCCGTGTAGCTTCCCCGAACTGGCAGATCGACCTGATAGGTCTCGTACTGTCCGGCCTTGTCAGTAGCCAAGTGGTAGTCGGCTTTCTCGAGCTTCACGCCTGAGACGCTCGCAATCTCGAAGAGCTTACCAACCGACCGCTCGAGCTGATCCTCAGGGACCAGCACAGAGTAAAAGTGATTGAGCCGGTTTTCTGCCTCGCTGACGCTGGCAACCTGCCGCCCGCTTGATCGTTGGAAGTTGCGCTCTTGCTGACGTAGTTGCCCCTTATACGAATTCAGGTCACGAGCCATCAATGGTGCGACGACACAGCTCAGCAGCAGACCTAACGCAAATGTCCCCGCCGCAATCCATTCTGCCGTGGAAAACGTTGCGAGCCACAGAGTGAAGTTGAGGACGGTTCGCTTCATCGCTCGCCTCCTCGCCAAGTCGCGTCGAACCTGAAGCGTATCGGCAAGTTGGTATCGGATGTGTTGATCTCGTGATGGGTGAGGGTTACGCTTGTAAAAAATCCATTCCGCCTCAGAGCCTCGATGTACTGAACCATTCCTTCCGGCCCGGCTGCTTCGCCCACGCCTTTCATGGTGAAGGTCGCCGCTTCGGGCTCGATTGCGAGCAGCGTCACATGCGGCGCAGCCACGCTCTGTAGCGACTCGAAGAAATCCCCCCACGGTACATTTAGACGGCTAATTCCTTGATTGACGGCGCGCACCTGGGCCTCGGGAGGCGGTGGAGGTTGGCGATTCCTGGTTTCACGCGTCGTAAGAACGGCCTCGAGATGGTTTTCTCGCGCCCGGACTTTCTCGGTCATACTAAGCACTTCATCGATACGAATGCCTGCCCAAGCACATAGCCCTATGCCGACAAGTGCAAGGACGAGGGCCGGCGAACGGAGCCGCCAGCGTGACTGTCCGATCGATGCCGCAAAATCAATGTTCAGGCGCATCATTTCTATGCCCGTGTCCTGAATCCGCTTCACGAGACTCATCGGAATCTGGCTGTAGCTTGGCGCCTTGCGGTCGTTTGAAATGGAATCCGCCGATATCAGCTTCGTGCCAGGTCACAGGTACGTCACCGCTCAATATGACCGTTTGCGGTGCGGGCCCGTCGTAGTACAACGCCAGGCTTCGAAGCGTTGATGCGACAGTGCTCAAGGCGGCCTCTTCGCCGAATGGTTGTCGGACCTTACGGATAAAACTGATGCGCCTGTTTTGAATCAGTGCCACGGTGAAAGCTGAGTCACTGGACACTGCGAACCACGCTTCCCCCTGGCGGAACGACCGACAGTGCCTGTTCCATTCGGCTACAAAGCGGGGCACACAGCGCTTAACACCCATGCGACTGGACGAAACTCCTGAGCGAATCGCGTTGATGAGTGACAATGGAATTGCGCTGGCGATAATTGGCTTGGTTGCGTGCCAATGAGCTTGCAGGCTCCAGATGTCGGGCAAATCACCAAACAGCTCTTCGAATCGCAGCAACATGCATAGCTTGAGGTCCCTCCGTGTGGATGCGTTCCTAGGAGGTGCAACGATCCAGAATCTGGCGTATGCGTCGCTAACCACGATATCGATCACAAACTTCGTCTTTGGTTGATTGGCAAGGCACGACGCCACTGCATCCTCAACGGATGTCAAGATTGGCACCGACGACTGCACGACCGGAGCAACCGCGTCCGTTGCGGGGCGTCGACAAAATGAAACGTGATCCTGAGCGACCACGAGTTGAGCGGCTTCACGTGACCATTGCCACACGTCGAACCTCCTCAAGTGTGGTGAGCCCCCGTGTGGCCCAATCCAAACTCGTCTTGTGCAAAGAGCGAGTTCCTAGCCTGTACGCAGCCTCCTTAATTTGCCGAATTGGCGCTTTTTCTACGATCATCTCGCGGATCTCATCGTTGAGAGTCAAGATCTCAGCGATTGCCTTCCGTCCACGATATCCAGTGCCCCGACAGTCCCCACATCCCGCACCTGTTACGAATGTGAAGCGATCCGAATCTTCTGCGTGCAGACCTGCGCTAAGCAATTGCTCAGGGGTAGGGCGGGCGGGTTCACGACATCGAGTACAAGTCAAGCGCAGCAGGCGTTGTGCGCAAATACCATTCAAGGATGATACGAAGGCGTAGGGGTCGATCCGCATGTGTGTGAATCGACCAAAGACGTCGAATACGTTGTTGGCGTGAACCGTGGTTAGGACGAGGTGGCCGGTGAGGGCAGCCTGAACTGCAATTTCGGCCGTTTCCGGATCCCGGATCTCGCCAACCATGATCTTGTCGGGATCGTGCCGCAAGATCGACCGGAGACCACGGGCGAACGACAGTCCCTTCTTGTCATTCACGGGAATCTGCAAGACGCCGGGTAGCTGGTACTCAACCGGATCCTCAATGGTGATGATCTTGTCATGACCGGAATGGGTCTCCGCAATTACGGCATACAAGGTTGTCGTCTTTCCCGAGCCAGTGGGGCCCGTGACCAGCAGCATGCCGTGGGGCGCATCGGCCAGTTGACGCAGCGTCCGGAGCGTTGACTCGTCAAAGCCGAGCGCATGCAGGCTCAGGCTGCCGTGAGCTTCGATCATTGCCTGCTTGTCGAGAATTCGGATCACGGCGTCTTCACCGTGAACGCTTGGCATGATAGAAACGCGCAAATCGATATCGCGCCCCTGCGCACTTACGCGGAAACTTCCATCCTGTGGAATCCGTCGCTCACCGATATCCAGATCAGCCAGCACTTTGAGTCGGGAGATGACCTGCTCTGCCAAATCCACGCCGTTAAATGTTGCCGCTACCACGAGTACACCATCGATGCGGTACCTGACACCGAGGCCGCTCGCATGGCACTCGAAATGTACGTCGGATGCACCGGCCTTCAGTCCGTCGTATAGAGTGGAGTTGACGAGTTTGACAGCGGGGCTCGCCCCGTCTGCCGCTGCCGCATACGATAGCTCCGGCGTATTCCGCCTGTCGCCGGCATCGCTGCCCGCGACCGCCAGGATGCCGTCCACCGCACGGGTGCGCTCCTCCTGTTTGGCAAGGTAAGCCCGGATGTCTTCAGCGACAGCCAGGCGAAACTGCAATGGCGCACCGGCATGAGCATCAAGCCATATCTGCAGATCTGCATCAAATGGATCCGCGACCACGCCCCAAAGATCACCAGCCGCGGTCCGTAATACCAGGGCTCCTCGCTGCAGAGCCTTGACGAGCGGTAGCAGATCGAATGCAGGTGTAGCCGCACTCATATCGGCCGTTTCCACGACGGGCCAGTTGAGGTGGCTTCCAAGCAACGCGACAATTTCCCGGCCGCTTGCCCCCATCGTCGTCTGCAGCGCATCGATCATGTTCCCCGAGGACCGCCGTACAAGATCACGCGCCTGGTCAATCAGTGCGGGGTCCAACGGCGAGACCGACCAGGTGGTGTTCATTGCAGGCTCGAAGCCAGATCGAAGATCGGCATGTACAGAAGAATCACGATCGCGCCGACGATCACTCCAATCGTGGCCATCAGTAGAGGCTCAAATGTACGTGTGAACCTGTCGACGAAGCGCGAAATGTCCCCCTCGTAAAATTCCGCGGACTGCCGAAGCATCTGTCCAATTTGGCCCGAATGTTCACCCACGCGTAGCATGCGAAGTGAAACCGCCGTCGTAAGTCCGTGACGTTCGAACGCGGCGGCAAGCCCATAGCCGGCCTCAACGTGGCCGGTCGCGCCATCAAACGCCTGGTCCCAGGCGCGGGGAATAATGGCCCTGGCGCTTCGCAGTGCGTCCATGACTGGCATACCCCCTTCGAGCAGAACGCCCAGCGTTAGATAGAGACGTGATAGTTGATAGGTACGCACACGCTCGCCAACGAATGGCATGGACGAGAGGAGCTGCCCCAGCCCACCACGCATTACCCATGAACGTGCCGCTGCAAATGCAAGAGTGGCACCGCAGATCGCGGCAATCGCAATGGCGAGGGAATGCTCCCCTATGAATAGCCCAACCTTGATCATTGCAAGGGACAGCAGGGGAAGCGGTCGGCCCGTGTCCTGATAGATGACCGCAAAGCGCGGCACTACATAGGCCATCAAAAAGACCGTCACGGCGCCACCCACCGTACAGAGAATCACCGGGTAGAGTGAAGCGCTCGTGATCTTGTTTCGAACGGTGTCGACGCGTTGCTGATACTCGACGTAGCGCTCCAGAGCAACCGGCAGATCGCTTGTACCCTCAGCCGATCGGACTAGTCCAATGTAAATGGGCGGAAACACGGATGTGTGTTCAGCAAGGGCGGAAGAGAATCGATTTCCTTCGCGCAGCGCCTGCAAGAGCCGTCCAATGAGTGCTCTCGTACTCTGCACCGCCTCCTTCTCTTCGAGCGCTTCCAATGCCTCGACAATCGCGAGACCCGCACGTAACAGCGCCAGGAGCTCTTGCGTAAATAGCACGACCGGGAATCGAAAGCGTCCCCTCATCCTTTGGCCAACGATTGCTGGCCGAATATCAATCGGGCGTAGCGATTGCGCTTCAAGTTGCCGCCTTGCCGCTGACGCGTCACCAGCTTCAACCGTCACCTGAACGAGACGGTGGTCGGCACTTAGAACGCGAGCATCGAAACGCATCGTTGGGCCCCTTGTTGAGGAGATCAAGGAATGGAGATTTCGGCGTTCTCGCCGGTTCCACCAGGCGTGCCACTCTTGCCAAGAGTTTTGACCTCGAAATCCCCCTTCGGGCCTGGCGCTTTGTACTGGTAAGGCCGGCCCCAAGGGTCGGGAGGAACCTCTCTCTTTAGATACGGACCGTTCCAGTTCGCAAGAGTCGACGGCTGTACCAGGAGCGCATTCAGTCCTTCGTCGGTGGTGGGATAGCGACCGGTATCCAACCGAAACGCATCGAGCGCCTTCTCGAAAGATGCGAGTTGCGCCTTCGCAAGCGTCGTTTCTGACCTGTTCACCTGGGCGAAATACTTGGGCCCGACGTACGAGGCGAGCAAGCCAATGATCACGATGACAACTAGCAACTCGAGCAAGGTGAATCCCCGGGCGCGAGTGATCGCACGTGACAGCGGATGCTCTGCGGCAGCTTCGCTACCGATCGCGGTTCCAAGGAATTTCATCGGATTCCCCCCTGCTCGACCTTTGTTGCCCGGTAGACTTCGTAACGCGCTAATACTTTGGGAACGTAGAGCATCGTTTCCCTGTACGGTGGGATCAGACGGTGACGTGCAATGATCGTTCGCTCGCCCGCGTTATATGCAGATAGAGCTAGAACAACGTTGCCATGATATCGGTCGAGCAGCATCTTCAAATGCCGGACGCCAGCATCGATGTTCTGGTATGCATCGAAGGCGTCGGTCACGCCATACTGAGAGGCCGTCCGCGGCATCAACTGCATCATCCCGGTGGCACCAGCGCTTGATTTCGCGTTCGGGTTAAAGTGGGACTCGACGTCGATGACAGCCTGTACGAGGGCAGGGTCTACTTCGTGTTGCGCGGCAATGTCTTTGACCACAATATCCCAAGGCAACCTCGAATTCAGAGGCTTTGGCGTGGCGGCAAGCTTCGAAGGGGGGCGAGGGGTCGCCGCCGAAATGGAAATTCGCCGGGACTCCCTGTTGCGGGGTGCGTCGCTGTAGACGGGTGTTCCGTCGTCCAGGCGCGTAAGGTATACGTCGCCAAAAGCGCAGGGCAGAGCTTGTAGAAAAATGGCGATCGCGATGACGGGCAAAGACGCCACGCACGGAGAACATCTGCCTTTCATCCCCACTTTCCCCAAGAAAGGTGGCACCGAATACATCGACTCCTACTGAGTCTATGGCGTCTCACCTATTGTCGTTTTAACTGCGTGACTCGAACGCTGCTTTCCAGCGCAAGTCAATTTTTCAACTTTGACAGTGCCGTGCTGCTTGTTAAGCTCTCCAGAAACGAGATCAGATCGTGCTTTTCCTTCGGCGTGAGAATCAATGGGTTGCCACTTTGCGCCGTACGGTAGTAGATTTCCTGGTCCACCGCCTCTTCGAGCGTCGCAATACTTCCGTCATGCATATACGGAGCGGTCAACGCGACGTTCCTAAGACTTGGTGTTCGAAACTTGCCAATGTCTTCAGGGGCAAGCGTTACAACAAATCGGCCGAGTTGGGCGATATCGTTGTTGCTGAGCACGAGGGTCGCAACAGAGGCGCCGTGGTTCCGCAATTTGATGACCTGCTGAGTCAGATCGGCGAGTCGACCATCAATGCGGGACATTCCGACATGAAGAGTATGAAACTGCTCATCGGTGAAAGTGGCAGCCGCCGGATCTATTGTGTGGCAGCTCGAGCAACGTGCTCGTCCCACAAACAGCAAGAACCCTCGCACGGCCTCTGGAGAAAGTGCGGTCGCGTCGCCACGGAAATAATACCGATCGAGCGCTGAGTCGCCGACGACGAGGCTACGTTCGAAGCTCGCTATCGCCCGCGCGACATGCTGCGTGGTGATGGCGCGTCCGGAAACACCAAACGCTGCCTTAAATCCTTGAACATACCCTGTATCGGCCCGAATAATTCCGAGCAGCGAATTGAGATTATCGAGGCCCTGTTCAACAGGGTTTACGAAGGGTTCCAACGCCTGAGTTTCCAGCGAAGATTCTCGCCCGTCCCAGAATTGTGTGTTGACGAGCGGAGCATTGAGCAGACTCGGCGCATTGCGAGTTCCTGTATGACCGCCCACACCACGCGATCGTGGCAGCCCGTCCGTGAAGGCGCGTTCGGGTTGGTGGCAGCTTGCGCAGCTCACTGTTCCGTCAGCACTCAGTCGTTTATCAAAGAAGATTCTTTGGCCTAGCCGTATCGCATTTGACCCGCCAGGCGAACCGGCCTCGCGTATTGCAGGTGGCAAGCCAACGCGATCGGTCGTCTCCTGGCTACGCGCCGTGAGCGGTATGGCGACAGCCATCGCCATGGCCATGGCAACGCATCGTCCCGTGAGCGCCGGCATGTAATTTTGGATCGGTAGCCCGCCGACGACGTGCGTGTCCATTTCTTTTATCACCCCGTGAACCGAAGTAAAAAACGTCCGGTAACGATGAAGCTAGCACATGCTGAGAATCGTACAAGGGATTTATTTGGCGCAAACGTTTGTCATTCTTTGTAGATCTAGAAGTAGACGGCGCACGGCGATTGAATGAGTGATGCGTGAAAGTGGGGTCATTTTCCATCTTTATTCGTCACACGATTTATTTGGCGATTTCGATGTTGACTATCAAATTTTCATACTCTAAAACACAGGTCATTGCTGCAAACGCAGACAATGCATAACAACGAAAGCTAACAGAATTATTAAATGGTTTCGGGGAATTAAATGCTAATCATTCTCAGCAGCGACTGGAGCACACTCGCGCCCGCCGTCGTCATGTCCGGATGCCGCCAATCCTCGTCTGACGTGCTCAGTGCAGAGCATCTATCCCGTTCGTTCCCTTCCTCTCCGTAGTTTGTTCCCTAATAGTTCGTTATCCTATATTTTGTCGCTGTCCGATGTACCCACAGACGGGGGTATAGGCGATGTTGCGTCGATCTTTTCGTTTTGCCCGCACAGCGCAAGTTGCCACAGTACTTGCGTTGCTCTCGGCCAGCGTGTCGTCACTGGCGTCGACGTACAACCTCTCCTATGACGAGCTAGGTCGCTTGGTTGGAGTGGTCGATGATGGTGGAAACACTGCGGCATATAACTACGATGCGCTGGGGAACATCGTGTCGATTTGGCGCGGTAACAGCGCCGTCTCGATCGTCGCATTCTCGCCTGGAAGCGGGCCGGCTGGCGCGAACGTCACGATTTCGGGCGCTGGATTTTCCACAACCGCCAGCCAGAATACCGTAGCCTTCAACGGGACGACAGCTACGATCGTCTCAGCAACATTAAATCAGCTGGTTGTTACAGTGCCGGCTGGTGCTACCACCGGACCGATCTCCGTTACGTCACCGGCAGGGAGCGCGACGAGCACGAATTCTTTCTCCGTGGTATCGGGGCAGGCTCCCACGATCACAAGCTTCACTCCGACGATCGGAGGAGCCGGTACTACAGTATCGATTACGGGAGCAAACTTTCGAGCAACCACAATCGACGACAATGTTGTCCTGAACACCCGCGTAACTAAAGTATCCAGTGCGACAACGACGACGATTGGAACCACGGTTCCGCCCTTCTCGACCTCAGGCCACTTTGGGATAACGACCCCATACGGTCAGGCGACCAGCAGCCAGGACTTCTTTGTACCGCCCGGCACTCACGTGGTGGCAGATGTCGCAGTTACTGGCCGCATGGCAATGGGAAGCTCGCAATCTGTGACATTGAGTACCGCCAATCAGATTGGCATGATCCTGTTCGACGGTACAGCTGGCCAACGCGCGACCTTGCTGATTACAAGTTCCAGTTTTGGTTCGTGTTCCACCGGCACCATACAGATACTCAACATTGATGGTACGGTCGCCGGCACCACCAATCTTTGCAACGGGACCCTTCTTACTCCCGTCGCGCTTCCCGTGACCGCCAGCTTCACGATTGTCATAAGCCCTTCAGCCAATACAACCGGCAGTGTCACATTCTCGCTGATTAGCGTTCCTCCGGATCCGACTGCGACGATCACTCCCGGTGGACCAGCGGTCACGCTTGGTACGACAACGGTCGGTCAGAATATGAGTCTGACCTTCAGCGGCACGGCAGGGCAGCGGGTGAGCTTGCTCACGACCAATTCAAATTTCTCGGGATGCCTGTGGACCTCGGTCTCTATAAATGGTCCGGACGGGTCGCACTTGGCTGGAACAAACCTGTGCAGCAACAGTTTTGTCGGTGCGATTACGCTGCCAACCACCGGTACCTACACCATTGCGGCCTATCCCAATGCAGGATCTACCGGCAGTGCTACGTTCCAGTTGTACGATGTTCCCTCGGACCCAACAGCCACGATCACACCCGGAGGTCCGCCCGTCACGCTGGGCACGACAGTGCCCGGCCAGAATATGAGCTTGACCTTCAACGGCACAGCGGGCCATCGAGTGAGCTTGCTCACGACCAATTCAAATTTCCCGGGATGCCTGTGGACCTCGGTCTCTATAAATGGTCCGGACGGATCGCACTTGGCTGGAACAAACCTATGCAGCAACAGTTTCGCCGGTGTGGTTACGCTGCCAACCACCGGCACGTACACCATTGCGGCTTATCCCAATGCAGGATCCACCGGCAGTGCTACGTTCCAGTTGTACGATGTTCCCTCGGACCCAACGGCCACGATTACTCCCGGAGGTTCGCCCGTCACGCTGGGCACGACAGTGCCCGGCCAGAATATGAGTCTGACCTTCAGCGGCACGGCAGGGCAGCGGGTGAGCTTGCTCACGACCAATTCAAATTTCTCGGGATGCCTGTGGACCTCGGTCTCTATAAATGGTCCGGACGGGTCGCACTTGGCTGGAACAAACCTGTGCAGCAACAGTTTTGTCGGTGCGATTACGCTGCCAACCACCGGTACCTACACCATTGCGGCCTATCCCAATGCAGGATCTACCGGCAGTGCTACGTTCCAGTTGTACGATGTTCCCTCGGACCCAACAGCGACGATCACACCCGGAGGTTCGCCCGTCACGCTGGGCACGACAGTGCCCGGCCAGAATATGAGCTTGACCTTCAACGGCACGGCAGGCCATCGAGTGAGCTTGCTCACAACCAATTCAAATTTCCCGGGATGCCTGTGGACATCGACGTTTATAAATGGTCCGGACGGATCGCACTTGGCTGGAACAAACCTGTGCAGCAATAGTTTCGTCGGTGCGACTACGCTGCCAACCACCGGCACGTACACCATTGCGGCTTATCCCAATGCAGGATCTACCGGCAGTGCTACGTTCCAGTTGTACGACGTTCCCTCGGACCCAACGGCCACAATTGCACTTGGCGGTTCGCCCGTCACGCTGGGCACCACAGTGCCTGGACAGAAGATGAGCCTCACCTTCAGCGGTACTGCAGGACAGCAGGTGAGCCTCGTGACGACGAATTCCAATTTTCCAAGCTGCGGTTCTGGCTCCGTTCAGTTACGAGCGCCAGATGGCTCCGGAATGGCGAGCTCGAATCTTTGTAGCAATGCGGCCACTAGTACGGTGAGTCTATCGGTATCGGGAACATATGCCATCGCCATCACTCCCTCAGGAACCGACACCGGCAGTGCGACGTTCACGCTTAACGGCCAATGACGGGAGCAGACAAATGCTCAGTAGAACGAAAATTGGATTCTCGATGGGGCGGTGCGGCGTGAGCCGTGTGCTTCGCGCTTTCACGTGGATCATTGTGCTTGCGATGCTTTTGTCCTTCGGCATAGGTCGGACATTGGCTGCAGCGCTACCTTCGGGGCAAAGCGACACGGTTCTCCCCGATGGTCGGAGGCTGCTGGCGGGTGGTGTGGGCGCCGCGTCCAGTCAGGCAGCATTATTTAGCCCGATTACTCAGCAAGCCACATCGCTACACGCAGGATTCACCACGCCCCGTGCTTATCACACCGCGACGTTGCTGCCCGATGGCAAGGTGTTGATCCTCGGTGGAATTGGGTCAGACGGATCAACGCTTAACAGCGCAGAGTTATTCGATCCTGCCTCACAATCATTCACCGCACTGGGTGATGTTGGATTGCTGGCGCGAGCGCACCATACCGCCACCGTCCTCATGGACGGCACGGTCCTCGTCGCGGGTGGCGTTTCTGCGGCAGGGGTTCCGCTGTCGCAGGCCGAACTATGGGATCCTGCCACTCGCCAAGCCCGTGCATTCAATGCGCAAATGGTTTTCCCGCGTGCCGACCATACCGCATCGGTAATGCCCACGGAGCCGGTGCTGATTTCCGGCGGGCGCGACGGCGCTGGCAAACCAGTGAACACCCCTGAAGTTTACTCCCCGCAGCAACAAAGCTTCGCCGCGGTTGATGTAGCCAGCAGTGAAGTACGGGCGACGCAGCTTGGTCAGAATGCCCCAGTCGTCATGGATTCACTACCGGCGGCTGGTACGTCAGGCGTGGCAATCAATGGGCGGCTAGCCGTGCGATTTTCGACCGCACTATCTGTTGTCAGTCTCAATTCGCGGACAGTGACCCTGCTGGGACCCACGGATGCTGTACCGGTGAGCGTGGTGCCCGTCGAGGGCGGGCGCATGCTCTTCGTAGCTCCCCAAGCCGACCTCCGGCCCGGGGCGAACTACACACTGTTTATTAGCGGCGCGGTCGATGCATCGGGCAAGCCGCTTCCTTTCACATCCATTGGGTTTTCTACGCGAACACTGAGCGGGAACTCGTCATCCGTGGCCACAACGGGCAGCGGCGCCGTGATGGTGGCCACAAGTCTTGGCAACGCCGCAGCACCTAGCGCGGCATCGAGTAGCAAGGCAGCCACGCCACCGCCATCGAAATCCCAATCACCTGCGGCCGTTGCTGGTATGAGCGAGCCAACCATCTGGATCCCGCAAGCGGCGCATCTAGCTGGTGACTGGCGTGTGAAGATGGCGGCTTCCCCGTTGCAGAAGTTGCCGCCGTTGGCGGCGGGGCCAGGCGTGACCGCACTGTCTGGACAAGTGCTGTTCATGAACGGCGCCGCGGCAGCCAACATAACCATGAGGCTTGGCAGTCAAAGTACGCTAACCGACGCGACCGGGCGCTTCCTGCTGTCCGGGGTAGGAGCCGGACCGCAGACTCTCGTCATCGATGGACGCAGTGCCGATCGGCCCGGCAAGACGTTGGGCTATTTCGAGGCGCTGGTCACCTTAGATGCCGGCAAGACGACGGTCTTGCCGTACACGAGCTGGATGCCGCTGATCGACACGCCGCATTCGGTCAAGTTCGACTCACCGACCACCAGCGAAGTGGTGATTACCACGCCGTATGTTCCTGGGCTGGAGGTGCATATCCCAAAGGGTGCCGTGTTGCGTGATCGTGCCGGCCACGTGATCAACGAGCTTTCCCTTACACCGATACCGGTCGATCGGCCGCCTTTCCCGCTGCCGACGCGTTACGTACCGGTGTACTTCACCCTGCAGCCGGGTGGGGCACATGTCGAGGGAGTGGATGCCGCAAGCGCGCAGGGTGCACGCGTGTTCTATCCGAATTACCATCACGGCGCGCCGGGCAGCGTGCTGGACTTCTGGAACTACGACCCCACGCTCAAGGGATGGTATGTGTATGGTCAGGGGAAGATCGCTGCCAATGGCCAGCAGATCGTCCCTGATCCCGGGGTGGCCATCTACGAGCTCACCGGCGCAATGGTGTCACTGCCGAGCAATGCTCCGCCGAATGGTCCGCCAGCCGGCGGGTGTGGAAGTTCGTTCGGAACGTCCAGCGTCCCTGCACAGGCCGGCCCCGGCCAGGATTGCTCGCAAAGTGTTCCGCCACCTCAACCTGGTCATCCTGCCGGTCAACCGAGTTCCAGCCGGTCGGGTGGGCAGCCGGGCTGCGTAGCGCAGGGCGGCGACCCGGTGGATTGCGCGACGGGACTTTTCGTACTCTCGCGCACAGATCTGGCGGTCGCCGGCACGATTCCGTTGGCATTGACGCGCGTCTATCGTCAGGGCGACAGCACGTCTCGCGCATTCGGCATTGGTACCAGCGACCGGTACGATATTTTCACGATCGGCGACACGGGCTCGTACACCTATCAGGATCTGATCCTGCCCGACGGTGGACGTGTTCATTTCGTGCGGACCTCTGCCGGCACGAGTTGGACTGACGCTGTCTACACGCATACCTCCACGCCGAGCGCCTACTATGGTGCCAAGATCAGTTGGGTGAACAACGGTTGGCAGCTGAAGATGCGCGATGGCCGAACGATGTTCTTCGCCGAGTGCGCGGGATGCTCGAACTCCCGAATGGCCGCGCTTCGTGAGTTCGACGATCGTCTGGGTAACAAACTCACACTGACGCGCGATTCCTATGGCAATCTGACCCTCATCAATAACCCGGATGGTCGTTTCATTAGCTTGACCTATGACAGTTCCAACCGGGTGACGCAAGCGCAGGACAGTATCGGGCAGACCGTCACTTACCAGTATGATTCGAGCGGTCGCTTGGCGCAGGTCACCGATCCTGATGGGGGTGTCGAGCACTACACGTATGACTCCGCGAACAACATGCTGACGGTCACGAGGCCAGGCGGTCAGGTGATGTTGACCAACCAGTACGACTCGCACAACCGGGTAGCGCAGCAGACACTTGCCGATGGTGGGATATACCAGTTTGCCTACACGCTTGATGGCAGCGGGAACGTGACGCAAACCAGTATCACGGATCCGAACGGCAACGTGCGTCAGATTGCGTTTAACAGCAGTGGCTACTCGACTAGTGCCAGCTGGGCGGTAGGTAAGTCGGAAGCGCAGACTTTTACCTACGGCCGAGGTGCTGGAACCAATTGGTTGGCCTCCAGCACGGATGCACTGGGGCGCACCACGAGTTACACATACGACACTGCAGGTAATCTCGCGACAGTTACCGCGCTATCGGGAACCTCGCAGGCAGTCACCGGCACCTATACCTACGAGTCGGTGTTTAACCGCCCGACCACCTACACGGACGGGCTTGGGCACACCACGACCTACCGGTACGACAGCTCGGGCAATCTCACCGAAATCGACGATCCGCTGGCCAACGCCACTCACTTTACCTACAACAGCCTCGGGCAGATGACCGGGAGCACGGATCCGCTAGGCCATGCGACAACCTTTAGCTATCAGTACGGGGATCTGGCAGGCATCACCGATCCCCTCGGCCGCACGGTTACCCGTTACACCGATGGCATCGGCCGGTTAATGTCCGTTTCCGACCCGCTGGGCAATCGCACCGTGTTTGACTATAACGGGCGGAGCCTGCCGACGCGCATGACGGACGCGCGCGGTGGCATCACGAGCTTGGCCTATGACGCCAACGGCAATCTGACGAGCTTCACGGACGCTCGAGGTGGAGTAACGAGCTTTGCCTACGACGCTAAGGAGCGGCGCGCGAGCCGCACTGATCCTCTGCAGGCGGTTGAGACCTACGTCTACGACGGCAACGACAACCTCACGAAGTTCACTGATCGGAATGGCAAGATCGCGACGTTCAGCTACGACGGACTAAACCGCAAGATATCGGCTGCGTATGGGCAGACCAGTTCCGGAGGAAGTCTGACGTCGCCCGATGCAACAGTAGCCATTACGTACGATGCGGGTGACCGCGCTACCCAGATGGCTGACAGCCAGGGCGGCACCATCACGCGTACCTATGATGGTCTTGATCGCCTCACTGCCGAAACTACGTCGCAGGGTAGTGTTGCGTACACTTACGATGCCGCGGACCGGCGAGCCACCTTCCAGGTATCGGGTCAGAACGCAGTCACGTATGGCTATGACAACGCGAATCGCCTTACCGGTATTACGCAAGGTAGTGCGCAGGTAGCGTTCACGTACGATGCCGCCAGCCGGCGATCGACGTTGACCTTGCCCAATGGGATGGTGGCCACCTACAGCTATGATGTGGCGAATCAGTTGACCGGCATCTCCTATGCGAACGGCAGCACTACCGTTGGGAACCTGACCTATGCGTATGACAATGCCGGCCGGCGTACGCAGATTGGCGGAACGGTCGCCAGCATGAACCTGCCGGCAGCGCTCGCGAGCGCAACCTATGATGCGGACAACCGGTTGACCAATTGGTCCGGTACGACGCTGACCTATGACGCAAACGGCAGTCTCGTCGGCGATGGTAGCCTCACCTACGGATGGGACTCGCGCGGCCGGCTCTCGTCGCTGTCCGGGGCGGCGGCTGGGAGCTTTGTCTATGATGCGACGGGGCGCCGGACCGGCAAGACCGTGAACAGCACGACGACAAGCTTCCTCTACGACGGGCCGAATGTGGTGCAGGAACTGGCGAGCGGCGCGCCCACAGCGAATATGTTGACTGGACTGGGGATCGACGAGCTCTACAGTCGGACCGACGGGGTCGGCGTGCGCAGCTACCTCAGCGATGCGTTGGGTAGCACGATAGCGCTCACAGACGCCAGCGGCACGATCAAGACGAGTTATAAGTATGAACCGTACGGCAATACATCGGTAACCGGCGAAGTCAGCACGAACGCCGCTCAATACACCGGGCGAGAGAACGACGGAACAGGCCTATATTTCTATCGCGCAAGGTACTATCACGCAGGATTCAGTCGATTCGTGACCGAGGATCCGATTGGGTTGTCGGGCGGGGAAAATCTCTACGCCTATGTGTATGGCAACCCCATTAATTTGACAGATCCTAGTGGTCGTTTCGGGCTGTGGGGAGCTGGGATCGGTCTCGTTTCCGGAGCTGCGGCCGGTTATGTATCAGGTGGATGGCAGGGTGCAGTGGCAGGCGGAGCTGTTGGCGCTGTTGTAGGCGTTGTCGCTCCACAAGTGGCGGGCGCATTCGGTGGCATGGCTGGAGCTGGAGCGGCCGGAATGTTTGCTGCTGCCGGAAGCACCGCAGCCTTAGGTGCGGCTGCAGGTGCGGCGGGAACAGTCGCCGGAAATGCACTAGCTGGTAAGTGCCTCGTGGACGGACTAGCATACGGAACAACTCTTGGTGCGCTAGCTCCACTCATGAGTGGGGAAGCTGCAGTTGTCGGAGCAGGAGGTGAAGCGGCGGTCGGCGCAGGCATCGCGAATGGATTTTCTGCACTAACAGGAATATTTGGCGCCATAGGCGCTGCCATGGACCCGGGGGCCGAGCATGGATTCCGGAGATGAGGCTACCAAGATGTATGAGAATTCCCCGCCGAGTACGCCGGCCGTCTTTAAAGCGAAGGGAGCAGCCCTAATGACTGTGTGGCTGTGCGCGGTTGTTTGTATCTTCGGTTTTTTCGGGTCCTTATTAATACGGCATGGAGCGGTATTAAGCGGTGTGATTTTTATCGCGTCTACTTTTCTTTTCTTTGGGGCAACCGCCATTGCAATTATCAACAATTGGTCTGACGTGGAAATTGACAATAAGGCAATATCGAGAAGAATTTTTGGTTCGACTTGGCAAAAAATCGACTGGGAGAATATTGGGTTAATCACTGCATTTCCAATATCTGGTGGCTACGGGTACGCCGCGAGGGCATTCAATATTTTTCCAAAAACTAGGCCGCGATTTAGGATTTTGCCATCGGGAAAGATGGTTTTTAATGACAAATTAAACAACGCGCCGAAGATGATCGATTTGCTCAATCATTACGCTTCGATATATGGAATTGATATTAAAATTAGCAAGACGATAGGGGGGCGCCTCGATTCAGCCACCCATTTGTAGAATGGGCACGGTGCTCGCAAACGACCGGGCCGGCTATTACTGGAAAAATTGGGGCGCCGTCACGCTCACGATCATCCACCAATGAAGGGGGCTGCAGTTAATCGAACACTTGGCGTAGGGATGGATGAACGTGGCAGCTGGAACGAGACGGAGCGTCGGCCGCCAGCAGCCGCGGCCGTAGTGTCGTCCGATTTTGCCGCCGAGCTTATCGGCGCTTGCTCCCGCCAACTCTTGGTACTTGCTGCGCCGTGTTCCTACCATCAGAACCACGGAGCCAAACCATGACCACAGATCGAAAGCAACTCGCCTACCGCGGGTAATTGTTCAACTCGCGCGAAATCTGGCGGTAAGAACGAGGTATGTCGAGATATTGCGGAGCGTACATTTCAATCTAGCCACTACGACAATCACTGTCAAAGCCATTCTCAAATGTCCGCCTCTCGGCTAAGTTGAAATGTCCGGGTTTACGGGCTTGGTGCTTGTTTGTCTTGGGTTATAGCTCACGCAGTGTCGAAGAGCTGATCCTGAACGGGCAGGGTGCTTACGCTTGCGTCACTGCCCCTCGCAGACCGACGGCCAGGTTTGCGCGCGGGCTGTTGGACCTGTCTGCGTTCGGCGAGATCCACGATCACTTTCTCGACATCGGTCTGCGTGAACTCACGCTGCTTCTTTTGGTTCGGCTGAGTGGTGTTGCGATTCGTCTTAGTCGAATCGCCTCGATGCGTTCGAGACGGTGCCTTACCGATTCGGCTGTTATCGCGTTGCGTCTGAAGCGCTTGCGCGATCTGTAGTACGTGACTCAGACGCTTGTGTTCGACGATGGCACCTTGATCGATTTCGGCCAGCCGGTCGTACTGCCTGCAGGGCAACACACGACCCTCCGTTCGGAGTTCGATGCGCCCATCCGGGTACTCCCAAACCTCGATCGTTCGATCAATCAGTTGCCGATTCTCCGGCGTATCGTCCAGCAAATACATCACGCGGTCGTACTGCACCGTGAGCGACTTCGTCACTTTCCGCGGCTCGCGCCACGTCAGCACCAAGTCAAGACTCTCATCGGCCCGCAGCGGCCGGTGCGCATTGAAATCGCTCTTCGGCGGCTTCGCAAAACGTGTGTTGTAAGCGGCGATGAAGGAGGGCGCGTAAGCGTTGGCATCGGCCACTGTGTTGATCCCGCGCAGTCGCAGCTCCTTGACCAAGCGATCCTGCAACGTCAGATGTGCTCGCTCGACTCGCCCCTTGGCCGGACTGCTGTTCGCGCAGAACGTGTCGATGTTCAGCTCGTACATCGCGCGGCCGAAGTGCGTTACCCGATTACCAGTCTTGCCTGGCGTTACGTTGCGGAACACGCTGTACTTGTCGCTATAGAACGCCCCCGGCTTGCCGTGGCACTCGATATACATTCGCGTCGCCTCGAAGTAGCTGAACGTCGATTCGGTCTGCGTGAAGTGCAGCATCATCAGCCGACTCGTCGCATCGTCGACGTACACCAGCAACGTGCAGGCCGGCGCCCGATCCTCGAACCATCGATGGTCACTGCCGTCGATCTGGATCAGTTCACCCAGGCATGCCCGACGCGCTCGCGGCTGGTAGACCTTGGGCGGGCGTTGCCGGCGCGGCACCCAGAGGCCAGCGTCGGTCATCAGCTTGCGGACCGTTTCCTTGGCCAGCCGAATGTTGTGGCATTCGTACAGCTTCTCGCAGGCCAGCGTCGGACCGAAGTCCGCGTAGCGATCCCGGATGATTGACAGCACCCGATCAGCCGTCATGCTGTCCAATCGGTTGTTGCTGGGCTTCGCGCGCCGTTGCGACACGAGACCTTGCGGCCCGTGATCACGCAATCGGCCGACCAGTCGCCGGATCTGCCGCGTCGTCAGCCCGAGTCGCTCGGCCGCGCGCCACGGCTGAAGCTTGCCGTCCGCGACGTCCTGAATGACCTTGAACCTGTCCAGCTCGCGCATCGTCATCGTGATCCGTTCCGTCGCTGCCATCGAAGCCTCCAGCGCTGGATTCCCAGCGGCCGATCAGCTTACGATGGGTCGAAAAGCGGACATCTGAACTTAGCCAGAAGCGGACATTACAACTTAGCCGCCACACACCAAATGTCATACCCGGATTCAGATGTCGTAGCGCCAGCTAAATACAGATGTCGCATGTTTCATCGGTCTTTCCGCCGTTCAGCGTTGAAGCGCCGAGCTTGAAGCAGCAGGGCGCTTGCGTTTACCCGCGGGCCTTGGCAGACCGCCGGTTAGACTCTGCTTGATGTGTTTGCGAAGCGACCTGCAGGATGGCCGCTTCGATGTCGGCTTCGGTGAACGCACGCTGCTTCTTGGCACCGGGCAACGATGTCTTGGCGCGTACCGGCAGCCCCCGATTGGCGCGCGACGGCGAGCCCGAGATCCGTCGATTGTCGCGCTGCGCCTGGATCGCTTCAGCGACCTGCAGCGCGTGACTCAAGCGTTTGTGTTCGATGATCGCGCCTTGATCAACCTCCGCCAGCTTGTCGTAAAGGCGGCATCGCAATACCTCGCCATCAGCCCGGATTTCGATCCGGCCATCCGGGTACTCCCAGACGTCGATGTAACGATGAATCAGTTTCCTGTTCTCGAGCGTATCGTCCAGCAGATACAGTACTCGGTCGTACAGCACCGTCAGTGACTTCGAGACCCGGCGCGTTTCGCGCCAGGTCATCAATCGGTCCAGATTCTCGTCATTTCGCAGCGGTCGATGCGCATTGAAGTCGCTGCGCGGCGGCTTCGCGAAGCGCGCGTTATACATGGAGATGAAGGAGGGCGCATAAGCATTGGCGTCGGCTACCGTGCTGATGCCGCGCAAGCGCATCTCCTTGACCAATCGGTCCTGCAACGTCAGATGTGCTCGCTCGACACGTCCCTTGGCCGAGCTGCTGTTCGCGCAGAATGTGTCGATGTTCAGCTCATACATGGCCCGGCCAAACTGCGTCACGCTGCTGCCGGTCTTGCTCGCGGTCGGGCTGCGGAACACGCTGTACTTGTCGCTGTAGAACGCTACCGGCTTGCCGTAGCGTTCCAGATACGTCCGCGTCGCCTCGAAGTAGCTGAAGGTCGATTCGGTCGCCGTAAAGTGCAGATGCATCAACCGGCTCGTCGCGTCGTCGACGTACACCAGCAGCGTGCAGGCCGGCGCCCGTTCCTCGAACCATCGATGATCGCTGCCGTCGATCTGGATCAGTTCGCCCAGGCAGGCCCGCCGTGCTCGCGGCTGGTAGACCTTCGGCGGTCGTTGCCGGCGCGGAATCCAGAGCCCGGCGTCGGTCATCAGCTTCCTGACCGTTTCCTTCGACAACTGCAATCCATGGCATTCCCAGAGCTTCTCGCAGGCTAGCGTCGGCCCAAAATCGGCGTAGCGCTCCCGAACCAGGCTCAAGGCACGATGCGCCAAATCCTCGGGCAGTTGATGGTTGCTCGCATGGCCACGACGCTGCGAAATCAGCCCGACCGGGCCAGCAGCGCGATATCGGGCGACCAGCCGCTCAATCTGCCGTCGACTGATCCCAAGCCGCTCCGCGGCTCGCCAAGGCATCAGACGCTGCTCGATCACGGCTTCCACGACCTTCTGACGATCCAGCTCCCGCATGCTCATGGTGATCAGTCCAGGTTGGCCCACGATGCGCTCCGGCAGTTCGAACCGCTGCCAGCATGCGCCGAAACCCTCGAACTACGACATTTCAACTTTGCTCAGATGCGACATTACAACTTTGCTCTTACACCAAAAACATCGATCACTATAATTATGTAATATTTGTTCGGCTTGCGAATTATTACGCTCTACGGCGAGACATATGCAGTCCGAGCGGCTGCATTCGCAACCAGATCCCAGCGATCCACCTACCGTGGTCGGCCCGCGCGTTGCTGGCGCTATCGATTGTCACCACGCTCCCGAATATAATATGGGCATTGCAGTCGACGGCCATTCCCATTACCGAGGGGCTATTCGTCCGCTGGCTAATCTCCTAACGGGAAATCCTCACCCATATATGGCTACCTATCTCGAACTCAAAGCGCAAGCAGAGGCTCTGGCACAGCAGGCAGAAGAAGCGCGGCTCGCCGAACTGGACAGCATCATCACGGCAATGCGTGAACAGATTGCCGAATATGACATCACACCCGAGCAACTTTTCGGGCGGCGCCGTGCGGTTGCGACCAACACGCGGGCGCCGATCGCGCCGAAGTATCGCGACCCGAAGACCGGCGCGACCTGGAGCGGGCGCGGCAAGGCTCCCCAATGGATTGCAGGCGCGAAGAACCGCGATCGGTTCTTGATCGAACAATAAGCCCGAAAGACGGTTGAGCAGGATGTCGACATCGTTAGCCGATGGGAAATACTGGGCGACGTGTCGTGAGCGGACAGTCTTTGCTGCCGCGGCGAACGGGCATGGCGACGTATTTCCGCGAGCAGAGATGATCGTAAAAGATGGATGGGCGACATTCATCCGTGACGGCGTCGAAGTGTGGAACTGCAGCGCACGTTACGCTGCTGCGCACTTCGACGTTCAGCCCGCCTAGGAGCATCTGCCGATGAGCGAGCTTGTTCAGATTGCACCCGGCGTTGTGTTCTCATCTGATGTGCTTGGCGTCGATTGGGCGCGGAAGTATCGACAGGACGACGGGAATACTCAGTCCACGGACCGGCAGAGCCTGGTGGTAAAGCAAAGCGATCAAGCAGTTCGCGCAAGCATACCGGCTCAGTTGTCGTTGTTGTAGAGAACCGTGGATAACAGACACCTTGCGACTGTCGGGCTTCGCGTTACCACCGACGTTCCCTCCCGAGTCGGTGCCCGACGCCTGCACCTGTTTCGTCCGTGAGTGCGTGCCAGGACTGACCAAACGTCAATTGCTTGCGCGCGCGAGGTTGGACGCCGACCTGGCGGCCTCTGACGCATCTTGTGCGGGAGGGGTTTGAAGCGTTTGCCTTCGGCTTAATCGTCGATGGGGCGCACGTCCCCGTGGTGGCCTGGACGCAACGTGCAGGGAAAGATGGCGAACACGTCTGGGGGTGTCAGAATTTCCGTGTTCAAGGCGGGTTGAGATTCACACGGATGGTCGAACGAATCGATCCTCGTAGAGGATAGCGAACTGGTTCATCGCCGTCTTCCAATCATGAGCCGCACGCCCCCAATCGGCAGTGATGTTGCGCAGTGCCAACCAGATGAGCTTGGTGGCAGCCTCGTCGGTTGGAAAGTGGCCTCGGGTCTTGATGATCTTGCGCAGCTGCGAGTTGATGTTCTCGATGGCGTTCGTAGTGTAGATAACCTTGCGAACCGCCGGCGGAAACGCGAAGAATGGAATCACACGATCCCAGGCGTTGCGCCACGCCGCGCTGACCGTCGGGAATCTCTGGCCCCATGGCCCGTCGGCAAAGGCATCGAGTTCTGCCTGAGCCGCTTCGGCGCTCGGCGCGGTGTAGATCGGGCGAATCACGGCGGCTAATCCTCGACGGTCTTTCCAACTGGCGTAATCGAGACTGTTGCGGATCAGATGAACGATGCAGGTTTGCTGCGTGGTCGCCGGAAACACGGCGGCCAGCGCCTCCGGCATGCCTTTGAGGCCATCGGTCACGGCGATCAGGATGTCGTGGACGCCACGCGTTTTGAGGTCGTTGAACACCTTCATCCAGAACTTGGCGCCTTCGGTGCCTTCGATCCACAAACCCAGAATATCGCGCGTGCCGTCGGGCAGAATGCCCAGTGCAAGGTAGATCGCCTTGTTGCGGACCACGGCGTCTTCGCGAATCTTGACCCGCAGCGCATCGAAGAACACCACCGGATACATCGGTTCGAGCGGCCGGGCTTGCCAGGCGGTCACTTCGGCCATGACCTCGTCGGTGACCGAGCTGATGAAATCGGGCGAGACCTCGGTGCCGTACTGCTCCTGCAAAAATCCCTGGATCTCGCGCACGGTCATGCCCCGGGCGTACATGGCGACGATCTTGTCATCGAAGCCCGTGAAGCGTCTATCGTGTTTGGGAATCAGCAGCGGTTCAAAGCTGCCGTCGCGGTCGCGAGGCACCTCGATACGGATCGGGCCGTCCTCGGTCAGGACTGTCTTGGCGCCCGTGCCATTGCGCTGGTTGGTCACGGCGCTCGGCTTGGGAGCGCCTGGCGGGTAGCCGAGATGGTGACTCTTCTCGCCGCCCAGCGCCCGCTCGATCAGCGCCTTCTTGAGGGCCAGCGTCGCGGCATTGATCGCGTCTGCGGTCATCGGGCCGTTGCCGAATTGCTCAAGCAACTCGGCGGGAATGGCCGGCAGGTCTACCGGCTTGGCTTTCGGATTGCGAGGCATACATCCTCCTTCGGAGCATCATATGCCTTGAACACGAAATTACTGACAGCCCCAAAACTGGCCCGAACCCCACCGATTGAGCGCGACCAGGTTCGAAGAATCACATCGCCACCAACGCCAACGGAACGCCGATCGCGGCAATCCTGACCGGCGTCAGTCGTAACGACGTCACCCAACTGGTTCCGCAGATCGAGGCCATCGTGCGGGTCGGTGGTGTGCGTGGACACCCTCTGAGCCGTCCTGGCCGCGTCTACGCCGACCGTGGTTACGACCACGATAAATACTGACGCATCCTTCACGAGCGCAACATCCCCACCAGCATCGCGCGGCGCGGTCACCCGCACGGTAGTGGCCTTGGAAAAGTCCGTTGGGTCGTCGAACGTACTCATGCCTGGCTGTATCCTTTCCGCCGTCTACGTATTCGCTTTGATCGTCGCGCCGACATTCACGAAGCGATCCTCAAACTCGGCTGTTGCCTAATCTGCTGGAATACCCTGCGGCGAACCCAACAGTCTTTATGAAACCGTCTCTTAGGGAAAGCATCTCGACCGCTTCAGCAAGATCAGTCACTTGCAAGGCATTGATTCCATCAGCGATTCGCCAATCGCTGAGGAGATCGGACACGGCTTTGGAAGCTAGGCCGCCGTTATGCTCCGGGCCTCGCGAAGAAGCCCAAAATAGAGCGAGACTCGTCTCGTCTCCAATCTTTCGAATAACGTCTTATAAATCTGGATCGAAAAGCATACGGTTAAGTCTCATCTCCGGATCACGCTACCGGAGAATATCGAGCATGATCGGCGTTGCGCACACCACTGATAGCGCATCAAGGTGGACAATAGTCTTTATAAAACGGTGAAGGTTAGGGTTGCCGTCGTTGCAATACCAACGCAGCGGCTTACTGTCCACATCGACTGCGTCGCAATCCCTAGATCGCATTTCACGGGACTAACGTATATTTCCAATTCCTCTTACGCTTCCAATTGAGAACGATACCAATATTGTCCTTACCTGACACTCCGGCACGGAGCCAAGCACACCACTGCCGACCTACGAACCGGGCTCCTGCAGAGGGGTTCTCAATTATAGGCGTCAAGCCAGACAACCGGATCAACTTCATGGATACTGCATCCCTATTTCGGCCCTGCGTTGCGAAATCCCCCGCCAACTGAGGACTTGCGGCTCCTCGCGCCGGCCCGTCTGGGGGGCCATTTTTCCAGCTGAACTCTTTCAAGCCGTCTATTACCAGGATCTACTCGGCGATCAGACTCCTAAGCCGATCGTTCTCCGATTCGAAGAGTTCTCGAGTTCAGATCACGTATCGCCGATGGTCATCGATTCCAAAATGACCCGTGGCAGCCAACCGTCTCCGTGAGATATATTGATCACCCAGCATTCGCCGCGTCTCTTTTCGAGATCCAATCATGCTCCGGATCGTTTCTGAAGTGCCAGACACGGGTGGGGCCAGCCATCACATTCAGATAATACGAATTGTAGCCATATGGCACGACCACCGGGTGGTACCCGCGCGGCACCATCACAACATCGCGATCCGACACTGCCATCGACTCGTCGATATCGCGCTCGTCGGTATACACGCGCTGGAACACGAAGCCTTGCGGCGGATTGATCCTGTGATAGTAGGTCTCCTCTAGGACACTCTCGATCGGTACGTTGTCGCTGTCGTGTTTGTGGGGCGGATAACTGGAGGAATGCCCCGACGGCGTGACCACTTCGACCACCAGAAGCGATTCTGCCGGCTCTGTCTGCGGAAGGATGTCGCGCACGTATCGCCTATTTGCGCCGACACCGCGCACCGATCGCCTCATCAGGGACGGGTCGATCAGTCGAGCTGGATATTTGCCGGCGCCCGGCGCGCTCGCCACCCCCAACTCCGCGTCATGCAATGCGGTGACGGTTACCCGCCGTCCCGGCGGCAGATACAGCGCCGCCGGCGGCACGTCATCGAACACGCTGTCGCGTGTCCCGAGGTCGGGCCAGCGCTCTCCGCCGTCGGCGACGATCTCGACAGTGCCGGTCATCACGACGATACAGGTTTCACGCGCGGCTTCATGAAGCGTCACTGACTCACCGGCCTTCAACCGATATGCCGCGAATCCGACATGGTTCCAGCCAGCCGAATCCGGCGTTACCGTTGCGATCGAACGCCCTTCCAGCGCGGCTTTGACGAGCAGCGTCATGACGCGACCCCTTGATGCCCGAATTGTAGCGGCGCATCGACAAGCGCGCGCAGCGTGCGGTAGCCCTTGTCCGCACATACGTAGCTTGGCGCGACAGCCGGATCCTGTTCCGCCTCGACGACGAACCAGCCGCGATATCCGTGCTGCTTCAGTAGCGCAACAAGCGGTGCGAAATCGACATCGCCGTCCCCCGGCACCGTGAATGCACCGTTGATTACGGATTGCAGGAAGCTCCAGTTGCGATTGCGCGCGAGACGGATCACGTCGGCCCGCACATCCTTGCAATGAACGTGGCACACGCGAGTGACGTGCCGCTTCAGCATATCCAGTGGATCACCGCCGCCAAACGTGATGTGTCCGGTGTCGAATAGCAGCCCGACGGCCTCGCTGGTACTTGCCATCAGCCGGTCGACATCGGTCGGCGCCTCGACATACGCACCCATATGGTGATGGTAAGCCAACCGCACGCCACGGCTCAACGTGAATCGTGCGAACTCGTCGAGACGGGCCGCATAGCCCTCCCACTGCGTGTCGTCGACGAACCGTGGACGCTGGTACAACGGCACGTCGGCGACGCCTTGGATCGAGCCCGCGACCTCTCCATACACCAGCACAGTCGCACCGTTCTTCGCGAGCAATTCCAGATGCGGTTCGACAGCGTCAATCTCCTCCTGCGCACTGCGCTCCGCAAGCCGGCCCGAATACCAGCCGGACACGAGCGCGAGATCATATTGCGCAAGCAACGTCTTCAGCGCCTGCGGCTCGCGCGGGAACTTGTTGCCGAGCTCGAAACCCGCATAGCCGATCTGCCGGCCTTCGGTCAGCGCGACGTCCAGCGACGTTTCGCCGCCCAGCGACGGCAAGTCGTCATTCATCCAGGAAAGCGGGTTGATGCCGATTCGAATGTCGTATGCACTCATTTCGCGGGTTCCGGTTGAGACAAAGTTTTCGTCGAACTGCCTGCGCGGCCGGCAAGCCGGGCGTCGTATTCCGTACGCGCATCGCGCACCGCCGCGCGACGTGAGACTTCGGGTACCGCCACCTCCCACCACCACCCGCCCTCTGCGGTCGTCCGGGTCGCGTCGGTTTCGATGCAGATAACGGACGTGCGGTCGGCCGCGCGCGCCCTTGCCAGCGCAGCCTCGAGCGCCGCCACGTCGGCCGCGTATTCCGAGAGTGCACCCAGCGCGCGCGCGTGCGCGACGAAATCGATCGTCGGAGCCCCGAGCGGGCCTTGCAGGCAGTCTTCGATCATGTTGTTGAACGGCGCCCCTCCGCACGCTTGTTGCAGGCGGTTGATGCAACCGTAACCGCCGTTGTCGAGCACGACGATAATCAGCTTCGCATCCAACATTACCGACGTCGCGATCTCGCTATTCATCATCAGGTAGCTGCCGTCACCCACGAACACGATCACCTCTCGCTCCGGTCTCGCGAGCTTCGCGCCAAGGCCACCGGCAATTTCGTACCCCATGCACGAATAGCCGTACTCGACGTGGTAGCCTCCTGGCACCGCCGTACGCCATAGCTTGTGGAGTTCGGCCGGCAGCGTACCGGCGGCACAGACGGCGACGTCATGGCCGGCCGAGTCATCGATCGATCTCTGAACGGCGCCGATGATATCCGCGTCGTACGGCAATACGCCGGCCCGCTGCGGCGTGCCGGTCAGTGTCGCAACGGTATCGCGCCATTGAGCAGATAGCCTGTTCGCGCGTGCGGTCCAGTCGGTTTGCACCGACCAGCCGTCGAGTCGCGAGCGAAGTGCATCGAGCGCACGTTTCGCGTCGGCTTCGACCGACGTCGCACGATGCTTCAGCGTATCGAACGCATTCGCGTTGACGGCAATCACGCGTCCACTGGCGAACAATGTATTAGAGCCCGTCGTGAAATCTTGCAGCCGGGTGCCAACGGCGATCACGACGTCTGCATCGTGCGCCAGCGCGTTCGCAGCCGGCGAACCCGTCACGCCGAGCGCGCCTGCATTCAGCGGGTGATCCCACGGCAGCGCGCTCTTGCCTGCCTGGGTTTCGCCGACCGGTATCCCATATGCGTCGACGAACGTGCGCAGCGCCTGCACTCCGCCTTCGCTGTACAGCACCCCGCCTCCGGCGACGATGAACGGCCGTTCCGCACACCTGAGCACCTCCAGTGCGGCATCGATTTCAGCGTCGACCGGTGACGGTGCATGGAACGGGACCGTGCGCGGCACGAAAAAGTCGACCGGATAGTCATACGCCATCGCCTGCACGTCCTGGGGCAAGGCCAGCGTAACAGGACCGCATTGCGCCGCGTCGGTCAACACGCGAAGCGCGCGCGGCAACGCGCTGAGCAGCTGCGCGGGATGCACGATCCGGTCGAAGTAGCGCGACACCGACCGGAGTGCGTCGTTCGCGGAAATACCCCCGTCGTGCGTATCCTCGATCTGCTGCAGTACCGGATCCGGTGCACGCGACACGAACGTATCGCCGGGCAGCAGCAGCACCGGTAAACGGTTGACGTGCGCAAGCGCGGCCGCGGTCACCAGATTCGTCGCACCTGGTCCGACCGACGTCGTGACGGCCAGCATGCGGCGGCGGAAATGCGCCTTCGCATAAGCGATCGCGCTATGCGCCATCGCCTGTTCGTTGTGCGCCCGGTAGGTAGGCAACACGTCGCGGGCTTCGTACAGTGCCTCGCCGATTCCGGCGACGTTGCCGTGACCGAAAATCGCGAATACACCGCCGAATAGCGGCTCGGTGCGCTCGCTGCCGTCTTCAGCCGGTACGCGCTGCGCAGCCAGATAGCAGACCAGCGCCTGCGCGGCCGTCAGCCGGACCGTTCCGGTGCCACTAGTAAAGGCTGTCTCGTACGATGAAGCACAGTGGTTCATCTTGCCTCCCTAACGGCGTGGTGCGCAGTCACATGGCGTTTGCGCGCGGTGCGCCACGCGCCGATCAACGTTTCGAATGTTCGACGCACCCGCGTGATTGCCTCAGCGTCGTCGATTTCACCGGCGAGCCATGCGCGGCTGGGTTCGTGAAAGATCGTCCGACCGACCGTGAAACCCCGGCAGGATGCCGACGCGGCAGCCGCCTGAAAACCGTCGACCAGCGCATCGACCGGCGCCGACAGGCCAAGCAGCACGACGCCGCGGCAGTACGGATCGCGTTCGGCGATCAGCGCGTCGACTGCCTGCCATTGCGCGACGTCAAGCGCGCCGAGCTTCCACCATTCCGGGTAGATACCGAGGTTATACAGGCGCTTCAGCGCGCGCAGCACGACGTCCGGGCCGTCTGGCAGATCCGGCCGGCGTGGTGGAATCACCTCGACAAGCAACTCGTGGCCGCTCGCCTGGACCGCGTCGTACAGCGTGCGCAGTTGGGTTTCCTGTTCGAGGCGACACGCGACGCTGTCGTCCGGGTGGTACTGCACTAGGCATTTCACGACGTGCTCGGCCGGCCAGCTCCCGAGCGTCGTACCGACCGAGCGACCGTGATCGAATTCGAGCGGCAGCGACCCCGGCAACTCGACCGGACGTCCGATCCACCAGCCGCGGCCCGTCGCGTCATTCAGCGCGTCCTGTCCATATTGGTCGTCGATCAGCACACCGATCCGCCCTTGCAGGCCGAGCTGTATCTCTGTCTGCGCGACGGCTTCGACGAAGAGCCGTTTCAACGAATCGATCCGGTGCAGTGCCGCGCCGGTTTCCTGCGCGAGCGCGAAAAACTGATTGCGGTGATCGAACGCAAAGCCGAAAATCTCCTGCCATTCGGTACGTGCCGGTGTGACCCGATGCAACCTGGCAAGCGTGCCGTCACGATCGGGACGGCGCATCCGAATCGGGTTCTGCATTGCCTCGCGCAGAAAGTAGTCGAGTTCGGCGGCCGTTGGCATCGCCGCCGCACACCCGTGACGCGACACGACGAGCGCACCGCACGCGTTCGCCGTGCGGGCGCACGCGGCGAGCGGCGCGTCGCGCAGCCAGCAGGACAGAAAGCCCGACGCGAATGCATCGCCCGCGCCGAGTACATTGAGCACCTCCACTTCGACACCGCCGAAAATCGGCAACTCATCGATCGAGGCTGGAATCGCGTCCTCGATGATCTGGCAGCCCAGCGGGCCGCGCTTCACCACGAGCGTCGCCGGTGTGGCCTCGCGCACGCGTGACAGCGCGTCGATCAGCGAATTGCTTCCACCTGCGATGCAGAACTCCTCCTCCGTTCCGATCACCAGATCAAACCACGGCAGAATCTGCCGGATATGCGCGCTGACCCGATCGTTCGCGATAAAGCGCGTCTCACCGTCGGCCTTGCCGGTCAAGCCCCACAGCACTGGGCGGTAGTCAATGTCGAGTACCGTGCGCACATCGTTCGCACGGGCGTATTCGAGGGCTCTGAGGCTCGCGCGGTTGACCTGGGCGGTCGAGAAATGCGTGCCGGTGATGAGCAACGCCTTGGTCGATGCGATGTACTGCTCGTCGAAGTCAGCCTCGTCGACCGCCAGATCCGCACAATCCTCGCGATAGAATACGAGGGGAAACGTATCTCGATCCTTCAAACCGAGCAGAACGAGGCCGGTCAGGCGTTCGGGATCGGTCACGACCCGGCTAGTATCGCACCCTTCCTTGCGCAACGCGTTGACGAGGAATCGTCCCATGTGATCGTCACCGACGCGCGTCAGCATCGATGATTTCAATCCCAGGCGAGCAGTGCCGAAAGCGATGTTGCCCGACGAACCACCAAGATATTTCGCGAAGCTGGTCGCGTCCTCGAGACGCGCGCCGACTTGTTCCGCATAGAGGTCGACCGCCAGGCGTCCAACACAGATCAGATCGCGCGTGCGGGATACCGCGAAGCGCGAGGGCGAATGGGTATGCATGTCTCCTGCCATCGAGTGAATGTGTTCCGAACGACGATTTCGACGACCGTCGCGATGATAAATGTCCGCCGCAGGGCGGAAGCCTGGATTACACGCTGAGCTCGTCAACGCGAACGACCCTGCCCTCGCGCGCCGAAACCGTGGCGGCCTCCGCCAGTTCGAGCGCCTTCACGCCGTCCGCAACGGTGGTGCGCACCGACTCGCCCTCACGGATCGCCGCGAAGAAATGCTCGATCTCCAGCGCGTAAGCCTGCCGATACCGCTCCAGAAAAAAGGCCTCGGGCAAATCGGTCGAAACGGCATCCTTCGCATACACGGTAACTTCGGTCGGACGCAGGTTGCCTGCCTGCAGCATGCCGTCGCTTCCCAGCACCTCGAAACGCTGGTCGTAACCGTATGCGGCCCGACGTGCCGTATTGATCTGGCACAACCGCCCTTTCCTGGTCCGAATTGTCACGGCCGTCGAATCGACATCTCCAGCATCAGCGATGCGCCGATCCGCCAGACAACTGCCGGTCGCATGAACGGTTTCCGCTTCATCGTCGAGAATCCACCGGAAAATATCAAAGTCGTGAATCAGCATGTCCTTGAAAATGCCCCCCGAATGGCGGATGTAGTCGAGCGGCGGTGCTCCGGGATCGCGGCTCGTGACGATTAGCATTTCCGGAGAGCCGATTTCGCCCGCATCGATCCGACGCTTGACCGCTGAGAAGGTGGGATCGAAACGGCGCTGAAACCCGATCATGCCCACCACGCCGGCCGCCGATACCGCCTTTGCGCACTGGCGGGCACGTTCCAGCGCCAGGTCCACCGGCTTTTCACAGAACACATGCTTGCGTGCGTCGGCCGATTTCAAAATCAGATCGGCATGGGTATCGGTGCTCGAACACACCACCGTCACTGCAATCGCCGGATCGGCGATCGCATCGTCAACACGCGCGACACGTGCTCCGTGCCGCGCGGCAAGTTCGATCGCGGCCTGTTCGTTGACGTCAACGACATACCTGAGACGTACGCCGGGCTGTCTTGCAAGATTCGCGGCGTGGATCTTTCCGATACGCCCCGCGCCAAAAAGTGCTACTTCAATCGTCATGGTAATCCGCCTCCGGAGAGCCTGGCGCACCGGATTCGAGCCTGCATGCAAGCGCGAAAAACAGTGCCTGGCATAGACACAAGGTGCTCGTGAGCGAGCGGAACGAGAACGCGCTCGACTCCTTCACGAACAGGGATGCGCTCGCGTATTCGACGAGCGGAGAAAACAGGCTGTCGGTGATGATCAGACAACCGGCGCCGCGGCGCCGAGCGGTCTCCACGCACCGCCGCGTTTCGTCGCCATACGGCGCGAAGCCAAACGCGACCACGACATCGTCCTTGCCGGCGCTTCGGATCTGCTGCCGGTACATGCCGCCGAGCCCCGACACCAGCGCGACGCGCTTCGACGTGTGCTGCAGCGCATAGGACAAATAGCTCGCGGCGGCGAACGAACGCCGCACGCCGACCACATAGATCGTCCCTGCGGACTCGAGCAGCGCGACCGCCGCCTCGAAGCGATCGGCATCGAACGACGCCTCCAGTTCGTCGACGCTCGCCCGGATCGCGCCGATGAATTCGCGAGCCGCGGCTGCGGCCGGCCACATGCCGGGGGTATCGCGAATCAGGCGCCTGATCCGTTCACGATAACTCGGCGTGATGCCGTTGGCACCGGTGTACTCGTCGCGGAACACCGCCTGCAATTCGGCGAATCCGGCAAATCCAAAGCGCTGCGCGAAGCGGACGATGGTCGGCGCCGGTACGCCGCATGCGGTCGACATGTCGGTGATGCGCAGCACCATGACCATCGAACGGTTCGCCTCGATCCACGACGCAACGCACTTCAACTGGCGCGGCAACGCGTCGAAGGATTCGGCGATCCGCGCCATCAGTGCGTCGACACCTTGGGGAGTGTCGTGTCCGATCGCGTCGTGCAGGGAACCGGTCATGGGCGCAACGCGGCCGATTGGGTCAACCCGCGATCAATGCGGCGAGCGTCGGATAAAAACCGTCGCCAGCCGCAATGATCGGGTTGCCGGCCAGCAGCCCGTTGCCCGCGAGAAAGTCGTTTGCGACACCGCCCGCTTCGCGCACCAGCACGATCCCGGCCACGCAGTCCCACGCGTTGATGTGCGGTTCGTAGTAGCCTATCAGCCGGCCGGCCGCAACGTACGCAATCATCAGCGCGCCTGAGCCATTTCGAATGAACATCCCGCCGTCCGCCAGCAGTCGCTCGAGAAACGGAATGAACATCGAAGGCACGACCCGATGCGAAAAACCGACGCCCACCACGCCGTCGCGCACCGATCGTGCCGTGGCGGCCCGGATCGGCGCGTCGTTGACGAATGCGCCGCACCCGATCGCCGCATGAAACAACTCGCCGCTGTTCGGATCGAACACCGCGCCGATCGCTGGCTCACCGTCGATCAGCACGCCAATCGATACGCACCACGCATGCATCCCGTTCAGAAAGCAACTGGTCCCGTCGATCGGGTCGACGATCCACACGATCCGCTCCGACAACAGCGACGCGCCGGCCTGTGCCGCCGTTTCCTCGCCGAGGAACGCATCATCCGGAAACGCAGCGCTGACACGCTCACGCACCAGATTCTCGACTTCACGGTCGGCAAGGCTGACCACGTCCTGCAAACCTTTGTGCTCGACCTCGAGCGCCGCGCGATTCACGAACATCCGATACGCGCGCTCCCCGGCTTCCCGAGCAATTTTGCACACGAGTGCATATCGACTCGCAAGATCGGCATCGAGCGCGATCGTCTCCATCCCCGGTGCGCTCATGCGTGCGCTCCAACAATGGCCGCGCCGTGCGCGCTGAACTGGAGCGCGACCTGCTCGCCCCGCGAAAACGGCTGATCCAACCGATGACTCACCACAATCAATTCTCCCAATGACGACTGAACCGTGTACTGCATTTCACGACCGAGATAGGTTGCACGACTGACTTCACCGGCGATCGCGCCGTCCTGCTCCGGCCCGAGCCTGATGGCCTCCGGGCGCAACGCGATACGCACCGCCCCGGTGCGCGTCCCGGTGTACGGCAGGTCGAGGCTCGTTCCGCCAATCATGCATTGCGCAACCTTGTCGCCGATCACGCGAATCTCGCCGTCGACGAGATTCGCGTTGCCGATAAAGTCCGCGACGAACTCGTCGGCCGGTGCGTCGAAGATCTCGCGCGGCGTGCCGAGCTGCGCGATCTTCTTGCGGTTCATCACGACGATGCGATCCGAAATCGCGAGTGCCTCTTCCTGATCGTGCGTGACGTAGACCGCGGTCAGACCGAGCTTGACCTGCAGATCGCGAATTTCGTCGCGCACGCGGGTACGCATCTTCGCGTCGAGGTTTGACAGCGGCTCGTCGAGCAGCAGAATCTCCGGTTCCAGCACCAGCGCACGCGCTACCGCAACCCGCTGTTGCTGACCACCCGACAGTTCGCTCGGCGAGCGTGTCGCGTACTCACCAAGGCCAACCAGCGCCAGCGCGCCCATTGCCTTCTCGCGCGCCTCCCGCTTCGGCCGACGCGCAACCGCCAATCCGTACGCGACGTTCTCGACCACGCTCATGTGCGGGAACAGCGCGTACGACTGAAACACCATGCTGACGTCGCGCTCCGCCGCCGACAGATCGGTCACATCGCGCCCGCCGATCAAGATCCGCCCTGCATCGACGCGTTCGAGTCCGGCGATCATCCGCAGCGTGGTGGTCTTGCCGCAACCGCTCGGGCCGAGCAGCGTCACCATCGTGCCCGGCTCGATGCGAAAGCTGATGTCGTCCACCGCGACGCTCTTGCCGTAGTACTTGCTGACCCGCTCGAACACCAGCGAACCGCGTGACTGGGTCATGTTCATACCGTCGTCTCCTTCACTTTCAGAACCGGACCGCGCCGGCTGGAATCCTGCACCCGTGTATGTGCGCGCAGCCGGCGTACCCCGACGAAACGCTGCACCACGAGAATCATGAAAAGCATCACGATTACCAGCACGCTGGCGTAGGCGATCGCGGTGCCGTAGTTGCCGTTCGAGACGAGCCCGATGATGTAGGACGTCGCCATGTCGTAATTCGCGCTGACGAGGAAGATCACCGCGCTCACCGACGTGATCGAGCGCACAAAACCGTAGACGAGCGCGGACGCGAGCGCCGGGCGCAGCAGCGGCAGGATCACGCGGCGGATCGTCGTAAAGCTGCTCGCGCGCAGCATGATCGACGCTTCGTCGAGACTCGCGTCGAGCTGGCGCATCGCCGCGATCCCGCTGCGCAGCCCCATCGGCATGTTGCGGAACACAAAGCACAGCACGAGGATCGCGCCGGTACCCGTCAACTGGATCGCGCCTGCGTTGAACGTCAGCAGATATGCGATCCCGATGACCGTGCCCGGCACCGCAAAGCTCAGCAGCGTGCCGAATTCGAGCAGGCGCTTGCCGGCAAAGCGCTGCCGAATCAGCAACCACGCGGTGAGCATGCCGACCAGCGACGTCAGCGGTGTCGCGATCGCCGCGATCGTCAGCGTCGTGAAGAACGACGGCCACGCCTGGCCATGCCAGTACAGGCCGCCGGCATCCGCGCCGATGCCGAACGCATCGGCGTAATGCATCAGCGTCAGGCTGTTGTCGACGCCCCAGACCTTCACGAAGCCGCCGAGCAACATCATCACGTACACGACCAGCGTGAATCCGAGCCACGGCACGGCGACGCACCAGAGGCCCACACGCAGCCGCGGATCGAGCGCCGCGTGCGCGCCGCTGTCGGCCTTGCCGGACACCGTCACGTATGAACGGCGGCCAAGCCAGCGGTTCTGCAGCAGGAAGGCACCGAGCGCGAACGCGAGCAGAACGAGCGCCAGGCCCGCTGCCCGGCCCGGATCGTTCTGCGCGCCGACCACCGAGAAGTAGATCTCGGTCGACAGCACGTGAAAATTGCCGCCCAGTACGATCGGGTTGCCGAAATCGGCCATGCTTTCGATGAAGCACAGTAGGAACGCGTTCGCGAGCCCCGGGCGCATCAGTGGCAGCGACACCGTGACGAACGTCTGCCAGTGCGACGCACCGAGCGTTTGCGACGCTTCCTCCAGCGACGGGCCGACCCCTTCGACGACGCCGACGAGCGTCATGAAAGCGATCGGCGTGAACGCCAGCAGTTGCGACAGCCAGACGCCGGGCATGCCGTAGAGCCAGCGGCCGGGCACCACGCCAAACAGGTCCGCGACGAGCAGCGTAAGTGCGCCGTTGCGACCGAGCAGCAGGATCAGCGCGAGGCCGAGTACGAACGGCGGGGTGATGATCGGCAGCACCGCGAGACTACGCAGCGCCCGTACCCAGCGCGCCGCACTGCGTGCGGCCAGCAGTGCAAGGGTGCAACCGAGCGCGACCGATCCGGCGGCGCTCGCGATCGCGAGTGCCAGCGTGTTCCATGCGACGCCGCAACTGCGTCCGCCGGACAGGCAGGCGAGCCCCCACACGCTGCGCGACATGACGCGCGGCAGCGCCGACGCCCACCTGAGCGCGCCGTCAGCATTGCGAAATGCGTCGAGCAGTATGTTGCCGACTGGCCAGAACACGAATATCGCAATCAGAGCGACGACGATCCCGATCGCACCGGTCACGAACAGGTCGCCACGGCACGCGCCCGTCAGTGCCGCGCCGCTCGTCGCGATCAGGAGAAACGCCAGTGCGGCCAGAAATGCGCCGGCACCGAGCCCCGTCGGCAATGCGGTGCCCCACGCGAGCCAGCCGATCACGATCAGGCCGGTCACGCCGCATCCGATCCACGCCGCGCCCAGCACGCGACGCTGGCGCAACACCGCCAGCGCCGCGCCGGCGGCGGCGAGACACGTGGCCAGTATCCACGCGCCGGCCATCCCGTCGTGCAACATCTGCCAGAACAGCGGGGCCGCGCACGGTGTGCCGCGCAGCGCGTCACCGATCCAGCGAAACGCGAACACGCCCGCATCCTGCTGATACCAGGGCAGCGCGACGAGCGCGAAGACCGCCACCGCGAGCCAACTCGACAAGATCTTGTTCATCTTCGCGTCAGTTACCGTGATTGTAGATTTCGGTCGTCCAGCGTTGCAGCAGGTGCTTGCGAACTTGCGGTGAGCCGTATTTTGCAAAGTCGTAATTGACCAGCTTGATCGATGCAACGTTTGGCGCCTGCGGCGGCACCTTCGCATCTCGATTCGCCGGGATCTGGTAAGCCTTCGCGGCAACGGCAGCGGTCTCGGTATCAGCGCGCAGCGCGAAGTCATAGAAGCGCTTCGCTTCGGCCAGATGCTTCGCGCCCGCGACGATGCTCATACCGCCGATTTCAAAGCCGGTGCCTTCACAAGCTGGTGCGACGGCGATCGGGAAACCCGCAACCTTCTGCTTGATCAGGTCGTGCATGAATTCGATCGCGACGGTCGACTCGCCTCGCGACGCAGCCTCGCCCGGTGCAACGCCGGTATCGGTGTACTGGCTGATGTTCGCATTCAGCGCGCGCAGGTACTTGAATGCGTCATCTTCGCCGAACAACTGCACGAGCGTCGCGAGCGCGACGTACGACGTGCCCGACGAGTTCGGGTTCGCGATCTGGATCTCGCCCTTGTAAGCTGGATTCAGCAGATCTTTCCAGCACTTCGGAACCGGAAGCTTGCGCGACTTGATTTCCGTTTCGTTGTAGCCAATGCCCAGTACGCCCTGGTAGATGCCGATCGATCGACCGTCCGCCACCGTCGCGAAGGTCTGCGCCCACGGCTGCAGTTGTGCCGCGAGAGGCGACTGATAGGGCTGCGTCAGCTTCTCGAACGCCGCCTGCAGGTGTGCATCACCGGACCCTGCCCACCAGACGTCGACCTGCGGATTCTTCGCCTGCGCCTGAATCTGCGCAAAGCTTTCCCCCGCGCTCTTGCGGATCATCGATACGTCTATACCGGTTTCCTTCTCAAACCGCGTCTTCATCAGCTGACACCACTCGAGATCCGCGGAACACAGCACGTTCAGGTTGCCGGCCGCGTGCGCGGCCGTCAGGGAGGCTGCTGCCAGCACGGTGGCGACGGCGCTTCGCAACGGGAATTTCATCGGTTGTCTCCATGTTTTGATTGTCCGCGCCGTCCCACATCGTTGGTGGCCGCCGCGTTGTCCCGGTGTCGTCCGGAATTTTGCACACGAGTGCAATGTAGCACCAACGAAACCGCGATTCAACCTTCGAAACGCTGGAATTCCTGTTCCAGCGTCGGGGCTTACCCGGAGACAGGGCCGGCGGAATCCCGCTCGACGAGCGAAACCGGCACCACGCGCGTGCGAGTCGGGAGCGTGAAATCGGTCATCCGGTCGACCAGAACGTCGACGGCCTCCCGGGCCAGGTCGTCCACGTTCTGCGCGATCGTCGTCAGGCGATAACTTCCCATGCGGGCGTGCGGGATATCGTCGAATCCGATCACCATGAGGTCCTCCGGCACGCTTCGGCCAAAGCGCTGCCGGGCCGCATCGATGAAACCGAGCGCGATCATGTCGGTGGCGCAAAACACCGCGTCCGGCATACCGCGCGAGCGGTCCAGCAGCGTTTTCGCGGCTTGCTGACCGCTCTCGTAGCTGTCGGTCGAGGTGTTGCACAATTCGACTTCGCCCCGGCGACCCGGCAGCGTGCGCAAGGTCTGCACGAACGCCTCGCAACGTGCCTTGCCGCTGAAGTTCGACAGATGCGGCCCAACAAAAGCGAACCGCTTTCCGCCCGCCTGCACGAGCCGTTGCGCGGCGAGCCTTCCGCCGGTCTCGTTGTCGCTGTTGACGACGTCGACGCCGTCGATCTCAGCGGCCCGGTTGAGCATCGCGACCGGCACGCGACGGGCGACGTATTCGCGGGCGAGCGCAAGCGGCGGTGCACCCGAGGTCATGATCACACCAGCAATACGGTAACTGAGCAGAATTTGCAGCGAGTGAGCGATCTGATCGGCATCGTCCGCATCCATCAGGATCGGCAAGAAGCCCTGCTCGCCGAGATGATGGGCGAGCGGCGACAGGAGCTTCACGCGAAACGGATTCTCCAGGCCAGAGGTCACCACTCCGACGAAGCTGCTGCGACCTTGAATCATGTTGCGTGCGTTGTAGTCGACCTGATAGCCGAGCTGCTCGGCCGCACGCATGATCCGGGCACGCGTCTTGTCGGACACGCTGGCGCCAGGCGTAAACGCCCGCGACACCGCCGAGCGCGACACGCCGGCAAGTCGTGCGACATCGGTTGCCGTCGCCCAGCTCTTTTCTTTCTCTTTGTCCGTCATGAGTGTCTCGCGCATGGCCAATCTGCGTCAGTCGTGGAGATCGCTAGCTTATCAAACCAGACGAAATCCGATGCGATTCCTGCCGTCTGCGGCCCGTCGGACGAACGATGTCTTGCCCGGCAAGTCTGCCTCGAAACCAACGAATTCACATGCATACCGGGAAAATCCCGATTCGATTTGCACACGAGTGCAATATGCTTCCAGCCAATCACTGGCCCGGCATTCTAGCTCACCGGCCATCACGCCGGCGCCGCCCGGTTGACATGGCCCGCATCCGCAGGCACGACATGGAGACAACTCGATGGAATCCAGCTTCAATTGCGCAACGTCACCGGATATGCCAGAGCCAAGCCCGGACGATCCCGACCGCCGCCGCATGCTCGTCGGCCTTGCCGCGCTCGGTGCGGGTGTCGCGCTCGGCGGCTGCGAAACCACCGCCGGCCATGCGCCGCGTTCGGCCGCCGACCTGCGCATCGACGAAGCGTTGCGCCAGCGGGTGCGGCACATCGTCGTGATCTATGCGGAAAACCGCAGCTTCTCGAATCTGTACGGCGATTTCCCCGGCGTGCAGCATCCGCTCAGCGAGGTTCGGCCCGAACATGCGCAACAGCTCGATCGCGACGGCAAGACGCCGCTGCCCGTGCTGCCGAAGATCTGGGGCGGGCTCGTGCCGCAGGCGCAGGAAGTGGGCGGCAAGCGCTACGCGATCGCCGAACGCGACATCGACAAGCTGCCGAACGCACCGTTCCGGATCGCCGACGCGCAGGGCGAGCCGCTGCCGAACGGCGTGATCACGCGCGACCTGTGGCACCGCTTCTACCAGAACCAGATGCAGATCGCGGCCGGCCGAAACAACCAGTTCGCGGCATGGGCCGATTCGGGCAGCCTCGTGATGGGCCACTACCGCAATTCGGCCGACACGCTGCGGCTGTGGAATCTCGCGCGGCAATACACGCTGTGCGACAACTTCTTCATGGCTGCTTTCGGCGGCTCGTGGATGAACCACATGTTCCTCATCTCCGCGCAGCCGCCGCTGTATCCGGACGCCCACAAGCATCCGCATGCGGCGAAATTGCTGTCGCAGGTCGAGGGCGACGACCCGGCCGGCACGCGGCTGAAGCTCGCGAAGGATTCGCCGGCGTCCGCGCTCGACGGTCCGCCGAAGTTCGCGGCCGACGGCCCGCTGACGCCGGACGGCTACGGAGTCAACACGATGGCGCCGCCGTATCAGCCGAGCTACGTGCCGCCGCCCGATCCGGGCAACGCCGCATACGCGGACCCGGCCGACCATCGAGTGATGCCGCCGCAGGGCTACGCGACGATCGGCGATCGCCTGTCGGAAAAGAACGTCGACTGGGCGTGGTACAGCGGCGCGTGGCAGTACGCGCTCGAGCATCGCGACACGGGCACCGTGCCCGATTTCCAGTATCACCACCAGCCGTTCAACTATTTCGCGAGCTTCGCGCCTGGCACCGACGCACGCCGCCGGCACCTGCGCGACGCGGGCCTCGGCGACGAGGCGTCGACCAACCACTTCATCGCCGACATCGACGCGGGCCGCCTGCCCGCCGTCACGTTCTACAAGCCGCAGGGCAACCTGAACATGCACGCGGGCTACGCGGACGTCGAATCGGGCGATCGTCACATCGCGAACGTGATCGAGCACATCCGGCGCGGCCCGCAGTGGGCGAACACGGTGATCGTGATGACGCACGACGAGAACGGCGGCTGGTGGGATCACGTCGCACCGCCGGTCGGCGATCGCTGGGGCCCGGGCTCGCGGATTCCGGCGCTGGTGATCTCGCCGTTCGCGAAGAAGGGCCACGTCGATCACACGCTGTACGACACGAACTCGATCCTGCGCTTCATCAGCCGTGTGCACGGGCTCGCGCCGCTCGACGGCGTCGCCGGGCGCGACAAGGCGTTCGCGTCGCGCAACGCAACGCCGCCGGGCGATCTGACGAATGCGCTCGACCTCGGCTGATGGTCTGACGATCGGGCCGAATTCAACGGCCGCCGGAAAATTCGCGTCGCACTTCTTCCTCCATGTGGCAAGGTCGCCACGGGGGAATTGGCCCACCCACTTAATTCGCATAACGAAATTCGATGTCGAAGACAAAGAGATCCGCCGCATGACTACAACAGGAGACACTCGCATGACCCCCAATCCTTTCCGTTCGAGCCGAACGATCCGCCGATTGCTTCCGCTTGTCGCGCTGTTTGCAGCGCATGCCACGTTCGCGCAGAGCAGCGTGACGTTGTACGGCGTGGCCGACGACGGCATCGCATACGTCAACAACTCGCGTGGCGCGGCGCGCACCTATCTGCGCGCCGGTAACCTGTCGACGTCAAAATTCGGCCTGACAGGATCAGAGGATCTCGGCGGCGGCCTACAGGCAATCTTCCAGCTCGAAGCCGGGTTCGACCTGAACACCGGAGCGGCGTCGAGCGCCGGCCTTCTGTTTAATCGCCAGGCATTTGTCGGACTGCGCAGCCGCAGCGTCGGCACGCTGACACTGGGCCGCCAATACACACCTTATTACCTGTTCGTCGGCCCCTACACCGGCAGCAACTGGCTGACCGGCGCGACGGGCGCACATCCTGGCGATATCGACGGACTGGACAGCAGCTTCCGAATCAACAATGCGGTCTCTTATGTGTCTCCGACCTTTGGCGGCGTCACCGCGGGGCTGCTTTACGGCGTGGGTGGCATCCCGGGCAGCGCCGGCCGCGGCCAGTCGATCAGTGCCGCACTCAAATACGAGAGCGGACCGCTCGGCATCGCGGCCGGCTATCTGCGGATGGACAACGCCGCACTCACGTCCGGCTTCGACAGCACGTCGACGGCCAGCATCCCCAATTCATCCGTGAATGCCGGTTACGTTTCCGCCCGCAGCATCCAGCATGCGGCGATCGTCGCCAACTACCGGATCGGCGACTTGGTGCTCGGGCTCAACTACTCGAATGTCCGCTATGCGCCGGGGCACAAGTCGCTGTTCGCCAATACGGCCATGTTCAATACGTACGGCGCCCTTGCCGTCTACAGCTTCACACCAGCTTTCTCGATCGGCGGCGGCTACTCGTACACGCTCGCGTCGAAAGCGAACGGCATCGCGTCGCCCGCGCGCTATCAGCAGATCGCGTTGAAGGAAAGCTACAGCCTGTCCAAGCGCACGACGGTGTATGCGCTGCAAGGGTACACGCACGCATCCGGGGAGACGCTCGGCGCCGCCGGTGCGCCGCAGATCATCGATGCCGCCGCGCTGGTCGGCGATTCGCAAAACTCGACGCCGTCGTCGAACCACAACCAGCTCGCACTCATGCTCGGACTGACCGTCCGGTTCTGATCGTTTTTTTTGTTATTGATTGCACTCGTGTGCAAATTGATACCGGGAGATTGTCGAGATGATGTCCCCTCGTTCGTTTCAAGCCGTCCTGCGTCGAACATCATGTCAGCGCGCGTTCGGTATTCGAATCGGCGTCGCGGCACTTGCCGCGGCCGTATCGATGTGCGCCCGTGCCGGCATCGAGGCGGCACCCACGCACGCCGGAATCGACGCACTGGCCGCAATGTCGGGCTGGCGGCTCGAATCCGTCGTCATCGTCAGCCGGCATGGCGTTCGTTCGCCGACCCGAACCAAGCCACCCCTAGCCGAACTGACCACCCGGCCCTGGCCCGTCTGGCCCGTCGCCGCCGGCGAACTGACGCCACGCGGTGAATCGATGATCCGGGCGATGGGAAACTGGTACGGGGATTGGTTTCGCCGGCAGCATCTGCTGCCGGAAAGGACGACCTGCCCGTCCGCCGGCCACGTCGCCGCGTGGGCCGACGTCGATCAGCGCACACGCGTGACGGCCGATGCCCTGCTCGACGGCATCGCGCCGGGGTGCGGGTTGCATGGCGCACACCAGGCCGAACTCGACCGCGACGATCCGCTGTTTCATGCCGCTGAGTCCGGCCAGTGTCGACTCGATCCGAAAGCCGTCCATGCGGCAATTGCGGCGCGGCTCGGCCCCGACGGCCCGGCTTCGCTGCAACGGCGGTACGCGACGTCGCTGGCGCGCATGAACGACGTGCTGGACTTCCCGTCCAGCCTGCGCTGCAAGAACGCAGCCGACGACGTGTGCAGCCTTGCAAGTCTGCCGACGCGCGTGCAGATCGACGAATCCGGGCGGCGTATCCGCCTCGATGGCCCGCTCGGCATCGCGTCGACCGTTTCAGAGGTGTTTCTGCTCGAATACGCACAGGGCATGCCGGCCGAGGAAGTGGCATGGGGCCGTATCCGCGATCGCGACGATTGGGACACGTTGCTCGCGGCCCACAATGCCCAGTTCGACCTGATTGCGAAAACGCCGGCCGTCGCCATTCGTAAAGGCACGCCGTTGCTTGCCGATGTCGTGGGCGCGCTGACAGCGGGTACTGGCGAACCGGCGGCATTCCCGACGCATGCGCCGGCCGACGCTCGCGTGTATCTACTCGGCGCGCACGATACGAATCTCGCGAACGTCGCGGGCATGCTCGACCTCGACTGGTCTCTTCCCGATCAACCTGACCACACGCCGCCGGGTGCGGGGCTCGTATTCGCTCGTTGGCTCGATCCGGCATCCCGTACGCGCTACGTGACGCTCGAGCTCGACTACGCGTCGCTTGCGCAGCTACGCAACGCTTCGCCGCTATCCGCGACCGTCCCACCTTCGCGCCTGCCGCTGCGCATCGCCGGCTGCGATGACCCAGCCCACCCCGGCGCATGCCGCCTCGATGACTTCACTGCCCTCGTGCGCAGTCGCGTTGCGCCCGATTGCCTGTCCGTGCGCTGACCTTGTGCGAGCCCGATTCCAATAACGATATCCCGGAGACATCCAACATGAAAACGACCACCCGACTCCTGCTTGCAGCCGGTACCGCCTGCCTCACCACACACGCAATGGCAGCAGACCCATATGCGCCGACGACCGGAAAGGATTCCGATACCGGCAGCTTCAACAACACCGCAAAGCCAGTACCCGATATCTCTTCGGTCCTGATGTACGGCAAGGTGGAGACTGGATTCATGACGGGCAACTCAGACGCCGGGATACGCAACACCGAGATGTGGAACGGTACGTCCTATTGGGGGTTACGCGGGACGGAATCGCTGGGCGGACAAACCGTCGCATTCTTCTTCCTGGAGCAGGGCTTCAAGCTACTGAGCGGAAAAGGTCCATCGAACGGCGTGATGTGGAGTAAAGGTTCTTATGTTGGGCTGTCGAACCCGTTTCTCGGCCGAATTGAACTCGGACGGATGCATAAACCTGACTACTGGGCCTATGTCGATTCGGATCGCAACCTGGACTTCAGTGACTCGAGTCTCGCTGCTATCAAGCTGCAATACGACACCGTGCTCGGTTATGACACATACACCGACTACTTCTCCAACGGCGTGTACTACTCGACGCCGCACTGGCGCGGCCTGAGCGCCGATGTCGCGTATGGATTCTCGAACATAGCCGGCTTTCAGTCCCTGTCCGGGCGACAGATCGGCGGCCGGATTCGCTATGCAACCGGTCCGTTCAAGTTCAACGTCGCGTACAACGACTACAACTACTACACGAGCGTCAAAACGTCAGACTCTTCGAGTTGGAAAACGGAACTGATCAGCGTCTCGTACAAAACCTGGCACGACATCGAGATTGGCGCGAACTACATACACGCGCACCGCACCGGCGATAACTGGTCGGCTTCGTCCTGGCAAGTCAACGCCGGCATTCCCGTCGGCCCGGGCGATATCAACATCGGTACCGCGCACGTAAGCCAGAGCGGCGAGCGGATCACGCAGAGCTATTCGGTAAACTATGCGTACCACCTGTCGCGCCGTACGACACTATTCGCAGACGCCATCTACTACCACAATAACCGCAACGGCAACGCCGCAGTTGGCGTATTTGCGAACGATACCGTCCAGGCCGGCTATTCGCCCTGGGCGGTAGGTGTCGGGATCAAGCACAAGTTCTGATGACCCGAGGGCGCCAGCATTGAGTTGGCGCCTTCAACCTCTGGGTGCCAAAGTGCGCTCCTGACCTGCCCTCCCCAAAACCCGCCCCACCAACCTCACGAAATAACTCGCCACCGCCGGCAACAACGCATCGTTGAAGTCATAACTGGCGTTATGCAGCAGGCAGGGCCGAGGGTCGGCCGGGATTCGTGAATATGCGAAGCTTCGCATATTCACGATTATGCTCAGCGTCAAATTATGCGCAGCGACACGAGTTCGATCCTGGTGCGGCTTCGTGACGCGCGGTCCAATGTCTGCGGCCGGGTGGCAACGCTTCGCATAATGTTCTGAACTTCTTCTACCGGCCATGGTGGCCGGTTGGAGAAGAAGAATGTCACAGTCGCGCCCACGGTCGGGCCGGCCTACCCCCAAAGTGCTCTCGGCGCCGGACGCTGAAGTCGCTCAGTTTCTCGACGAGTTCGACGCTTTCCTCGACGCCGTCCGCGGTCTGGCGGGCGGCACACGCCGGAAGTATGTCCGGTTCGTGAGGCACTTCCTGCTCGAATGGATTTCGGACGCTCCAATGCAATGGCCGCACTTGTCACCGGATGCGCTTCGCGCGTATTCAACCCTCCGTCGCATTTAGACATCCTCCTTCTCAGATGACGCTACATTGAATCAGCGAATCGTAGGGGAGGTTCCATTAATTATAGCGCGCGAGGGAACACGGAGCTCCCGATGCCAGCGTGGTAGCTCACACTGGGGTCGTTTGTGGCCTCAACGATGAGATCCCACCTGTACGGGCATCAGTCGGCCATGACAGCCAATTCGGAGTGGGAAGTGATACTAAGCGTAAGACGTCGACCTGGTGTGACCTTTCACGACGAACAGTTTGTTGCTCCGGGCACCCGCGTTAGACCTGGCTCCTAGGAGGCAAAGCAACGACCTTTCCACAAGATGCCGCCTGTAATATTGCGACCTCTTGACGAAGTGTTTCATTGATCGAGGCCAGCCTCGCAACGTCGGCCAGTGCAGCGTCGCGCTCCGCGCGCAGAATCTTCAGCTGTGCTCTTATTTTCTTGACCTCCGCGGCCTTGGCATCGCGCTGCTGCCGAGTGCCCCGACCGACTTGAGCTCGGATCTCTTCGGCGATGTCGGAGTACGTGTTGTGGATGAGGCCAGCGCTCACGCCAGCCTCGGTGGCAACTGCGGAGATGCTGAGCTTCAGCCCCTTGTTCTTGACCCGCAGTATCGCCAGCTGCAGCTCCTCGCGCGTCCTCGCTCTGCTCCGACGGCGTGGCGCCGAACCGGTTTGGGTCTCGGCTGGGGTAATGCCTGCACGGATGATCATGCGCCCTCCTGCGCGGCCGTATACGTCCTGACCTGGTCATCGGTCGGCAGCGCACAGCCGAGATCCAGCAGCACCTGCGTCGAGCGCTCGACCGCCCGCCGTGCCTTATCGGCCACCACGGGGCCGCAATCGGTGATCGCCGCTAGCCGCAGGTTGTCCAGGTGGATCATCTGCCAGGCAGATGCTTGCTCTTGGTCGATGACGGCTTGCGAGCAACCACCGCACATTGAAGGGTCGTACACCCCTTGGCCGTGACAGCCGTGCGTGCCGCTGATACACCACGCGTGTCCGGTACTGCGCAGTTCGACCGACTCGGCCGTTTGTCTCAGGAGCTGCTTGAGATCCCGTGCAGCACGAGCCCGCGTCTGCGTGATCTTCTTGCCGGCGCCCCCGCTGAGCCGGGCATCGGGATACGCCCAACCTTCCAACAGCCCCAGCCGCGCCTCGAACATCTCCGCCTCGAACTCACGATATAGAGCGTGATCCTGGTAAGGGCTGGCGGCGTAGAGCAGAGGTGGCCTCACTCGTTCGGACAGTTTTCTGAGATTTTTAAGTGGAGCGGCCGAGGCAATCATGCTGCCGATTTGATCGCAGGCAGCGTCGCGAAGTATGCCTCATCCGGCGTCTGATCCGCCAGGCTCGAATGGGGCCTTTTCCAG